>NZ_JAKKFE010000012.1:0-670924 GCF_022230935.1 Micromonospora hortensis
ACACACGGCACTACCCACAAAGCGCAACACAGCCGACACTACAACGGTACCGCCGCGACCCGTCACGCACGGAGCGTGCAGCGTCAGAACTGCAGCGTCCATTACCACGACCAGGAAAGGCGCACCGACGATGCCGGCACCCACTCCATCAACGACCTCAACCCCGTCCTGCTCACGGCAACCGGCAAGGCTGACGCCTACCGGTAGGTGGAGAGCAGCACCCCCGACGCCGACGCCACGCAGACCGACAAGCTGCGCGCCGACATCGTCAAGACCGTCGACGACGGCCGGGCCGTGGTCGCCAACATCGCCGGCACCAGCACCGACACCAACGGTGTCACCCACTCCTACGAGGGCGGGCACTACATCAGCGTCGTCGGCTACCACGACAACGGCAACACCGTCACCATCGCCGACTCCGCCGACCCCAACCAAGCCGCCTACCAGATCAGCGTCGAGCACCTCGCCGACTGGATCGCCACCCGCGGCTACGCCACCAGCTGACCCCACACCACCCGCACACACCGAAGGGCCGGACCCCACCACGGGGCCCGGCCCTTCGTCGTCTTTCCACCATCTGCGGCACGTATTGACAATTGTCGACTTCACCGTGAGGCTGGGGGCAGTGAGAGCGCTCTCTCGCCCCGGCCCAACCGGCCACTACCAAGTCTGGCCAGGCACAACTCCGATGCCTTCGGCGGCGGCGCCGGAGCTGTCCCTGACCCGTCCCCCGACAGGAGTCACGAGATGGACAGGGCCGCACCCCTCTCCGGCATCCCCCGCCGACTACGCCTCGCCACGGCTATCGGCGCCCTGCTGCTGCTACTCGGCACGTTCCTGGTGTCCACCACCAACCGGGCCGACGCCGCCCCCGGCCAAGCCGGCGCCGACTTCGGCGCCAACGCCATCCGGGTCGCCGAGTTCCCCGCCGACTGCACCTACAGCCACCGACTGCCGGACGACCCGATCGTCTTCCCCGGGCTGCCCGGGGCGTCGCACATGCACAGCTTCTTCGGCAGCACCGTGACGAACGCCAGGACCACCCTCCCGGACCTGGTCAACTCGCCCACCACCTGCAACCCGCGGGTGGACGTCTCGTCGTACTGGGTGCCGACCCTGTATCGGGACAACGTCGCGGTGGAACCGGCGATCGCCACGTTCTACTACCTGGGCGAGGGCGTACGCGCCGACGTCGTCGCGAACACCCAGCCGTTCCCGCTGGGGCTGCGGCTCGTCGCCGGCAACGCGAAGGCCACCGGGCCGAACGACAGCATCGCCCGCTGGTCCTGCCTGCACGCCGGGCACGTGCCGCCGTCGAAGGACTTCGTCAACTGCCCGTCGGGCACCATGCTGGAGTCGTACCTGGACTTCCCGCAGTGCTGGAACGGCCGTGACCTCGACTCGCCCGACCACAAGAGCCACCTGGCGTACCCGGTGAACCAGGCCTGCCCGAGCACCCACCCGGTGCACGTGCCGAAGTTGCGCCAGGTGCTTCGGTACCCGGTGACCGGCGACCCGTCGCGGTTCCGGCTGGCCTCCGGGCCGGGCTACACGATGCACGGCGACTTCTTCAACGCCTGGCCGGTGGCGGAGCTTGCCCGCCGGGTCCAGGACTGCATCCGTCCCGTGATCAAGTGCGGTCACGACGGCCGACCGATCTGAGCGACAGCTCCACACCACGGCGGCGGGTCCGGTCACCCGGGCCCGCCGCACTGGTTGGGAAGGGAGATCGGATGCGTCAGCCCACGGCGTCCACGGTGCTCATCGCCGTGTTGCTCGTCGCCGGCTGCGGCGGCGGGCCACGGGACGCGACCGGCACCGCCACACCGCCCGTGACCGCGCCACCGGCGACGACAGCGCCGACACCGACGGGTACGGCGTTCAACCCCACCGACATCGCCTGGCTGCAACTGACGGTGGCGATGACCGAACGCCTGCTGCCCGTCCTCGATCTGGTGCCGGCGCGGACCACCGACCCGGCCTGGCGGCAGACGGCCACCCAGGTGGCGACCACCCGGCGCGCCGACCTGGACCGCGCCCGCCGGTTACTGGCCGACGCCGCGGCCCCGACGACGAATCCGCACGAGGGGCACGACATGCCGGGCATGGCCACCGCGCAGGAGATGACCGCGCTGCGGGCGGCCAGCGGGCAGCCGTTTCACCATCTGCTCGCCGGGCACCTGCGGGCGCATCTCGCGCAGTCGGTCCGGATCGCCACCGCTGAGCAGCAGAGCGGAGTCCAGCCGGCGACCGTGGCGCTGGCGGCGGCCGTGGTCCGGTCCGGCACCGCCGACCTCGAACGGCTCGATCGTCTCGACGCCAGACAGCAGCGCGCGCTCAGCCGCGAGCGCTGACGGGCTCCGCCGCGAGCAGTACAGCCTCGACCGGACGGGACAGCGCCGGCGAGGCTCAGGCGGCGTAGCGGGCGGCGAGGTCCACGACACGGCGGGCGGCAGCCACCATCGCCCGGTCGGCGAACCGGCCGTCGGGCAGGACCACGGTGCCCGAATCCCGCTGGTGCGCGTCCGCCACGGCAGCCAGCAGCTCCGCAGCGCGGGCCACCTCCCGATCGGCCGGCCGGAACGCGTCGACGATCACCGGGAGCTGGCGCGGGTGGATCGCCGCACGGCCGAGGAAGCCGAGCCGTCGGCCCGCCGCGCAGGAGGCGGCCAGACCGGCGAGGTCGACGACGTCGGCGTACACCGACATGGCCGGCGGGGCCAGACCGGCCGCGCGGGCCGCGACCACCACCCGGCCGCGCGCCCAGAGCAGACCGTCGTCGTCGCTCACCCCGAGATCCGAGCGCAGGTCGGCCTCACCGAGCCCGATCGAGGCCACCGCCGGGTGGGCAGCGGCGATCGGATACGCGGCCTCCAACCCGGCCGCCGACTCGATCAGCGGGTGCACTGGCACGTCGACCCGCTCGGCGAGGGCCGCCAGTGTCGCGGCCGACTCGACCTTCGGCAGCCGCAGCCCGGCCAACCCGGGCCGGCCGGCCACCGCCGCCAGGTCGGCATCGAGGTCCGGGCCGGTCAGCTCGTTGACCCGGACCTGCACGGGCACCGGGTGCGCCTCGGTGAGGAACTCGGCGACCGCGTCCCGGGCGTACGCCTTGCGCCCGGCGACAACGGCGTCCTCCAGGTCGAGGATGACCGCGTCGGCACCCGAGGCGACCGCCTTGGCGAACCGGTCCGGGCGGTCGCCGGGCACGTAGAGCCAGCTCAACAGCATCAGAGCACCCCCCGCTCGCGCAGCGCGGCCAGCTCCTCGGCGCTCAGGCCGAGCGCGGCGAAGACCGCGTCGGTGTCCTGGCCGTGCCGCCGGCCGGCGTGCCGGATCTCGCCGGGCGTCTCGGCGAGGCGGAACGGCACGTTCTGCATGCGTACCTCGCCCAACTCCTCGTCCGGCACTGTGCGCACGGTGCCCAGCGCGGCGTACTGCGGGTCGGCGAGGATGTCGCGCACGTCGTAGACGGGAGCGACAGCGGCCTGGGCCTCCTCGAACGCGGCCACCACCTCGTCGCGGTCCCGTTGCGCCACCCAGGCGCTCACCGCCGCGTCCAACTCGTCGGCGTGGGCGGCCCGGCCGCTGCCGGTGGCGAACCACGGCTCGTCGATCAGCTCGCCGCGGCCGACCAGCCGCAGCACCCGTTCGGCGATGCTCTGCGCGCTGGTGGAGACCGCCACCCAGCGCCCGTCGGCACAGCGGTAGGTGTTGCGCGGGGCGTTGTTGTTGGACCGGTTGCCCAGCCGGGGCTGGACGTAGCCGAGCTGGTCGTACCAGGTGATCTGCGGCCCGAGCATCGCCATGATCGGCTCGATGATGGCGAGGTCGACCACCTGCCCGGCGCCGGTGACGTCGCGGGCCCGCAGGGCGAGCATCACCGCGTACGCGGCGGCGAGCGCGCTCACCGAGTCGGCCAGCCCGAACGGGGGCAGCGTGGGCGGCCCGTCCGGTTCCCCGGTGGCCGCCGCGAAACCGCTCATCGCCTCGGCGAGGGTGCCGAAGCCGGGCCGGCGGGCGTACGGGCCGACCTGCCCGAACCCACTGATCCGGGTGATCACCAGCCGGGGGTTGACGGCGTGCAGCTCGGCCGGGCCGAGCCCCCACCGCTCCAGGGTTCCGGGGCGGAAGTTCTCCACCAGCACGTCGGCGTCGGCGAGCAGCCGGCGCAGCAGTTCCGCGCCGTCCGGGTCGGAGAGGTTGAGGGTGACGGTGCGCTTGTTGCGGCCGAGCACCTTCCACCAGAGCCCGACACCGTCGCGGGCCGGGCCGTGCCCCCGCGACGGGTCGGGCTTGGCCGGATGCTCCACCTTGATCACGTCGGCGCCGAAGTCACCGAGGAACGCCGCCGCGAGCGGCCCGGCGAAGAGGGTGGCCAGGTCGACGACAGTGACGCCGTGCAGTGGCGCGGTCACCGGGTCACCTCCGGCAGGTCGGCCGCACAGCGGAAGCCGACCTGTTCGGAGCGGGCGAGACCGGCGCCGGTGAGCAGCAGCTTCACCGACACGTCCGCCGGTTGCGGGCCTCCGTCGAGGTACCAGTCGGAGCCCTCCGCCCGGTACTGGGCGCCACCCTTGAGGATGGCGAAGCGGGTACGGCCGTCGGAGTGCTCGCTCTCGGTCAGGTTCCACACCAGCGGTTCCCGCCGTACGAGCAGTCCCGCCTCGGCCGCGACCTGCCACTCGTCCTCGGTGGGCAGGCGCAGCCCGGCCCAGGTCGCGTACGCCCGCGCGTCGGCCAACTCGACCCCGGTCACCGGGGCGTCGGCCGGGCCGGAGCCGGCGGTGAACCGCTCCGGGCGCACCGGAACGTAGCCGGTGGCGCGCAGGAACTCGGCGTACTCGCCGTGGGTGACCTCGTGCACGGCGATGGCGAACCGGCCGAGCCGCACACTGCGCCGCAGCGTGCCGCTGTGGTGCAGCCGAGGCGGCAGCGGCTTCCACTCGTCGACGTAGGGCGCCTCGCCGTACAGCCCGGTCTCCCGTACCCGGTGCCGGACGACCAGCTCGTGCCGGCCGCCCTCGACGGCGACCAGACCCGGCGGCACCTGCGCTAGCGGCGTCCACGGCGTACGGACGCGCACCGCGGCTCGGGCCGGGAAGGACGGGTCGCCGGTCGGCGGCTCGTGCCGGTGCGCGGAGGCGAGTCCGCGCGCCACGGCCGCGATCGCGCCGGCCGGGAGTGGGCCACCCACCGCCAGTCGACCGTCGGCGGTCTCGGTGACCGTCAACTCGGCACCGGTGACCAGGTCGACGAAGTGCCGGCCGGCGCTCGGGTCGGTGACCAGCCACGGGCCGTCGTGGTCCGCGCCCCGGTTCACCACCGTCCACAGCGGCTCGTCGTCGTGCGTCCAGCGGGACGCGTACACCTGGCCGTCGCCGGGATGGTCGGCGAGCGGCACCCAGTCCTCGGCGCGCAACCACGCCGCGTGGCTGGCCTGCACCCGGCGCATCGCCCGCAGCACCGCGCGGTCCCGCTCGTTCCAGCCGACCCAGACGCCGAAGACGCTTTCCCAGACCAGCACGCCGACGCCGTTGAGCCAGGCGGAGTGCAGCTCGTCGAGGTGGTCGCGGTGCCAGCGCCGGGTGTGGTGCAGCACGTGCCGTCGCTCGAACCACTTCGCCCGCAGCACGCCGGGCACCTCGGAGTCGGCGAACCACTGCGCCCAGGACATCGCGTGGTCGGCGATGCGGGCCAGCGGCACCCGACTCTCGCCCTCCAGGACCATGCCGGGGCGCACCGTGTCCAGCGCGGCGCGCAGCTCCCCGGCACCCTCCTTGAGGGTGTCCAGGAAGACCCCGTCGACGCCGAGCTTGCCGGCCAGCGTGGCGACCTCCTCGGCGTCGCTGCCCGGCTCGCGCCGGGTGCCGGTGTCCCACGGGTTGTAGTCGACGAAGACCTTCACCCCACGTTGCTGGAAGGCGCGCACCACCTCGGGCAGCTCCGGTACGTCCCGGTACCAGTCGAACTGGTTGCGGTCGTCGAGGCCGATCACCGGGTACGCGTGCCAGAGCACCACCCCGTCGAAGCCGCCGAAGTCCCGCCCGGCCGCGTCGAGGAACTCGTCGACGGTGAAGACGCCGCGTTCGTGGTCGTAGAGCGTCTCGTCCCAGAGCCAGGCCAGGCAGACGCTGAAGCAGTCACCGGCGATTTCGTCGTAGTGCTCGCCGCCGTAGCCGATCCGGTGCCGGGCGTCGACCCGCCACCGGACGATCTGCTCCCGCCAGGCCGGCCAGTCGGCCCTGTCGGTCGGGGCGGCGAAGATCTTCGCCTCGTCCAGGGTGCTCAGGTCGGCGTGCCCGCCCAACGGCACCTCGGTCGGCCGGTCGATCGGGCGCGGGACGTACGGGTTGAAGCTCACTGTGCACCTCGGTAGGTCGCGTCGTAGAGGGCGTCGATGGCCGGCCGGTCGGGCAGGGCGGTGGACGCTCCGGGCCGCTGGGCGCAGGCCGCGCCGGCGGCACAGGCCCAGCGCAGGCTGGCGGTGACGGTGTCCTCGCTGCTGGCGCCGCCGCGTTCGGCCCAGCCCACGGCGAGCGCGCCGGTGAACGCGTCACCGGCGGCGGTGGTGTCCACCGCGTCGATCTGGGGCGCCGGGACCGCGAGACGCAGGCCGTGTCGATCGGCGTACGCGGCCCCGCGCGCGCCGAGGGTGAGCACCACCCGGGGCACCAGCTTCAGCAGGGCGTCGAGCAGCACCGGTGGGTCGTCGGAGGCGACCTCGGCGACGACAGCCGCCTCGTGCTCGTTGACCACCAGCACGTCGACGAGATCGAGCAGTGCGCTGGGCAGCACGGCTGCGGGTGCGGCGTTCAGCACCACTGTGGTGCCGTCGGCCCGGGCCCAATGCGCCGCCTGGAGCACCGCGGTCAGCGGCACCTCCAGTTGCAGGAGCAACACGTCGGCAGCCGCGATCGTCGCCCAGTCGTCAGCGTCCAGCTCGGTCAGCGTGCCGTTGGCGCCGGGCGCGACCAGAATGAAGTTCTCCGCGTCCCGGTCGACGGCGATCAACGCGACACCGGAGGGGCCGGCGGCGGTCCGCAGGCCACTGACGTCCACTCCCGCGTCGACGAGACTGGCCCGCATCCGGGTACCGAACTCGTCGTCGCCGACCGCTCCCACGAAGTCGCAGGCCGCACCGGCCCGGGCGGCGGCGACGGCCTGGTTGGCGCCCTTGCCGCCGGGTACGGTCCGGAAGTTCTCGCCGAGCACCGTCTCACCAGGGCGGGGCAGCCGCGACGCCGTGACCACCAGGTCCAGGTTGCTGCTGCCCACCACCGCCACCCGCGCGCTCATGCCACGCTCCCTTCCGTCGGCGGCTGCGCCAGGGCGAGGGTCCGCTCGGCCAGCTCGTCGAAGCCGATCCCGTCGAAGCCGCCAATGCTGCTGGCCAGCCGGTTGTGCAGCGGGGCGACCCAACGCGGCGGCAGCCCGGACGCGCCGGTGAGCGCTCCGGTCACCGCGCCGACTGTCGCGCCGGTCGAGTCGGTGTCCCAGCCGCCGCTGACCACAGCGGTGATCGACCGTTCCAGGTCCCCCCGCCCGTACGCCAGGGCGGCGGCCACCAGCGCGGCGTTGTTGCGGACGTGCACCCAGTGCAGGTGGCCGTGTCGTGCGTACAGCTCGTCGACAACGCGTTCCCAGTCGTCGGTGCCCGCGCCGAGCGCACGTGCCTCCCGGACGGTGGCGGCGAACCGGCTAGCCGGCGGCAGCACCGCCTCGGCGGCGTCCAACACCTCGTCCACTGTGTCGGCCACCGGCGCGGCGGCGGCCAGCGCCGCCGCCCAGAGCGCGCCGTGCACCCCACCTCGGACGTGGCTGACCGTCGCGTCCCGCACCGCCAGCTCGGCCGCGCGGTCCGGCCGGCCGGGGTTGACCCAGCCGTACACGTCGCTGCGGATCTGCGCGCCGATCCACTCCCGGAACGGGTTGTGCCGGCGGGCGCTCTGCGGCGGCGGGTACCCGAGCAGCAGGTTGCGATACGCCACCCGCTCGGCGGTGAAGACCCGCCCGCCGGGCAGCCAGTCCAGCCACGCCTGCGCCACGTCGGCGCTGGTGAAGCCCCGACCGTGCGTCTCCAGCACGCGCAGCGCCAGCAACGCGTAGTTCAGGTCGTCGTCCTCGGGCATCCCGTCGATGTTCTCGGCGAGGCTGGTCGGCGCGCTGCGCCGGTTCCACGGCCAGCGGGCGGCCACCTCGACCGGGAGTCCCTTCGCGGTGAACCAGTCGCGCAGTGGCCACCGGTCGGTCGCGATGAGGATCTCCCGGATGCCCTCGCGGGGAATCTTCTCCACCGGCTTGCCGAGCAGGCAGCCGACCGCCCGGCCGAGCCACCCGCCGTGCAGCCTGTCGTACGCCGCCTCGGTCGGCAGCGACCAGCTGGTCGGCCAACCGGCGCGCAGCGTGGCCAGGTCGTCGGCCTCGTCGGCGGTGTCGACGGCGGGCACCGCGTCGGCGGCGTCCAGCAGCTCCGTGGCGAGGGCCCGCAGTTGCGGCGACGCCGGGGTCGCCGACGCCCCACTGACCGGTGGGGTCAGGTCCCCGCCGGCCGCCGTCCACCGCTGGGCGATCGCGGCGACGTCGCGCCCCTCGTCCCGGCTGGCCGCCAGCTCGTGCGGCAGGAGGTCCTCGGGCTGAACCCAGGTGATCCTCACCGGGTCTCGCCCCCAACCCCCCGGGTGGCACCGACGGCCAGCCCGGCGAACCGCTCCGCCCGGCGGGCGAACCGGGCCTGGTCGCGTTCGAAGACCTCGCCGGCCACCGCGGCCAGGACCCGGGCCGGCTCCACCAGGTCGGTCCTGGAGGCGGTGGCGACCACGTCGGACCACTCCGCCGGCACCGCGTCGGCGCCACCGAGAGCCCCGGCGATGGCGGCGGCCATGGTGGCTGTGGAGTCCGCGTCCCGGCCGTAGTTGACCGAGCCGAGCACCGCGGCCCGGAAGTCGCCGCCGGCCACCACGAGCATGCCGAGAGCCACCGGCAGCTCCTCGATGGCGTGCAGGCGACTGGGCCGCCGCGCGCCGAGGCCGGGGCTGCGGTACTCCTCCCCCACCGTGTCGTAGGGGGCGACCGCGGCCCGCAGCGCCGGGATGGCCTGCTTCCAGTCGTGGTGGCCTCGGGCCTCCTTGACCACCGCGTCGATGGCCGCGCGGGTGCCGTCGCGGGCCAGGTCCAGCGCCGCCGCCACGACGTCCTCGACGCCCGCGCCGGGGGTCGCGGCCGCCGCGACCGAGGCCGCGAACACGGCGGCGGCCTCCCGCCCGTAGCTGTGCTGGTGCGCGCCGGCGATCTCCACCGCCTCGGCGTACGCCCCGGCCGGGTCGCCCGCGTTGACGATGCCGACCGGGGCCATGTACATGGCCGCGCCACAGTTGACGATGTTGCCGACCCCGGCCTCGCGCGGGTCCGCGTGGGCGTGGTGCAGTCGGGTGACCAGCCACCGTTCGGCGGCCGCGAGCCGGTGGAAGGTCACGCCGTCGCGCTCCAGGTCGGGGATGTACACCACCCGCTCGATCAGGTCGGGAACCAGCAGCTCCACCACGTCGTACGCGTCGAGGTGGTCCCGTTTGGCCGCGTACGCGCGGACCAGGGCGTGGGTCATCAACGTGTCGTCGGTGATGTGCCCGTCGCCCTTGTGGTACGGCGCGAGGGGTCGTCCGGTGGCCCAGTCGGCGTGGTACGGGGGCACGATGCCCTCGACCCAGCCGCCGAAGCGGGTGCGGATCTGCTCGGGCAGCGCCGTCTCGGTGGCGCCACCCAGGGCGTCTCCGACCGCGGCGCCGACCAGGCAACCGACCGATGTGTCGAGCAAGAGTGACATGTCGTTACCTCAGAACCTGCTTGCCACCGTCGACCAGCTGCGTGCCGAGCTGATCGAGGGTGATCTTGTTGGCGAAGTACTGCTGGAGGGCCGGGGTGGCGTACTTGGTCTTCCACTCCGGGTAGCCGTCGGCCTGCTGGAACGGGGCGACGGTCAGGTCCGTGGCGCTGTCCGCGGCGACGTCCCAGCCCTGCTTGCCGGCGGTGAGCTTGACCAGTTCCTCGTTGGCCTGCCTGCCGGTCGGCACCAACCAGTCACCCTTGGCCAGGGCTGCCATGTTGGTCGGGTTCAGGAAGTACTCCAGGAACTGCGCGGCCTGCTTCTTGTGCTTGCTGTCCTCGGAGATCGACAGCGTCTGCGGGTTGGCGGCCTGCTTGGTGGAGAGCCCCTTGATCGGGGGCACTGTGACCCACTCGAAGCCGGCCGGCGCCTGCTCGACCATCTGCTGGCGCAGCGACACCGAGCCGGGCAGCATCGCGTACTTGCCGCCGAAGAAGCCGGGCAGGGTGTCCGCGCCGCTCATGCCGAGTGCCTCCGGGGAGGCGGACTTGGCGGTGTAGAGCATGTCGTGGATCCGCTTCGGGATCTCCTTCTCGGCGTCGCCGACCTTCACCTCGGTGCGGCCACCGTCGCCGTAGAAGAACGTGCCGTCGTAGTTGAGCGCGAGGTTCAGCACCCGGTTGGTCGGCGACTTCAGCGCCCAGGCCGCGCCGTACTGGCCGGGCTTGGTGAGCTTCTGCGCGTTGGCCTGAAACTCGTCCCAGGTCCAGCCGCCGTCGGCCGGCGGGACCGCGACACCGGCGGCGTCGAGCAGCTTCTTGTTGGCGATGACGACCTGCGACTCCAGCAGGAACGGCACACCGGTGACCTTGCCGTCGACGGTAGCGGTGTCCCAGATGCCCTTGTCGATCTGCCCCTTCAGGTCGTCCGAGACCAGGTCGGAGAGGTCGGCCAGGTAGCCCTGCTTGCTGAACTCGCCGATCGAGGACGCCTCGTAGTGCACGATGTCCGGCGCGTCGCCGCCCTCGAACGAGGTGAGCAGTTGGTCGTGCACCGAGTTCCAGTCACCCTGGACGTACTCGACCTGGATGTCCGGATGCTCGGCGTTCCACTTGGCGACCAGATCCTTGTTGACCTGCAGAGACTCCTTCTGCCAGGCGAGGCTGAGGAAACGCAGCTTGGCCGGGCCGGAGGTGGCCTCGTCGTCGCCGCCGGCACCGCACGCGGTGAGCGCGCCGAGGCCGATGACCGTGACCGCGGCGGCCGCCGCGAGTCGACGGAATCGGGTACGGAGCATGGGGGATTACCTCCTTGGTGGTGGTGGTTGGGGGGACGGTTCAGCCCTTGACCGCGCCCGCGAGCGACCCGGACGAGAGCCGGCGCTGCATGAACGCGAAGAAGATCAGGCTGGGCAGCGTGGCCAGCAGTGAACCGGCGGCCAGGGGTCCCAGGCGGGCGGTGCCCTCGATGCCGACGAACCGGGCCAGCGCCACCGGCAGGGTGGCCAGCTCCGGGGTCTTGATCAGCACCAGTGCGAAGAAGAATTCGTTCCAGGCCGAGATGAACGAGAACAGCGCTGTCGCGACCAGGCCCGGAGCGAGCAGCGGGAAGACCACCCGTCGCAGCACCTGCACTCGGGTCGCGCCGTCGACCGAGGCGGCCTCCTCCAGCTCCCTCGGAATGTTGCGGACGAAGCCCTGCAGCATCCACAGCGCGAACGGCAGCGCCCAGACCACGTAGATCAGCACCAGCCCGGCGTGCGTGTTGGCCAGGCCGACCTGCCGCAGCACCAGGAAGATCGGGATGATCAGCAGCACGAACGGGAAGAGCTGGGACAGCAGCACCCAGCCCAGCGCGGCGGTGCCGAGCTTGGAGCGGAACCGGGCGAGGGCGTACGACGCCGGCATGGCGACCAGCACGGTCAGCACCGCCGAGGCGAGGGAGACCTGGAGGCTGTTGAGCACCGCCCGGCCCAGCTCCTGCTCGGTGAACGCCTGCACGAAGTTCTGCACTGTCGGGTTGTCGGGGATCAACGTCGGGTGCAGGCGTACCAGTTCGCGCGGCGGTTTGAACGCCGTGGAGAGCAGCCAGACCAGCGGGAACCCGAGGAAGATCAGGTAGCCGGCGAGCGCCAGGTACTGCAGCGTCCGGCTCGTGCGGCTCGGTTTTCCGAACATGTCAGTTCGCCTCCCTGAGCCGGCGACGGAGATAGACAGCGAGCAACGCGATGATGATCACGACCATGACGTTGCCGAGCGCCGCCGCGTAGCCGTAGTTGCCGTAGCGGAACGCCTCCTCGTACGCGAACAGCATCGGCAGCATCGTCTTGCCGCCCGGTCCACCGGCGGTGAGCACGTAGACCAGGCCGAACGAGTTGAAGTTCCAGATGAAGTCCAGCGAGGTGATCGCCACGATCACCGGCGCCAGCGCGGGCAACGTGACGTGCCGGAACCGGTGCCAGGTGCTGGCTCCGTCCACCGCCGCCGCCTCGTGCAGCTCGCGACCCACGCCCTGCAGGCCGGCGAGCAGGACGACTGTGGTCTGCGGCATGCCCGCCCAGACTCCGACGATGATCACCGCGGGCAGGGCGGTGCTGAAGTCGCCCAGCCAGTTCGTCCGCAGTCCGTCGGCGCCGATGCGGTGGAAGAACTCGTTGATCAGGCCGGCGTCGGGGTGGTAGACGAGCTTCCACAGGATGCCGACCACGACGGGCGGCATCGCCCACGGCACGACGGCCAGCACCCGCGCCACACCTCGGAACCGCAGTTGCTGGTTGAGCAGCAGCGCCAGCCCGAGGGCGAGCAGGAACTGCAACACCGTCACCCCGACCGCCCAGAGCAGGCCGATCTTGAACGAGTTCCAGAACAGCTCGTCGCCGAGGAGGTCGCGGTAGTTGGCCAGGCCGGTGAAGCTGACCTCGACGTTGCGACCGGCGCGGGCGTCGGTGAAGCCGAGGTAAATGCCGCGCAACAGCGGGAACACCGACAGCACCAGGATCGGCAGCAGCGACGGCAGCAACAGGAGGTAGATGGTGGTGCGGTCGGAGCGGAACCGGTTCGGCCGGCGGGCCGGCTCGGCCCGCTCGACGTCCGGCCGCTCGGCCAGGGTGGTCATGCGGTCACCCCTTCGCTGGACGGGTGGGTGGTCGGTGGGCCTGCCGGGCCGGTGGCAGGTCGAGGGCCCGGCAGGGTCGCGGCGCTGGACGCGCGAACGACGAGACTTGGCGGCACCTGCTCGCGCCGTGGCGGCAAAGTGGCGTCGGCAATGCGTTGCAGGAGCAGTTCGGCGGCTCGGCGACCACGCTCGGCCGAGCCGAGCGAGACGCTGGAGAGCTGGGGAAACATCATCCGGGCCAGTTCGGTGTCGTCCATGCCGACCAGGGCGACGTCCTGTGGCACCCGACGACCGGCGACCAGCAGGGCGTGCAGTGCGCCGACCGCGATGAGGTCGTTGGCGCAGACCAGGGCGTCCGGGTCGGCGCGGGCGAGCAGTCGCTCGGTGGCGGCGCGGCCGGCCGCGTACTGGAAGTCGCCGACCTCGATCAGCTCGTCGTCGAGTCCGATGCCGTGTCGGGCCAGGGCGGCCCGGAATCCGGCGTCGCGGGCGGCGCCCGGGACGGTGTCGAGCGGGCCGTTGACGAAGCCGATCCGCCGTCGACCGGTGGCGACGAGATGGTCCACCGCCAGCGCCACACCGTGCCGGGAGTCGGTACGCACATTGTCGATCGGAGCGTCCGCGTCGAGCTGGCCGACCACCACCACCGGCACCGGACTGTCCACCAGCGCGGTGAGGTGGTCGTTGGTGACCCGGATCGGTGAGACGATCATTCCGTCCACGTAGCGGTTGGCCAGTCGTCGCAGCAGAGCGGTCTCGTTGTCGATCCGCCCGCCGGTGGCGTGCACCAGCAGCTGCCGCCCGGAGGACGCGACCACGGCCTCGATGGCCCGCATCATCTCCACGTAGACCGGGTTGCCGATGTCCTCCACCGCGAGCGCGATCAGGCCGGTGCGCTGGGACTGCAACGACCTGGCGATCGCGTTGGGCACGTAGCCCACCTCGGCGGCCGCCTCGCGAACCTTGCGGATCGTCTCGGGGCTGCCGCCGACGCCGTTGAGCACCCGCGAGGCGGACGCGATGGAGACGCCGGCGCGGGCGGCGACGGTGTGCACCGTGGGCCGGCCGTCCGCCGGTTCCTGTAAACGTTTACGACCCACGTCCGGCACCTCCACCCGATAGCTGTAAACGTTTCCGGGGAGTCTGCTCCGTAGGCGGCGGAGAGGTCAACCCCCCGTTACGAAAACGTTTCCAACCCCCCGTACCAGCGAACCCACCCCCGCCCCCACCCCGTTGATCATGAAGTTATTGCCACGACACACCGCAGCGGAGGGCAACAACTTCATGATCAACCGTTCAGGTGGGGGCCAGCGGGAGGGGTAGCTCTCGGGCTGGCCAGCGGGAGCGGAGTCTGCGGTCATGGCTGGCCACGACGATGGCACCTGGGCCGACGCCCAGGGCGTCCTCCAACTCGTCGCAGAGCGTCGGCGAGAGGTGGTTGGTGGGCTCGTCGAGCAGGAGCAGCTCCGGCGGATCGGCGACGAGCACCGCCAGGGCGAGCCGACGGCGCTGTCCCACCGACAGGTCGGCCACCGGGCGGTCGAGGTCCGCCGGGGCGAGCAGCCCGAGGGACGACAGCGGTACGACATCGGCTCGCTCCACGCCGACGGCCGCGTCGAAGACCTGCCGGGCCGTCCGCCGCGCGTCAGCGAAGACGGTGTCCTGGGCGAGCAGGCCGACCCGCAGCTCCGGTCGTCGCCAGAGCGTTCCGGCACCGACCAGGTGACCGGCGAGCACGGCGAGCAGAGTCGACTTGCCGGTGCCGTTGGGGCCGGTCACCAACAGCCGGTCGCGGGACCTGAGCACCAGGTGCGCCACCCGCAGTCGGCCGGGAACCTCCAGCCGGTCCGCCGTGACGACGACCCCATCACTGTCGCCGATCGCGAGCGCCGGCGCGTGGAAGCGCAACGGCTCCGGCGGCACCGGAACGGGGTCGCGCTCGATCGTCTCCAGTCGACGGGCGGCGTCGCGGACGCGACGGGAGATCTGGTTCTGCACGCGCCCGGCGGTGTGCCCGTACCCCATCTTCTCGCTGTCGCGCGGGCCCCGGCCGTGGGCGACCTGGTGCCCGGTCACGGCGGCGGCCTCGCGCAGCTCGGCGAGGAGCGCCTGCTCGTCGTCGTAGCGCCGTCGCCACCGTTGCGCCTCGGCCCGCTTCGCCGTCAGGTACGCGGTGTAGCCGCCGCCGAAGCGGACCGGCCCGTCGACCGCCGGGTCCAGGTCGACGAGATCGGTGCAGACCGCGTCCAGGAAGGCCCGGTCGTGACTGGCGACCACTACCACCCCCGGCATGGCACGAAGCTGGTCCTCGCAGAACGCCGCCGCCGCGTCGTCGAGGTGGTTGGTGGGCTCGTCGAGCAGCAGCGCGCTCGGCCGGCGGACCAGCATCGCCGCGAGGGCGAGCCGGCCACGTTGCCCGCCGGAAAGCGCGCCCACCACGCGGTCGTGGGGCAGCCCGCCGAGACCGAGGCCGTCGAGGATCGTGCGGGCACGCCGGTCGGCGTCCCAGGCGTCACGGTCCTGCGCCCGTTCCAGCACCTCGCCGTACGCGGCCAGCAGCCGGTCGTGCTGCTCGGTGCCCTGCGGCGAGTCGGCGAGCGCGACGCCGATCCGGTCCAGCTCGGCGAGGTCGGCACGGGCCTCGCGCAGCGCCTCGTCGAGAACGGCGGCGATGGTGGTTGATTCCCGCAACGGCAGTTCCTGGTGCAGGAACCCGACGTCCGGTGGGCGCGTGACGGTACCGGAGTCGGGTACGTCGACGCCGGCCAGGACCCGCAGCAGTGTCGTCTTGCCGGTGCCGTTCTCACCGATCAGGCCAATCCGGTGGCGGGGCGCGGCGGTCAGGGAGACGCCGTCGAGCACCCGGCGGTCGCCGCGGACCCGCACGAGGTCCTGGGCGATGAGAGCAGGTCGAACAGACATGGGGAACCTCGGAGACGACGATCCGGGGCGCACATCGGCACCCCGATGGAAGCAGGGCATGACGACGGAGGCCGCGGCGACACGGGCGCGATCACGCGCTCGTCGGCGGCCGGTCCGGGTGCTCACCCGGAGATGTCGTCGTCACCTGCCACGTCTGCTCCGATCTCCGAAAACTCGGGCGCAAGGATAACTCGGCGTCGCTGGCCTCGGCTCAGCTCCCGCCTGTGCGGGCACCAGCGCGCAGCGAGTCGATGGTGAGGTCGAGGACGGCTTCGAGGTGGTCGATCTTTCCGGTGGAGAGCAGCAGCAGCACACCGCCCTGGATGCCGGCGAGCAGTGCCGCGGCCGCCCGGTCGGCGTCGAGGTCCGGGTCGACGTCGCCGGTCGACTGCATGTGCCGGATCCCCTCGGTGATCGCCTTCTGCCAGCGCCACATGAGCCCGGTCACGATGGCCTGCGCGCCGGGCGCCCGTCGGCCGGTCTGGCCGAGCAGACCGTTGAGGGGGCACTTCACCCCCTGGGCGAGGTACCGCTCGATCAGTCGGTCGCGCCAGGCGAGCCAGGCCGGCCAGGACGTCAGGTTGCTGAGCATCGGCTCCTGGTCGAGGAGCACCTGGTCCGCCTCGTGCTGGGCCACCGCGAGCAGCAGCCCTTCCTTCCCGTCGGGGAAGTAGTGGAAGAGCTGGCCCTTGCTGGTGCCGGTGTGGGCCATCACGTCCTCGAGGCGTACCTCGTCGACGCCGCGCTCGCGGATCTCGGCGGCGGCGCCGGCGACGATCCGCGCCCGGGTCGCCTCGCCCTTGCGGGTCAACGCCCGTGTCATGCGACCTCCTGGGTTCGGACCTGCGGGTCCAACCTATCTCGGTTTTTGGACTTGCAGGTCCATTTTTGCCGAGCAAAGGTCGGGAACGCGCGGCCCACAGCGGGCCGACACCACGATCGGGAGGGCACCACCGTGAACCACTACTACCTGCTCGGGCGGTCCGGTCTGCGGGTGAGCCGGCTGGCGCTGGGCACCATGAACTTCGGCGTCGACGGGTTCCACGCCGCGTACGGCAAGACCGAGGAGGAGGCCGAGCCGATCTTCCGGCAGTACCTGGAGTCGGGCGGGAACTTCATCGACACGGCGGACTTCTACACCGCCGGCGAGAGCGAGAAGATCCTCGGCCGCTTGATCGACCGGGCCGGCGTCCGCGAACGACTCGTGCTCACCAGCAAGTTCACCAACACCGTCGATCCGAGCGACCCGAACGCGAGCGGCAACGGCCGCAAGCACATCATGCGGGCCGTGGAGGCTTCGCTGCGCCGGCTCGGCACCGACTACATCGACCTGTACCTGCTGCACACCTGGGACCGGATCACCCCGGTCGAGGAGGTCGTGCACACCCTCGACGACCTGGTCCGCGCCGGCAAGATTCGCTACGCCGGTCTCTCCGACGTACCGGCCTGGTACGCGGCGCGGGCGCAGAGCTACGCCGAGGCACACGGGCTGGCTCCGATGATCAACCTTCAGCTGCCGTACTCCCTGGTCAGCCGGGGCATCGAGGCGGAGTACGTAGCGATGGCCCAGACCATGGGCATGGGCCTCACCGCGTGGAGCCCGATCGCCAGCGGCTTGCTCAGCGGCAAGTACCGGCGCACCGGTGACGGCCTGAGCGGGACCGGCCGGTTGACCAACCCGGGCACCGGAGGTCGCCAGGTCAGCGCCAGCGAGTGGAAGGTCATCGAGGCTCTGGAGAGCGTCGCCGCCGACCTGGGCCGCAGCATGGCCCAGGTCGCGATCAACTGGGTCGCCACCCAGCCCGCCGTCGCCTCGGTGATCATCGGGGCGAGCAGCGCCGAACAGGTCAGCAGCAACTTCGAGGCGCTCGACGTCGAGATCCCGGCCGATGCCCGTCGCCGGCTCGACGAGGCCAGCGCGCCGGAACTCGGGGCGCCCTACGTGATGTTCACCCCGCAGTACCAGTCCTGGGTGGTGAGCCCCGGCCTCGGCATCGGCGACAAGCCGGCCGGCTACGCCCCACCGGTCTTCAACAGCGCCGCCGCCTAGAACCTCGCGCGCAGCACGCCGCCGGCCCCCAACCCCCTGCCCCGCGATCTTGCACTTGCTGTCCCGGCATAAGGGGCGTCCCACTCATGTCGACAACCAAAAGTGCAAGATCGGCGGGGTGGGGCGGGGCGGGGCGGGGCGAGGGGCGGGGCGGCGGGGTTACCGACGGGTCGGGGCGTCGTTCGTCGGCGCTGGCTCGCCCTCGTAGAGGGCGACGTACCGTCGGCGCCACTCGTCACCGTCGGCGCCCAGGGCAGCGAGGTTGAGGGTGTTGTGTTCGACGCCAAGCGCCGCCGGCAGGGTGCACACCCGCAGCGGTATCGCGTTCGCGTCGGCGATCCGGCGCGGCACGTCGACCGCTGCCCTCAGGTTCACCACGCCGTCGAGCGGGCTGATCGCGACCGCCGCGGTCCGCAGACCGGTCCGCCGGGGCGGGTTCGGCAGGGTACGGGCGATCGTCAGGTACTGGGTGACGGCGGCGAGGGAGTATCCGCGTGACGTGACGCGGTCCCGGAGGACGCGGCGCCCGTACAGCACGATGAGCGGTTTCACCGCGTA
The DNA here is from genome assembly GCF_022230935.1 of Micromonospora hortensis. NCBI lineage: Bacteria > Bacillati > Actinomycetota > Actinomycetes > Micromonosporales > Micromonosporaceae > Micromonospora > Micromonospora hortensis. The sequence goes on from NZ_JAKKFE010000012.1 coordinate 18,468, forward strand.
GGCCGGCGCCTGTCGCGGGTTCGGACCGAAGAACGGCGACAGCAACAGCAGATGCCGTACGACGTTGCCCGGCACCTGGGCCAGCCAGGTGGCGAGCACGGCACCGCCGGAGATCCCCACGACGCCGACCTCGTCTCCCAGCGCCGCCGCGACGGCCCAGCCCTGCGCGGCGTACGTCGTCAGCTCACCGGCCTCGACCCGGTGGTGGGCCCGCCGGTCGACGGTCCCGTGCTGGGGCGCCCGGGGAACCCAGACGTTGTACCCACTGTCGAAGAACTTCTCGGCCAGCCCCTCGTACTGCTCGGGCGCGAGGGTGTACCCGTGCAACAGCAGCACGGCCCGGCCGGTCCGGGAGCCGTGGCTCAGCAGGCGACTGCGCGACTCCGGTCGCACCTCCGGATCGGCCGTCTCGGCGGCGATCATGGCCGCGGCGGCACGGGTGGCCGTGTCGAAGTCGAGCGGTCGGGCCGGCGGGACCCGTAGCCCACGGCGGCCCACCGGCCAGAGGTAGAGCCCGGCGACCGCCGCCCCGGCAAGCGCCAACCCGCCGACGAGGAGCGCGATGATCTCCGGCATGGGCAGATGCTGACAGGGGCCGCGCTCGACGCCGGCTGAGGGGGTGCGCCCGGGTGACCGGGCGCACCCGGTCAGCTATTCCTGGCTGTTCGGCGGCGCGAAGACGACCCGGGAGCGCAACTGCCGAAAGCCGGTCCGCTCCAACTCCGCCAGCACCGCCACCCGGTGGGCGTCCACGTCGGCGATGACCTCGCGGGCACCGCCGGCGGCCAGCACCCGGACCGCCTCGGCCAGCAACTCGGGTCGGACGGCCTCGTCGAGCAGGCCGAGATAGGCGATGAGTGGAAAGCAGGCGTCGCCGGCCGTTCCGACCAGGCCCACCGGCTTACCCGCGTCCATCGCGACGCGCCATCCGTCGAGGGCGTCGCCCAGCCAGGCGAGCGGATCGGTGGCCAGGTCGACGCCGCCGACCGCTAGTGCGTTCTCGACGCCGGTCAGTACGTCCGGCTCGGCGATCCTGGCGACCAGGGCCTTGACCTCCGCGACGTCGACGGGGGCGCGGAAGTCGTACCGTCCGGAGGACGCCGGTAGGGGTGTGCCCGTCCAGGAACAGCGGAGCCGCTCCCCCCGCTCGACAAGCCCGGCGAGCCGGGCGGCCCCCATGGGCGCCCGCACCACGGCCAGCACCTCGGGCCGACGCCGCCAGTGCGCCGGCAGCGCGGCGTGGTACAGACCGGGACCGCCCAGTGCCTGGTGGGCGGCGCGCAGCAGCTCGGCGCCCACCTCCGGCTCGGCGTCCAGGTCGAACCGTTCCAACCACGGGGCACCGACGGCGCCCGGCGGGAGGACCCAGGCTGCCCGACCGACCACCCGGTCGGCACGGAGGGCGACCCAGGTGCGCTCGGGACGGTAACCGCCGCCGGCGATCCCGTCGGCGTAGGCGACCTGGCGCAGTTGCGGCAGCGGATCAGGCATGGAGTCGAACAGGTTTTCCTCGCCCGCGACGAGCGGACGGATGACCAGATCAGTCATGGGTTGGTCCTCCGGGAAGCGCGCGCCCCGGATCAGATCCGCGCGGACGCCGGAGCGCGGAGGGGGCGCAGAACATCGGACATTGTTCTGACCTCCTTCCAGCTCGACGGCGTGCCCGACGACCATACGCGCAGGGGTCGCCCGCTCGCAACGGATCGTCACAGCGTCGGGTTGGTCTCCGCCCCACGCTTGTGGGCACGCTGGTCGTACACGGTGATGCCGGCCAGGATCACCGCCGCGACGGCCGCCACGGCGACCGGCGGGAGCAGCACCATCGGCGGAGCCGCCACGGCGAGCGCCACCGCGCCGTAGTACAGCGCCCGACACCGCGGCGCGGATCGGTCCTCCCGCTCCAGGGCGCTCCGCCCGATCAGGAACAGCACCGGGCCGCCGAAGATGATGGCCACGAGAGCCCAGTCGATCGGCGGGTGCGGATCCTCGATGACCTGACCGAAGCCGACGGCGGTGCAGATGATGCCACCGACGATCAACAGCAGGCTGTAGCTCGCCCACCGGGACAACTGGATCCCCTCCCCGCTCGGGGTCGAGGCATGGCCGGACCTGACGTGGTAGAAGTAGATCCGCCAGAACGAGACGACCACCACGAACGAGGCGACGAGGACGATGGTTCCCTCGGTGGTGAAGCCCGGGAAGCTGACCGCGGCGCCGGCTTCGAGCACCACCTCGGCGAGAGCGATCATGAAGAACTGGTTGTACCGCTCGGCGAGATGCTCCTGCGAGACGGTGACCCTCAGGCTGTTCAGCTGTCTCCGGCCTATTCGGGGAAGGGGGTAGGTGGTGGCGGCGCCGATCATCTCGATGGCGAGGGCGATGGTCCAGAAGATGCCTCGACCGAGACCGCCGCTGATGCCGCCACTGATCCAGAGCACGCTGGACGCCAGGTGCCAGGTCAGCACCCGGAGCGAGAACGTGTGCGCCGGGTGGCCCCGCAGGGCGAACGCCAGGAAGAGCGGTCGGCCGACCTGGATGACGACGTAGGTGCAGGCGAAGACGACGCCGCGTTGGCCGAAGGCCTGCGGCAACGTGACGGCCAGCACCAGCGTGCCGAACATCGTCGCCAGCAGCACTGCCTGCAGATCGGGACGTCGGGGGTCGTAGGTGCTCGCCAGCAGGGCGTTGAGCGACCAGATCATCCACATCGCCGTGAAGAACAGGACGGTCTGGCCGGCCTCGGACAGCAGTGTGTGCCGGACGATGGTCAGGTCGTCCGCGACCCGCCCGGCGAGGCGGGCCAGCGCGAAGACGTAGACGATGTCGAAGAGCAGTTCCAGGACGGTCGCCGAGCGAGGACTCTTGCTTTCCCCAAGCCCACGAAAGAACTCGGTGCGCGTCAGCACGGACGGCGAGACAGCTCAGCCGGCCAGGGCCGCCGGCACGGGCACACCACTGTGGTGACCCTGTTCCGCTGCCATCGTCCCCGAGCCTCCCTCGCCGACCGGCCCCGCTTGATCCCTATCTGCGTATTTTATCCATCTTCATCGGGTCTCCGTCGCTGATGGCGGATACCGGATCGGCGGTACGCCGGATCATCTGTGCCGTCACCCTGCGGTACGAGCCCGGGTCGACGGGGAACAGCCACTGCCGGGCCCGGGTCAGCGGGCCGACGTTGAGCCCCAACTCGTCGAGCACCTCGTCGACGTTGTGCATCGAGAACGGGATGATGTTCGTGCCGCGAGCGTGTCGTCCGTTGGTGCGCTTCGCCATCCAGAACAGCCGGGCGCGCACCTCGTCGCGCATCCGGACCTCGGTCGGCAGCGTCAGACCACCCCGCAGGTACGCGGCCGTCCAGACCGCCGCCATCTCCGCGCTGAGCGGGCTGAAGAACGACGAGTTGTAGCCGGCGAACGTCAGCCTCGGCACGCCGATCGGCAGGATCTGCCGGTAGAGCATGAAGTTGCCGGCGTCGTCCTGGAGCCGGGCGTGCAACGCGTCGTCGAAGAACGGCACGTGCTGGCGGAAGCCGGTGCCACAGATCACCAGGTCGGCGGGGAGCACAGTGCCGTCGGCCAGTCGGGCGGCGGGCCGACCATCGTCGACCAGCAACTCGGTGATCACCTGCTCCCGGTGCACGGCGATGCGGCCGTCGGTGACCCGCTCGAAGAAGCCCTCGGTGGCGAGGCTGACAGTGCTGCGGGCGATGTCCTCGAAGCTGCCCTTGGGCACGAGACCCAGCTCGCGCAGGTTGAACTGCCGGGTCGCTACCGAGCCGACGCTGTCGACCATGCGTTGGCGCAGACCGTTCCCAGGGCCGTGCAGGAACCGCTCGAAGCCCCTCAGGTGCAGGTAGCGGAAGAGCGCCTCACCCATCCGGGTGAGCAGCAGGTACTTGTAGTTGAGCGCACCGCCGAGCTTGCGGGGCATCTTCCAGAGCAGCTCGCGCGCCACCACGTGGGTCTGGGCGGCGACCTCGCTCACCGGGACCGCCACGTCGCAGGACGACTTGCCGTACCCGACCACGAGGACGTTCTTACCCCGGGCCGCCTCGATGTCGTGGAACTCCCCCGTCGCCAGGACGCGCCCTCCGGCGGCGGTGAAGCTCGCCTGCCCGTCGAAGGACGGAACGAACGGGTCGCAGAAGATGCCATTGGCGACGATCAGGTGGTCGTACCGTTCCACGGTCAGTGGGTCCTGGGCGCCCGCCGGCCGCGAGGTCACCAGCCACCCGGTCTCGTCGTTGACCAACTCGGCCGAGGCGACCTCCGTGGACAGGCGCAGCGCGCTGGCCAGCCCGAACTTCTCCACGTAGCTCTCCAGGTACCGCTGGACCTGTTCTCCCGACGGCCACTGCGGGTAGTCGGCGGGCATCGGCAGGTCGGAGAGGTGGTAGGTGCCCTTGTCGTTCTGGGTGTGCAGGCCGGGGTATCGCCGGGTGCGGCTCCACACCCCGCCGACGTCGGGCGCGCGCTCGAACACTGTGACGTCGAATCCGCTCTGCCGCAGCACCTTCGCTGCGCTCACACCGGCGAATCCGGCACCGACGACGGCGATCCTCATGGTCTCCTCCGAAGAACGAACGAACGGCGCCGGCGCTGACCGCCCGCGGTGGTCGCACGCTAGCGAGCGGACCGGGAAGGTCGCTATCCGCTCGACGCGGACGCTGTCCGCGGTACGCGACAGCACCCTTTTCCTGTCGGGTCGACGGCTTTCGGGTCTGGTCCGGCCCGGTCACGCCTTACGGTCAGCGCGACGGGACGCCCGGGAGGTGTCGGATGGATGCGGTGACGGTCCGGACGGACGACGTCGACCGGGCTCGCGCCGAGGTGGGTCGGGTCTTCTGTCCACACCGGCTCACCCCGCAGGCGGGTGTGCACAGCGTGCGACTGCGGATGGCGGCTCGCCGGGCGGGCGGGGTGGGCGTCATCGACCTGGACTACGGGCAGGCGGTGCGCATCCAACCGCCCGCGCTGGAGAGCTTCTACCTCGTCCAGATCCCCAGCGCCGGCAGCACGATGGTCCACCATGCCGGTCAGAGCGTGACCTCGACGCGCGACGTCGCCTCGGTGCTGTCCCCGTACGACTCCTCGGACATGCGGTGGTCCGAGGGATCGCCCCACCGAATCTTCTACGCCGACCGGCGGGCCGTCGACCGGGAACTGGCCCGCCTGCTGGGCCACCCGGTGGACGACCCGGTCCGCCTCGACGTCGGCATGCTCATGACCACGCCGACCGCGCGGGCGTGGGCACGCGGGGTGGCGTTCCTCGCCGACGAGCTGTCCCAGCCGGCGGACGCGTCCCTGTTCGACCACCCGCAGGTAGCCGCCCGTTTCGAACAGGGGCTCATCGGCAAGCTGTTGCTGGCCCATCAGCACAGCCACTCCCACCTGCTGTCCGAGCCGGGCCAGCACGCCCACCCCGGGCGTCTCGTCCGCCGGGCCTGCGCCCTGATCTCCGAACACCACGGGGAGGCACTGACCGTGGGTGACGTCGCCGAGGCGCTACGGGTGAGCGTACGAACACTGCAGGACTGCTTCCGCCGTGAGTTGCAGACCACCCCGACCGCGTACCTGCGGGCCTGCCGGCTCGACGCGGCGCACCGCACGCTCCGCTCGGCCGCGCCGGGGGCGTCCGTGACGACGGTTGCCCTGCAACACGGCTTCGTGCACCTCGGCCGGTTCGCTACCGAGTACCGGAGCCGCTTCGGCGAGACGCCGTCCACGACCCTGCGTCGGTGACGACCGGTCAGACCGCCCGGGCCACGCAGATCCGGGCGCCCAGGCGTGGACCCGCCTCGTAGATCAGGTAGCCCACGCCGCCGTCGGTGCCGAAGCTCGGTGACGCGACCCGACCGTTGTCGGAGGCGATCGGGCTGTGGAACACCCCGAGATGCACCTCCCGGTCGAAGCCGTTGCCGACCTCGGTGAGGTGCATTCGACCGTCACCGCCGTGGTAGACGACGTACGCGGTGCCGTTGCGGGTGAGCAGATGTGGTGCGGAGATGTCGCTCAGGCCGTCGCCGGCCGGCGAGATCAGCGGCTCCGGGGCGAACTGCCACTGGTCCCAGCCGTTCGGCGACCAACCCCAGAAGATCTTCCGGGTGCCGGGCCGCACGGTGTGCGCTCCCATGTAGAGCATCACGTACTTGTTGGCGAGCCCGGTCACCCGGTGCTCGAAGACCCGGGCGTACGACGTTTCGGTGGTGTTCGGCACGAGCCTGGTGCTCAGGATCGGCGTCTCGTCGCTGAAGGTGATGCCGTCTCGGGACCGGGCCACCCGGGTGGTGGTGTTCTCCCCGTGGAAGTAGAGGAAGAACTCCCGGCTGGAGGCGTTCCAGACGACGTGCGGCGACGAGACGTGGCTGACCGTCGTGGTTGGTAGCACCCGGTCGACGATGGGGTTGCCGGGGTGCTCGGTGTAGGGGCCTTCCAGCCGGTCGGCGTAGGCGAGGCAGATCCCGCCGGGCGCATCGTGCGGGGCGTAGTAGAGGTAGTACCGCCCCTTGGCGCCGGTGATCTTGTCGTAGACCCCGCGTACACAGGGAAAGATCGTTTCGCCGGTGGGGTTGTAGGCCAGTGGGCGGTCGAACGCGTCACGGACGTACCGGTAGCTGGGGAAACCGGCCGGCCCGGCCAGCGCCGGCGCGCCCTGGAGCAGGGTGCCGGCACCGCCGGCGGCGGAGGCGGCGCCGAGCAGCGCCGCGCCACGCAACAGCCCGCGCCGGCTCAGCTCGGTGGGTCGGCCGGAGGGCGGATTCGGGTACGGGTGTGCCATCTGGTGTCTCCGATCGTGAGGGGACGCTCGTCGATCGCGGAGCGTGAGTGGTGGCGCGACGGCGGCCCGGAAGGCACTGACGAGAGCGCAACCAGCGTCACTGTCGGTGATGTGGCTGCCTGGCCGGTCGCCCGGGGTCGTCATCGACGAGTCTGGCCGGGTCCTCAGTCGACCGTCAAGGTGCTAATACGAATTATCGAGCGGCTTTCGTCGGCAGAACTTCTCCGCCCGAGGGTCTTGACGGCGACGCCGGATGCGCCGCACCATTTCACCTCACCGACGCTAATGCGTATTACCCCGGTAACGATTGGACACGGAACGTGACTGGTTCGCGCAGGCGAGTCACCCAGCACGACATCGCCCGGATGACAGGCGTCAGCCAGGCGACCGTCTCGCTGGTGCTCAACGGCCGCGACGACGGCAACGTCAGGATCGCCCCGGAAACCCGGGCACGGGTCCTGCACGCCATCCGCACCACCGGTTACGTCGCCGACCCGGTCGCCCGCCGGCTCGCCGCGCGGCACAACCGCATCCTCGGTGTCTTCACCTACGAGCCGGTCTTTCCCACCGGCACCGGCGACTTCTACCACCCGTTCCTGGTCGGCATCGAGGAGTGCGCCGAACGGCTCGGCTGTGACCTGCTGCTGCTCACCAGCGCGCCGGTGGCGGGCGGCCGGCGGCGGATATTCCACGACGACAACCGGCTCCGCCTGGCCGACGGCTGCGTCCTGCTCGGTCGATCGCTGGACCACGACGAGCTGACCCGGCTGGTCACCGAGGGCCAACCGTTCGTCTCGGTCGGCCGCCGCGACGACGCGGGCGGGCCGGTGCCGTACGTCGGCGCCGACTACCCGACCGCCACCGCCGCCGTGGTACGCCGCGCACTGGCCGCAGGTCACACCGCGCTGGCCTACCTGGGCCAGGGCTCCGGCCCCGAGTCGCACGCCGACCGGATGCGCGGCTTCCGGGCCGCGCTCGACGAGGCCGGACGCACGCCACGGCACCTGCCGACCACCGACCGCTCCCCCGCGGAACTGCTCGACGCCCTGCTCGCGGCGGGCGTCACGGCGGCGGTGGTCGAGGAGTACGCCGACGGTGTGGCCATCGCCCAGCTGGCCCGCGAACGGGGCCTCGACATCCCGGGTGACCTGTCCATCCTGGCGCTCGGCGACCCGACCCGGCCGGCCAGCACCGACATCGACTTCACCGGCTTCCGCATCCCCCGCCGCGAGATGGGGTGGCAGTCCGTCGAGGTGTTGACCGGGCTGCTCGAGGCGGACCCGGAAACCGTGCCGCAGCGGCTGGTGCCCTGCCAGCCCGTCGACGGCGCCACCCTCGCGCCGCCGAAGGTGACCCCGTGAAAGGACAGCTCTTGCCAGAGATGCAGGCCGAAGTTCTGATCGTCGGCGGTGGACTCGGTGGCGTCGCCGCGGCCCTCGCCGCGCTGCGCGCCGGCCGTTCCGTGGTGCTCAGCGAGGAGTACGACTGGCTCGGCGGTCAACTCACCAGCCAGGCCGTACCGCCCGACGAGCACTCCTGGGTCGAGCAGTTCGGCGTCACCGCCAGCTACCGCAAGCTGCGCGACGGCATCCGGGACTACTACCGCGCCTACTACCCGCTCACCGACCGGGCCCGCCAGGCCACCGCGCTCAACCCGGGGGCCGGGCACGTGAGCCGGCTCTGCCACGAGCCACGGGTCGCGGTGGCGGTGCTGGAGGCGATGCTCGCGCCGTACCGGGGGGCCGGCCGGCTGCGGCTGCTCCAGCCGTACCTACCGGTGGGGGCCGACACCGACGGCGACCGGGTGACCGGGGTGACCCTGGCGCACCGGGACAGCGGCGAACGGGTGCACGTTGTCGCGCCGTACGTGCTGGACGCCACCGAGACCGGCGAACTGCTGCCATTGACCGGCACCGAGTACGTCACCGGCTTCGAGTCGCGGGGCGAGACCGGGGAGCCGAGCGCGCCGGACGAAGCGCAGCCGGAGAACATGCAGGCGTTCTCGGTCTGCTTCGCGGTCGACCACGTCGACGGCGACCACACCATCGACCGGCCGGCCCGGTACGACTTCTGGCGGGCGTACCAGCCGCCGTTCTGGGGCGACCGGATGCTCTCCTTCCGCTCACCCAACCCGCGCACGTTGGAGATCTCCGAGCGCAGCTTCACCCCCAACCCGGACGACGACCCGTGGCTGGTGATGGCCGACCAGCGGCTGAGCCCGGGCGACGGCAACCTGTGGACCTTCCGGCGGATCGCCGCTCGGCGCAGCTTCGTCCCGGGCAGCTACGACAGCGACATCTGCCTGGTCAACTGGCCGATGATCGACTACTTCGAGCAGCCGCTGATCGACGTGCCCGACCCCGCCCACCAGATCGCGGCGGCCCGGGAGCTCTCCCTGTCGGTGCTCTACTGGCTGCAGACCGAGGCGCCGCGCGCCGACGGCGGGACCGGCTTCCCCGGGCTGCGGCTGCGTGGCGACGTCACCGGCACCGGTGGCATCAGCACCGGCGGCGACGTCGCGCACAGCGGTCTGGCCCAGGCCCCGTACATCCGTGAGGCGCGGCGCATCCGCGCCGAGTACACCGTCGTCGAGCAGGACCTGTCCCTGGCGGTACGCGGCGACAAGGGCGCGGTCAGCTACCCGGACGCGGTCGGCGTCGGCATGTACCGCATCGACCTGCACCCGTCCACCGGCGGGGACAACTACGTCGACGTGGCCTCGTGTCCCTTCGAGATCCCACTCGGCGCCCTGATCCCCCGACGGGTGGAGAACCTGCTGCCCGCCGGGAAGAACATCGGCACCACCCACATCACCAACGGTTCGTACCGCCTGCACCCCGTGGAGTGGAACATCGGCGAGGTCGCCGGTCTGCTCGCGGACTTCTGCCTGGCCCGCCGGGTCACTCCCCGCGCGGTGCGTCACACCCCCGGCCTGCTGGCCGAATTCCAGAACCGCCTCGCCGACGAGGGCGTCGAGCTGCGCTGGCCCGACATCGCCGGCTACTGAGGGAGAACCCTGATGAGGAAACGGTTGACGGCCGTCGTCGCGCTCGCCGCGATGCTCGGCCTGAGCGCGTGCGGCGGCGGCGACAGCGCCGGCTCCGACGGCCCGGTCTCGCTGCGGATGACCACCTGGTCGGCGAACGAGGCACACCTGAAGCTGTTCAACGACATCGCGGCGGAGTACCAGAGCAGCCACCCCAACGTCGCGAAGATCACCTTCGACCCGATCCCGTTCGAGAGCTACACCACCACGTTGACCACCCAGATCGCCGGTGGAAACCCGCCCGACCTGGCCTGGGTCCTGGAGAACGCGGCTCCCGACTTCGTCTCCTCGGGCGCGCTGCTGCCGCTGGACGAAACCCTGCGCAAGACCGACGGGTACGGCTTCGACGAGCTGGCGCCGGCCGCGACGAAGCTGTGGCAGGCCGACGGCAAGCTCTACGGCTACCCGTTCTCCACCTCACCGTTCGGCATCTTCGTCAACACCGACCTGGTCAAGGCCGCCGGCGCGAAGAGCCCGGCCGAGCTGATCGCCGCCAACGCCTGGACCTGGGAGAACGCGGTGACCACCGCCTCGGCGGTAGCCGCCCGGACCGGCAAGGCGGGCCTGGTGGTACGGGACTTCGACTACAAGGGCTGGGACAACCTCTCCACCATCTGGACCGGCTGGGGCGCCCAGGCATGGAGCGCGGACGGAAAGACCTGCGGCTTCAACGCCACCGAGATGGTCGACGCGATGACCTTCCTGCACCAGGCGATCTTCACCGCGAAGGCGCTGCCGGGCCCGGGTACCGCCGCCGACTTCTTCGCCGGCGAGGCCGGCATGACGATCACCCAGATCTCCCGGGCCTCGCTGCTGGAGAAGCAGAAGTTCGGCTGGGACCTGGTGCCGCTGCCGGCCGGGCCGAAGGGCAACTACTCGGTGATCGGTCAGGGTGGCATGGGCGTGTTGAAGAAGGGCAAGCACGCCGCCGTCGCCGCGGACTTCCTGGCCTTCCTCACCAACCCCGCCAACTCCGCCAAGCTGGCGCAGTTCTTCCCGCCGCCGCGTACCCCGCTGCTCACCGCGGCGACGCTGGCCAAGACCAATCCCCTGCTCAAGCCGGAGCAGTTGCAGAGCGTCGTGATCGACGGGATCGCCAACGGGGTGGTGAAGCCCAACCACACCGGGCAGGCCGAGCTGAGCCAGGCCGTGCGGTCGGCGCTGGACCCGATGTGGAAGGCCGACGCGGACGTGCGGGGTGTGCTCGACGGGGTCTGCTCGGCGATCAACCCGCTGTTGGCGAAGTAGGGGATCAGCGATGCCGGTCCTGACGGACAACGTGGCGGGTCGGGCTGAGCCCCGGCCCGCCCCGGGCGGCACGGCAGCGTCGCCGCGACGCGGGTGGTGGACCAGTCGTCGACGTGATCAGCTCGCCGGCCTGCTCTTCGTGACCCCACAACTGGTGGGTACGGCCCTCTTCGTGCTGCTGCCGCTCGGCCTGGTGGTCTGGTACAGCCTGCACGAGTGGAACGTGCTCGCGGACACCTTCGACTTCGTGGGCACCGACAACTACCGCGAGCTGGTCGACGACCCGAAGCTGCCGGGCGTACTCCGGAGCACGCTGTTCTTCTCCGTCGGCCTGGTCGTATTCAACCTCGCCCTGGCCCTGCTGCTCGCCGTCCTGCTCAACCAGCGGCTGCGCGGCACCGTGGTGTTCCGTACGCTGTTCTTCTCACCGGTGGTGGTCTCGCTGGTCGCCTGGACGATCGTCTGGGGTTTCCTGCTCCAGGACAACGGCGGCGTCAACGGGGTGGCCGGCGCGGTCGGCCTGGACGGCCCGAACTGGCTGCGCGGCGAATGGACCGCGCTGCTGTCGGTGATCGTCGTCCAGGTGGTCAAGAACGTCGGCCTCAACATGGTGCTGTTCCTCGCCGCGTTGCAGGGCGTGCCCGCCGAACTCTACGAGGCGGCCCGGGTCGAGGGGGCGAGCCGGTGGAACCAGTTCCGTCGGATCACCGTGCCGCTGATCAGCCCGACCATCCTGCTGACCTCGATCATCACCGTGGTCGGCGCACTACAGGTCTTCGCCCAGATCGCCGTGCTCACCCAGGGCGGCCCGGGCACCTCGACCACAGTGCTCGTCTACTACCTCTACCAGCAGGCCTTCCAGTTCCACCAGTTCGGGTACGGCTCGACGCTGTCGGTGCTGCTGTTCCTGATCGTGCTGACGCTGACCGTCGTGCAGTGGCGGATGCGCAGGAAGTGGGTCTTCCATGAACAATAGGCTCCCCTTGCGGGCCCGGGTGGCGATCTATGGGCTGATCTGCCTGCTGGCCATCCCGTTCGTCTTCCCGACCTGGTGGATGGTCACCTCGTCATTCAAGCCGGTCAGCGACATCTTCGCGTTCCCTCCGTCGCTGATCCCCACCGAGCTGAGCTTCTCGGCGTACCGGCGGGTGTTCGAGCTGCAACCGTTCGCCCAGCAGTACCTCAACAGCGCGTACATCGCCGCGGTGGTCACCGTCGGCACCCTCGCCGTCTCGTCGCTGGCCGGATACGCGTTCGCCCGGATCCGGTTCCGTGGTCAGCACGCGCTCTTCCTGGTGGTGCTGGTGGGCCTGCTGATCCCGAGCGAGGTGACCATCGTGCCGCTGTTCCAGATGTTCAACTCGGTCGGGATGATCGACACCCACTGGCCGCTGATCCTGGTGCCGACGCTCGGCGCGCCCAGTGTGCTGGCCACCTTCATCATGCGGCAGTTCTTCATCACCCTGCCCGGCGAGTTGGAGGAAGCCGCCCGGGTGGACGGGCTGGGCCGGCTGGCGACCTTCTGGCGGATCGCATTGCCGCTGGCTCGCCCGGCCCTCGGCGCGGTGGCGATCTTCACCTTTCTGCACAGCTGGAACCTGTACCTGGAGCCGATCGTCTTCCTGTCCACCCCGGAGAAGTTCACCCTGCCGCAGGCACTGACCCAGTTCGTCGACGCGTACGGCGGACCGATGTGGGACGTACAGCTCTCGGCGGCCTCGATGACGGCGCTGCCCGTCCTGGTCGTGTTCGTCATCGCGCAGCGGCAGTTCATCGAGGGCCTCGCCCACACCGGTCTGAAAGGATGATCCATCTGACGCTGCTCCGGGCCGACGAAACTGTTATCCGGGTACGGCCGGCGAGTCTCCTGAGGTGAGGCGTTGGCGGGTTCCCCCGCCACCGCAGCATGGAACAGTGCTGCGACCACACACGAGGGAGTCGAGACGATGCGCGCAACCGGCCAGGGCGAAGCGGACGCCGCGAGGGGAAACCGGGGCGTCCACGCGGAACCCCGACGTGGGATGCTCGGCCGCCTCCCGATCGGCGCGAGGCGTCTGCTGTGGCCGCTCCTCGTGGCCGCCGTGGTCGCCGTACTGGTGACCGGTGTGATCGTCGTGGTGCAGCCCACCGGGCCGACGCCCGCCCCGGCGGCGACGCAGGCGCTCGACGCGCCGCCACCCACGAGCCCGCAACCCGGCGCACCCACCACGACCACGCCCACCGCCACGCCGAGCCCGGCGGGGGCGTCACCGACGCCGACGCCGACGGCGAAGCCGACAACGGGGCGTCCGGTCGCCCCGGCAGCCCCGGTGGCGACCTCGAAACGCAAGGGCGTCGGGGTGTGGACCTTCGACGGCGTCAGCCAGGCGCTGGCCAACTCCGGGGCGAGTTGGTACTACACCTGGGACGTGGCCCACTCGGGCGTCACCAGCCCCAAGGGCGCCGAGTTCGTCCCGATGATCTGGGGGGCGAAGAGCGTCACCGCCACCAACCTGCAACAGGCCAAGAAGAACGGCCGCTACCTGCTCGGGTTCAACGAGCCGGACCTGAAGGGTCAGGCGGAGATGACGGTCGAGCAGGCGTTGGAGCTGTGGCCGCAGTTGCAGGCCACCGGCCTTCCGCTGGGCAGCCCGGCGGTGGCCTGGGGCGGCGACCGGCCGGGCGAATGGCTCGACCGGTTCATGGCCGGGGCGAAGCAGCGCGGCTACCGCGTCGACTTCATCGCCCTGCACTGGTACGGCGGCGACTTCACCACCGCCAACGCTGTCAACCAGCTCCGGTCGTACCTCCAGGCCGTGCACGACCGGTACAAGCTGTCGATCTGGCTCACCGAGTTCGCCCTGATCGACTTCTCCAACGGCGTCCGCTTCCCCACCCAGGCACAGCAGGCCGCGTTCCTCACCGCGGCGACCCGGATGCTGGGTGGCCTGTCCTGGCTACAGCGGTACGCGTGGTTCGGCCTGCCCGCCACCGACAAGGACCAGACCGGCCTGTTCCGTACCGGCAGCAGCGCGACCGCCGTCGGCCGCGCCTACCAGGCGGCGCGCTGATCTACAGCACGTCGACGTGGTCCCGCCAGGAGTGTTGCGGCTCGTACCCCAACACCCGGCGGGCCTTGTCGATGCTGAGCAGCGTCTCGTGCTCACCCAGCTCCTTACGGACCTCGACGCCCGGGTAGACCTCGGCCAGCAGGCTGGCGCTGGACCTGCTCATGACGGTGTCGGCGTTGGCGATGACGAAGACGTCGGCACCGGGCTGGTCGTGCGCGAGAGCGCGCTCGACCGCCTGGGCGCCGTCGCGGGCGTCGATGTAGCCCCACAGGTTCCACCGGCGCAGCTGCGGGTCGGCGTCGAACGAGGGAAACGGCGCGTAGTCCTCGACGTCCATGACGTTGGAGAAGCGCAACCCCACCATGACCAGCTCCGGGTCCCACCGGCAGAAGTGCCGCGCCATCTCCTCCTCCAGGGCCTTGTTCAACGAGTACGTCGACTCGGGCCGCGGCGCGTACTCCTCGTCGACCGGCGCGTACGGCGGCGGGGTGTCGAACGGCAACCCGAGCACCGTCTCGCTGGACGCCCACACGACCCGCTTGATCCCGGCCGCACGGGCCGCGGCGAACACGTTGTACGTCGCGGCGGAGTTGTTGGCGAAGGTGGTCGCGTTCGACATCAGCCCGGGGGCCGGGATCGCCGCGAGGTGCACGACCGCGTCGACGCCGCCCGCGTGCTCGTCGGCGCCGCCGGTGAACGCCTCCACCACCTGCCCGTAGTCGGTCAGGTCGACAAGCAGGAACTCGCCGTTCACGTCGCGTGGGTCGCGGCCACCGGCCCGGTCCACAGCCAGCACGTCGACGCCCACGGCGCGCAGGTGGGCGACCACGGCACGGCCGAGCTTGCCGGTGGCGCCGGTGACGACGACACGCCTGGGCAGTGTGGATTCGCTCATGACCACATCTTCGCCGCAGGCGACGTCAGCCCGGCAGCCGGGTGGGCTCGGCCCGCCGCGCCGCGATCGCGATCCGAGCGCGATCGGGCGGGCGGGTGCGTAACGTGCAGGGGTAAACGTTGTCGCGACGAGGAGACTTCATGTCCAAGCCACCGCTTCCCGAGGCCGCGGTCGCCATGCTCCAGAAGCCGAACCCCGCCGTCATGACCACCCTTCGCAACGGTGGCCAACCGGTCTCCGCCGCCACCTGGTACCTGTGGGAGGACGGCCGGATCCTGGTGAACATGGACGAGAGCCGCCGCCGGCTGGAGCACGTCCGCAACGACCCCCGGGTGTCCCTCACCGTGCTCGACGAGGCTGGCTGGTACACCCACGTCAGCATCATCGGGCACGTCGCCGAACTGCGCCCCGACGAGGGCCTGGCGGACATCGACCGGTTGTCGAAGCACTACACGGGCAACGCGTACCCACGCCGGGAACGTGCCCGGGTCAGTGCCCTGATCGAGATCGACCGCTGGCACGGTTGGGGCGCGCAGAAGGACAACAACCAGGTCGGCTGACCGCTGCCGTCAGCCCTGTCGCCTCGACGGCTGCCGTCGGGGCGACAGGGCACCGGCCGTCAGGGCGTCAGGGCGGTGGCGGACCGGGCGCCGACGCGGGTCACCAGGAGGCCGAAGGCCGCCGCGGTGAAGAACATGACGATGCCGTAGACGGCGCCCGGGATCGCCATCTGGGTGCTGTTGAGCAGCGCCGGGCTGAGCGCGATAGTGATGGCCAGGGTGCTGTTGTGGATGCCGATCTCGAAACCGGCGGCCGTCGCGGCGCTCCGGTCGACACCGGCGAGGCGCGGCACCCCGTAGCCGATGGCGAGGCTGAGCAGGTTGAAGGCGAGCACGGCCAGGCCTACCGAGACGAAGTAGTCGGCGATGTTCTCCCGCTCGCCGAGCACCGCGCCGGCGATCACCGCGACGAGTACGACGACGGAGATGATCCGGACCGGGCGGTTCAGCCGCTCGGCCAGGTGCGGCATCCGCGCCCGGATGAGCATGCCGATCGTGACCGGGACGAGCACGATGGCGAAGACCTGGAGCACCTTGTCGAACTGCAGGCCGATGCTCCTGCCGTCGGGCAGGAAGTACGCCGCCGACAGGTTGACCAGGATCGGCAGGGTGAACACGGCGAGCACCGAGTTGATGGCGGTCAGGGTGATGTTCAGGGCCACGTGCCCGCCGAACAGGTGACTGTAGAGGTTGGCGGTGGTGCCACCCGGTGACGCGGCCAGCAGCATCATGCCGACGGCCAGCTCGGGTGCCAGGTCGAACGCGAGGACGAGGCAGAAGCAGAGCGCCGGCAGGACCAGCACCTGGCAGACCAGGGCGATGACGGCGGCTCGTGGATGGTGGGCCACCCGGCGGAAGTCCGCCATTGTCAGTCCGAGACCCAGACCGAGCATGATGATGCCGAGGGCGACGGGTAGTCCGATCAGAGTCACGGCGGAGTCCATGGCACAACATCGTTACCACCCGGTAACGCCGTCACAATCCCCCATGTGGCTGGACGGCTCTTGACCCCGGAGGGTGATCGGCTTAACTTCATCAATCAGATAAGTGTCTTTACTAATTCTGCTTGATGTCTCGTGGGAGTGTGCCGATGCGACCATTCCGCCACCGCCGTCTCACCGCCGTCGTCGCCCTGGCGACAGTGCTGGTCACCGCCGCTCCGCCCACCGCCGCCAGCGCCGGTGACAACCACCAGCGCCGCACCGGTTACCACCGGGTCGGCTACTTCACCCAGTGGGGCATCTACGGCCGAGCCTTCCCGGTCAAGAAGCTCGAAACCTCCGGGGCGGCAAGTCGCCTCACCCACCTCAACTACGCCTTCGGCAACGTCAGCGAGGACGGCCGCTGCTATGTGGACGGTGGGCCGGGTGAGGGCGACGCCTGGGCCGACTACCAGCGTCCCGTCCCGGCCGAGGAGAGCGTCGACGGTGTCGCGGACGCACCGGGCCAGGCGCTCAACGGCAACTTCGGCCAGCTCGCCAAGCTCAAGGCCAAGCACCCCAAACTGCAGGTGCTGATCTCGCTGGGCGGTTGGAGCTGGTCGACGTACTTCTCGAACGCTGCCCGCACCGACGCCTCCCGCAAGGCGTTCGTGACGTCCTGCATCGACCTCTACCTCAAGGGGAACCTGCCCGGCGGTGACGGCGCCGCCGGCGGCCCCGGTGCCGGGGCCGGCGTCTTCGACGGCATCGACCTCGACTGGGAGTGGCCCAACTGGGAGGGTGAGCCCGGCAACGTCATCCGCCCGGAGGACCGGGAGAACTTCACCAAGCTGCTCGCCGAGTTCCGCCGGCAGCTCGACGCGTACGGGCGCACGACCCGCGCGCACCACCCGCTGACCGCGTTCCTGCCGGCCAGCCCGGCCACCATGGACGCCGGCTACGAGGGCCGCAAGATCTTCAAGTACCTGGACTTCGCCACAGTGCAGGGGTACGACTTCCACGGCGGCTGGGACGCACGGGCCAACCAGCAGTCGGCGCTTCGCGTCCCGGCGGGTGCCCCGGACAACCCGGACTTCTCCGTCGAGGTGGCCATCGACGGCTGGATCGCCCGTGGCGCGCCGCGGGACAAGCTCGTTCTCGGCATCCCCTACTACGGTCGCGGCTGGACCGGCATCACCGGCGGCGGCAACGGCCTGTTCCAGCCGGCCACCGGGCCCGCGCCGGCCACCTTCGAGGCCGGGTACGAGGACTACAAGAAGTTGAAGACCCTGGCCGGTAACGGCTACACGGTGCACCGCGACGTGCGCGCCGGGCATGCCTGGTTGTTCGACGGTACGACGTTGTGGACGTACGACGACCCGGCGGTCGTGTTGCAGAAGACGCTCTACATCCGACGGGCCGGCCTGGCCGGCGCCATGATCTGGTCGCTCGACGGCGACGACGACAACGCCACGCTGACCAAGACGATCGGCCTCGGCCTGACCACCTGGTAGCCGTACGTGTGCCACCCGGCCCGTCGCCGGCCGACCTCTCGGCCGGCGACGGGCCGTTTACCGCTGCGCGGGTGTCACCGCGCGCACCGCAGCCTCGATGAGCGCTGTCACCTGATCCATGTCGCGAGCCCGGTGCACGTCCACCTCGGCCGACCATCCGTCGGGCCGGGTGAGTTTCACCGTCACATCATCGCGGCGGTGGGTCAGCCAGCCGGCGATCGCCTGCACCAGCACCATGGCGGTGCCCGCGTCGCTGGCCGCCACCCGCAGTTCGTCCGGGGTGTCCACCGACATCCCGTCGGGGGGCGTCGTGGTCACCCCCTCCCGAAGCCGATCCTCGGCGCGCAGCCAGGACGCCAGCGAACGCCGAGCATCGGCGGACGGAAGATCCGGATGGACCGAGAGCGTGATCATCTCCGGCACGTCTCCTCCTCCCAGACGACGACAAGCCCACGCCACCATCCTGCCACTCCGCGTCGGGACCGGCACGCCGAGTAGTCAGCAATATCGATCAACCCTTGACCGTCGTATCGGCGGTTCATAGGCTCCGGCCACTGCGCGGTTGTTCCCGAGAGGGGAAACACGACTCATGGTCCCATCGATGCGTCCGTTCCGGATGGCCCCCGCCAGGCGGCTGGCGAGTGCCGCCACGATCACGCTCCTGCTCGGCATGACTCCCCTGCTCGGCGGCACACCGGCCGCGAGCGCCGCCCAGCCCTCCCGGTGCAGCGACGACCCGACCGCCCGGTTGACCACAGTGCCCAGCCCGGACGCCGTGCTCGGCTTCCCGCTCGGCACGGGGCAGGAGCGGGTCGTCACCAACGACGAGGTCCGGACCTACCTCGGGGCCGTCGACCGCGCCTCCAACCGGGTCGTCACCGGCGTGATGACCACCAGCGTGCTCGGCCAGCCGCTGCCGTACGCGGTGGTGTCCAACGAACGCCACGTGCGGCCCGCCGCGCTACGCGAGATCGCCGACGACATCCGGGACCTGCGCGACCCGCGCCGGACCAGCGCGCGAACGGCCGCCCAAACGGCGAAGGACAGCCCGGCCATCGTCTGGGTCACCGCGAACGTGCACGGCGGCGAGAAGAGCGGCGCCGACGCGGCGCTCAAGACGCTGTACGAGTTGGCAGCGGGCCTGTCCTGCGCTGTCGCCCAGCGCAACGACAACCTGGTCACCATCATCGTCCCCACCCAGAACCCGGACGGCCGCGACGCGACCCGCCGGCAGAACGAGTTCGGCTTCGACCTGAACCGCGACTGGTTCGCCCGCACCCAGCAGGAGACCGACGGCAAGCTCGAACTGCTGCGCCGCTACCCGCCGCAGGTCTTCGTCGACGCACACGAGATGGGCGGCCGGCAGTACTTCTTCCCGCCCAACGCCGACCCGATCCACCACGAGATCGCCGGTGAGGCGGTGGACTGGATCAACCGCATCGGCGAGGCCAACAAGGCCGGCTTCGGCTTCAACGGGGCCTGCGACGAGAACGCCTTCACCGAGTGCTACTTCAACTACGACACGTACGACATGTTCTTCATGGGCTACGGCGACACGGTGCCGACCACCGGCTTCGGCGCGGCCGGCATGACGTACGAGAAGGGCAGCGCGTCGGCGGTGGCCGACCGGGTCCAGCAGCAGTTCCACACCCAGTGGTCGACGCTCGGCTGGGCCGCCGCGAACAAGCGCGAGGTGCTGGACGGCTACTTCGACATCTGGACCGACGCGCTCGCCCAGGGCAGGGCGGGCACCCTCGAACCGAACGAGGTGGTGCAACCCACAAACGAGGTCCAGTTCCCGGTGCCGGACCTCACCATCCGCTCGTACTTCCTGCTGCCCGACCGGCAGCTCGCCGACGTCCGCCAACTCGTCGAGCGGCTGCGCCGGATGGACGTCGAGGTGTACGAGGTGCAGAAGGCGACCCGGGTGCCCACCGCGCGGGTCTTCGGCGGGCGCAGCGCCACCAACGTGACGGTGCCCAAGGGCGCGTACTGGATCCCGATGGACCAGCCCCAGAAGCACTGGATCCAGGCCCTCATGGGCGAGGACCCGTACGTGCCGTTCCCGTACTTCTACGACGTGTCGTCCTGGAGCAACCCACTGCTGATGGGCATCAACACCATCTACACCGGAGACTCCGTCCGGCCGAGGGCCCAACTGGTGCGCAAGGTCTCCGGCGGTCGCACCGGTGCGGCGTGGCCCTGGGGCTCGTACACGTACCCGCTCGACTCGGCCGCCGCCGCGGAGTTCACCTTCAGCCTGCTCGGCCGTGGCGTACCCCTGGTCCGTGACCTCACGACCAGCACTGTCGCCATCCCGGCCGCCACTGTGAACCGGACCGTGGACGGGCTGGCCGAATCCCTCGGGGTCAGCCTCACCCCGGGTGGTCGGCCCTCCGGCACCCGCCTCGACCTGCCCGACGTGGGGCTGTTCCAGGGCACCGGCATCTCCACCACCTCCGGCTCGCACGGCGAGGCCCGCTACGTACTCGGCAAGCGGTGGGGGCTCGACCTGAAACCGGTCACCACTGCCGACATCAACGACAACACCGAGGCGTTCACCGGGCGTACCGTGCTGCTGGTGCCGGACGGCGGCAGCGCCACCGGCGGTCTGACCGCCGCCGGGCAGGCCAACCTGCGTGACTGGATCGGCCAGGGCCACACCTACCTCGGGCTGCGCAACGAGGGCACCCGGGTCGCCCGGGCCGCCGGGCTCACCTCGACCACGGAGAAGACCAAGCCGGCGGACTACCTGGTGATCGGCTCGCACCTGCGCGTCGACGTCGACCGGAACAGCCCGGTGGCGCTGGGTCGCCCGGCGGAGGACTTCGAGTTCAACAACAGCGACCCGATCCTCACCCCGAGCACCACCGGGACAAACGTGCTCACCTACCCGACCGGTGACACCTTCTGGGCCAACGGTTTCACAGTCGGGGCGGAGACGCTGAAGGGCACCGCGGCCGTCGTCGACGAGCCGACCGGCGCCGGTCGGGCGGTGCTGTTCGCGTTCAATCCGCTCTTCCGCGCGTACAACGAGAATGGTCTGCACCTGGTCGCCAACGCGCTGCTCTACCCGCCGACGGCCGCGCCCGACGCCCGGCGTCCGGCCGGCGTCGACGCGGCGCGCGCCGGCGCCGCCGCCGCGCCGGTGCCGCCGGACCTGGGCGGCGGGTGGCGGCCGATCACCATCCAGGTGGCGGCCGGCGACCTGCCCCGCACCCGGGCGATCGTCGAACGCTTCACCGCCGACGCGCGGGCGTCCGAGAAGAACGGTTCGGCGTACGTCGTGATCCCGAACCCGCAGGGGCTCCAGGTGGACGAACACCCGTTCGCGAGGGATCTGGTACGCGCGCTGAATGCCGCGAAGGTGCCACTGCGGTCGGTGGTGGGTTGACGGAGGCCACACAGCGAAGCGCCCGTCCCCTCTACTGGGGGCGGGCGCTTCGGCGCGTTCGGGGATCGGCTACGACCGCCGGGCGACCTCGGTGACGAACGCCCGCCAGGCCACCGGCCCGAAGACCAGCGCCGGCCCTTCGGGGTCCTTCGAGTCCCGCCCCGAATCGGCGAGCCTTACCTGAGCGTAGTTGTCGACTCGGCGGAGTGTCACCAACGGCGCGGCTGGTGGGAGGACCCGCACCACTGCGGACGCGTTCGCGACGGCGGAATCCGTCCGGCGCATGCGGTGGCGGGCGAGCCGGATTGTCCGTTCGGGACAAATTCGGGACAAAATAGACAACGCCGTTGGCCAGGGCCAAACATCGGCGTTGGGCGGAACAGGCCGCATCGGTGGTTCGGCCCGAGCGGACCAGGCCGGCCCAGGGTTTGCGGGCGACGCCGCTGTAGCCGGTGCGGGGCGACCTACGGGTCCTCGGCGGCCGGCGGCTCGGCGCCCCTCGGGTCGGCTAGCGGACACCCACCGGGCCGGATTTCGACAGCGCTCCCGGCACCCACGGCGCAGGCTGGCCGGGATCTGTGCCGACCCTCGGCACCCGGAGGAGGCTCGCGGCCCATGGGCGTACCCCGCGCAGGGACGGCGGTGCTCGCCGGCGGTCTCGCCCTGCTGCTGATGGCCACCACGGTCGGGTGCAGACGGTCGCGCCCGTCAGCGGCCCCGAGCGGCGGCACGGCGACGGTCGGCCTGACCGTCAGTGCCGGCCAACCGTCGTACCGGGTGGGTGAGCAGATCAGTCTGCGGCTGAAACTGGTCAACAACCGCGACGCCGAGTGCCAACTCAGCCGGGTGCCGGACGGGGCGGTGACGGTCATGTCGTTGACCCGCGACGGCACGGCGGTGGCCCCCGCGGTCGGCGGCGCCGCCTACTACCGGGACTTCACCGCGTATTTGGTGGAGAACCTGGTGAAGGTACCGCCGCGTGGGTCGGTGGAGCTGACGTTGGGCAGCGACCCGCAGAGCCCGGTCGGCGCGGCGCTGACCACCAGCGCGCCGGACGGGCGGGGTGGAGCCACAGTGACCTGGTGGCCGGTCGACCAACCGGGGGCGTACCGGCTGGTGCTGGGCTACCTGCGAGCGCCGCTGCGCGGTGTGCCGGCGGATGCCTGCGCCGCGACGGCCGAGCAGGGCACTGTCGCGTTCGAGGTGAAGGGCGGGTGACCGGGTTGCGGAGCCGGGTGCGGATGGGCGTTGTGCTGGCGGGCGTCCTGGTGCTGCTCGCCCCACAGGCGGCGTCCGCGGTGGTCAGCGTCAACGCCGACCTGCAAACGGAGTACGCGGGCTGCGTCGGACAGATCCGCGGCTCCGGCAACGGCGCTGTGCTCGACGAGTTGGAACGCTCCGGCAAGAAGATCAAGGTACGCAGACCCATCCTCGGCTCGGAGAGCAGCACCACGACGTACGTCCCGGGTAGCGACGTACAGATCAACTGGGTGCCGGAGAACGACGGGCGGAAGCTGGACGACGAGGGTTCCGGCTTCACCGAGGACCAGTGCGCCACCCTCATCCACGAGATGAACCACGCCCTCGACGAGGTGAACGACACCGACCGGGGCCAGTTCTGCACGCAGGGCGGCCAACAGGCCAGCACCGTGGACCCCGCCGAGGTGCACGCGGTGCTGGCGGAGAACGCGTACCGCAAGGCCGTGGGGGTGCCGCTGCGCACGACGTACAGCGGAATGAAGCTGCCGTCCAACGGCAAGGACTGCGACAAGCCCAGGCCCCGACCACCCGGTGGTGGTGGTTGTTCGATCTCGGTCATCGGCAAGGGTTACCGGTGCGCGAACAGCAACGGCGACCCGCACCTGCTCACCTACGACGGCCTGCGGTACGACTTCCAGGCCGCCGGGGAGTTCGTGCTGACCCGCTCGACGACAGACGACTTCGAGGTCCAGGTACGACAGACGATGTTCCCGGCCAGCTCGGTGGTGGCCGTCAACTCGGCCGTCGCGGTGCGGGTGGCCGGTGACCGGGTCGGCGTGTACGTCACACCCGACGGCCCGGCGGTCCGGGTGAACGGCGCCGCGCCGGTGTCCGCGCCCGACGGGGTGAAGCTGGCGCGCGGTGGCACCGTCACCACCTGGGGAGATGGCACGGTGACTGTGGAGTGGCCGGACGGCGCCCGACTGACCGCGCAGCCGATCGGCGTGTGGGGGCTGAGCGTGAGCGTCAGCGCGCCCACCGCACGGGCCGGGACGCTGGAGGGTCTGCTCGGCGACCACGACGGTGACCCCGGCGACGACCTGGCCGTGCGTGGCGGGAAGCGGGTGGCGCAGCCGCCCACGTTCGAGGCGCTGTACCCCGGCTTCGCCGACAGTTGGCGCGTCGAGGCGCAACTGTCGCTGTTCGACTACGAACCGGGGCAGAACACCGGCACGTTCACCGATCGGCGCTTCCCGGACCGGCTGCTCACCGTCAGGGACCTGCCCAACCGGGCCACCGCCGAACTCGTCTGCCGGCGGGCCGGTGTCACCGATCCGCAGATCCTCGCCGACTGTGTGCTCGACGTCGGCCTTACCGGGCAGGTGGCGTTCGCCGAGGACGCCGCCCGCGCGCAGCGCGACGCGCCCGCTGCCGGTGACGTCGACCTGGCGGTGACCCGGGCCGGCGCCACGGCGGCGATGAAGGTGCCGGGCCGGGCCGGTCAGAAGATCTTCGTGGAGGTGCCCGCCGCCACCGTGCCGGATCGCTGCGGGGTGTTGCTGCTGCTCGACCCGCAGGGCCGTCAACTGGCGACCGGATGTGTCATCTCCGGCATCGGATTCATCGACACGACCACGTTGACCGCCACCGGCGACCATCAGGTGGTGCTCGACCCGTGGGATGCCGACCTCGGTCGAGCGACGGTACGGGTCGTCACGGTGACCGACGAGGAGAAGACGCTCACGCTGGACGGGCCCCCGGTCCGGGCGACGCTCGCCCAACCGGGTGCGATCAGCCGCCTGTCCTTCGACGGCCGCGCCGGTCAGAAGGTCTTCGTCCAGGTCACCGACGCCACACTGCCGGACCGGTGCAACCTGCTGCGCCTGCGCGACCCGGCCGGTGAACAGGTGACCAGCGGCTGCGTGATCGGTGGCCAGGGGCATGTCGACGGGTTCGTCCTGCCGGCCACCGGCCGGTACGTGCTGGAGGTCGACGGGACCTCCACCGACACCGGCTCGGCGAACGTGCGGCTACGCGACGCGCACGACGACGAGGCCGACACCGTCGCCGACGGCCGGGCCGCCACACTGACGGTCAGCCGACCGGGCGCGGTGAGCCGGCTGAGGTTTCCCGCCGACGCGGGTCGACGCGTCACCGTCGAGGTGACCGCCGGGAGCCTGCCCGACCGGTGCGGTGTCCTGCTCCTGACCGGCCCGGACGGCGACGCGATGGGCAGCGGCTGCGTCATCGGCGGGTCCGGCCGGTTCGAGACGGGTCCGCTGCCGAAGCGCGGCACGTACACGCTCGTGCTGGACCCGTGGGCCGACGAGACCGGCTCGGCGACCGTCACCGTCCGTCAGGTCGGTTGAACCTGCCGTCCGCCGGCCGGCCCGCCCCCGACCGGGCATCGGTCGGGGACGGGCCGTTGAGCGTCCTTCGCGCGGGGCAGTGACCTGTTGTTGTGGTCGACGCCCAGGTCACCCGGCGCTAGGCGACCCCGCTCCGCCACCGGTCACAGGTGTCGGTGGCCCAGGCCGGCTGGTCCACGCAGGAGCGGAACCGGACGGTGCGCCCCTCACCGAAATTGTGGTTCCACTGGGAGCAGTCGCCGCTGCTTCCCGGGTTGTAGTGCGAGCCGGTCTGTAGGGATCCGTCGATGCGAACGTACTCGAACGCGACGTACGAGATGAGGCCGTCCGAGGACGTGTCGCAGTTCTCGAACTTGTCTCCGTAGCTGATGAACCGCGACGACGAGCCCGTGACCTCGGACACCGCGTCGGTCCCGGCGTACGCGCTGGTTCCGGTCGCGAGGATCGTCGCCGTCGCGGCGACGGCTACCACACTGAGTTTTCCGAGCGTCCTCATGCGACACCCACCGCCCAGTTGCTGCAGGGATCCGGGATGATTCCCGGCATGTCGAGGCAGGCACGGAAGGTGACGCTGCGGCCCTCGCCGAAGTTGTGGTCGTACGAGGCGCAGGTCCCGCTTCCGAGGCCGTTGTACTCGAGGTCGCGCTGGACAGTGCCGTCCTTGCGGATGTACTTGTACTCGTTGTAGACGTTCAACCCGTCGGTCTCGGTGTCGCAGACCGAGAACGAGTCGCCGTAACTGGTGAACGTCACCTTCGCGCCGGACACCGTGGCAACCCGGTCGGTGCCGGCCTGTGCGATGCCGCCCGTGCCCACCAGGACCGCCGCGGTCGTGGCGACCACGACGAGTGGTCGTTTCAGCCATCCCATGTCGTTCTCCTCCATCTCGTTGTCAGCCCGTCCTGGGCTGTCCCGATCGACTATCGGCGTCGGGTCTGGGGCCGGTCTGGGACGGACCTGGTATCCGCTGGTGGAACCGGGGTAAGACATAGACGGCGCCTGGGTGAGGAGATGCGGGTGGCGGTGCGATTCGGTTTGCTCGGGGACGTCGTGGCGACAGTCGACGATCGCCCGGTCACCCTCGGGCATGCCCGACAGCAATGCGTCCTGGCCGCGCTGCTCGTCGACGTCAACCGGGCGGTCTCCGTCGACCAGCTCATCGACCGGGTCTGGGGTGAGAGCCCACCGCAGCGCGCCCGCGACACCCTCTACGGCTACCTGTACCGCTTGCGCCGCAACCTGGCCGATGTTCCCGACGCGGCGATCACGCGCCGGTCCGGTGGTTACCTGCTGGCCGTCGACGAGATGGCGGTGGACCTGCACCGCTTCCGCCATCTGCGTGACGAGGCCCGCGCCGAGCGGTCCGAGGACGACCGCCTCGCCCTGTTCGACAAGGCACTCGGCCTCTGGCGCGGCGACCCGTTCTCCGGGCTGGACGCGTTCTGGCTCGACACCGTGCGGACGGATCTGGAGCAGGAGAAGCTGACAGCGGAACTCGAACGCATCGATGCGGCGCTGCGGGTCGGCCACCACGACGAGATTCTGGCGGACCTGTCGCGGCTCGCGCCCGGGCACCCGTTGAACGAGCGCCTGGCCGGCCAGATGTTGCTCGCGCTCTCCGGCGCCGGCCGGTCGGCCGAGGCGCTGGAGCACTACCGGCGTTTCCGGGACCTGCTGGTCGAGGAACTTGGCGTGGAGCCCAGCCCGCATCTCCAGCAGCTGCACCGGTCGATCCTGGCGCCGGAGGTCGCGGCGGACCCCCCTCAGACCGGGTCACCTGTCCCCCGACAACTGCCCATGCCGTCCGGGTCGTTCACCGGCCGGTCCGATGATCTGGCGCAGCTCGACGCGGCCCTGCTGACGAGCGGTGGGACGACCGGTACCGCGGTGGCCGTGAGCGGCACCGGCGGGATCGGCAAGACCTGGCTCGCGCTGCACTGGGCAGCCACCCACCTCGACCGGTACCCGGACGGTCAGCTCTTCGTCAACCTCAGCGGTTTCCACCCCACCGAACCGCCGATGACCCCGGCTGGCGCGGTACGCGCGATTCTGGACGCGCTCGACGTCGCCCCGACCGCTGTGCCGGCCGATCTCGACTCCCAGATCGGCTTGTATCGGAGCCTGGTGGCCGACCGACGGATGCTGATCGTGCTGGACGACGCCCGGGATCCCGATCAGGTCCGCCCGCTGCTGCCCGGCTCGGCCGGTTGCGCGGTACTGGTGACCAGCCGGAATCAGATGTCGGGCCTGGTGGCGACCGAAGGGCTCCGTCCTCTGCCGCTCGGCTGTCTGAGCCGGGATGAGGCCCTCAACCTCCTCGCCGACCGGCTCGGCCGGGACCGGCTCTCGACGGAGGCTGACGCGGCGGGCAGCATCGTCGGGGCGTGCGCCGGTCTGCCGCTCGCCCTGTCGATCGTGGCGGCCCGGGCCGCCACGAATCCGGCCCTGTCGCTTCAGGACCTGGCCGACGAACTCGCCGACCACCACCATGGGTTGGACGCCCTGGCCGACCGCGACGCCGTTGCCGACGTGCGGTCGGTCATCGCCGCGTCCTACCGGGCGCTGAGCGCGCCGGCGGCCGCGCTGTTCCGCCTCTTCGCGCTGTACGCCGGCCCGGACGTCAGCCTGCCGGCGGTGGCCAGCCTCGTCGGGCTTCCCGTCCAGCAGGTACGTGAGCCGCTCGACGAGTTGCTCGGGGCCCACCTGGTGGACCTGACCGGTCCGGATCGCTACGCGTGCCACGACCTGCTGCGGGCGTACGCCGGCGAGCTGCTGGACGACAGCGAACGGGCATCCGCTGTGCGCCGGCTGTACGACCACTGGCTGCACGGGGCTCACGCTGCCGCGCTGACGATCGAGCCGCATCGCGACCGCATCGATTTGCCGCCGCCGGCCGCCGGGACAGCCGTCGCCTCGTTCACCGACAGCGAGCAGGCACAGCTTTGGCTCAACGCGGAACGGCTCGTGCTCCTCGCCGCGATCGACCAGGCCGCCGAATCCGACTTGGACGGTCACGCCTGGCGGCTGGCCTGGGCCGTCGCCACCTACCTCAGCAGGCTGTCCCGATGGACGGATCTGGCCTCGGCCCAGCGCACCGCCGTGACCGCGGCGCGGCGGGCGGGTGACCTCGTCGGGGAGGCACACGGCCACCGCGATCTCGGCTTGGCGCTGCACCAGCTCGGCGAGGTGACCAACGGGTTGGGCCACCTGCGGCGCGCCGGCGAGCTGTTCGGGCGGCTTGGCGACCTCGCCGGCGAGGCGTACGTCGCGCTCTACCTGGGCTGGGTGCACGAGGGGCAGGGTCAGCACCGGGAGGCGCTGGAGTGCGACGAGCGGGCCCTCGTCCTCTTCGGCGAGGTCGGCCACCTGGTCGGACGGGCGAAGGCTCTCAACGCGATCGGCTGGGATCACGCCCGCCTTGGCGACAACCATCGGGCCGCCGACCACTGCCGGCGTGCTCTCGCTCTGCACGAGGAGGTCGGCAACCTGACCGGCGCGGCCAAGACCTGGGACAGCCTCGGCTACGTCCACCACCAGCGGGGTGACTCCGACGAGGCCTGCGTCTGCTACCGCAGGGCGCTGGAGCTCTACGAGCAGTCGGATGACCGGTGGGGCGTGGCCGAGACGTTGACCCGGCTGGGCGACGTCCTGCACGACGCGGGTGACGTCGAGGCGGCCCGGGGCACCTGGCTGCGGGCGTTGCGCCAGCTCACCGAGGACAATCCGGTGGAGATCGCCGAGCTGCGCCGTCGACTCGACAGCGCCGGCTCGCCGTGACACCCCGCCTGCCGGTCGGACGGTGGCACGTGCTGGTCCGGCCGACCAGACGAAAGGGTCGGCCGGACCACCACTGTGGTGTCAGCCGGTGCTACAGATGGTGCCGTTGAGGGTGAACGCCGTGGGCAGCACGTTCGGCCCGCCGTACGCGCCGACGAAGCCGGCGCTCACGGTGCCGCCGGCGGCGATCTGCCGGTTGTCGGTGGTGGGTGTGACCCGCACAGCGGTGCCGACCTGCTCCCAGGTGGCGCTCCAACCATTGCTCACCTGTTGCCAACCGGTGGGCCAGGTCCAGGTGAGCGTCCAGCCGTTGATCGGGCTGGACCCGTTGTTGACGATCTCGACGCCACCGATGTAGCCGTTACCCCAGTCGTTGTTGGCGCTGAAGCGGACGGTGCACGCACTGGCGGCGGGACTGCCGGTGGCGAAGGTGAGCGGCGGTGAGGCCCAGGAGACCCGTCCGGCGGTGTCGCGGGCCAGCACGTTGACTGTGTACCTGCTGCCCGGCACGAGGTTGTCGACGGTGAACGAGGTGGTCGTCGTCTCGCCGAGCTGCTCGCTGACCGCGCCGTGCTGCCGGTGCACCTCGTACTTGGCGATCGGGTCGGCGCCCGGGGTGGACGCCGGCCAGGTGATCGACGCGGCGCGGTCGGTGACACCGCTCGCGCTCGGCTGGCCCGGTGCCGCAGGCCGACCGGCCGTCGCGCCGGCCGGGCGCAGCACCAGCGTTGTCAACGAGTACGCCGGCAGCGTCCGGCTGGTCGCCGAGCCGGACTGGCTGGTGACGATGCCGGTGGCGCCATTGGTGAGGGTGGACACCGTCGGCGCGACGCCCGACGGGGTGAACCCGGCGTAGTCGATGGTGACCGGGTGGTCGTTGTCCGGGTCCTTGTTCACCAGCAGCACGGCGAGGTCACCGTTGCTCCGGCGGACGGCGTGAGCGGTGACCAGGGGCTCGTCTGTGCTGGCGCGAACGAACTGGTCGCCGGTCTTCGCGAAGAGCTTCATCATGCTCAGCCCGTGGTACGGCGCGAACGGTGTGTTCAGCGGCGGTTGGCAGACCGAGCCGTCCTCGGTGCAGGCCCCGCTGGAGAGCATCCCGAAGTCGCCGTAGTCGGTCTGACCGGCCACCTGCGTCACGGTGCCCATGCCGTTGTGCACGTTCCACCAGTGAGCGGTGAAGACGCCGCTCTCCAGCAGACCGCTGTAGACGTCGGCCAGGAACAGCGCGGCCGGTTGGGTGTTCCGGCCGGCGTCGACGTTCAGCTCCGTGAAGCTGATGCCGATCCGGTCGGCGTTCGCGCCGGCGTACCGGGCGAGCTGCTGCCGCAGCAGGTAGGTGGCGTCGGGGAGGTGGTTGACGCGGGCCAGCGACTCGGCGGCGGTGCCGCCCGGGTACCAGTGCACGTCCACGAAGTCGATCTTCGGGCCGGCGATGGAGAGCACTGTCTGGTTCCACGGGCCCGGGTCGCTGCCGGCGGTGATCCCGTCCGGCCAGTTGCCCGGCATGGTCAGCACCGCTCCGACCTTGATGCTGGGGTCGACCGCCTTCATCGCGTCGGCGTACTCGACGACCAACCTCGCGTACTGCGTCGCGCTCTTGTCGGGGTGGTCGTCGGCCTCCCACGCGGACCCGTAGTGGCCGTTGCCGTAGTTCTCGTTGCCGACGGTCCAGTAACGCGCGTCGTAGCCCTTTGTCACGTTGGCGTACCGCACCCAGTCGGCGGCCTCGGCGGGCGTACCGGTGCCGTAGTTCGCGATGATCATCGGCTGCGCGCCGACGCGCCGGACCGCAGCCATGAAGGTGTCGAAGTCGGTTCCCGGCGCGACGTAGCCGCCGGGCGCGGTGTGGTCCTTCCAGTGGTAGATGTCGGCGTACGAGCCGCCGGGGTAGCGCATCATCTGCACGCCAGCATCGCGCAGCAGGTCCGACGTCTCGGCGGTGCCGAGGTTCGAGTCCCAGATGGCGTGGTTGACGCCGAGAGCGGTGTCCGGCACTGTCGCCAGACCGGCGCGGGTGTTGACGGTCACGGTGACCGGGTCGGCCGCCGCGCTGGCGGTCGGTGGGTTGACGCCGGCGAGCGCGCTCGTGGCGAGCAGCAGGCCCGTCAGGAGTGCTGTTCGGGTCTTCGGTTTACGCATGGGCGGGGTTCCTTCGCGCAGATGAGCCGCCCGGCCGGTCAGGGTGCGACGCGGTGACGGGCGATCTCGTGGACGGCGGACCCTGGTTGGTCCATCGCTTGTGTCACCGTCCGCCGAAGATCACATCTGGATCCCGGCTGCCCAGTGGACGGACGTCAGCCCCGCGCGCGGCTCTTCATCGACGTACCACAATGGCACTGCCGGTTCGACAATCTCAAGGTGTGTCAGGCGCCGTCTTCGCCGCGCTCGCCGCGCCCTGAACGAGGCCCACTGACACTCACCCGCAGACGTCATACGTTACGGCTTGACGAACGGCATGTTATCGCTCACAGTCGATGCGGGTGTCGCGCGCCTCGGGCTGAACCGGCGCCGTCGTCGACCGCCTCCGCCGACCGCCGCGCTGCCGCCGGGTCCCCGACTCACGACAAGAGGAACCGCCGATGAGATCAAGGATCGCACTGCTGGCCGCCGCGCTGGCGACGGCCCTGGCGACGACGACGGCCGTGGTCACGGTCGCCACCCCGGCGTCGGCCGCGACGCTCACCCAGGTGACCAACTTCGGCACCAACCCGACTAACCTCCAGATGCACCTGTACGTGCCGGATCGGGTCGCGACCCAGCCGGCCCTGCTCCTCGCTCTGCACTACTGCACCGGCAGCGGTCCGGCGGTGCACAGCGGCTTCGGCCTGAGCACCCTCGCCGACCGCTACGGCTTCATCGTGATCTACCCGTCGGTGACCCGGAGCAGCAAGTGTTGGGACGTCTCGTCACCGCAGGCCCTGCGCCGTGACGGCGGCAGCGACCCGGTCGGCCTCAAGTCAATGGTCGACCACGTCCGCAGCCGCTACCCGGTCGATGCCAACCGGATCGGCGTGGGCGGCTTCTCCTCCGGCGCGATGATGACGAACGTCATGGTCGGCCTCTACCCGGACCTGTTCCACGCCGGGTTCAGCTCCTCCGGGGTCCCGTTCGGGTGCTTCGCCACCACCAACGGCGCGGAGTGGAACAGCGAGTGCTCCGGCGGACGGATCGTCAGGACCGCGCAGCAGTGGGGTGACCTGGTCCGCAACGCCTACCCCGGTTACTCCGGCAAGCGTCCCCGGTTCCAGATCTGGCACGGCACCACGGACACCACGCTGAGCTACGTCAACTTCGGCGAGCAGATCAAGCAGTGGACCAACGTGCAGGGCGTGTCGCAGACCCCCAGCTTCACCGACTCCCCGCAGACCAGCGCCACCCGCACCCGGTACGGAGGCACCGGCGGCACGGCGCCCGTCGAAGCGATCAGCTTCCAGGGGTACGGCCACTCCATCCCGTTCGACGCCGCCCAGGCCATCCGGTTCCTCGGCTTCGATTCCACGAGCCCCACCACCCCACCACCCGGCGGCGCTGCCGCGCCACTGCGCAACACCGGTGCCAACCGCTGCCTGGACGTCCCGTCGCGGTCGCAGACCAACGGCACCCAGCTGACGTTGTGGGACTGCAACGGCGGCACCAACCAGCAGTGGACCTCGACCGCCGCGAAACAACTCCAGGTGTACGGCACGAAGTGCCTGGACGCCGAGGGCGCCGGGACCTCGCCAGGCACCCGCGTGATCATCTGGGACTGCAACGGGGGCACCAACCAGCAGTGGAACGTCAACACCGATGGCACTGTGACCGGCGTGCAGTCCGGCCTGTGCCTGACGCCCAACGCCGCCGGAACCGCCAACGGCACCCCCGCGGTGCTGTCGAGCTGCAACGGCACGAACAGCCAGCGGTGGACCCGAAGCTGACGCGCTGACCGACGTCTTGGCGTACCCCGTCGGTTGCTCGTGCGGGTGGCGTCCCGCTGCTCGGGCCCGGACTCCGAACAGCGGGACGCGCCCCGGCGGCCAGGGCGCCGACGGTCGCCATCAGGGCGGCCCAGGTACGGACTCCTGCCCATCGGCGTCCGCTGGGCAGGTGAGCGGAACCGGTTGTCGACGCACGACTTTCCGGCTGCTCTGGTGCCCTGGAATCCCGGTGGCCGTTCATGCCTCGGCCGCGTGACGCGCGGGTCGCCCGATGGTGGTCTCGGGCCGTCTCGCGCCGGCCACGTGCCACCCGCCCCACGCCACGATCGTCGTCCAGCACGCCTCGGGCCAATGGCGACAGCTCCGTCACAGCGGCCCGAAGTCCGTCAAGGATCGACGACTGTCCGTCACGTTAGCGCTAACAGTGAGCGATTGTCCATAGACAACGGTCTTCGTTTGCTGGTCGGGGCGGTGCGGGTACGCGGACGACAGTCGTGAGCGCGGGCGGAATAGCCTTGCGGCATGCGGGGACGATTCGGTGCGGCCAGACGGTGGTACGGGGAGCAACGGCGGTTGGTCCGTCGCACAGTCGTCGCGCTCGCGGTGGGGATCGTGGTGCTGACCGGCGGCACGGTGGCCAGCGTGTCGTGGATCCGTGACACCGCGGAGGGCCACCTCTACGGTGAGGCCGAGGTGCCGGACGCCCCAGTCGCCCTGGTCCTGGGCACCAAGGTGGACGCCGACGGCACGCCCTCACCCGTCCTCACCGCCCGGTTGGAGATCGCGCGGCGGCTGTTCGACACCGGCAAGGTGCGGGCGATCCTCGTGTCGGGCGACAACATGAACGCCGACTACAACGAGCCCGCCGCGATGCGGAACTGGCTGGTGGAGCGGGGTGTGCCAGCGCACAAGGTGGTGCCGGACTACGCCGGCTTCGACACGTACGACTCGTGTGCGCGGGCCGAGCGGATCTTCGGGGTGCGGCAAGCCACTGTGGTGACCCAGACCTTCCACCTTCCGCGCGCCGTGGCGCTGTGCCGGCGCCTCGGCATCGACGCCAACGGCGTGGGAGACGACAGCGCGAAGCAGTACGCCCAGACGTGGTGGTTCAGTTCCTCCCGAGAGAACGGCGCGTGCGTGAAGGCAGCGCTGGAGCTGCTCTCCGGTCGGGACCCGGCGCACCTCGGCCGCCGGGAGACGGGCGTCGACGACGCGTTGCGCATCGACTGACGGAGGTCACGAGCGTCGTGGTGCGGCGCTGTCGCGGACGATGAGCTCGGTGGCGAGTTCGACCCGGGGGCTCTCGGTCCTCTCGCCGCTGGCGAGGCGCAGCACGGTCCGCGCGGCCAGCATGCCCATCTCGGCCAGAGGTTGCCGGACGGTGGTCAGTGGTGGCGAGCACCAGCGCACCTCCGGCAGATCGTCGAAGCCGACCACGCTGACGTCGTCGGGCACCCGCAGACCCCGTTTGCGGACCGCCTCGTAGACGCCGAGCGCCATCTGATCGCTGGAGGCGCAGATGGCGGTGGGCGGGTCGGGCAGGGCCAGCAGTTGCGTACCCGCGGTGAAGCCAGCCTCGTGGTAGAAGTTGCCGGGGCGGATCAGGGCGTCGTCGATGGGGATCCCGGCGGCGCCGAGGGCGGCCCGGTAGCCGTCCATCCGGGCCCGGCTGCACATCAGGTGCGGTGGGCCGGCGATGAAGCCGATGCGGCGGTGGCCGAGGCTGATCAGGTACTGGTTGGCACTGAGGCTGCCTGCCCAGTTGGTGGCGCCGATGGTGGGTGACTCCTGCGGGTCGACCCCGGCAGGGTCGATGATGACGACAGGTAGGTGGAGCCGGCGCAGCTCGGCCTGCAACGGTGGGTTCACCATCGAGGTCACGAAGATGATTCCCTCGGTGGAGCGCGTACGCATGTTGTCGAGCCACTGCTTGGCCGAGGAGATGCGCCAGTGGATGGCCGACACGACGGTGCCGACGCCGCTGGTCTGGCCGACGTCCTCCACCCCACGGATGATCTCCACGGCCCATGGGCTGTCCAGGTCATTGAAGACCAGGTCGATGAGGGCGGCGTCGGTACGCCGGGACGGTGAGCGGCGGCGGTAGCCATGCCGGTTGAGTAGCGCCTCGACGCGCTCCCGGGTGTCGGGGGCGACGTCGGAGCGGCCGTTGATGACCCGGGAGACGGTCGGCACGGAGACTCCGGCCAACCGCGCGATCATGGCGATGGTGACGTTTCGGCCGTTCTCCGTGCCCACGGTCCCCCCTGCGGAGCTATGGATCTCCGAAACTTTCAATGCTTCGCCGGTAATGATGATCGATGGCCGGCACGCTACGAGCTGTTGTCCCAGCGGTCAAGACCTCTGTCCTATTGCGAAAAGACCGGCTAGCGTAAGCAGGGCTTCCAGTGATCCGGGACGATGATTTTCCGGAAGTTCCAGACAGCCCGTCCAGAGGAGTGCTCGTGTCGACCGACATCGCTAACGTGGCGACCGCTACCCGGTCGATCCGCAATCCCGTCCTCGCCGGGTTCCACCCGGACCCGTCGATCCTGCGCGTCGGCGACGACTACTACCTGGCCACCTCGACCTTCGAGTGGTATCCGGGCGTGCTCGTGCACCACTCGCGTGATCTGGTGAACTGGCGCAGCCTGGGTGGGGTCATCACCGAGAGGCGGCTGCTCGATCTGCGCGGATGCGGTGACTCCAACGGGGTGTGGGCGCCCGACCTGACGTACCACGACGGTCAGTTCCACCTCGTCTACAGCGACGTGGCCAGCTTCGCCAGCGGCTACTGGGATCCGCAGAACTTCCTGGTCACCGCCGAGGACATCACCGGCCCCTGGTCCGATCCGGTGAAGCTGCACGGGCGCGGGTTCGACGCGGCGCTGTTCCACGACGACGACGGCACCACCTGGCTGCTGGGCATGAGCGCGGACTGGCGGCCCGGCCGCGACCGCTTCGGTGGCATCGAGATCCAACAGTACGACCGGGCCGCACGCCGTCTGGTCGGCAGCCCCCGCATCCTGTTCACCGGTTCCCCGGTCGGTGTCACCGAGGGTCCGCACCTGTACCGCCACGATGGCTGGTACTGGCTGATCACCGCCGAGGGCGGCACCAGCTGGGAGCACCAGGTCACAGTGGCGCGGTCCCGGGAGCTGTTCGGACCGTACGAGGTGGACCCGAACGGGCCACTGCTCACCTCCTTCGGACGGCCCGACCTGCGGTTGCAGAAGGCGGGTCACGGCAGCCTGGTCCACACGCAGAACGGCGAGTGGTACCTGGCCCACCTGGTTGGCCGCCCATACTCCCCGCTGGGCAACTGCGTGCTGGGTCGGGAGACAGCGATCCAGCGGGTCGAGTGGCCGTCGGGCGGCTGGCCGCGAATCGCCGGAGGGGTGCCCGCGGACGACGTCATCGCACCCGACCTGCCCGCGCACCCCTGGCCGGCGGAGCCCGAGACGGACCACTTCGACGCCCCCGAGCTGGGCCGGTGCTGGTCGACGCTGCGTCGACCAGCCACCCCGGACTGGGTCGACCTGCACACCCGCCCGTCGTACCTGCGGGTCCACGGCGGGCAGTCGCCGGTCGGTCGACAGGCACCCAGCCTGGTCGGGCGACGCGTCGGCGCACGGAAGTGCTCGCTGGAGACCGTTGTGGAGTTCGAACCGGCCGACCACCGTCAGCTCGCCGGGATCACCGCCTACTACAACACGCTCAACTGGCACCACCTCTACCTGACCCGGGCCGACGACAGCCGGACGGTGCTGGAGCTGCTCAGCTCCGACAACGGGCGGCGCACCGCGTACCCGGAGCTGACAGTCGATGTCGACGGCGCCACGCGGGTCGGCCTGCGGGCCGTTTTCGACGGGCCTGCGGTGCGCTTCGACTACGACCTCGGCGCCGGTTGGCAGCGGCTACCGGTCGAGCTGGACGCGACCATCCTGTCCGACGAGCACGCCGCGCTGATCATCGACGGCGAGCCGGCGGCGTGGGGCTTCACCGGGGCGTTTCTCGGCCTGTGGGTGCAGGACCTGGGCGGCGGCGGCGTGCACGCCGACTTCGACCTGGCCACCTACCGGGAACAGTGACCACGCGGACGGCACTCGGCGGGTGCCGTCCGCGTGCCCACTCGTCCTACCTGGCCTGAGCGGCGACGGCCCGAAGCTGGCCGAGGGTGGTGCGGAAACCGTGGCCGGACGCGGCCGGGTCCTCGGCGTTCAGGCCGCTGACGGCCATGGTCTGCGAGCGGGTCGTGGCGACGGCCTCCGCGTCGGACCCGGTCACGTCGAACACGCCGAAGTCGCCGCTGAGCGTCCGGAACGTCGGGGCCGCCGGGTCCTGGGCGAGGTAGAGCACCACGACCTGGCCGGCCTCGAGCTTCGACATGTGCGCCATGTCCGGCACGCCGTCGGGCAGCGGGGCGAGAGTGATCCGCGCCCCGGCCCGCACTGTCGATCCGGTCGTCGCGCGCAGCACCTCGTCGACCCGGAATCCGGCCGCCTCGACCTCACCGCGTACGACCAGGTCCGCGGTGTCGCTGAGCTGCCGCACCGTGGCGTACCCGCGCAGCTTGCCCTTGATCGGCGGGGGCGCGACCTCGGTCGGTGTGGCGGCGCTGCTCGGGGCGGCGCTGCTCGGGGCGGGCGCGGCGGCCGGGTCGGCGCCACCGCCGCTGCCGCAGGCGGACAGGACCGCGGCGGACAGCACGGCGGCGGCCGTGGCCCACAGCGGCCGGGTACGGCGAAGGTCGACTGCCATGGAACGCTCCTTGCGTCTCGGTGCCGTCCCGGGCCGTCTCGCCCGGAACGCGGCACTGCTTACGCCTTCTATCTGTGCGTCCCGGGCACCGAGTTCCCTTCTTTTTTGGGCTTCTTTTTCTCGCGCTCAGCTTTCCGCGGGTCAGCGCCGCTCGCGCGCGAGCTGACGAAGCTCGGCCAACGTGGTGACGAACGCACGACCCGCCGCGGTGGCGTCCTCGGTCCGCAGACCGGTCACCGACATCGCCGGTGACCGGCTGGTGGCCGTCTCCGCGGCGAGGTCGAAGATCCCGAACTCGCCGCCGAGCGGATGGTAGACGCGCGCACCCGGGTCAACGAGGCCCAGGTAGAGGACTGTCGGTCGGCCGGCCGCCCCGGCCAACTCCGCGGCCACCATGATCTCGGTGGGCACCGAAGTACCCGGGGCGCGGTACAGCACCTCCGCCACCCGGTAGACCGCCCGCCCGCCCGTCACCGACGTCACCTCGCCGCGGACCACCAGGTCGGCCGTGTCGGTGAGTTGGCGCAGCGTGCCGTACCCACGGTTCTTCGCGGCCGTGCCCGGCGGCGCCGGCCGAGCGGCCGGACGGGTCGCCTCGGGTGACGGGGGCGCGGCCGGGGGCGTGTCGCCGGACCGGGCCGCGAGCCCTCCGCCGATCCCCGCGACAACCAGGACCAACGCGGCCGCCGCGAGCGCGGGCCGCAACGACACGAAGGCCCTCCTTCGGGTACGCGGCTCCTGCGCGATCGCCGCCAGCAGGCGGGCGCGGTGCAGCTCGTGCCGGCCCGCCGGCAGGTCGTGGTCACCGGGGTGGGGCACGATCTTCGCCCACTCGGCCGGGTCCGACGCGCTCACTGGCTGCCCTCCCGCACGAGCGAGGCGTCCACGACCGGCGGCCGTGCGGCGCGCGGCGGGGCGTCGACGAGGGTACGGAGTCGGGCGCGGGCCCGCGACAGCCGGGAGCGCACAGTGCCGACCGGAACGCCCAGCGCCTGCGCTGCGGACTCGTAGTCGAGGCCCTCCCACAGGCACAGGGTCAGCACCTCGCGCTCGGGTCGGCGCAGCCGGGCCAACGCGTCGATGGCGGCGGCGATGCGTCGGCTGTCGTCGAGTCGGCCGGCGACCTCGTCGGCGTGGTCGGGCAGTGTGAAGTCGGAGGCGAGCAGCGCTGCGGCGACCCTACGGTAGCGACGGTTGCTGCGGGTGTGGTTACGGGCCTCGTTGGTGGCGACGCCGAGCAGCCAGGGCCGCAGCGACCCGCCCTCCTCGCTGACCCGCTCCCGGGAACGCCAGGCCTGCAGATACGTGGCGGCCATGACGTCCTCCGCCGTGGCCCAGTCGGCGGTCAGCCGGAACGCGTGGTTGTACACCGAGCGCGCGTACGTGTCGAACAGCTCGGCGAACGCGCCGGGGTCACCGGCTCGCACCCGGGCGCGCAGACTCGACTCCATGACCATTCTCTGTCCGTCGGACGGTGCTGGTTCCGACGGACCGGCCCCTTGATCAGTTACGGCCCGACGATAGCCACCGGCGGGTACGTCCCGCCAACGACGGGATGAACAGACGCCGTCACGCCTCGCGGTCGTCGATTGACGAGGAATCGACGTACTGGTATCTGTTAATACAGTTTCCTGATGCTTGGCCCGGCGCGGCGGTTCGGCGCCGTAGGGCACCGCGAACCGACCGGCCGGCGGCACGCCGCCCCTTCCCCGAGGAACACCCATGGTTCACAAGAGAACAGCCGCCTACGTCGTGGGCACCCTGCTGGTCGGCGTCGCCGCCGTCGGCTACGGCCTGCCGTCGGCGAGCGCCGCGACCGCCGGCCCGATCACCGGCCTCGGCGGTAAGTGCATCGACGTGGCCGGCGCCAGCTCGGCCAACGGCACGGCCGTCCAGCTCTACGACTGCAACGGCAGCGCGGCCCAGACGTGGACCGTCGGCAACACCGACACCTCGATCCGGGCACTCGGCAAGTGCCTCGACGTGACCGCCGCGTCGACAGCCAACGGCGCCAAGGTGCAGTTGTACGACTGCAACAACACCGCCGCGCAGAAGTGGACCGCCAGCAACGGCGCGCTCGTCAACTCCGGCTCCGGCAAGTGCCTCGACGTCACCGACCGGAGCACCGCGAACGGCGCCCGGCTGCAGATCTGGACCTGCGGCGGCACCACGAACCAGCGGTGGACCCTGCCGGGCGGCGGCAGCACCCCCACCCCCACGCCAACCACCCCGACCGGCACCAACCTCGACGACCCGGCGAAGAAGAACGTCGCCATGCAGCTCGTCTCGGCCGCGGAGAACTCCTCACTCGACTGGCGCGCACAGTTCTCCTACATCGAGGACATCGGCGACGGGCGCGGCTACACCGCCGGCATCATCGGCTTCTGCTCCGGCACCGGAGACATGCTCGAACTGGTTGAGGCGTACACCCGCACCAAGCCGGGCAACGTACTCGCCGGCTACCTGCCAGCGCTGCGCACCGTCAACGGCACTCCGTCGCACGCCGGCCTCGACCCCAACTTCCCCCGCGACTGGCGGACCGCGGCCACCGACCCGGTGTTCCAGGCCGCCCAGGAGGCCGAACGCGACCGGGTCTACTTCAACCCATCGGTACGCGACGGGAAGAACGACCAGGTCCGGGCGCTCGGTCAGTTCGCCTACTACGACGCGGCGGTCATGCACGGGTACGAGGGCATGCGCCAGATCCGCAACCGCGCCCTGAACCGGGCCAAGCCGCCAGCCCAGGGCGGCGACGAGCGGACCTGGCTCAACGCGTTCCTCGACGAGCGGGTCGTCGAGATGAAGAAGGAAGTGGCCCACTCGGACACCTCCCGCGTCGACACTGCCCAGCGGGTGTTCCTCAACAACGGCAACTTCAACCTGAACACGCCGCTGGTGTTCGCCGTGTACGGCGACCAGTTCCGGATCGGCTGAGCGGTTGGAGTGGTGGCGGGGTCGCCGGCGATCGCCGGCGGTCCCGCCACCCGGCCCCCATCCCTACGCCCCGCCGCCTGGCGCCTACTCCTGTCCCTGCCTGGCCGCTTGGTGGCTGCCCGCACGTGCTCAGCCGCCTGGCGCCTGCCCGTTTCCTGACCGGCCGCCTGCTGTCTGCCCGGCCGCCTGGCGTCTGCCCGGCCGGTCCTGGCGGGCGGGCCTTGGCCGCTGACGCATCTCGCGGTCAGCATCGGTGGACCATTTACGGCAGGATCCTCCGAGTGAACCGGCCCCTGCTCCTGCTCGACGTCGATGGTGTCCTCACCCCCTACGGGACCCCTCAACCACCTGCCGGTTACACCGAGCACCACCTGTTCCCCGGCGAAGAGCCCGTCCGTGTCAACCTCACCCACGGCGCCTGGATCACCGAGGCGAGCGCCGTCCTGGACATCGCCTGGGCCACGAGCTGGAACGACGAGGCCAACCAACTCCTCGCCCCGCTCCTGCGCATCGCTCCTCTGCCCGTGATCACCATGCCACCCGCGCCGTTCCACCCCAGCGACAAGATTCCGGCCATCGCCGCCTACGCCCAGCAACGGCCTGCGGCTTGGATCGACGACCTCCACACGCCGCAAGCCCACACCTGGGCGGCAGCACGCAGCAGCCCAACCCTGTTGATCACCGCCGACCCGACGATCGGCCTCACGCGCGACTCCGTCGATCACGTCATGACTTGGGCCAAGGCCCTTCAACGCCCGTCCGGCTAATCCCTAGCGACGCGCCCGGCCCTCGCCGTATCCCCAGCGACGCGCCCGGCCCTCGCCGTATCCCCAGCGACGCGCCCGGCCCTCGCCGTATCCCCAGCCACGCGCCCGGCCCTCGCTCATACCGGGCGACCGCCAGCCTCGCCGACACGCAGCCCTCCCTGATGTCGCGCCCGCCAGCGCCGCCGACACGCAGTCTTCGGTCACGCCAGGGACCGGCAGCCGCCGACACGCAGCCCTCGCTGATGCCAGGCGCTGTCGATACCAGCTCCCGGCACCGCTGAGCAGCACGCCCACCACGGCCACCATCTGGCTGAGTTCGGCATCGATGAGCCCTTCGGGAACCAGCCGATCAAATCGATCATGGTGAGTGAAATTGTCGTACACCTGTTCTAGTCTCGGGTCATGGTCGAGGAGTTGGCGCTGGCAGACGACGCGGTCGCGGCCTGCCTCGACGCCCCCGCCTGGGCCCTGTCGGAGCACGAGCTGATCGCCGCACTCGATGCCGCGCACCGCTTGGAGCAACGCCTCGCCGCCGTCAAACTCACCCTCGTCCGCGAGCTCGACGGCCGCGGCACGCCCCGCGCGCAGGGGGCCTCCTCCACTGCGGTCTGGCTGCGCGAACGACTGCGACTCACCATCCCCGCCGCTCGCCGCCTGATCGACCTCGCCACCGCCCTCGACACCGGCAACCCCGGGATCCGACAAGCGCTAGCCGACGGGCACATCAGCGTCGACCAGGCCCGGGTCATCACCGACACCGCCACCACCGTGAACACGTCGACCGACGCCGAGACCGCCGACAAAGCCGTCGGTGTGCTCGTCGGCTGGGCCAGCCAGTTCGACGCCACCCACCTGCGCAAACTCGGCACCCGCATCCTCGACCACGTCGCCCCCGACATCGCCGACGCCGCCGCCCAAGCCGCCCTCGACGCCGAAGCACGCCGCGCCGCCCGCGACCGGCACCTCACGTTGTCCGAGCAGACCGACGGCCGACTGCGGCTCACCGGCACCCTCGACGCCGAAACCGCCGGCCTGTTCCGCGCCACCATCGACCCACTGACAGCCCCGTCCGGACCAGATGACACCCGCTCGCCCGGTCAACGCCGCCACGACGCCCTCGCCGACGTGTGCCGACTCGCCCTCCGAAGCGGCGAGCTACCCGACAGCGGCGGCGACCCCGCCCAGATCGTCGTCACCACCACCTACGACGCGCTGACCCGGCAACTCGGTGCCGGCGCACTCGACATCGGCCTACAGCTCACCCCGGACACGGTGCGCCGGCTCGCCTGCGACGCCACCATCCTGCCCACCGTCCTCGGCGGCACCGGCCAAGTCCTCGACGTCGGGCGACAACGCCGACTCATCACCGGGCCGCTGCGACGCGCCCTCGTGCTGCGCGACCGCGGCTGTGCGTTCCCCGGCTGCGACCGACCACCCCGCTGGTGCCACGCCCACCACATTCACCACTGGGCCGACGGAGGCACCACCAACCTCGACAACGCCGTCCTGCTCTGCGGCCACCACCACCGCCACCTGCACCACAGCGACTGGATCATCCAACTCGGCCACGACGGCCACCCCGAATTCGTGCCACCCGCCTGGCTCGACTCCGAACAACTCCCCCGCCGCAACCACTACCACCGACGAACGTAAGAGCAGCCAGTCGAGGACGATCACCCGTGTCGGGCCCACACCGTCGGCCACCCCACACCGCCTAAGGCATCCTAGGAGGCTGGTTGGCCAGGCCCCCCGCCGTGAAGGCCGAAGCGTTGAGCGGCGCGCCTCGGGCGCATGCCGGCTGGGTCGAGAAGAGAGCTGCTCGCAACGGCTCGCCACTGATCCGCAGCAGCTCACACCCGCTGAGCTGGGCCGCAAAGCCGCGTCGGCCTACGAGCCAGATGACGCCCCCGCACGGGCCAGCAGGCGCCCGACGAATCGCAACGGCTTACGACCGCCCGCGCCCGGCCGCAAAGCCGCGTCGGGCCTGCAAGCCAGATGACGCCGCCGCCGGCCAACAGGCACCCGACGACTCGCAACAACTCCGACCGCCTGCGACGGCCAACCACAATCCGCAACGCATACAGACCGCCTACGCCGCCTGCGGCGGCCCACGACGACCCGCAGCGGCCCACGGCGGCTCGCAGCGACCCACGGCGGCTCGTGGAACAACCTCCACGAGCCAGTGCTTCACGGCCGCGAGGTCGTTGTCGTCGAGCGCGGTACCGGATGTCGACGGCACCGCTGCTGTCCCTGACTACGGCCAACGTGAACGACCCGCAGCCACAGACTCGCGTGGCGACTTGACCTCAAGCTCGGGTGAGGTCCTAGCCTCCAATATCGGAGGTTACGCATGAGCATGGAAGTTACCGCGTGGATGTCCCTGCACCACGCGATGAACGCGCAGGATGAGCGGCCGCTGTCCCGCGCAACCTTGAAGCGGATCGCGCAGTTCGCACGGCCACACCGCGCCTTGATCGTCAGGTTCCTGTTGTTAAGTGTGGTG
This sequence comes from Micromonospora hortensis, assembly GCF_022230935.1. NCBI lineage: Bacteria > Bacillati > Actinomycetota > Actinomycetes > Micromonosporales > Micromonosporaceae > Micromonospora > Micromonospora hortensis. The sequence continues at coordinate 62,097 of NZ_JAKKFE010000012.1, forward strand.
ACGGCGGTCCTCACGGTGGCGGCGCCCGTGCTCGCCGGTCGGGTGGTCGACGCGATCGTCGACGGCGCCGACAGCAGCGTGGTGATCCGGTTGGCCGTACTGATCGCCGTGATCGCCCTCGCCGAGGCCGGGCTGGGTCTGGTGACGCGATTTCTCTCCGCCAGCATCGGTGAGGGGTTGATCGTCCAACTGCGCACGGCTGTCTTCGACCACGTTCAGCGCATGCCGGTGGCGTTCTTCACGCGGACCCGAACGGGTGCACTCGTCAGCCGCCTGAACAACGACGTGATCGGCGCGCAGCGGGCCTTCAGCGACACCCTGTCGAGCGTGGTCGGCAACGCCGTCACGCTGATGCTGACGTTGGCCGTGATGCTGACCTTCTCGTGGCAGATCACGCTGCTGGCGCTTGTCCTGTTGCCCATTTTCGTTCTCCCGGCCCGTCGGATGGGTTCGAGGCTCGCTCAGTTGCAGCGTGAAGCGGCCGAGCACAACGCGGCAATGAGCACCCGGATGACGGAACGTTTCTCCGCACCCGGTGCCACGCTGGTCAAGCTGTACGGGCGGCCGGCCGAGGAGTCCGCCGAGTTCGCGGCGCGGGCCCGTCGAGTCCGGGACATCGGCGTCCGAGCCGCGATGCTCCAGTGGGTCTTCATCACCGCGCTCACCGTCGTCGGCTCGCTGGCACTGGCCCTGGTCTACGGGCTGGGTGGTCTCTTCGCCCTACGGGGCAGCCTCGACGCCGGGACGGTGGTCGCCCTCGCGCTGCTCCTGTCGCGGCTGTACGCACCGCTGACCTCACTGGCCAGTGCTCGGGTCGAGGTGATGAGCGCGCTGGTCAGCTTCGAGCGGGTGTTCGAGGTCCTCGACCTCAAGCCGCTGATCCTCGACAGGTCCGACGCCCGGCCACTTCCGGAGGGACCGGTCGCGGTCGAGTTCGACGGGGTCCGGTTCGGCTACCCCTCAGCGGACAAGGTGTCGCTCGCGTCCCTGGAGGACGTGGCGAAGCTCGATACGCGCGGCGGTGAGGAAGTGCTGCACGGGGTGTCGTTCCGCGCCGAAGCGGGGCAGATGGTGGCGCTCGTCGGCTCCTCCGGGGCGGGCAAGTCGACTATCGCGCAGCTCGTGCCTCGCCTCTACGACGTCGAGGACGGCGCGGTGAAGCTGGCCGACGTCGACGTACGTGAGCTGTCGGCCGAGTCGATCCGGACGGCGTTGGGCGTGGTGACCCAGGACGGGCACCTCTTCCACGAGAGCATCCGCGCCAACCTGGCGTTCGCCCAGCCGGACGCGACCGAGGATGAGATGTGGGATGTGCTCCGGCGGGCCCGACTCGACGACCTGATCCGCTCACTTCCCGACGGGCTGGACACCGTCGTCGGCGAGCGCGGATACCGCCTCTCCGGCGGGGAACGGCAACGGCTCACCATCGCACGTCTGCTGCTGGCTCGTCCGCGCGTGGTCATCCTCGACGAAGCCACAGCGCATCTCGACTCCACCTCGGAGGCGGCGGTTCAGGACGCCCTCGCCGAGGCGCTGACCGGCCGGACGAGCGTGGTCATCGCGCACCGGCTCTCCACCATCCGGGCGGCCGACCAGATCCTCGTCGTGGAGGCGGGACGCATCGTCGAACGCGGGCGGCACAGTGATCTGCTCGCGGCCGGTGGCCGCTACCACGAGTTGTACCGCACCCAGTTCGCCGAGGACCAGCCGACGGTGCAGGAGCAACGCGTCGCCATCTGACGCACGCGTGGTCGGGCTGCCCACGTGGGCAGCCCGACCACCGCGTCACAGCGAGCCGCCGCTCACCCCACCGAAGCACCCGGGATGAGCGGCGACCGTGGTCAGTCGTTGTCGTTGTCGTCGTCGTCGTCGTCCTTGTCGTCAACGTCGTCGGCGTCGTTGTCGTCAGCGTCGTCGTTGTCGTCGTCGTCGACCGGCTCCTGCTCGGCCTTGACCACCGAGCCGTTGTCCCGGTCGACGTCCACCTCGTGCTCGGTGTCGCCGGCCACGATCTCGACGCTCCACACCGGTCGGCCGTTCTCCTGCTCGGCCTCGACCTCGACGATCTGACCGCCGCCGGCCTTGGCGAGCGCGATCTCACCGGCGCGCTTCTCGTCGACCGCGCTGCCCGCGGGCGCGCTGCCGGTCGACGGCGTACCGGACGGGGTGCCGGTCGACGGCGTACCCGATGGGGTGCCGGCCGACGGCGTACCGGTGGCTGCCGGCGCGTCGGTGGCCGTCGGCGCGACGGTTGCCGCGGCGAGTGCCGTGCCGCCGGTCCGCGAGTCGTTCGCGGCGTTGACGCCGAGCGCGACCCCGGCCACCGCCAGCACCGCCGAACCGCCGACCGACGCCAGAAGCAGATTGGTGCGCTTCATCGTGGTGTCCACCTTTCCTCGGTTGTCGACTTCGAGGATCGGCCAGATCGGGATAGCACCGCGCTGTCCGGACGCTAAGGGCGGGTTAAGGCGGTCGGGGGCCGGGTCAGCCGCGCCGGTTGAGTTCCGCTTCCAGCCGCTGGACGAGCGTCTTGCGGTCCTTGCTGGCGCGCTCGTTGCGCAGCGCGGTCTTGAGCTGTCGCGTGTCGAGGCCACGGACCAGCTTGGCCGCCTCCGCGACCGACATCTCCGTCATCCGTCCGGCCGTGGTGGCGTCCCGACGCGCCCGTTTGGCCGGCCCGGTGTTGGCGACGTACTGCTTGCCGGATCGGGACGCTTCGCGCTTCTTCGTGTCGGTCGCGCGTTTCTGGTTCTCCGACATCTCCTCCCAGGCCTTCTGGGGCAGGTAGCGACTCGTCGTGGCGCCCTTGCGCGCACGGGTGTCGCCCTCCTTCGTCTGCCACTTCTCGTTGCCCCAGCGCTGGAGAGACTTCTGCCGCTCGTCCTTTTCGCCCAGGAATCCGCCGCCGCGCTTCTTGTACTCCTGAGTGACCAGCTGTGACTTGCGCGCCGACCACTGCCCCGGCCGGCCGCCCTTGTCGGAAGCCTTGATTTCTTCCTTGATCTGCTCTCTGAGCTCGGGTTTCGTATACCGCGCCATGACTGGCAGCTACCCGGCACCGCAGCGGCTATGCGTCCCGCGGCGACGTCGGAGGCCCGAGCCGGAGCAGCACCTGCGCGCCGCCTCGCGGGCCGGCCCGCAACTCCAGCCGGCCCCCGGCGGCCTGCGCGGCGCGCCGGGCGATGTCCAGGCCGAGGCCGGTGGACCCGGCCGCGCTGGCACCCCGCCGGATCGCCCCGGCGGGCATGCCCGGGCCCTCGTCGGCGACAGTGAGGACCACCTCGCCCGCCTCGCCCGCCGCACGGGCCAGCCGGACGGCGAACGGCGTCCCGTCGGGGGTGTGCGCGAAGACGTTGCCGAGCAGGGCGTCCACGGCCGCCGTCAGGTTGTCGGCGGCCACACCGACGGGCAGAGGGCCGGGCGTCAGGTCGAGGGTGACGGCCCGGCCGGTGTCCTCGGCCAGCACCGACCAGAACGCGACCCGGTCGGCGACGATCGCCGCCGCGTCCGAGGAGGCCGGTTGCGCCGGCGCGTGCCGCCACCGGGCCTGCCGGATCAGCCCCGTGACCGCCCGTTCGAGCCCGTCGGCGGCGGCGGTGATCCGGGCGGCGTCGTCCGGGTCACGCAGCGACTCCGCCTCCAGCCGCAATGCGGTCAGCGGCGTACGCAGCTGGTGGGACAGATCGGCGACCTGTTCGCGCTCCTGCACCAGGAGCACCTGGATGCGGGTGGCGAGATGGTTGAGCGCGCCGGCCACCTCGCGCAGCTCGCGCGGGCCGGCCGGCGTGACCCGGGCGTCCAGCTCGGCGTTGGCCAACCGGTGTGAGACTGCCGAGAGGTCGCTGATCGGCCGGACCAGGGTGCGCGCCAGCCGGTCGGCAACCAGGAGCCCGATCAGCACGAGGATCACGCCGAGCAGCGCCAGCACCAGCCAGGCCCGGGTGACTCCGGCGGTCAACTCGTGCTGCGGCACCGCTATCCGGATCACCCCGGTGCCGTCCGCCCGACCCTGCACGGCGATGACCACCTCCCGGCCGGCCGCCGACTCGCCGGTGAGGCTCTGTCCGCGGGCGGCGAGGGCCACAGCGGGCGTACGTGGTGTCTGGGCGCCGAGCACCGTGCCGTCGGGCAGGAAGACGCTCACCGGTCGACCGGAGTCGGCGGCGAGTTGCTCGACGGTGAGCCGGATGGTCGCCGCGTCGGCGGTGCCGACCACCGGCACCAGGCTCTGCGCGTCGGCGGTGGCCCGAACGGTGGCCCGGTCCTCGGCGACGGTGCGGACCAGCAGCGCCAACGGCACCAGGAACGCGATGAGGGTGAGGACGCTGACCGCGGCGACCAGCAGCGCGAGACGTGCCCTCACGGCTGCGCCGCCGGGGCTTCGAGACGCACCCCGACACCACGCACGGTGTGCAGGTAGCGAGGCTGTTGGGCGTTCTCCCCCAACTTGCGACGCAACCAGGACAGGTGCACGTCGACGGTCTTGTCGGCACCGCCGTACGGGATCTGCCACACCTCCGTGAGCAGCTCACGTTTGGTGACCACCTGGCCCGGTCGGCCGGCGAGGTGGTGCAGCAGATCGAACTCACGGGGCGTCAACTCGACCGCGACCCCGTCCAGGGTCACCTGCCGCGCCCGGGGGTCGACGCGCAGCCCGCCGACGACGAGCGCCGGGACCTGCCCGTCGGCGCCGGAGGGACCCCGCCGCAGCACCGCCCGGACGCGGGCGTCGAGCTGCGCCGCGGTGAACGGTTTGACCACGTAGTCGTCGGCGCCCGCGTCGAGCACCCGGACGATCTCGGTTTCGTCGTCACGCGCCGTGGCCACGATGACCGGCACCGAGCTGACCGCGCGCAGCATCCGCAGCAGCTCGCGGCCGTCCAGGTCGGGCAGGCCCAGGTCGAGCACGACGAGGTCGGGCCGGTCCTCCAGCGCGTCACGGAGCCCGGCCATCGCGGTCGAGGCCGCCGCCACCGCGTGGCCGCGTTCGCGCAGGGCCCGGATCAGCGGGGTACGGATCGTCAGGTCGTCCTCGATGAGCAACAGGCGGGCCACAGCTGGCAGGCTAACCGCTGCGACTGGCAGCGCCGCGCACGTTAACCACGCCTTAGCGAACGGATGTGCAAACGACAAGGACGGATCGGGGATAGTCAGGGGATGGGCCGTCGTTCGATCCTCGTCGCCACCGGTTGGGTGGCCACCGCCGCCATCGCCACCCTCATCGGCCTGGGCGCGATCCGGTTGGTGGGCGAGAGCCTCACCGGCACCCCGGGCGGGGTCCGCAGCGAGGCCGAAATCGAGCGGGCGCTCGCCGCACCGGAGCCGGCGCCCACCACGAGCACCGCCCCGGCCGCGCCGGGCACCACAGGCACCGCCTCGGCTACACCGGGCACGACGGGCCCCGCACCGAGCGCCAGCTCCGGGGCCCGCCGGGGGTTCGCCACCGACGGCGGCACGGCAGTCGCCGAGTGCGGCGTCGGCGGCGTACGCCTCGTCTCCTGGGCGCCCGCGCAGGGTTACCGGGTCCGCGACGTGGACCGGGGCCCGGACGACGACGTCGAGGTCACGTTCCAGGGGCCGACCCGGGAGTACGAGTTGAAGGTGCGCTGCATCGGCTCGGAGCCGGTGGCCGTCGCCGACGACTAGCCGGGACGTACACATGAGTGGTGTTCGCCTAACCACCGTGACGTTCTCGACCGTCGGTCCGCCCACCCACTCCGGTCACTCGGAACACCGGCCACCCGATCTCGGTGCGCCACGCGGCTGGATCGCTTGCGTCCCGAGGTCCGACGAGGTAGACCTCCCGCACGGGCCCCGCCACCGACATGGCGTTCTTCACGACCCAGGTACCGAGCTCGCCGTAGGTGACCTCGATGCCATCGTGCTCGCCAACATGGGTGGCCACTGCCAGTTCCGCGGCGGGTAGGGTCGCGGCGTGCACCCGCCCGGTATGAGGTGGAGCGGCCGTCGGCAGGTAGACCAACACGTGACCGCGGCCCTGCTCGAACAGGGAGTTGTCGTAGGTGCCACCCGGTGGACCGGTCACCGCGTCGCCAACTGCCACCTCCAACTCGGCCATTGCGCCCGCGAACCAGGCCTCGACCTCGCCCTCGTCGACCACGGCCGCCACCGCCGCGACCGTGCGGGCGGGCTCGGCACGAAGCTCAACCTTGATCGGCGCGGGGTCGGGCCGGAGCAGGCGGCGCAGCGACGCGACAGCGGCTCGGGTGCGGTCGAGTTCGGCCTCCAGGCGTTGGAGGTGGTCGGCGATCAGGGTCGCGCGGACACCGGGGTCCGGGGACCGCAGGATCCGCTGCACGTCGCCCAGGGGGACGTCGAGTTCGCGGAGCCGGTTGATCACCTGGGCGGTCGGGATCTGCTCGATGGTGTAGTAGCGGTAGCCGGAGGTCTCGTCCACTACTGCGGGTTCCAGCAGGTCGCTCTCGTGGTACCGACGCAGGGTCCGCACGCTCAGGTGGGTCAGGCGCGAGAACTCCCCGATCGTCAGCACCCTCGCAGTATGAAGGCTCCCCCAGGGGGAGAGTTCAGCGCTTGACCTTCCTGCACCGCGAGGCCACACGGTGGGCTCATGACACACCACAACGACCTCCGGTCCGATCCACTGCCAACCACCGTCCGCGGTTTCCTCGCCGCTCACGTCGTTCGCGACGCCGACACGGCTTCGTCGTTCTTCGCCGAGGACGCGGTCGCCGTCGATCAGGGCGAGTCCTTCCGCGGCCGAGAGCAGATTTACGCGTTCCTGCGGGACGCCGGCTCCGAGTTCGAGTACACGACCAAGCAGATCGGCGCTGCCCGCATCGACAGCAGTCACTGGGTGGTGACCCTGCGGCTCGAGGGAACCTTCCCAGGCGGCGTCGCCGAACTCGACTACCGGTTCACGATTCGTGAGGACCTCGTCACTGAACTCGTCATCGCCAACCACGGATCCTGACAAGACCCCCACCACGTCAATCTTCAGGGGAGAGCGAATGCCTACTTCAGATCGCGATCGTCTCGATGGACGCCGTGCGTTGGTCACGGGCGGATCGAAGGGCTCAGGCAAGGCCGTCGTCGAGAGACTGCGGGAGATGGGTGCCGACGTCTACGTGACGGCCCGGACGATGCCCGAGGGGTACGAGCACCCCGACCGGTTCATCGAGGCCGACACCTCGACGGTCGAGGGCGCGAAGGCGGTGGCCGACCGGATCGCCGAGACCGGCGGCGCACTGGACATCCTGGTACACGTCGTCGGAGGTGCCTCGACGCCGTCCGGTGGGTTCGCGGTCATCACCGACGAGCAGTGGATGATCGAGCTGAACTTGAACCTCCTCGGAGCGGTGCGGCTCGACCGAGCCCTCCTACCGGCGATGATCGAGTCCGGCTCGGCGGTCGTGCTGCACTTCACCTCGATCCAGCGTGAACTTCCTCAGTACGACGCGTCCCTGGCCTACGCGGCAGCGAAAGCCGCGTTGCGTACCTACAGCAAGGGGCTCGCCAACGAGCTCGCCCCGCGCGGCGTCCGCGTCAACGCGATCAGCCCCGGCGGCATCGAGACGGAGGCCTACGAGAGGTTCGTGGACCGAATCGCCGAGGGCAACGGGATCAGCCGCGAACAAGCCAAGCAGAGCATTTACGACTCCCTCGGAGGCGTACCCCTGGGACGGTTTGCCAACACCGAGGAGATCGCCGACCTGGTCGGGTTCCTGGTCTCGGACCGCGCCTCGGCCATCGTGGGCGCCGAGTACGTGATCGATGGCGGAACAGTCCCTACCGTCTGAGCCCGCAAACGGCTTCGAGCAGGCACGTGCGAGTCCTGTGAGCAGGCTTAACCTGACCGGTCTGGCACCGACCTCGGATGGCGCAGCCCTCGCGCAACGGCGCCGCAGCACCGTGACACCGGGTGCGTCCGGGTCAGCGCCTTGCGCCTGGAGGGGCCGGTGCTCGATGATCCACGCTTCCACGTCTTCCACCAACCACACCGCTCCCCCGGCCAGCCAATCGAACGGCTCGGGTAGGTCTGACCGACTGGTGATCTGCACGACGAGTCCGCCCCCACCGCCGAATCGACAATGGGGGCGGACTCGGGTGGTGGTTCAGCTCGCGTACGCCTCCAACTCCCAGAGCGAGTGGCCGTATCCGGTGCCCCGGGCCGTGCCGTTGATCCGCAGGTAGCGGCCGTTGGCGCCGAGGGCGGTGTGCTCGTCCACGCCGCCGTCGGCCCCGGTCACCGTCTTCACCGTGGTCCAGGTGGTGCCATCATTCGAGGTCTGGATCTGGTACGCGCTGCTGTACGCCGCCTCCCAGCTCAGCTTGACCCGGCCGATCGCGGTGGCGCTGCCGAGGTCCACCCGGATCCACTGCGGGTCGGAGAACGTGCTCGACCAGCGGGTGGTGAGGCTGCCGTCGACCGCCTGGGCGCCGGACACGTCGGCCCCCTCGTTGCTGGACGTCGACGTGGGCTTGTTCAGCAGCAGGTTGCCGCCTGTCGGGGTTCCGGTGCCGCCGTACACCTCGAACTCGAACAGCGAGTAGCCCCAGGCGGTCCCCCGGGCCGTGCCGAGCAGCCGGACGTACCGGCCGGACCCGCTGAGCCCGGTCAGGTCGTCCACCCCGCCGTCACCACCGGTCACCGTACGGATGGTGGTGAAGGTGACGCCGTCCGGTGAGGTCTGGATCTGGTATCCGCTGCCGTACGCCGCCTCCCAGGTCAGCTTGACGCGGTTGATGGCGGACGTGGCACCGAGATCCACGTCGATCCACTGTGGGTCACCGAAGGCGCTGCCCCATCGGGTACCCGCCACGCCGTCGAAAGCGTTGGCCGCCGTGAACGCGCCCTCGAAGCTGGACGCGCGCGCCGGCTTGCCCCGGGCCAGGTTGGCACCCGGCTCGGGATCCGGGTCCGGGTCCGGGTCAGGTCCGGGACCGCCGGGCGTGGTGGACAGGGTGAACTCGTCGATGTCGAAGTACGGGCCGCTGCCCTTGAAGACCAGGAACAGGGTCCGGGTGCCGGTCGGGGCGGTGACCCCACCGGTGACAGTGGCGAAGTTGGCGTACCCGCCGGTGGACACGACGGTGGCCGAACCGACCAACGGCCCGGTCGGCGAGTCGACCCGCAGCTCCAACGTGCCGCCGCCACCGGCCGGGGCGCCGACCCGGGCACTGAACGACTGGACGCCGGTCAGGTTGTAGGGGCGGAACGAGATCCAGTCGTTGTTGTCGATGTAGCCGACCGCCGCGCCGCCGTGCCCGGCTGCCCCGGCGACGATCTGGACGCCGGACGAGTCACCGAAGTGCTCGGCCTGGCGGACCCGAGGTTGCAGCACGGCCTGGGTGTGCGTGGTCAGCGCCGGCTGGCCGCCCCCACCCAGGTCGGTGTACTCGGCGTCGATGATGCCGAAGATGTTCGCCGCCGTGTCGTGCTCGCCGTCCGCCGAGGTCTGGATGACGCCGGAGCAGCCCTGCACGCTGCCGAGCTGGTGGCCGTGTGAGTCGTGGCCGAGGACGTAGTTCACCTTTACCCGGGCGCAGTTGATAGCACCGTCCTGGGCGTCGGTGACGGTGACGGAGAACGGCACGGCGTCGCCGAAGGTGAAGGTCTGCCCGTTCAACGGGGTGTTCACGGTGACCACCGGGGCGCTGTTGCCGACGGTGACGACCACACTCGCGGTGGCCGTCTTGCCGGTGGTGTCCCGGACCGTCAGCGTCGGGCTGCGGGTTCCGTTCGTGGTGTACGTGAAGCTCGGGTTCGCCGCTGTCGAGTCGGTGGTGCCGTTGTTGTCGAAGTCCCAGGCGTAGGTGAACGGGTCGCCGTCCGGGTCGAGGGTGCCGGCCGAGGAGAAGGCCACTGTGAGCGGCGCGCTGCCGCTGGTCGGGGTGGCGGACACCTTCGCGATGGGTGCTCTGCCCTCGCGGGCGTACTCGATGCGGTAGAGCGCCGAGTTGGCGTCGCCGTTGAACCAGCCGGTGCCGTAGTCGAGCACGTAGAGCGCGCCGTCGGGGCCGAACTCCATGTCCATGACCTGGGTGCCGGTCCACGGGAACGGGTTGATCTTCAGCGGTTGGCCGGACGCGTCGAGCTTGATGTTCTTGATCCAGCGGCGACCGAACTCACCGGCGAAGTAGGTCCCGTCGTAGTACTCGGGGAACGCCACTGGCGAGGTGTTGTTCGGGTCGTACCGGTAGACCGGCCCGCCCATCGGCGACAGGCCACCGCCGGTGAACTCCGGCGGCGAGCCGGAGCCGCCGTACGGCAACCAGGCCGAGATGGCCGGTGGCAGCTGGGTGATGCCGGTGTTGTTCGGTGAGTTGTTCACCGGCCCGCCGGCGCAGTTGAACTTCGCCCCGGAGGGCCCGGACGGGAAGGTGTAGTCGTTGTAGGCGTCGTTGCGGGCGGTGCAGTACGGCCAGCCGTAGAAGCCGGGCCGGTCGATCCGGGCGAACTCGACGTTGCCCGCCGGCCCCCGGTTCGGGTCTGCGGTGCCCGCGTCGGGACCGTAGTCACCGAGGTAGACGATGCCGGTGGCCTTGTCCACGCTCATCCGGAACGGGTTGCGGAAGCCCATCGCGTAGACCTCCGGGCGGGTCCGCGCGGTGCCCGGGGCGAACATGTTGCCGGCCGGGATGGTGTAGCCGCCGGCCGCGCTCGGCTTGATCCGGAGGACCTTGCCGCGCAGGTCGTTGCTGTTCGCCGAGGTGCGCTGCGCGTCGAAGGCCGGGTTGCGTCCGGCCCGCTCGTCGATCGGGGTGAAGCCGGCCGAGTCGAACGGGTTGGTGTCGTCACCTGTGGACAGGTAGAGGTTGCCGGCCGCGTCGAAGTCCATGTCACCGCCGACGTGGCAGCACATGCCCCGGCTGGTCGGCACGTTGAGGATCAACGTCTCGCTGGCCAGGTTGATGGTGTTGTCCGCGTTGACGGTGAACCGGGCCAGCCGGTTGACGCCCTCCCAGACGGCGAATTGGGCCGGCGTGCCCTCGGCGGGCGCACCACCGCCGGGAGTGCTCAGTGGCGGCGCGAAGTACGCGTACACCCAGCGGTTGGTGGCGAAGTTCGGGTCGGCCTTGATGCCCTGCAGACCCTCCTCGTCGCCGGTGTAGACCGGCAGGGTGGCGGCGATCTTGGTGTTGCCGGCGGCGTCGGTGTGCCGGATCACGCCGTTGCGGGAGGTGTGCAGCACGCCCCGGTCCGGCAGGACGGTGAGGCTCATCGGCTCACCGGTCTCGGCCGCGCCCTTGGCCAGCTCCACCTGCTGGAAGCTGCTGGTGACGGTGGGGCCGCAGTCGGCGTCGACAGCGCCGGCGGCCGTCCGGATGCCGCCGAGCAGGTGCTGACGGAAGTTCGCCTCGGTGTACGACGCGTCGGTGTGCCCCAGGCCGGTGTACCAGGCTCGGCCGCCGGAGTAGTTCTGGCACCAGGAGATCGGGTGGTCGGCGCCCATGCTCCCCCCGGTGTAGGTGCTCTCGTCCAGGGTGGCCAGTACGTGCGCGTTGCCGCGGGGGTTGGTGCGGTAGTTGTACAACTCGTCGAACCGGGTCCACCGCTGCGGCAGCGTCGCGGTGGACGGGTGCACCTGGTCGGCGACCTTCACTGTGACGTTCTGCTCGGCCGGGTGCGAGGCGAAGTACGCCCCGACCAGTCCCCCGTACCACTGCCAGTCGTACTCGGTGTCGGAGGCGGAGTGCACGCCCACGTACCCACCGCCGCCGGTGATGTAGCGCTCGAACGCGGCCTGTTGGGCGGCGTTGAGCACGTCGCCGGTGGTGGAGAGCCAGATCACCGCGGCGAACCGGTCCAGGTTGGCGTCGGTGAACTGGGCGGCGTCCTCGGTGGCCTCGACGGTGAAGCCGTTGGCCGCACCGAGCTGCTGGATCGCGGCGATGCCCGGGGTGATGGATCCGTGCCGGAACCCGGCGGTCTTGCTGAAGACCAGCACGGTGAACGGTGCGGCGCTGGCCGTGGGTGGCGAGGCGACGATGCCGCCCGCCACGAGGATCGCGCTCAGCGCGAGGCCGAGCCACGATCTCAGGGATCTGCGCACAGTGGGGTCCTTTCGCGGTGCGAGGGACGGCGTGCGCCGATCACGCCTGGCGGTGGTGGGACGAGATATGTGAATGCATCGTTGCGTCCGGATCACGGGCGCGTCAAGCACTTCCCCACCATCCGTGAGAGCGTTATCTCCGCAGGTCAGGGGCGACCGTGCGAAGTGAGATCGAATAACGGTTTTCGGGCCGCGATCCATCCGCGGAGGGCCCCGGTGCAGGTGCCCGCACTCGGGACCCTTCCCAACCCCCGGTCAGCGTGAGTAGTACTCGACGACGAGCTGCTCGTCGCAGACCACCGGGACCTCCGAGCGGAGCGGAAGCCGGGTCAGCCGAGCGGTCAGGCCGGACAGGCTCACCTCGAGGTAGGGGGCGAGACGTTCCGGGGCGTGCGCCCCGGCCGCCGCGACGACGAACGGAGCCTTGCCCCGACTGCGTTGCGCCACCTCGATGACATCACCAGGTTGCAGCCGCGCGGACGGCCGGTCCAGGCGACGGCCGTTAACAGTGACGTGCTGATGGGTGACGACCTGGCGGGCCTGGTAGATGGTGCGGGCGAGACCGGCTCGCAGCACCAGCGCGTCCAGCCGACTCTCCAGCTCGACGATCAGCTCCTCACCGGTCTTGCCGGGCCGGCGCACGGCCCGGTCGAAGGCGCGCCGGAGTTGGCCCTCGTGCAGGTCGTACTGCGCCTTGAGCCGTTGCTTCTCCAACAGCCGGACCTTGTAGTCGCTGGTGGTGCGTCGGGCCCGGCCGTGCTGCCCCGGCGGGAACGGGCGGCGTTCGAAGTAGCGCACGCACTTCGGGGTCAGCGCGAGGCCCAGGGCACGGGAACGCTTGACCTTGGGACGGGACTGATTCATGCTTCGCCTCTCAAGTAAGGTAAGCCTAACCTTATTAGGAGATGATCGCCTTGAGCAAGCCCTCGACCACCACGGCGGACTCCACTGACGACGCGGGTGTCCGAATCCGATCGATGCTCGTCGCCGCCGACTCCCTCACCCTGCACATCCCGGGCGTCGAGGCGTACGTCGTCGGACGACACCTCGTGATGAGCGACGGGCGGCTGCGGATCGACCTACCAGTCGGCTGCCACCTGGCCGAACACCTCACGCACCAGCGGGAGACCGTCGCGATGGTCGAGGTGACCGACCTGGCGCCCACCCCGGTCCGCGACCGGGTGCGCGGGCGCGCCACGCTCACCGGTTGGTTGGCGACCGAGGCCGACACGACCGGGAGCGATCAGGAGCTGGTGACGGTCCTCGACCTCGCCACCGCCGAGCTGACCGTCGACGGTCGCACCGCGTGCGTCGACCCGGACGAGTTCGCGACCGCCCAACCCGACCCGCTGGCCGCCGTCGAGGCGGATCTGTTGTGCCACCTCGACCACCACCACCCGCACACCGTCGAAGGGCTGAGCCGCCTGATCCCCGCCCGCCACCTTCAGGGCGTCCGGCAGGTCCGGCCGGTACGCCTGGACCGCCACGGTGTCGTACTCCGGTTGGAGCTGGGCACTGGTGATCGGAACGTCCGGCTGAACTTCCGGGCACCACTGCGGCATCCGGTCGAACTCGGGGCGCGGATCGAGGAACTGCTTCGGCACCCGCGCGGCTGCCGCGCCCGGCACGCGCGCTGACGATCGCCGCCCTCGTCGGCGGTTAGGCAAGGCTGGCCTATGCAAAACATCCCGAAAAGAGGCGGCTGATAGGGAGTTGTCCCGTCGAGGCCGGGTATCACGGTGACCCGGCACCACCGACGGAAGCGAGATCGCCATGACCGACATGCTGGAGATGCCGCGGGTACACGAGTGCACTGTCACCGACTGCGGCTACAACCACGACGGCTGCCACGCGTTCGCCATCACCATCGGGCAGCAGAACGCCAGCTGCGCCACGTTCATCGACACCTCGGCGAAGGGCGGGCTGGACCGCGTCATAGCGCAGGTCGGCGCCTGCAAGCGGGACGACTGCCAGCACAATGCCGAGCTGGAGTGCCACGCACCGTCCATCCGGGTGGGTCCGGGTCAGGACATCGCGGACTGTCAGACGTACGAGCCGCGCTGATCCCGGCGCGACGCGATCGAGGGACGGCCGCGACGGCCGTCCCTCATCCGCGTTCGAGGCCGGCTACGCGGGGACGACCATCGGCGTGCCAGCGATCGGGTCGGGTACGACGAGGCAGCTGAGACCGAAGACCTGCTCGACGAGGTCGCCGGTGACCACGTCGACCGGCGCTCCCTCCGCGACGATCCCACCGCCGGACATCGCGATGAGGTGGTCGCAGTAACGGCAGGCGAGGTTGAGATCGTGCATGACGATGACGATGGTCTTGCCGGACTCCGCGTTCAGTTTGCGCAGCAGCCGCAGCAGCTCGACCTGGTGGTTGATGTCCAGGTAGGTGGTGGGTTCGTCGAGCAGCAGCAGGTCGGTGTCCTGTGCCAGGGCCATGGCGACCCAGACCCGCTGGCGTTGGCCACCTGACAACTCCCGGATCGGACGGTCGATCAGGTCCGCGGTGCCGGTGGCGTCGAGAGCCCGGGCGACGGCGTCGTGGTCGTCGTTGCTCCACCGTCGAAACCACCCCTGATGGGGGTAGCGGCCACGGGCCACCAGGTCGGCGACGGTGATGCCGTCGGGCGCGACGGGAGTCTGCGGGAGCAGCCCGAGCACCTTTGCCACGTCGACGTTGCGCAGGTCGGCGAGGGGTTTGTCGTCGAGGAAGACGGCGCCGTCGCGCGGTGCCAGCAGTCGGGCCAGGCCACGGAGCAGGGTGGACTTGCCGCAGGCGTTGGCACCGACGATCGCGGTGACCTTGCCGTCGAGCACTGCGACGTCGAGGCGGTCGACGATGGTCCGGTCGTCGTAGCCGAGGGTGAGACCCTCGGCGCGTAGTCGGGTCATCCACCCGCTCCTTGTCGGTTGGTGGTGGCCAGCAGCCACAGCAGGTAGGGCGCGCCGACCGCACCCGTCACCACGCCGGTGGGCAACGGTGTCGGCAGCACGTGCACGGCGACGAGGTCGGCGGTGAGCAGCAGCGCTGCACCGACCAGGGCGGCGGGCAGGACACCCTGGGCCGCCGGGCCGAGGAGCCGGTTGGCGATCGGCCCGGCCACCAGGGCGACGAAGGCGATCGGGCCCGCCACCGACACCGCCAGGGCCACCAGCACGACGGCGGTGCCGAGCAGCCCGGCCCGGCTGAGCTCGGCCCGGACACCCAGCATCCGGGCGGCGTCGTCACCGAGTGCGAGGGCACTCAGTGGCCGTTGCAGCAACGTGGCGACCGGCAGCAGGACGATCAGGGCACCGGTGAGCACCCACAGCTCCGTGGTGCTGGCCTGCCCGACCGACCCGATCAGCCAGTGCATGGCCTGGCGGGCCTCGAAGAGCTGCGCCCGGCTGAGCACGTAGCCGACCAGGCCCTCGAAGAAGAGCGCCACCCCGATGCCGATGAGGATGAAGCGGTAGCCGCTGACGCCGTCGCGCCAGGCCAGCAGGTACATCGCCAGTGCGGCGGCGACCGCGCCACCGAGAGCGAGACCGCTGACGACGAGCCCGCCGGCCTGGAGGAGCACGATCCCGGTGACGGCCGCCAGCCCTGCCCCCGAGGTGATCCCCACGAAGTCCGGGGACGCGAGGGGGTTGCGCAGCAACTGTTGGAAGATCGTGCCGGACGCGCCGAGGGCGAGCCCGACAGTCAGGGCGGCGGCCGCGGTCGGCAGCCGCAGGCCACGGACGACGAAGTCGACGCTGGGATTGTCGGACAGGTGCAGGACCGAGGCGATCACCTCGGCGGCGCCGATGCGGAAGCTGCCCACCATCATGGTGAGCACGAAGAGGGCGGTGACCGTCACGGTCAGGGCGCAGGTCACCACGATGGACCGGCCGGCGCGACGCCTCCGGTTGGCGCGCAGCGCCCCTGCCGTGCCGGACGGGGCGGAGCGGCGGCCGGTCGTTGTCGTTGTCGTTGTCGTTGTCGTCACCATGCTCAGACCTCCGACAGTCGGCCGTAGCGCACGATCGCGATGAACGCGGGCGCGCCGATCAGCCCGAGGATCACGCCGACCTGAACCTCGTCGGGGGCGGCGGCCATCCGGCCGAGCACATCGGCGAGGAGCAGGACGATGGGCGCCAGCAGCATCGAGTACGGCAGGATCCAGCGGTAGTCGGGGCCGCAGATGAACCGCGCCAGGTGCGGTACGACGAGCCCGACGAAGACGATCGGTCCGCAGGCCGCGGTGGCGGCCCCGGCGAGCATCGCGACCACGGCGAAGGCGGCCACGCGGGTACGGGTCACGTTCTGGCCGAGGCCACGCGCGACGTCCTCGCCGAGCGCGAGGCCGTTGATGGCCCGCCCGAAGCCCAACGACGCGGCCAGGCCGATCAGCAGGAACGGCGCGACCCCGGCCAGGATCGGGGTGTACCGACCGGCGAGCGACCCCACCTGCCAGAACCGCAGCTCGTTGAGGGCGTCCACGTTCGTCATCACGACCCCGCTGGTCACCGACGCCAGGCCGGCGGTGACCGCCGCGCCCGCCAGAGCCAGCTTCACCGGGGTGGCACCCTCCCGGCCGAGCGAGGCGACCGCGTACACCAGGGCCAACGCCGCGATCGCGCCGGCGAACGCGAACCAGACGTAGACACCGACGCCGCGCACCCCGAGCACGGTGATGGCCAGGACCACGAACGCGGCGGCCCCGGAGTTGATGCCCAGGATCCCCGCGTCCGCCAGCGGGTTGCGGGTGACGCCCTGCAGGATCGCCCCGGCCACCCCGAGCGCGGCGCCGACAAGGATGCCGAGCAGAGTGCGGGGTACGCGCATCTCCAGCGTGACGGTGCTGCTGATCGGCCCGTCGCTGTCGAGGCTGAACAGGGCGTGCAGCACCTCGGTGAGCCCGATCGACCGCGAGCCCATTGTCACGCTCAGGAAGCCGACGAGGGCGAGGACCGCACAGAGGACGGCGAGCCCCGGCCCGAGGGCAGAGGCTCGCCGCACGCCTCCCGTCGAGGTGCGCGTCCCGATCTGGTTAGTTGCCGACATTCGGATCAGCGGCCTTGACCGCCTGGGTCAGCTTGTCCAGCTCGGTGGCGAAGTCCCCGTAGGTGTGCAACCAGAACGCCGGCCAGGAGACGGTGGCACCGACCTTGGCAGCCTTGATCTTGGACCAGGTCGGCTGCTTCGTGCTCCACTCGGCGTTGGCGGTGGGCGTGAAGGATCGGCCGTCCCACAGGATCAGGTCCGGCTGGTACTTGTCGGCGTTCTCCCAGCTGAGGTTCTCCCAGTACGGGAAGGCCGGGTCCGGGCTGGCCGGGTTGATCACCTTGAGGCCCCAGGTCTGCAGGTCCAGCAGCTCGGGCGCGTACTCGGGGTTCGCGACGTAGACCTTCTCCGTCGAGGGCGACATCGCCGCGACCGTCAGGTCCGGCTTGGCCGAGGTGGCCGCCTTGAACGCGGTCACCGCGTCCTCGAAGCGCTTCTTGTTCGCCGCGATCTGTGGGCTGGCCACGTCGGCGCCGAGGCTCTCGGCGAGGTCCTCGTACCCCTCGGCCAGCGCGACGATGGACTTGCCCTGCGTGACACCGACGACGGGGGCCAGTTCGGCGAGCTTCTTGCTCTTCTCGTCGACGCCCTCCTCCATGCCGCTGTGCGCCTTCTCGGCCGGCCACCAGTCGCCGACGATCAGGTCGGGCCGCAGGGCGGCTGCCTTCTCCACGTCGATCTTGCCCCACTCCTCGCCGAGGATCTGGATCCCGGTGAGGTCGAGGTTCTTCAGATTGGGGTCGGTCTTGACCGACTCGTCGGCGTAGACGCCGACCGGCTTGATGCCGAAGGACATGAGCGCCGCGGCCTCGCCGGCGTGCGCGATGATCCGCGTCGGTGTCTTGTCCGCCTTGACGACCTTGCCCGAGCCGTCGTTGAAAGACCAGGGGCCGGAGGCGGTGGCAGCGGCGGCGGTGTCACCGGCGCCCGTGTCGTTGCCACAACCGGTGAGCCCGCCGAGCACGGCGCTCAGCGCCGCGACGGCCAGGACCGGACGCCATGAGTGCATGGTGAGGTTCCCGATCTTTCGAAGAGAAGCGAGCCATCCGGCCCGAAAGTTAGGTTAGGCTAACCAACACTTCCGGTTTTGGCCAATGCCGGGTGCCCCCACCTCGAAAGACGGCCACGAAACGGGCGATCGGACGCTCAGCGACCGCCCGCGACCAGCTCGGCGATCATCCCCTCGCAACTGCGGACGACCACCTGAGCGCCGCGCCGCTGCGCCAGCGGGAGCAGAGGATCCTCCGCCCGGTCCCGCCACCGCCACTGCGCGTCGGAGGCGACCTCCCAGAGCTGCCGCACGTCGGCCTCATGCTCGACACCGAGCCGAGCCGCGAGGCCCACCCCGTCGCCGCCGACCAGCCGTTGCGCCTCGGCGGCCAACTCCGCGTCGAACCCCAACCGGGTGTTCCGCAGCGCCACCAGCAGGCGCAGCTCGCGGAACTCGTGCGCGCCGGCGAGGATCTGCTCCACGGCGCCGACCAGCTCGGCGGAGCCCCGGGTGGGCTCGGCCCGCAGCAGCGCCTCCACAGCGGCCAGCGCGGACCGCGCCTTGAGAGCGTCGCGGCGATCGATGAAACACCGCGTCACCGACTCACGCAGCTCGGTGAGACCGCTGCGCCGAATCAACTCCGCGGAGAGTTTCACCCGGCTGTCGAACCCGCTGCGCACCAGCGTGGCCGCCAGCCGGACACCGAAGACCCCGAACCGACCCAGCAGCGCGGCGCGCACCTCGGTGTCCAGCCGCACCGGCAGTTCGCCGCGGAGGAAGCGGTCGGCGGAGATGAGGTGGGTGTCCAGCTCCGCCCGAGGCACCTGAGCCAGGGTCGCGAGCGCGGCGAAGTCGGATTCACCGAGCATCCGGCCGGCCAGGCCGATCATGCCGCTGCACGCCACGACGTTGACGCTGAGCGCGTTCACCCTCGGGTCGCGGTAGTGCCGGCGGGCGAGCTGACGGGCCGTGAGCAGACCGTCGATCCGGCCGCCGCCGGTCTCGTCGGCGCGGGACAACACCATGACCACGTTGACCGCAGCGGACTGTCCGACGGCACTGTCCCGTGCGGACTCCAGCACCCGCAGGTCGCTGTCGCGACCGTCGCGGGTCAGGTACAACACCGCGTCCGAGTCGCGCAGCACCCGCTCCAACACCGGCGCCCGGCCCTGCTCGGCGCCGGCGGTGACCGCCGGGGTGTCGATCAGCGTGATCTGCCGCAGCGCCCGCGTCGGCCACCGCACCACGATGTCCCGTACCTCCCCCGCACCCCAGCCCAGATCCACCCGCAACCCGGTCGCCGACTTCACCACCGCCAACTCCTGCGGCGGCTGCCCGACCGGGTAGGCGGTGGCACGCGGCGCGGCCCCGTCCTCGTACCAGGTGAAGGCCCCGTCCGCCCGCTCGACCGGCGCTACCTCCTCGCCCATCAACGCGTTGAGCACCGTCGACTTGCCCGACCGCCACGGGCCGACGATGGCGATCCGCAGCGGCTGCTCCAACCGGGCCACCTGTTGCCGAAGCTCGGCGACGGCCCGGGGATTGTCCTGGTACAGCTCGATGGCCTGGTGCAGCAACCCCCACGCCGCCTCGTCCAGTCGCACCCCCACTGTCATGCCTGAGGCTCCAGCAGCAGCGGGGCGGAACGGGCACCGGTCAACTGTTGAGCCTGCTCGTACACCGCCGCCAACCGGGTCATCTTCGACCGGATCTCGCGCTGCCGCTGCTCGCGCACCGAGGCGTCGGTGTCGGCCTCCTGCTTCGCGCTGCGGAACGACTGCACGATGGCCTCCTGCAGCTCCTCGGTCAGCCCCGTGAAGTGATCCCGCAGCATCCGCTGCACCTGCCGGGCGGCGTCGCGGCAGTCGCGAATGATTCGGACGAAGAAGTCGTCGACATGCCGCTGGATGGCCGTCTTGACCGTCGCCTGCCGACGGCGGAGCAACTGCTTGCTCTCGTCCCGGATGCTCTTGCCGCCGAAGAGCGCCCCGATGCCGACCGAGACCGGATTGATCATCGGCATGCCGGCCAGGGTGGTCGCCAGACCGAACATCAGCATGCCGCCGTACGAGCCCTTCATGCCGGTGAACAGCTTCTGACCGGTGGTGAACCGGTCGATCGTCGGCCGCTGCAGCTCGGGCATCCGCTCGCCGATGTCGTCCGGCATCGTCATCGACCAGGGCGGCAGGACGTCGTAGCCGTACCTGTCGAAGTTGGCGGCCACCCGCCGGGCGATCCAGTCACAGCGCTGGATCAGCCACTCGTGGTTCGCCTCCGCCGCCTCCACCAGGCTCCGCTCCAGCCAGTCCTGGAAGGTGTCCCAGGCGACCAACGGGTCGGCCGTGTCGAACGCCTCGTCCACCGCGCGCAGGATCTGTCGGGTCCGGTCACGCAGGTCGTACTCAAGGTCGGCGAGCAGGTCGGTGATCTCGTCGGTCAACGTGTTCTGCCACCGGGTGGAACACCGGCGCAGCTCGTCGACCTCGCGCTGCGCCGCGTGCAGCCGGGAGATCGGCCCGGACTGCTCCTCGACGTCCTGGGTCGCCAACTCGGCGCGCAGCGGCGCGGCCAACTGCTCCACCACCGTCCGGGCCACCGTCTGCACCGCAGCCCGGGCCAGGTGGTCGGCCTTGCCGGCCAGATCACGTTGCAGCCGGGCGATCAGCGCCGGGAAGCCCGACTCGGCGTTGAGCACGCGGTCGTCGGCCGCGGCCGCGCGCAGTCGCAGCGCCGCCGAGACCGGGATCAGCGTCGCCGGAACCCCCGCCTCGGCCAGGTGCTGCCGGTTGCGCTCGGCGACCGTACGCCAGTCCGCGACCAGATCGGTCTTGCTCTGCACCACCACCACGTTCGGATGCGAGCGCATGATGTGCAGCAGCATGTTCAGCTCGGCGACCGACAACTCCCGAGTGGAGTCGGAGACCAGCAACACGGTGTCCGCGCGGGCCGGCGAGGCGACCGTGGCGGCGGCGCCGATGCTGGCGACCTCGTCGGTGCCGGGAGTGTCCACCAGCACCAGCCCGGCACCGAGAAGGGCACGGGGAAGTCCGATCTCGACGTACGCCGGACCGCCGCCCGGCCGACGTCCGACCAGGCCGGCAACGCCCGCCGCGACCTGGTTGAGCGCCACCGGGGTCCGCTCGACGGCCACCGCGTCGGCGGTGCCGGCGGGGTGCCCCGGGGCTGGCTGCGGCGCCTGCGCCACCGCCGCGGTGGGGGCCTCGGCGTGCCGCACCACTGTCGGCAGGACCGTCGTCCGGCCGTCGCCGACCGGGCACGCCGGAGCGTTGATGATCGCGTTGATCAGCTGACTCTTGCCCTGGTTCGGCTCGCCGATGACCAGGACGCGCAGCGTCGGGTCCAGCAGTTGCGCGCGCTTCTGCCGCACCGTCTGAAGTAGGTCACCGCGACCGTGTGCAGTGCACGTGCGGGCGATCTCATCCAGCACGTCCAACCAGATCCCGGCCATCACCGCACCAAGTGTGCGGATTTCGGCTTAATTATCAAGAGGGACCGGATGTGGAACCGGGAAGGGCCGGATCGCCCGAGACGATCCGGCCCTCCGCTCCGACCGGAGATCCGGTTCAGAGCAGACCGCCGGTGATACCCAGCAGCCCGTGATCGGACGAGGCGTGTGAGTCGCCGAGCACACCGTCGGTGACCCCACCGGTCACGTCACCGACAGTGTCGGTGACACCGGGGAGGAGGCTGTCCACCTGGTGCGTCACGCCGCCCACAGTCGACGGCACGTCGAGCGGCGGGACCCCGCCGACGACACCGTCGCCATGCCCGAGGCCCAGCCCGTTGAGGGTGTCGTCGACACCCAGCGAGCTGACGACCCCACCGAGCTGACCGTGGGTGCCGGAGAGGACACCACCGGTCAGGTCGCCGCCGATCAGATTCGAGTCAGTGACGCCGAGCAGACCGCTCGGGTCGCCGACGGTGCCGGTGACGTCACCGAGCACCGGGTCCGCGATCGCGTCCACCGGCTGCACCACGTCGGCGTCGAGGGTGTGCGCCACGTCGGAGACACCGGCCAGGTCGGTGTCGAGGCCGTACGGACCGACGCCCAGACCGATGCCCGGCAGCACGGTGACCCCGGCGGCGGCGGTCGACGGGTCGACAGCGATGGCGCCGAGCACGCCGGCCTTGACGTCCACGCCACTGGGCGAGCTCGTGACGCTGATCTGCTGCGCCACGCTCTGCAACTGACCCACCACGTCGGTGGTGTCGGTGAGCAGCGGGTTCAGACCGAGCTGCTCGACCGGCGAGGCCAACGGCGCGAGGCCCGCACCCGGCGCGTAGTCGACGACCAGCGGTACGACGTCCTGCACGTCCGCGGCGGTGATGTCGGTGAGCCCGGCGCCCCGCAACGCGCCCTCGGGGTCGAGGTCGAAGGCCGACCGCGCGTCCGGGTTCGTCAGTAGGTCGAGCACGAAGTCGTGGAGCGTCTGCTGCGAGTCCATGTGCCGGTTCTCCTCGGATGTGGCATTGGCGGGGTGTCGTACGTCGACAGTGACGACGCTATTGCCGGGGGTCGCCCCCGGGCATCGGGGCTGAACCCGCATCCGGGCCGGTTGAACTAGGGGCTCCCCCACCTCGTACGTTAGGGGGACAGGGGGAAACCGTCCCGGCGAGATTAGGGTCCCGACCAGGGACTGATCTCTGGTACGAACGTAGGAGCCCGCGGGGTTCGCCGGGGGTGGGTCGTCGGGGCAGCCGAGGCCATCGCCACCGACCGGCCGACTCACGGGGAGAGACAGAGACGATGCCGTACGTCCTGGGGATAGACATCGGAAGCAGCAACACGGCCGCCGCCGTCGCACGGCGACGCGGCGCGACCTGGACCCGTCCCGAGGCCGTCCCGTTGAGCGCCGGCTCACCTCTCATGCCGTCGGTTCTGTGCCTGGCCGAGGACGGTTCGCTGCGCGTCGGCGAGCCCGTGACCGACGACGGCAGCCGCACCACCCGGGACTTCGTCCACCGGATCGGCGACGACGTGCCGGTGCTGCTCGGCGGCGAGCCGTGCGCGCCGCAGACCCTGACCGCCGAGCTGGCGGCGTGGGTGGTGGAGCGGGTCCACGCCCTGGAGGGCGGGGCGGCCGAGGCGATAGTGCTCAGCCACCCGGCGGGGTGGCGTCCCTACCGGCGGGAGGTGCTGCACCGGGCACTGTCGGACCTGGGCCTACGGCACGTGACGTTGCTGCCCCGCACTGTGACCGTCGCCGAGAGCCACGCCGCTCGCGGGTTCGCGGGCAGCACGGCGGTGGTCTACGCCCTCGGGGGCAACAGCTTCGAGGCGGCTCTGGTGCGCCGCACCCCGCGCGGCACGTACGAGACGTTCGGCACCCCGCAGGGTCTCGACTCGATCGGTGGCGCCGACTTCGACGAGGCGCTCGCCGAGCACGCACGTACCGTGCTGGCCCGGGAGTTGGCCGCGACCGGTCGTCGCGGGGCCCAGGTCGCGTTGCGCGGGCTGCGCGCGGAGTGTGACCGGGTCAAGCGGGTGCTGACAGTCGACCTCACCGCCGACGTGGTGCTGACCCTGCCGAGCGGCCCGGCGCGGGTGCCGGTGACCCGGGCACAGTTCGAGGCCATGATCCGCCCGACGGTGCAGGCCACAGTCGACCTCCTGCTCCGGGCCGTACGCAGCGCCGACCTGACTCCGGCGCAGCTCGACGGCGTGCTGCTGGCCGGCGGCTCCACCCGGGTCCCGCTCGTGACCGAGCTGATCGGCGCGGCCCTCCCGGTGCCCGTCGAGGTGGAGCCGGACGCACAGTTGACCGCTGCCACCGGGGCGGCGATGGCCGCCTGTCAGGTGGTGTCACCACGCCCTCGCCAACCGCCGCCGGCCCGCGTTCCGGCACCGGTCAGCGGTGCCGGGCGAGCCACCCTCCCGGCACCACGTCGTGCCCATCACACCGTTCCGGGCGATCCGCCACCGCGGCCCCCGGTCCGGGTCCTCCCACTGGAACTGCCGAAGCCGTCCCGCCTGGCGCTGGCCCGCGGCCGTGGACGCGAAGGATAAGCCCGATGATCATGAATGACCTCGCCGCACCAGGGTTGACAGTGGACAAGGGGTTGCAGGCGCTGCTGGACACTGTCGCGCAGGACCCGACCGGCCCGCTCGCCGTCGGCGTCGCCGGCCCGGCCGGTCACGGAAAGACAGCGCTCCTCGCCGAGCTGGAGCGCATTCACCACCGCGCCGGGATCGCCGTCCGCACGACCGCCCCGGAGCCGGACGAGCCGGTCGACCCCGACACCGTGGTGCTCGTCGACGACGCGCACCTGCTCGACGACGCACGGACCGAGGCGCTGCTGCGTCTGGCCGCCGGCCGGCGACATCGGTTGGTGGTCGCCCACCGCCCGTGGCCCCGGTCAGCGGCGTTCAGTGAGCTGGTCGACGCCCTGCGGCGCGACGGGCAGGCAGTGCTGCTCACGCCGTTCACCCGGGAGCAGACCGCCGCCTATCTCGCCGCCACACCCGAGCTGGGCCGCGCCGCCGACCTGGTCGACTTCGTCCACACGCAGACAGCCGGCGTACCCCGGGACGTGGAACGGCTGGCCCACGGCCTGGTCGGCGTGGAGACCCGGACCGGCACCGTGGACCCACCCCGGTCCGTCATCCTCGAGTTCGGGCCGGACTTGGACGTCCAGCCCGCCGCGGTACGACGGCTGCTGCTCGCTCTCGCGGCCGGCGGGGCGCTGCCGGTGAGCATGCTCGGTGCGCTGCTGGGCCGGGACCCGGCGGGAGTGGACGAACTGATCGCCACGACCCGGGCGGCCGGGCTGCTCGGCGCGGACGGCCGGCTCGCACCGATCGTCCGGCGGGCCGTCGCGACGCTCAGCCCCAGCACCGAGCGGACAGCGGTCTGGCGGCGGCTCACCGAGTTGCAGCTCGCTCGGGGTGGCGCGGTGCTGCCGCTGGTCCGCTCGCTGCTCGCGGTCGGCGCGCTCGGCGACTGCCCGGCCGCGACACTGGCCGCCGCGGCGGACGAGGCGCTGGCCGACGAGCCGGCGTTCGCCGCGGAACTGTTCGCGGCGGCCACGGCGGCCGGGCAGCCACCCAACGCGCGGCAGGCGCTCGCCGCCGCGCTCGCCGGTGACCTCGACGACGCGCTTCGGCTGGCGGACCGACTCCTGGCCACTGCCGCTCCCCCGGAGCGCTCCGAGGCGGCAGTGGTCGCCGCCACCGCCCTGGCCCACCGTGGTCATGTCGGTCGCAGCGTCGAGTTGTTCCGGTGGTCGGGCACCGCCTCGGCGGCGGCGTTCGCCATCGTCGGCGGGCTGGCCACCGGTGACCCGGCCGCCCGCAGCGAGTCACCGGCGGGTGATCCGGCGGGTGAACCCCCGACCCTGCACGCCAGCGCCGCCCGACTGATGGCCAACGGTGTACGGGAGAGCGTGACCGGCCCGCCGACCGCCGCGCTGTCCGCGCTCGTGCAGGCCGCCGCGCTGCTGGAGCCGGACGGCCGGGCGGCGCTGCTGCCGGACAGCCCGGCTGCCCTCGCCGCGTTGACGGCCGTGCACTGCGGTGAGCTGGACATCGCCGAGCGGGTGCTGCACCGTGCCCTGGGCGCCGGTGTCGGTGGCCCGCTGATGGCCCGCCGCCACCGGCTGTTGCAAGCCTGGATCCTGATGGTCCGTGGCGAGATCCACGCCGCCGGTGAGCGGCTCGCCACAGTGACGCTCGACGGGCGACCACTGGAGTCACGCGACCAGCTCTTCGCCGCCGCGATCCGGATGGGCGTCGGCCGGCGCAACAGCGACCTCGGGGCGCTCAAGCGGGGTTGGGGGCAGGCGCTGGAGGCCGTGGTGCGGCACCCCGTCGACCTGTTCACCCTGCTGCCGTTGGGTGAGCTGGCCATCGCGGGCGCGCGGCTGGGTGACCTGGCCCGGCTGGAGCCGTACCTGCACCAGGGGCGTGCGCTGCTCGACCGCCTCGACAACCCGCCACTGTGGAGTGTGCCGCTGCACTGGAGCGGACTGCACGCCGCCATCCTGACCGGCGAGCCGACGACCGCCGACGAACACGTCGCGGCGTTGCTCGCCGCCGCTGGCCACAGCCGGTACGCGGCAGTGGTCGCCGCCGCCGCGGAGAGCTGGGTGGAGGTGCTCCGGGGGGTCGTCGACCCGACCCGGGTGGAGGCCGCCGCCCGAGGACTGCACGACACCGGGTTGTGCTGGGACGGCGCCCGCCTCGCCGGCCAGGCCGCCATCCGCACCGCGGACCGACGGGCGATGACCACCCTGCTGGAATGCGCCCGAGCGTTGCAGGGGCGGCCCTCCGGTGGGCAGAGCGAGCAGACACCGACGACCGGTGCGAGCACGGCACGGGTCGCCGGCCCGACGCAGCATGGTCTCAGCGACCGCGAGTACGAGGTCGCCGAGCTGGTGCTGGCCGGATTGACCTACCGGGA
Organism: Micromonospora hortensis; assembly: GCF_022230935.1. NCBI lineage: Bacteria > Bacillati > Actinomycetota > Actinomycetes > Micromonosporales > Micromonosporaceae > Micromonospora > Micromonospora hortensis. Next base: position 88,581 of record NZ_JAKKFE010000012.1, read on the forward strand.
GATCGGCGATCGGCTCTTCATCTCGGCCAAGACCGTCGAACACCACGTGGCGCGGATGCGCAACCGGCTCAACTGCGCCAACCGCACCGAACTACTGGCGCTGCTGCGCACCCTCGTCGCCGACCGGGCCAGCGACACGGCCGGTCAACCGTGGCCGCAGCGGGCGACCCGATGACCCGTGACGAGGTTCGGCTGATCCGGACCAGGCTGGCCGTGCTGGCCGCCGTGCTGGTCACGCTCTGGTCGTACGCGGCCTACGTGTCCAGCCAGGATGCCATCGACCTACTGCGCGTCCGGGCGCTGGCGGACACACTGGGCCAGCCCATCGACCGCCTGATTCTGGGCCTTCAGACGGAACGCCGGATCACCGTCGAGACGATGGCCGGGGCGGAGCAGACGACGCCCGCGCTGGTCGGGGCCCGCGAAGGCACCGACCGGGCCGCCGCCGAGATCCGCGAGTTCACCAGGGGCCGTGACCTCCGGTTGCTCAGCGCCGGCACCGTGCGCGAGCGGGCCGGCGAGCTGGTCCGACGGCTGGACGGCCTGGGCACGACCCGATCCCAGGTGGACACCGGCCGACTCGACCAGGGCGCGGCAGTCGGCGGGTACGACGAGGTCATCGACGTCGCCTTTCGGGTGTACGGCCCGGAGTGGGGCGCGTACGAGAGCGGGTTGGCCGCCGACACCCGCGCGGTGATCGCGCTGGCCCGCGCCCGGGAGTCGCTCGCCCGGGAGTCGCTCGCCCGGGAGGACACGCTGGTCAGCGCGGCCCTGACCGGCGCACGGTTCGGCGTCGACGAGCGGCGCCGGCTGACCGCACTGGTCAGCATCCAGCGGTACGCGCGCACCGAGGCCGCGGCCGGCCTTCCGCCCGACGGCCAGGCCGAGCATCAGCGCCTCGCGACCGGCCCCGAGTTCGCGGCCCTGCTCGCGCTGGAGGACCGGCTGCTGCAGGCCGGCACCGCCAACGCCCTGGCCGGTCTCACCATCCAGGGCTGGCGGGCGGCGACGGACGCCGCCCTCGGCGCGCTGCAGGCACTGGTGACGAACACCGCCCGCAGCAGCGTCGAGCGGGCCACCCCCGATGCCGCAGTGCTCATCGCGCGTACCGGGGCCGTCGTGGGGCTCGGCCTCATCGTCGTGCTGGTGCTCCTGCTGAGCTGGGCGGGCACCGTCCGACGCCTGACCGACGAGTTGACCAGTACCAATGCCGACCTTCCAGCTCCGGTGCCGGACACGTCGGCCCCGGCTCAGGAACCGGCGACGCCGGGGGCGACGCCGAGCGGGAGCTGTTCCTGGGGCTGACCCGACGCAACCAGGTCCTGCTGCGCGACCAGCTCAGCCTGCTGGACGGGATGCAACGTCGGGAACGATCCACCGAGGAGACCGGCGAGCTGTTCCAACTCGACCACCTCACCACCCGGGTCCGACGCAACGTGGAGAAACTGATCACCCTGGCCGGCGCGACACCCGCCCGCCGCTGGCGACGCCCGGTGCCCCTGCTCGACGTGGCGCGCGGCGCCGTCGCCGAGGTGCCGGACTACCACCGGGTCCTGATCGCGCCGCACTGGCCGTGGTCGCTCGCGGGGTCGGCCGTCACTGACGTCATCCACCTGCTGGCGGAGCTGATCGAGAACGCTCTGGCCTTCTCCGGGGCGGAGACCACCGTCCGGGTCAGCGGCGAACAACGACCGCTGGGGTGTGCCGTCCTCGTCGTCGACGACGGGCCCGGCCTGGACGCCGCCGCGCTGGTCGAGGCGAACCACCTGCTCGGCAACCCGCCACCGGACGGCCCGCCAGAGGGCCTCGCCGGCTGGTACGCCGCCGCCGTCCTGGCCGGCCGCTGCGGCGCCCAGGTCTCGCTGCGCCCCAGCCGGCGCGGTGGGACGGCCGCCGTCGTGCTCCTACCCTCCCGGCTGATCTCGGTCACCGACACCGGCCGCACACCGGCAAGCGCACCACCCGACAGCCCGTACCCACCGGCCCGCACCGGCGCCACCCCGACCGACCCCAACGGCAACGGCGCGCTGCCGACGCGGGTCCGCCACCCCGGGCCGACCGGCCCGGAACACGGCAGGACCAGCCTCGACACTGTCGAGTTGCCGGTCGCCAAAACAGCAAGGAGACAACAATGACGTCTGCAGTGGTCACCGAGGACGGCCTGACCGACGCCCTGAACGACCTGGTCGACCGGGTGCACGGCGCGGAGTTCGCCGTGGTGCTCTCACCGGACGGGCTGCCGCTCGGTGGCTCGCGGCGGGTGGGGGCGAAGCTGGCCGAGCAGATCTCCGGCGTGGTCGCCGGACTTATCGCGTTGGGGCTGGCCGCCACCCGGACCTGTGACGCGGGTCAACTGCGTCAGGTAGTGGTGCAGATGTCGCGAGCGTTTCTGTTCATCGCCACCATCCCGAACGGGACGATCCTCACCGTGCGGATCGCCGGTGACGACGTCGAGGTCGGTGACATGGCGTACGAGGTGGCGCTCTTCGTGGGGCAGGCCGAGCAGCACCTGCCGATCACGCTGGGCCCGGCCTCCTCGGTGACGATCGGGGACACTGGTGCACACCAGCGGCACCACTGACGAGGCGTGGTACGACGACGACGCGGGCCCGGTGGCCCGGCCCTACACGATGACCGGGGGGCGCACCGCCCCCGCACGCGGCCAGTTCGACCTGATCTCGCTGGTCGTCGCTCGGAGGGGCGTCACGCCTCCCGCACCGCTCTTCCCCGAACAGGCGCGGATCGTCGAGCTGTGTCACCATCCAGTGTCGGTGGCCGAGGTGGGCGCCGAGTTGGATCTTCCGCTGGGGACGGTCCGGGTGCTGCTCGGTGACCTGCTCGCGGCCGGGCTGATCGAGACGCACGAACCGCCGATGCTGTCTGAGCTGCCGACCGAGGATCTGCTCGAGGCGATACTGGTCGGGCTTCGCGGGTTGTGACCGGGCAGGTGCCATCCGCGACCCGGACGGATCGTGGGCACGCACCCTGCGACGAACTGAAGGAGAGACTGGCAGTGCCGGCAACACCACCCCAGCCACGCCGTACCGTGGCGATCATCCTGCTGGATCGGGTCGTGGCCCTCGTCAGGGCCACGCGGCGGGTGCTCACCGGTCGGGAGGACGTCTCGCGGGCCACCTGGGTGGCCGTCGTCGCGGCGCTCGGGGTGCTGATCGCGACGGCCGTGTCCATCGTCGGGGTGCTGCGTACGCCGGAGAAGATGACACCGGTGACCCTCGACCCGCCGCCGTCCGTCGAGCAGGTGGGAGCGTCCCCGTCCGCCACCCCCCGGGCGCAGGCGCGACCGGCGCTCACGAGCCCGGCGGTGACCGCTGCCCCGTCCGCCTCGGCCTCCTCGGTCCCACCGGCCGTCACGTCGTCGACCCGGCCCACGCCGACCGGTGCGACAGCCGAACCCACCCCGGAGGCCCTCGGCGCGGCCTTCGCCATCACTGACAACGCCCTGCTCAGCTACGGCGCGACAGTGACGATCAGCAATCCCGGCGCGGTCCCGGCGCCGGGGTGGACGCTTGTGGTCACCCTGCCCCGGGAGTCGCTGGGGGTCAGCGGGGTCGAGGGGGCGCAGGTCAGCCGGGACGGTGCGGTGTGGACGTTCGTGCCGGACCCGAACACCGGCCAGGTGCCCGGCAACGCCTCGGTCCCCGTGACGTTCCGGGTCAATGGATCGTTGACCGGTTCCGCCCCCAAGGCGTGCACGATCGACGGGGTCGCCTGCTCCGGCCTGTCGAACTGACCAATCCGGGACGCTCGGATCGAGCGCGGTACACCAGGCGTTCCGGCGGCCGCCATGCTTGATTGATCATCAGTTCGGGCGCGCTTCGTACCGTCGCGTCCATGACTGTCCTACCCGCATCACCGTCGCCTCGCCACGCCGGGTCACGCCTCGGCGCCCTGGGTACCCGGGCCGCCGCCTCCGCCGCCGCTCTCGCCGTCACGGGCGCTGCCGTCGCGGTCGCCGTCGCGACCTCGTCACCCGCCACCGCCGAGCCGAGCAGCGTCGTCGTGTCGGAGAACTTCTCGGCCGGGTCGTTGCCCGCCGGTTGGCACGCGGTCGACGGCGCCTGGAAGGTCGAGAACGGCCGACTGTACGGAACCTCCGCCAGCTCCAGCGAGAACAACAAGATCACCTTCGGTCGGCACCTGAACGACTTCCGCCTCGAGGCGACAATGCGCTTCGAGTCGGTATCGGCCGCCACCCGCTGGGCCTCGCTCGGCATCGACGTCCCCGCCAGTGGCGCGACCCCCTGGTGGATCGCCACCATGCGCAGCGGCACCACCGCCGCCAACGGGCTCGAATTCGCCCAGCGGACCACTGCCAACGCCTGGGTCGTGACGAACACCGCCTCCGCCCCGTCCGCCGCCGGCACGGGCCGGGACGTGCGCGTCGCTGTCGAGGTGCACGGCAACCAGGCCCGCTGGATCTTCGACGGGCGGGAGGCGATGCGGACCAGCAGCCTCCAGCGTTCCACCGACGGCGTCCAGGGGCTCTTCGTCAACGGCGCGACAGTGTCGTACGACGACGTCACAGTCACCGAGCTGGCACCGAACGGCTACCTCCGCCCCGAGGGCAGCCCGTTCACAGTGATCGCCCACCGGGGCGCGTCCGCCGCCGCACCGGAGAACACCCTCGTCGCCCAGGAGATCGCCCGTAGGGGCGGCGCCGACTGGATCGAGAACGACGTCCAGCCGAGCAAGGACGGCATCCCGTTCATCCTGCACGACGGCACCGTCGACCGGACCACCGACGGCACCGGCAACATCCGGGACCTGACCGCCGCACAGATCAAGGCGCTCGACGCCGGCTCCTGGTTCGGGCCGCAGTACGTCGGCGAGCGGGTGCCCACCCTCGCGGAGCAGCTCGCCGACCTGCGGACGCGGGGTGGCAACCTGCTCGTGGAGATCAAGGGCAAGCACACCCGCGACGAGGTCGCCACGATCATCCAGGTGATCCGGGACGAGCAGATGATGGGCCGGGTATTCATCCAGAGCTTCGAGGTCGACGCCCTGAAGTACACCTACGAGATCGCTCCCGAGCTGCCGCTCGGCCTGCTCCGCGGCACAGTGGACGCCGACCCGGTGGCGATCGCGAAGGAACTGCACCTGACCGCGTACAACCCGGACGGCAACGCGCTGTTGGCCAAGCCGGAGGTGCTCGCCCCGCTGCACGCCGCCGGGGTCGCCGTGATGGCCTGGACGATGGACTCCGCCGGTCTGTGGCAGCGGCTGGAGCGGATCGGCACCGACGCGATCATCACCAACCGGGCTGCCGAGCTGGTCGGCTGGAACTCGGCATTCGTCCAGCGGGCCCCCGCCGACCCCACCGTGCGGATCACCTCGCCGGCCGGCGGGGCGCGGCTGGACCGGGCGCAGTCCCCGGTGATCGCTGTCGCCGCGACCAACGCGGACACCGTCACCGTGACGCTGGACGGTAAGAAGTCGGCCGCCGGACGCAAGCTCGACCTGGCCACGCTGACCGCCGGCCGGCACACCATCACCACCGAGGCGACCGGGCCCGAGGGCACCGCCACCGCGACCAGCACCTTCACCGTGACGGTGAGCCAGGCCGGCCTCGGCTACCTGATCCTCACCTCGGGCGCGGACCCGGCCGCCGTCACGGCGATGACCACCAAGCTGGCCCACGCCCAGTACGCCGAGCTGGCCACCTACGCCGACCGGCAGGCCGGCAAGCTGGTGCCGGCGGAGGTCGCCAGCGTCATCGCCGCCGACGCCCGCACCCTCGCTCTGAAGTAGTGGCTCGACGGGTGGCGCTGGTCCGAAGGGGGCCAGCGCCACCTTGAGTCCTTAGCGGACGGTCGCGGGCGACTCGGTCCGCTCCCCGCGCTCTCGCACCAGCGGCAGCGCCGGGGCCAACGCCAGCGCCATGCACAGGCCGCCGATCGGAAGCAGATCGAGAGTGACCGCCGGCAGGACGATGCCGGCGAGGAGCAGCGGCACACTCCACCACGGCAGCCGCCGTCGGGCGGCGAGCATGCCCGTCAGCACAAGGAGGCCGAGGAAGAAGAACTGGGGTACGACGTCGTAGAAGGCCACCTCCACGCCGGGGATGTCCTTGAATTCCGCGCCGAGCCTCGACATCTCCGCCCGGTCCGCGGCCAACAGCCCCTCGACGATGTCGGCGACGAACTGCACCATCGTCGCGGCGAGCCCGACCAACGTGAAGGCCACCACGCCGGTGCGCCAGCGGCTGCGGGGCAGCAGGCGGGACAGCGCGAGCACACCCGGGACGAAGCACACCATGCCGGCGAGAGCGACCAGGTGGGCCGCCTGCCAGTCGAGCCCGGGGCCGTACACCCCGTCGGATCGTGCCCAGAGACGGACCAGGCCGTAGGCCAGGATGCCGACCGGACCGGCCAGCACGTAGAGCGCAGCGCGTTTCATGCCCGCCATCATCTGGCCGCCGACGCCAGCAGACCTCCGGGAGCTTCCCTCGGATCGCCCTGGCTTTCGTCTCAGGTCTTCCACCGAGCAACCCCGAAACCCCGCCACCGTCGAGCGGTCGTCGTCGACATCGGAGTGGCCCGTGCTCCCGGTGGCGCGCGCTCAGCGTGCGCTGATGAGGGGGGCGTAGTCGCCGCGGGTGAGCGGCCTGCTGGACAGGGAACCGTCGGCCCGGGGCACGCCGAGAGCCCTGCCGTCGCGCAGGAAGGCCACAGTGGAGACGTCCTCGCGGCTGGTGAGCGTACAGACGATCTGCCCGAAGGCGAGGACCTCGTCGCTGCGACCGCCCACCTCCGCGGGCTCGTCCACCGCGACGAGGGCCTGCGTACCGGTCACCGTCGCGCGAGCGGCGTTGACCGCCCCCGGCAACGCACTGGTCAGATCGGTGTTCCGTTCGGCCCCACTGGGCCCGGCGAGCAGGTGCCGCAACTGGTCCGCGATGCTGGGTGCCCTGTCGACGCGCCGGACCACGGGGACGATGCGGTTGTCCCGGACCAGGCAGAGCGTCTCGGCGGCACTGCCGGCCGGTGCTGTGGTGTCGGCGGGAGCGGCGCTGCTCAACGGCCCTCGTGGGGGCGGCACCGTGCGCGGGGTGTCGTCGATGGGGATGCCGCATCCGGTCAGCAGCACGGCGAGGGCCAACGGGACGATGCGGCGGCGCCTCACGACAGGCTCTCCGGCAGGGTCACCCGGAAGCAGGCGCCCCCACCCGGACGGTCGGCCACCGTCACCTGCCCCGCGTGCGCGGCGGCGTGCTGGGCTACCAGTGCCAGCCCCAGACCGGTGCCGTCGCCGGCGCCCCGGGTGTGGGCTGCTCGCCCCCTGACGAACCGGTCGAAGATCGCCTCGCGGTCCTCGACGGGAACGCCCGGACCGTCGTCGTCGACCTCGATGACGCCGCTGTCCCCGTCCCGGCCCAGGCGAACAGCCACCGGGCCACCGCCGTAGGTGACGGCGTTGTCGAGCAGGTTCGCCAGGATCTGGGCGATCCGCCGCCGCTCGACCTGCCACGTCGGGGGCACGCCCGGTGCCAGGCGGACGAGGGTGCCCGGCAGGTCGTACGCGTCGCAGGTCTCCCGGGCCAACTCCACCACGTTCACCGGGGCACGGTGGGCCGGCTGGTCACTGCGGGCCAGGTCGATCAGGTCGTTGACGAGCCGTTGGAAACGGTCGATCTCGTCGGCGACGAGCCCGGCGGCAATGGCCGTCCGTTCGTCCTGGTGTTCCCGTCGGCGGGCCAGGACGCTGGCCGCCGCGGCGAGGGTCTGCAACGGGGAACGCAGTTCGTGGCTGACGTCGGCGGCGAACCGGCGGTCCCGTTCGATGCGCAGGGCGAGGCGGTCGACCATCTGGTTGAACGACGAGGAGAGTCGGGTGAGGTCAGTGTCGGTGGCCGGGTCGAGCCGGGCGGTGAAGTCACCGGCGGCGATCTTCTCGGCCGCGTCGGCGACCGCTGTCAGCGGCCGTAGCCCGTGACGGGTGGCGTACCACGCGAGGGTGGCGCCGGATCCGGCGACCAGCACCGCGACACTGGTCAGCGCGAGGGCCAGCACCTGGAAGGTCTGCTCCAGCTCGCGCAACGAGTTGACCTCGAAGTACGTCGCGGACGCCGACAGCGGCACACCGACCACCAGGGCCGGTTGCCCGTCGACGCGGACGCGCTGCACGGCCGGCTCCCCGGCGGAGACGACCCGCAGCAACTCGCCGGGGATGGCGGCAGTGGTCCCGGGATCGGCGGCGCGGGCGTACCACTCGCCGTTGAGGTGCAGCACCGGTCGACGGCTTCCGCCGGTGTCCAACGACCGGAGCACCTCCACCACGTCCGGGGTGTCGGTGTCGAGGCCGGCATGCACCACGGCGGCGTCGAAGTAGGCGGCCCGCAGGGCGATGCGTTCGCGGTCGTCGAGCAGGGACCGGCGCGTCAACTCGTAGGAGATCAGGGCCATCGACGCCGAGAGCAGGAGCGCGCCGACGGCGAACGCGGCGGTCACCCGGGTGCGCAGTCCGAGGCGTCTCATCGTTGCAGCTTGTAGCCCAGGCCGCGCAGGGTGACCAGGTGCCGGGGGTTCGCCGGGTCCGGCTCGATCTTCTGCCGTAGGCGGCCGACGTGCACGTCGACGAGCCGTTCGTCGCCGCTGTCGTACCCCCAGACCCGTTGCAGCAACTGCTGACGGGACAGCACCCGGCCGGCGTGCTCGGCCAGCTCACACAGCAGTCGGAACTCGGTGCGGGTGACAGTGACCTGTTGGCCGGCGCGGCGTACCTCCCCCGCCTCCGGACTGATCTCCAACTCCCCGAAGGCGACCGCCGGCACGGGCTCCGGCGCCGAGGTCGTGACCACCGGCCGGGCGCGGCGGCGCAGAGCCCGCAGGCGGGCGGTCAACTCCCGGATGGCAACGGGTTTGACCACGTAGTCGTCGGCGCCGGCTTCCAGGGCGGCCACGATGTCGTCGGTGCCGTCGCGGGCGCTGACCACCACGATCGGGACGTCGTCGTCACGGCGCAGCTGCCGGATGCACTCGAAGCCGTCGAGGCCGGGCAGCATCAGGTCGACGAGCACGTAGTCGGCCGGGTGGTGGCGTTGGGCGCGCAGGCCCTCCTCGGCCGTGGCCGCGCCGAGGGCGTCGTAGCCCTCGTCCTCGAGTGCGAGCAGCAGCGCGAGCCGGATGCGGTCGTCGTCCTCGATCACCAGTACGGCCGTCATCCCGGAATCATCCTCGGCCGACCGCCGGGCGGCCAACCGTGCCCGCCAGCCGGCGGTTTTGTCACACAACTGTCACAGAGCCTTGCAGTGACCGCCAACCCCGCCCAGCACGGTGGGAAGGAAGCAAGGGGCGAGGAGAGAGAGGTACGGCAATGGCGACGCCGGTGCTGCCCGCGAGGTACACGCTGCCGCTGGTCGAGGTTCGCGTCACCGAACTCGATCTGGCCTGTCTGCCGGAGGTCGGCGCGGCGTTCGACCGACTGCTCGCACTGCGCCCCGCACAGGTCGTGCTCGACCTGTCCGACTGCCAGCACCTCGACGCCGCCGCCATCGGCCTGCTGCTCGACCTGCACCGGCGGTTGACTCGCGCCGACGCGGCCCTCACCGTCCGCGATCCGAACCCCCGGGTCCGGCGCATCCTGCACATCACCCGCCTGGACCAGGTGCTCTCGATCATGAGCGAGGAAGGACCAGCAGCATGACCGTCGTCCCGGACGAGTATCTGATGACCCTGATCTGCGACACCTGCGGCGAGACCATCCGCGGCACCGCCTGCGTGCTCCCCGACGCCGAGGTCGTCTGGACCCTGGTGGCCGAGCACGGCTGGAGCGGTTCCCCCTTCGCCACCGGGCCGCACCGCTGCCCGCACTGCAGCCTCCTGCCCGCCTCGACCGGTGGCCACGCGTCGCGCGACGACCACGGCCCCGGCGGCATCCTCGGCATCGACCACCTCGACGGCACGACAGTCATCGCCGCCACCGGTGACATCGACCTGGACACCGGCGAGAACCTGCGCACGGCCCTGCGGCACGTGGCCGAGGTGGGCGGGCACGTCGTGGTCGACCTGAGCCGGGTGCACATCATCGACTCGACCGGCCTCGGTCTGCTCGTCCGCGCCCACCGTTACGCCCGCGATCGCGGTGTCACGCTCTGCCTCGCCGCGCCGTCGCGATTCATCCGCACCGTCCTGCACACCATGCGTCTGGACGGGGCCTTCCCGATCTTCGACAGCCGCGACGACGCCCTCGCCCAGTTGGCCGACGGTGGCGAGAGGACTGTCCCCGAGGCCCACGCGGTGGCCGTCCCCCGCTGAGGGCACGAGGCGAGCCGACCGAGTGGCGAGCATGTTTCATGCTGGAGTAATGATTCGTTTCGTACTGAATGTGCTGTGGCTCGTCTTCGGCGGTGGCCTCGTGCTGGCGGTCGGCTACGGCATCGCCGCGTTGATCTGCTTCGTCCTGGTCATCACCATCCCGTTCGGCGTCGCGTCGCTGCGCCTCGCGGTCTACTCGCTGTGGCCCTTCGGCCGCACTGTGGTGCCCAAGCCGGGAGCGGGCGTCGGCTCCGGCCTGGCGAACATCCTCTGGGTGGCGCTGGCCGGATGGTGGCTGGCGCTCTCCCACATCGTGGCGGGCATCGCCCTGTGCGTCACGATCATCGGGATTCCGTTCGGCGTTGCCAACTTCAAGCTCGTGCCGGCCGCGTTCTGGCCCCTCGGCCGCGACGTCGTCGACGTGCCCTGAACACGGAAAACGGGAGACACCAGGTCTCCCGCCACTTCTAACTTATATCGCACTGGGGGGCTTGCGGCAAGACCCCATTTATGACGCAGAATCGTCGGCCGAAGCCACATTCTGCCGAAATGGAAGTCATGAATTGGATTCCTCGCCTACCTCCGTGTTCGAACTTCCCGATCACCTCGCCCCCAAGGCCGACCCCGCGCTCATCGCCCACGACGAGCGGCACTTCGCGGCCATGGCGCAGGGCCTCGCGCAGCTGAGCGCCGAGCTGTCCGACCGCCTGGACACCGCGCGCCGGGCGCCCGGCGGCAAGGGCCGGCAGGCCGTCGACCGAGACGAGGAGGTCCGCCGGCTGACCGCCCGCCTGCGCTCGCTGAGCCGCTACGGGCTGGACCTGTGCCTCGGCCACGTGGTCGAGGCGGACAACCCCGAGCCGGTGTACGTCGGACGTCGCGGTCTCACCGACAGCACGGGCCGGCGGCTGCTGCTCGACTGGCGATCACCCGCCGCCGAGCCGTTCTTCGGCGCGACCCATGCCAACCCGATGGGCCTGGCGAGCCGCCGCCGGTACCGCTGGACCCGAGGCCGGATCAGCGACTACTGGGACGAGGTGTTCACGCCGGACGGGTTCGTGGGGCACGCCGTCGCGCTCGACGACCAATCCGCGTTCATCGCCAGTCTGGGCAGCGCCCGGTCGGCCCGGATGCGCGACGTGCTCAGCACGATCCAGGCAGACCAGGACGCCATCATCCGGGCAGGGTCGGCCGGCGCTCTCGTGGTCGACGGCGGTCCGGGCACCGGCAAGACCGTCGTCGCCCTGCACCGCACCGCGTACCTGCTCTACTCCGACCCGCGCCTCGGTCAACGCCGGGGTGGGGTGCTCTTCGTGGGGCCGCACCAGCCCTACCTGGCCTACGTCGCCGACGTCCTGCCCAGCCTCGGAGAGGAGGACGTGCAGACCTGCACCCTGCGCGACCTCGTCGAAGAGGGGGCCACCGCAACCGCCGACACCGACCCGGACGTGGCCCGGCTGAAGTCCTCGGCCGAGTTGGTCCGGGCGATCGACGCCGCCGTCCGGTTCTACGAGGACCCACCGACCGCCGCGATGACGGTCCCGGTCGGCGACTCCGACGTCCGTCTGAGCGCCGACGACTGGGCCGACGCGTTCCGGGCGCCGGGTCCCGGCACCCCGCACAACGAGGCGCGCGAGGAGATCTGGGAGGAGTTGCTGACGATCCTCGTCGACAGGTACGACGGCGAGGAGCCGGACGACGTGCTCCGCGACTCGCTGCTGCGTAACAGGGAGCTGCGGGCGACGGTCAACCGAGCCTGGCCGTTGCTCGACGCGGCCGATGTCGTGGGTGACCTGTGGTCGGTGCCCGCGTACCTGCGTAGGTGCGCGCCGTGGCTCAGCCCCGAGGAGGTCCGCAAGCTGCAACGCGACGAGCCCCGGGCCTGGACCGTGTCCGACCTGCCGCTGCTCGACGCGGCCCGGCAGCGGCTCGGCGACGCGGAATGCTCGGGGCGCACCCGCCGACGTGACCCGGCCGCCGCCGTGGAACGCGAGCACATGGCCCGGGTCGTCGACGAGTTGCTCGCGGCCGACACCTACGACGACGGCGAGGGTCTGCTGGCGATGCTGCGCCAACCCGACCTGCGCGAGGTCCTGGTCGACGAGTCCGCGCTGCCGGACGCCGACCGGGACCTGCTGGCCGGCCCGTTCGCGCACATCGTCGTGGACGAGGCGCAGGAGCTGACCGACGCCCAGTGGCAGATGCTGCTGACGCGTTGCCCGTCGCGCAGCTTCACCATCGTGGGAGACCGCGCCCAGGCCCGGCACGGGTTCACCGAGTCGTGGCAGGAACGCCTCAAGCGGATCGGGCTCGACCAGGTCACAGTGGCGTCGTTGAGCATCAACTACCGGACGCCAGCGGAGGTCATGGCGCAGGCCGAACCGGTCATCCGGGCCGTGCTCCCCGACGCCAACGTACCGACCTCCATCCGCGGCAACGGGCTTCCCGTCGTCCACGGACCGGTCGCCGACCTGCTGACGATCCTCGACACCTGGCTCGCCACGCACACCGACGGGATCGCCTGCGTCATCGGCGACCCGACCTTCCCGCCCACGGCCCGGGTCCGGTCACTGAGCCCGGAGCAGGCCAAGGGGCTGGAGTTCGACCTCGTCGTCCTCGTCGACCCGGAAACGTTCGGCACCGGCATATCCGGGGCGGTCGACCGCTACGTCGCGATGACCCGGGCCACCCAGCAACTGGTGCTCCTGACCAGCGGCTGAGGGGCGTGCCGCACATCGATCAGGGTCTAGTTGCCGAGCGTGACGTGCAGGATCCTCTCGTTGCTGTTGTTCGGGGTGCTGTCCTTGTCACCGACGTTGGTGGTGGTCAGCCACAGCCCTCCGTCGGGAGCCGGCTCCACCGTCCGCAACCGACCGTAGGTGCCACTGAAGTACGTCTGCACGTTCGTCAGGCTGCTGCCGCTGATCACCGCGCGGTACATCCGAGCGCCTCGGGCGCAGGCCACGTAGAGCGCGTCACGCACGATCGTGATGCCGGAGCAGGACCCTTCGGCAGTCGGATAGGTGCGCGCCGGCGCGATGAACCCGGCCGTACCGCAGGTGCCGCTGGTGCCCTCGCACGCCGGCCAGCCGTAGTTTCCACCCTTGGTGATCAGGTTGGTCTCGTCCATTACCGAGTTGCCGAACTCCTGCTCCCACAGCCGGCCCTGCGAGTCGAACGCCAGCCCCTGCGGGTTGCGGTGGCCGTAGCTCCACACGTAGTTGCCGAACGGGTTGTCCGAGGGAACGGTGCCGTCCGGGTTGAGTCGCAGGATCTTGCCTTCGAGGCTGGACCGGTCCTGGGCGTAGTTGCCGTTCTGGGCGTCGCCGGTGCTGGCGTACAGCTTGCCGTCCGGGCCGAACCGCAGGCGACCACCGTCGTGGTACTTGTTACGCCGAATGCCGCTGAGCAGGACCTGCTCGCTGGCGGTGTTGAGTCGCCCGTTCTCCAGCCTGATCCGGACGATGCGGTTGTCGCTCGGCGAGGTGTGCATGATGTACAGCCAGCGGTCGCTGGAGTAGCTGGCCGAGATGGCGAGCCCCAACAAGCCACCCTCACCGTCGGTGCTCTGCACGTTCGGCACCGTGCCCAGGTTGGTCTTGGCCCCGGTGGTCGGGTTGAGCTGGATGATGTCGTGCGCGTCGCGGCGGTTGTAGAGAACGCTGCCGTCGGGCAACGTCACCAGACCCCACGGGACGTCGGTGTCGGTGGTGACCTGTCGCACCCCGCACACCGGGTTGGCGCACGCCGCGCCGGTGGTCACCGTCGCGGTGCCGCTGCGCGACGAGGCGTTGTCCTGCGCGTCCCGAGCCACCACGTAGTACTGGTAGGAGGTGTTCGCCGCCAGACCGCTGTCGGTGAACGTGGTCGCCGGCGGCGCGCCGGTGACCGTTCCCACCTTCGCGCCGGCCCGGTAGATGTCGTACGCACGGACCCCGATGTTGTCTGTGGACGCGGTCCAACGCAGGGTCACAGTGGTGCCCGACGCGGTGCCGGTGAGCTGTTGCGGCGCGGTCGGTGGCTGACTGTCGGCCTGGCAGGGCGGCGGAGTGATCGAGACGGTGGCGCTCGCCTGCGACACGTTGCCGGCGGCGTCACGGGCGTTGACGTACAGGCCCCAGGTCGCCCCGGCCACCACTGTCAGGTTGGTGGACAGCGTCGTGCCACTCACCGACGTCATCAGCTGGCCGTCGTGGTAGATGTCGTAGAAGGCAACCGCGACGTTGTCCGTCGAGGCGTTCCACGCGAACGTCACCGAGTTGCAGGTCAGGCCGCTGACCCGTGGGCTACCCGGCGCCGTCGGCGGCTGACTGTCGGCGCTGCCGAGAGATGTCGTCCACCGCTGGTTGGACTGCCCGTTGCAGGTCCAGAGACCGACTGTGGTGCTTTGGCGGTGCCCGCGCCGGAGACGTCCAGGCACAGGCCGGACTGGACCCCGACGATGGTCCCGGACGTGGTGATCCGCCAGCGTTGGTTGGCGCCGCCGGTGCAGCCGCTGATCTGCGCCGCGGCGGGAGCTGTGGTGTCCTGGCCGACCACGTCCAGGCACATCGTGTCGTCGTAGACCCGCAACTCACCACTGGAGGTCAAGGTCCACGCCTGGTTGGCCTGGCCGTTGCAGTCGTAGATGTTGATGCCGGCACCGGCGGTTCTGACGTTGCCGACCACGTCCAGGCAACGACCGCTGGCCACGCCGACGACTGTCGACGGCGCCGCGGCGGCCGCCGGCACACCGACGGCCAGGCTCAGCAGCGTCACCGCCACCATCGCCGCCGGCAACAGCCGCCGTCGTGGGCGTCGTGGGCTTCTCCGCGCGATGACTCGCATCCGTCCTCCAGGCTCAGGGCGTCGACCGGCTCAGGGCGTCGACCGGCCCACCCAGACGACCACGCGCCCGACCACGCCGAACAGACACATCGACCATCAAAGATGCGATCGCCGCACATGTCAAACGATGTCCGCCGATCGGGGGCAAAACCACGGATCGGCGTACGCATCGCTCAACTACCCCCCAACGCCTCCCGGACGTACCGACGGGCGTGATGGATCCGGGACTTCAGCGTGCCGATCGGGATGCCCAACTGCCCGGCGATCTCCTGATAGTCGAGCTGACACAGGTCGCGGAGCACGAGGGCCGTCGCCAGCTCCGGCCGGTGCGCCTCCAGCCGGTCCAGCGCGTCCAGCAGATCGAGGCGCGATCCGGCGATGACGCTCGTCGTACGGGGGTCGGCCACCTCGACGGGCAGCAGCGTGCTGGGCCGCTCGGCCGCTCGCCGCCGCAGTGACCGGTAGGTCTGGCGGGCGCAGTTGGCGACCACCGTGTGCAACCAGGTGGAGAAGAGCGACCGCCCCTCGAACCGTTGGATGTGCCGGGCCACCTGCAACAACGCATCCTGCGCCGCCTCCTCCGCGTCCTGCCGACAGGACAGGAACCGCCCGCACTGCTCCAGCACCCGTGGACCGATCGCGGCCAGCAGCGCGTCGAGTGCGAGGCTGTCGCCGGCCGCCGCCCGCCTCGCCAGCTCCTCGGTGTCAGATTCCTTCGCCACCCGCGCTCCCCCGCTCGTGGGCGTCACCGGAGTCCCGGTCGCCGGATAATACGATCGTGTCCATCCCGCCGCAGGTTGGCCGGTACCGCATCGCGCGCCCCGTCGGCGCCGGTGCGTTCGCCACCGTGTGGCTGGCGTACGACGACGAGCTGCACTCGCCGGTGGCAGTGAAGGTGCTCGCCGACAACTGGTCGCAGCGGGCCGACATCCGGGGGCGCTTCCGCCAGGAGGCCCGGTTCATGCGGCAGGTCGACTCCGATCACCTGGTCCGGGTGTTGGACATCGGTGAGTTGCCCGACGGCCGGCCGTACCTGGTGATGACGTACGCCGCCGGTGGCACGCTCGCCGACCGGCTGAGCGGCGGGCCGATGCCGGTGCGCTCGGCGCTGCGGATCGCCGCCGACATCGCCAGGGCGGTGTCGATCCTGCACGACAGCGGCGTGCTGCACCGCGACCTCAAACCGTCCAACGTGCTGTTCGACACCAGCCCGGCCGGCGACCGGGTGTTGGTCGCCGACCTGGGGCTGGCCAAGACGCTCGCGCACGCGTCCGGGTTCACAGTGGTCGCCGGCACGCCCGCCTACATGGCGCCCGAGCAGCTCGTCCCCGGCGGAGGGATCGACGTGCGCGCCGACGTGTTCGCGATCGGCGCGCTGACGCACCACATGTTGACCGGTTCGCCGCCCGGGCAGCCGGTGACGGCGGCACCCCGCGCACCCGCCGCCGTCGAGCGCGCCGTCCGCCGGGCCCTGCATCGCGATCCGGACCGCCGCTGGCCCACAGCGGCCGCGTACGCCGCCGCGTTGGAGGGTCTGCTCGCCAGCCGGCAGTTGGCGGCCCGCCCGCCGCCGCGGCGCATCCGCCGGTTCCTCGCCGCCGTCGGCACCGTGACCGCGACGCTGGTCATGGCCGGATCCGCCACCGCCGCCACCGCGCCGCACGGCTGGACCCGGGTCGGCGACACGACCGGCGCCGTCTCGGTGGCCGTTCCCGACGGCTGGGCGCGGCAACTGCGCGACGGCGGCTGGGACCCGGCGGTGATCGGCCTCGCCGACGGGCGCGGCCCCGGTCTGCTCGTCGGAGCCGATCTCGCCGACTGGTCCGATGTCGACAGCGCGACACCGGGGGTCTTCGTGGGAGTGAGCCCCGGGCTGCGCGGAGCGGAGCAACCGGCGCTGCCCGATCACAGCGGATGCACACCCGCCGCAAGCCGGGCGGTCACCGTCGCCGCGTTCGGTGGGACCGTCCGGCACTGGTCGCGATGCGGTGGCGCGCAGACGTCGTTCAGCGAGGTCACCCTGGTCGCGGCCACCGGCACCTTCGGCGTGTACGTCCAGGTCAAGCAGACCGACGGCGTCGACCGCACCGACGAGATCCTCGGCACGCTGCGGGTGAACGGCTCGATGGTCGCGCAACGCTAGTACCGTTCCCAGTTGCCGGCGTAGTCGATGGTGCGCCACCGGCGTGTCTCAGTGCCGCCATCGAGCTTGCGGACTGTGGCCTGCACCCTGTTGTCTCCCAAGACACGGTACGACAGAAACGTCATGACCCGGTCATCGCTCGGACTGGAATCGTCCCCCAGGATGACCGGCTGCGCCCACCGCTCTCGGCCGGTGTAGTCGAGCTGAACCGGCACGAGGGCCTGCCGCCGCGCGGCGTCGGAGTTGCCCAGTTCGACGAGGACGAGCGCGTCCTCGGTCGACGGCAGACTCACCGGCTCCTCGGTGATGAAGTCGGCGTACACCGGTCGCGCGCCACCGGGCAGGATTCGGCAGGGGATGTCGAGGCCGTTCGACCCGTTCCGGAACTTCACCGTGTCGGACTCACCGCAGAATCTCAGACCGCGGATGACAGCGTTGGGCCAGTCGGTCCGCCTGATCTCGCTCACCGGAGCGGCCGGGCGGGAGGTGCGGGTGGTCGGGGCGCCCGGGGTGGCGCTGCGGGTGGCCGGAGCACTCGGGCCCGCGCTGCCGGTCGCCGGAGCGCTCGACGCCGACGGGCTCGGCGGGCTCGCGCTGGTGGACGGGGAGCCGGCGGGCCCGGCGTCGCCGCCGACCCGTTTCACCGGTGACGTGCAACCGGCGACGAACGTAAGGGTGAGCATCGCACCGACGAGCAGGTTGCCGCGCATGGGTGGTCCTTCCTCCACGGGGTCTGTCACAGGGTTTGATGCACCGGTACGGGCGGTGGTTCACGCGACCGGGGCGACACCTCTGCCCACCATCGGCGCACCCGCCCCTCCTCCTCAAGTCGTAGGCGCATTGCCGTCTCGCGCCAGATGGCTCGGGGCGATCACTCGAACAGGCTTGTCCCAAGGCATCGGGTGACGCCGTACGGACCTGCTCCGGACACCCGTTCGCCAGGAAAGGCACCGGCAGACGATGCGCTCTCTTCCCCTTCCCGCCCCCGGTTCACCCCGACCCGCCCGGCCGGTCGTCCGACTCGGCGCGGTGCTGGCGACCGCTGTCGTCCTCGCCGTGGGCGCCGCCGGCTGCGGCGCGCAGCAGCACAACCCCGCACCGCACATCGATGCTCCGGCGGCGCCCGCCGTGGCGAGCGGGACGGGTTCCGCCCTGACCGACACCGACGTCAACGCCTGGCTCGACGGCCTGTTGCCGGCCGCGCTCGACCGTACCGACATCGCCGGGGCCACTGTCGCCGTCGTGAACAACGGCAAGATCCTCACAGCCCGGGGGTACGGGTACGCCGACACCGGTGACGGCGGCAACGGTGCCGTACCTGTCGACCCGGACCGGCACCTGTTCCGGATGGGATCGGTGTCGAAGCTCGTCACCGCCACCGCGGTGCTGCAACTCGTGCAGAGCGGGAAGCTCGACCTCGACACCGACGTCACGACGTACCTCGACTTCGAACTGCCGCTGCGCTACGAGCGGGCCGTCACACTGCGGCACCTGCTGACGCACACCGCCGGCTTCGAGGAGCGGATCGCCGGCCTCATCGGCACCGACGGCGGCGACCTCAACCTCCGCAGGGCCCTGATGACCGACCCACCGGAGCAGATCTACCAGCCCGGCACCGTCCCCGCGTACTCCAACTACAGCAACGCGCTCGCCGGCTACATCGTCGAACGCGTCAGCGGGACGCGCTTCGAGGAGTACGTCCAACGCACCGTCCTGGACCGCGCCGGCATGCCGTCGTCGACCTTCGCGCAGCCCCTCCCGGCGGCGCTGCGCGACCGGATGTCCAACGGGTACGACACCTCCGCCGGGCCCGCCGCGCCGTTCGAGATCGTCGGTACGCCCCCGCCCGGTGCGCTGAGCGCCCCGGCGACGGACATGGCGCGATTCATGCTCGCCCAGCTCGGCGAGCCGGTGGGCTTCGCGCCCCTGCTGGACCAGCCGACCCGTGAGCTGATGCAGCGGCCGGCACTCGACGCGACGTCGCTGGGCACGCTGGCCGACGGGCCCCGGATGACCCTCGGATTCTTCGCCGAGGACCGTAACGGCCACCGGATCCTCGGCCACGGCGGCGACACCAAGTACTTCCACTCCCACCTGCAGATCTACCCCGACGACCGGGCCGGCATCTTCCTGTCCCTCAACAGCAACGGCTCCGGCGCCCTCGACAGCCACGAGCTTCGCGAGTCGATCGTGAACGGCTTCGCCGACCGCTACTTCCCCGCCCGCGACGACCAGCCGACCGCCGGCGTGGACCCGGCGACCACCGCCACGCACGCCGCGCTGGCCGCCGGCACGTACGAGTCCTCACGAGCGATTCAGAGCAACTTCCTGACGGCGATCGGCCTGGTCGGTCGGACCACGGTCAGCGTCGCCGACGGTGACCGGTTGCTGGTGGAGCCGGGCCCGCTGTCGGACTCCCCCGCCCTCTACGAGGAGGTGGCGCCCTGGGTCTGGCGCGAGGTCGGCGGGCAGCGCACGATCGCCATGCGGGCGACCGACGACCGGGTCGATGCGATCAGTTTCGACTCCGCGTTCGCGTTGCTGCCCGTCGAGCCGGCCCGCGCCTCCATGGTGGCCGTTCCGGTGCTGGCCCTGTCGACAGTCGTGCTGCTGCTCACCGTCCTGTCCTGGCCGGTCGGCGCGATCGTCCGCCGTCGACTGGGCCGCGCTCCCCGGGAGCGGGCGGGGCGCACCGCGCGGATCCTGAGCCGCCTCGCCGTAGCCGGCACGCTGCTCGCGTTCGCCGGCTGGGTGCTGAGCATCGGCAGCATCATGAGCCTGCAGGACGTTCCCGGGCCCGTCCTGCGCACCATTCAGGTGCTGCAACTGGTCGGACTGCTCGGAGTGCTGCCCGCCGCGGTCCGGCTGGTCGACGACGTGCGACGCCACGTCGGCTGGCGGCGGATCACCGGCAGCGGCCTGATCCTGTTGGCTCTCGCCGGCGCGGGCTGGTTCGCCGTGGAGTTCCACCTGCTCGCGCCTAGCATCTCCTACTGACCCGCCCGACCCGGGACGATCCGGAGCAAGGATGCGCACCCCATGAGGGACCACACGGACACCGATTTCGGCACACGACGACTGACGAAGTGGCTCGACGGCCGACTCACCCGGCTCGGGGTGACCGGAGTGTTCCCCCGGGACTGCCTGCTGGCCGCGGTGCTGACCGTCCTGACGTTCGTACTGCTCACCTCGCTGTTCTGGTTCGTGGCACCGGAGGACGGGGTGTCGTTCGACCCGGCGCGGGCCTGGCTGCTCGTCGCCATCTGCTGCGCGCAGGCGATGCTGCTGTGCCTGCGTCGGGTCCGGCCCCTGCTCTGCCTCGCGCTCGTCGTCGGCCTCCAACTGCCCATCATCGGCTTCTCCCTGCCCGAGGCGACCATCCGGGGCCTCGCACCGTTCGTCGTGGCGTACACCGTCGGGTCGTTGCTTCCGGTTCGCCGTGCGCTGCTGGCCGTCAGCGCGGTCGTGGTGGTGGAGTCGATCGGGGCGGCCGTCGTGGTGACCCCGGATCTGCTGACGGCCGTCGCGTACGTCTCGGCGAGCGCCCTGACCTACGCCAGCGCGACCTTCGTCGGCGGCTACGTGGCCACCTACCGGCGCTACGTGGAGCTGGTCCGGGTGCGGGCGGACGAGGCGGTCCGGGAGCAGCGCACGAAGGTCCAGGCGGCGATCGGCGCGGAGCGTTCCCGGATGGCCCGGGAGTTGCACGACGTGGCCGCGCACCACCTCTCCGGCATGGTCGTGCAGGCGGCGGCGGTCGAGCGGCTGATCGACCGGGACCCGGTGGCCGCGAAGGCCGGTGTGGCCTGGATCCGCAGCCAGGGCAAGGAAACCCTGGACAACCTGCGGCTGGTCGTCGGTGTGCTGCGCGGCAGGCCCGGGCACGAGGGCGGCGACGGTGCCGCCCCGGTGCCGGGGCTGGGCATGCTCGACGACCTCGTCCGCACCGCGGGCAGCCTCGCCGGCCCGGTGGAGTTCGTCCGGGAGGGCGAGCAACGCGAGGTGCCACCGATCGCCGACGTCGCGCTCTACCGGATCGCGCAGGAGTCGCTCAGCAACGCCCGCCAGCACGCCCCGGGTGCCGCAGCACGGGTGGTGCTCCGCTTCGAGCCCCGCTCGGTGTCGCTGGAGGTGGTGAACGAACCCGTCGCGCCGCGACGCGTACCGGCGGCACGGACCGGCGGTGTCGGCCTGGTGGGCATGCGTGAGCGCGCCCAGCTGATCGGGGCGACGTTCACCGCCGGCCCGACGGCGGCCGGCGGCTGGTCGGTCGCCGCGACACTCCCGACGAACGGCCCCGCCGCGTCCCGTCCGAAGGAAGAGGCCCCCGCGTGATCAGAGTGATGCTCGTCGACGACCAGGCCGTCGTCCGGGCCGGTTTCCGCGTCATCCTGGAGCAGTCCGGCGAGATCGAGGTCGTCGCGGAGGCGTCGAGCGGGTCCGCCGCCGTCGAGCTGGCCCGCCGGCTGCAACCGGACGTCATCTGCATGGACGTCCGGATGCCGCACGGCGACGGACTCACCGCGACCCGCCAGATCGTCGCCGAGGCGACCGGAACGCCACCGGCGGTCCTGGTCGTGACGACCTTCGACCTCGACGAGTACGTCTTCGGCGCGTTGGAGTCCGGCGCCAGCGGCTTCATCCTCAAGGACTGTGAGCCCGAGGAGCTGATCGAGGCGATCCGTCGCCTGGCGAGCGGGTACGGGCTCGTCGACCAGACCGTCACCCGTCGGGTGATCTCGGAGTTCGCCAGGCGTACGCCCGCTCCCCGCTCGGACGCGGCGGCGGCGCACCAGCTGACCGCGCGGGAGACCGAGATCGTGGAGCTGCTCGCGCAGGGCCTGTCGAACGTCGAGATCGCCGAGCGGCTCTTCATCGAGACCAGCACCGTCAAGTCGCACCTCGGGCGGGCCATGGCCAAGATCGGTGCGCGAGATCGGCTGCAGACCGTCGTGTGGGCGTACCAGAACGGGGTGGTCCACCGGTGACAGCGACCCTGATCCCCTGCCTGGCGACGGTAGGTCCACCCCTGGTCGAGAGTGGACATTGCCGGAGTACGATCCCGGGCGTACCGCTGTGGTGACCTCCAGCTGACGACCCCTCGATTGGAGCCAGGCATGGTTGGCCCGGACCCCGAACTCGCCGCGAAGCTTCAGCCCGACGTGCCGCACGCGGCACGGATCTGGAACTACTGGATGGGCGGCAAGGACAACTTCCAGTCCGATCGGGCGGCTGGCGACGCTGTCGCCGAGGTCTACCCGGAGATCGTCCTGATGGCGCAGCAGTCCCGCGTGTTCCTGGTGCGGGCCGTGCGTCACCTCGCGGCCGAGGCGGGCATCCGGCAGTTCCTGGACATCGGCACCGGCCTGCCCACCATGCAGAACACGCACGCGGTCGCCCAGGGCGTCGCGCCCGACTCGCGGATCGTCTACGTGGACAACGACCCGATGGTGCTGGTGCACGCGCGGGCACTGCTGGCCAGCACGACGTCGGAGGGTGTCACCACCTACGTCCCGGCCGACTACCACGACCCGGAGAAGATCCTCGCCGAGGCGGCGCAGACGCTCGACTTCGACCAGCCCATCGCCGTGATGTACATGGGCGTGATGGGCTACGAACCCGACCTGGACGTGGTGCGCTCGATCGTCGGGCGCACGATGGACGCGGTGCCGTCCGGCTCACACCTCGTGCTCTGGGACGGCACCAACACCAGCCCGGCGGTGGTCTCGGGTGCCGAGCGGCTGGCGCAGAGCGGCGGGGTTCCGTACATCCTGCGCAGCCCGGAGGAGCTCGAGAGCTGCTTCGACGGGCTGGCGATGGTGGAGCCGGGCCTGGTGCCGATCCCGCTGTGGCGACCGGAGGAGCCCGACGCCGTCGGGATCGACGCCTACGGCGCTGTGGCCCGCAAGCCCTGACCGACACGACGTCCGCCCCGCTCCCGCCATCGCGCCGGAGCGGGGCGGACGTCGTTCACCGCGCGCACGTCAGGGTCAGGCCGTCGGGCACCGATTCCGCCGGCCCTCAGCGGGGAGACGAACCGACCCGCACCCGGTCGCTCTCGTTGTCGGAGAGGAAGGACGCCAGGGCCTGCCCCTGCTCGGTCACGGCGGCCCGGTCAGCTCGGGAGAAGCCGCGTAGGGGGTTGACGGTCACCGTTTCCGACTCGACCGTCCAGGTCGCGGCGACCCGGCCGTCGACGAGCACCACGCGCTCGCCGGCCACCGAGAGGAGACGGTGCGCGTCGTCGATGATCCGGCTGCGGTCGTCGTAGCCGAGGATCGCATTGTCGAACGCCGGCAGGAACCGCACCGGGGCGGGTGTCTCCGGGTCGGGGCGCGGCGCGTCGGGGAGGTCGATCAGCTTCCGGCCACGCTCGTCGCGGAAGGTCACCAACTCGTCCCGCATGGCGGTCACCGCAGCGGGCAGCCCGGCGAGGCCGCACCAGGCCCGCAGGTCGGCAGTGGCCGCCGGGCCGAACGCGGCCAGATAGCGGCGGACGAGCAGTTGGCCGACCGGATCGGTGCCCGCCGTGGTCGACGGGGCGATCTCCCGGCCGAGCCACGCGGAGAGCAGGACGTAGCGCGCGCCCCCCGTCGTCCGCCACAGCCCGCGCGGCGGCACCTGTGTCATCGGGAGCAGCGCGACAGCTATCTCGCCCAGCACCCGCGGCCCCGGCGTCGGCCAGCGCTCGGCGAGCGCCCGCCCGATCTCGGGCATCGAGCGGGGCTCACCGTCGGCCACCACCGCCCGCGCGGCAGCGGCGAGGTCGTCGAGGTCCACCCCGTCGAGCTCGCCGCGGTAGACCCCGAGCACGCGTTGGCGCAGCATGGCGTCGTGACGGTTGCGCCAGGCCACGAGGTCGTCGGCGACGAGCAGGTGGACGGTGCGGCGCATGAGGTGGGTACGCACCACGTGTCGCTGGGTCAGCAGGGTGGAGAGCACCGTCGGGTCGAACGCGCGCAGCCGCGACCACAGCCCGATGAACGGCTCCTGCGGCTCCTGGGCCTGCAGGCCACCGAGGTGGGCCACGGCGTCGAGCGGCGGCAGGTCGGCGCGGTCGAGCAGCAACTGCCGGGCGAGCGTCGCGCGGTTGAGCGCCCTGGTGTCGAGAACTGTCATCGGGTCCCTTCGGCCGGCGTCATTATCTGACCTGGGGCCGACGGTCCGGGTGCCCGACCGTCTCGGCTGAGCGAACTCGTCCCGTCCGGGGCAGCGGACGGGGCGAATTCGGGTGCGTACACCGATCGGTGCTTGCCCACGACGATCCCGATGCCGTTGGTGACCAGACGCTCCGTACCGTCGGACGGGCTGTTGCGGGCGGTGGCCGCGGTCTGGCCCGGCTCGCGGACGGTGACAGTGCTCGATCCGCCGCCGCGTCGGGGTGCAGCAGGTCGAGGGAGACCTTGTCCTTCTTCAGGTCGCCGGTGAGCGGGTGACCGAGGGTGACGTCCCGGGGCGTGGCCACCTCGAACGAGCCGTACGTGACGCCAGGGGCGAGCCGCGCGGTCGCGGTGATGGTGATCGGGGCACCCGTCGCGGGTACCGTGACCCTCGCCGCGTGGGCGACGCCGACCGGCGTGACGAGCGTGGTGAGTCCCGCCGCGAGCAGCAGCGCCAGACGTGGGCGTACGAGGTGCGGTGACCTCATTGCCGCTCCTTCCCTGGTGCGTTCCTGACCTGGTCCGGGATGGTCGAGCCGGGCCGGCGGTTGACCGGACCGGCGATGATCTTCCTGGTCAGCCGATCACCCGGGGATCAACTCGGGAGGCTGCGGACGTGAACCGCCCGCACCGCCTTGATCAACTGCCGGAGTGCCAGATCGGGTCGGCACGTCTTCCGGTGTGCCAAAAAGTTTTGTGCATTTCCTACAACTGAGGGACGGTGGGTTCGGTGGTTGCGCCATAGCGCTGGCCGCCGCCACGCGGAAAGGTGATCACTGCTGGGAGCCGTCGTCTCCCGGCGCGCAGGTCGAGGTCTAGCTAAGGGGTTTTTCGGGTGTTCAACCGTGTCGCCATCGTCAACCGTGGTGAAGCCGCCATGCGGCTCATCCACGCGGTCCGCGAGCTGGCCGCGGAGACCGGCATCCAGCTCGAAACCGTGGCTCTCTACACCGATGTCGACCGAAGCGCCACGTTCGTCCGCGAAGCGGACATCGCCTACGATCTCGGCCCGGCGTCCGCACGCCCGTACCTCAACCTGGCGGTGCTGGAGCGCGCCCTGATCGAGACCGGTGCCGACGCCGCGTGGGTCGGCTGGGGCTTCGTCGCCGAGGATCCGGCGTTCGCCGAGCTGTGCGAGAAGATCGGCGTCACCTTCGTCGGGCCGAGCGCGGACGCCATGCGCCAACTCGGCGACAAGATCGGCTCGAAGCTGATCGCCGAGGAGGTTGGCGTGCCGGTCGCGCCGTGGAGCCGCGGCGCCGTCGAGACCCTCGCCGCCGCCCAGGCCTCGGCAGCCGAGGTCGGCTACCCGCTGATGCTGAAGGCGACCGCCGGCGGCGGCGGGCGCGGCATCCGCGTGATCAGGAACGAGGCCGAGCTGGTCGACGCGTACGACCGCACCAGCCAGGAGGCGGCACGGGCGTTCGGCAGCGGCATCGTGTTCCTGGAGCGCCTCGTCACCGGGGCCCGGCACGTCGAGGTCCAGGTGATCGCCGACGGACAGGGCACCGCGTGGGCGCTCGGCGTCCGCGACTGCTCCGTGCAACGACGCAACCAGAAGGTCATCGAGGAGTCGGCGTCGCCGGTGCTCGACCCGGCGCAGGCCGCCGAGCTGAAGACGTCGGCGGAGCGGCTGGCCGTGGCTGTCGGCTACCGAGGCGCGGCGACCGTCGAGTTCCTCTACCACCCCGGGGACCGGTTGTTCGCGTTCCTCGAGGTCAACACCCGCCTCCAGGTCGAGCACCCGATCACCGAGCTGACCACCGGGTTCGACCTGGTCAAGGCGCAGCTGCACGTCGCCGCCGGCGGGCGACTCGACGGTGCGCCGCCGGCCGAGCGCGGGCACGCCATCGAGGCGCGGCTCAACGCCGAGGACCCCGACCGCGACTTCGCCCCGTCCCCCGGCCGCATCGCCCGGCTGGACCTGCCCAGCGGCCCCGGCATCCGGGTGGACACCGGCGTCAGCGAGGGCGACACCATCCCCGCCGACTTCGACTCGATGATCGCGAAGATCATCGCGTACGGCCGTGACCGCGACGAGGCGCTCGGCAGGCTGCGCCGGGCGATGGCGAACACCACGGTGATCATCGAAGGTGGGGCGACGAACAAGAGCTTCGTGCTCGACCTGCTCGACCAGCCCGAGGTGATCGACGCCAGCGCGGACACCGGCTGGATCGACCGCGTCCGCGGCGAGGGCCGCCTCGTCACCCACCGCCACTCCGCTGTCGCCCTGGCCGCCGCCGCCATCGAGGCGTACGAGGAGGAGGAGCGCGTCGAACGGCAGCGGCTGCTGTCGACGGCGGCCGGCGGGCGCCCACAGGTGCAGCACGCCAGCGGCCGACCGTTGGACCTCAAGCTGCGCGGCGTCGGCTACCGCACCCGGGTGGCACGGGTCGGCGCGCACCGGTTCCGGGTCGGCATCGAGACCGGCCCCGTCGTGCGCACCGCCGACGTCGAGCTCGACCGCTTCGACCGGCACACCGGTCAGATCGTCGTCAACGGCATCCGCTACCGCCTGCTCACCGGCACGTACGGGCCGACCCACCTGGTCGAGGTCGATGGAGTGACGCACCGGGTCAGCCGGGACGAGGGTGGCGTCCTGCGCTCCCCGATGCCCGCGCTGGTCGTCGCCACGCCGCTGGAGGTCGGCGCGGAGGTCGAGGCGGGCGCGCCGGTGCTGGTGCTCGAAGCGATGAAGATGGAGACGGTGTTGCGGGCGCCGTTCAAGGCGCGGCTCAAGGAGTGCGCCGTGTCGGTGGGAAGCCAGGTGGAGGCCGGTTCGCCGCTGCTGCGCCTGGAGCCGCTCGCCGACGACGCCGAGGAGACCCCTGACGACCCGAGCACCGAAACCGTCGAACTGGACCTGCCCACCGCCGCCGCGGACATCCCGGCGTACGAGCGCAGCCGGCGCGGTCAGGAGGACCTGCGGGGTCTGCTGCTCGGCTTCGACGTCGACCCCCACGACGACCGCCGGGTGCTCGACGACTACCTCACTGCGCGACGGACGGCCACCGAAGCCGGCCAGCGGCCCCTGGCCGCCGAACTCGACCTCATCGAGGTGTTCGCCGATCTCGCCGAACTGAGCCGCAACCGGCCGACGGGCGAGGACGGCGGCGCCGCGCACGTGCACAGCGCCCGGGAGTACTTCCACACCTACCTGCAGAGCCTCGACGTCGAGCGGGCCGGGCTGCCGGACGCCTTCCAGACGAGGCTCGGCAAGGCCCTCGGCCGGTACGGCGTCACCGACCTGGACCGCACCCCCGCCCTCGAAGCCGCCGTCTTCCGGATCTTCCTCGCCCAGCAGCGCGCCTCCGCTGACGCGCAGGTCATCGCGGCGCTGCTGCGCGCGTGGCTGCGCGAGACCCCGCCGGACGAGACGCTGCGCGAGCCGGCCGGCCTCGCGCTGGAGCGGCTGATCGCCGCGACGCAGGTCCGCTTCCCGGTGGTCGCGGACCTCGCCCGCGGCGTGGTGTTCGCCTGGTTCGCCCAGCCGCTGCTGCGCCGCAACCGCGCCCGCGTCTACGCCGAGGTCCGTGGGCACCTGCGGCACCTCGACGCGCACCCGGACGCGCCGGACCGCGCCGAGCGCATCGCCGAGATGGTACGCAGCACCGAGCCGCTGGTCCGGCTGCTCGGTCAGCGGCTCGTCCGCGACCACCTCGACAACGCGGTCATGTTGGAGGTGCTGACCCGGCGCTACTACGGCAACCGGTCGCTCACCAGCGTGCGCACCCGCGAGGTCGCGGGCTGCACGTTCGTGGTCGCCGAGCGCGCCGACTCCAGCGTGGTCTCCGCCGCGGTCAGCTTCGACGCGCTGGGCAGCGCCCTGCGCGGGCTGGCCGAGCTGGCCACCGGCGAGGAGGCCGTGGACGCCGACATCTACCTCGGCTGGGAGAACCAGCCGGAGGACTTCGACGCGATGGCTGCCGCGCTGGCCGAGGTCATCGCCGCGCACCCGCTGCCGCCCCAGGTCCGAAGGGTCACCACCACCGTCGCGGGTCGCGGCGGGGCGGTCATGCACCACCACTTCACCTTCCGCCCGTCGGGCGCCCAGTTGACCGAGGACCGTCTGATCCGTGGGCTGCACCCGTACATCGCGCAGCGGATGCAGCTGGAGCGGCTGCACAAGTTCGACCTGACCCGGCTGCCGTCGTCGGACGAGGAGGTCTACCTCTTCCAGTGCGTGGCGCGGGAGAACCGGGCCGACGAGCGCCTCGTCGCGTTCGCGCAGGTGCGTGACCTGACCGAGCTTCGCGAGCAGGACGGCCGCCTGGTCGCGCTGCCGACGGCCGAGGACGCCATCGCCACCTGCCTCGACTCGATCCGCCGCGCCCAGTCGCGGCGGCCGTCGAAGACGCGCTTCAACACCAACCGCATCGTGGTCTACGTGTGGCCGCCGAGCGAGCTGACCCGCGAGGAGATGGAGATGATCGCCGGGCGGGTCCGCCCGACGACCGCGGGCGCCGGCCTGGAGGAGATCCTGTTCATCGCGCGCCAGCGCGACCGCCGGACCGGCGAGCTGACCAAGATCGCCGTACGGATCTCGTTCGACGCCGCGGGCGGCGCCGAACTGGCCGTCGGGGAGCCGCCGGTCGAGCCGATCGAGCCGCTCGACGAGTACCGGCTCAAGGTGCTGCGGGCCAGCAGCCGCAACACCGTGTATCCGTACGAGCTGACCGGCCGCCTCGGTGACTTCGTCGAGCACGACCTCGACGACGACCACGTGTTGGTGCCGGTGGACCGGCCGAAGGGGCGCAACAGCGCCGCCATCGTCGCCGGGGTCGTGACGACGCCGACCGAGCGCTACCCGCAGGGTGTCACCCGGGTGGTGTTGCTCGGCGACCCGACGAAGTCGCTGGGCGCCCTGTCGGAGCCGGAGTGCCGGCGCGTGATCGCCGCACTGGACCTGGCCGAGCGGATGCAGGTGCCGCTGGAGTGGTGGGCGTTGTCCGCCGGGGCCCGGATCTCGATGACCTCCGGCACGGAGAACATGGACTGGGTGGCCGCCGCACTCAAGCGGATCGTCGAGTTCACCCAGGCCGGCGGTGAGATCAACATCGTGGTCGCGGGCATCAACGTCGGCGCGCAGCCGTACTGGAACGCCGAGGCGACGATGCTCATGCACACCAAGGGCATCCTGGTGATGACGCCCGACTCGGCGATGGTGCTCACCGGCAAGCAGTCGCTCGACTTCTCCGGTGGCGTGTCGGCTGAGGACAACTTCGGCATCGGCGGCTACGACCGGGTGATGGGGCCGAACGGGCAGGCGCAGTACTGGGCGCCGAACCTGACGGCCGCACGGGACGTGGTGATGGCGCACTACGACCACACGTACGTCGCGCCCGGCGAGGACGCGCCCCGGCGGGCGGTCACCACCGACCCGGCCGACCGCGACATCTCCGGCTTCCCGCACGACGTCGCGGGCAGCTCCTTCGCCACCGTCGGGGAGATCTTCTCCGTCGAGTCCAACCCGGACCGCAAGAAGCCGTTCGACATCCGAACGGTGATGCGGGCCCTCTCCGACCAGGACCACCCGGTGCTGGAGCGCTGGGCCGGCATGGCGGACGCTGACACCGCTGTCGTGCAGGACGTCCACCTCGGTGGCATCCCGGTCTGCCTGCTCGGCATCGAGTCCCGGTCGGTGCCCCGGCACGGCTTCCCGCCCACCGACGGTCCCGACACCTACACGGCGGGCACGCTGTTCCCCCGCTCGTCGAAGAAGGCCGCGCGGGCGATCAACGCGGCCAGCGGCAACCGGCCGCTCGTCGTGCTGGCGAACCTGTCCGGCTTCGACGGCTCACCGGAGTCGATGCGCAAGCTGCAACTCGAGTACGGTGCCGAGATCGGCCGGGCGATCGTGAACTTCCGGGGGCCCATCGTCTTCTGCGTGATCTCGCGCTACCACGGTGGTGCGTTCGTGGTGTTCTCGAAGGCGCTGAACCCGAACATGACGGTGCTGGCGTTGGAGGGCTCGTTCGCCTCGGTGCTCGGTGGCGCACCCGCCGCCGCTGTGGTGTTCTCCGCCGACGTCAACGCTCGTACTGCTGC
Organism: Micromonospora hortensis; assembly: GCF_022230935.1. Taxonomy (NCBI): domain Bacteria; kingdom Bacillati; phylum Actinomycetota; class Actinomycetes; order Micromonosporales; family Micromonosporaceae; genus Micromonospora; species Micromonospora hortensis. The sequence continues at coordinate 119,033 of NZ_JAKKFE010000012.1, forward strand.
CGACCCGCGGGTGCGGGACCTGGAGGCCCGCACCGCCGCCTCGGCCGGCACCGAACGCGCCGCGCTGACAGCGGAACTCGACGAGCTGCGCTCGTCGGTGCGCGCGGAGAAACTCAGCGAGGTGGCCGCGGAGTTCGACCGGGTGCACAACATCCACCGCGCCGTCGAGGTCGGCTCGGTGGACGCCGTCATCCGCGCCGCCGAGTTGCGTCCGCGCATCATCGAGACCATCGAGGCCCGCCTGGGATGACATCAGGGTGGCGCTGACCAGGGACCAGCCTAATCAGGCGTCGCACGTACCGCTGAACGGGAACCCAATACGCCCAGAGTTGAGCCGTCAGTTCCGCTAGTTCCGGTTGAGGGGAGCATGCACAACGTCAGCAACACCATTCGGTAGAACGGTGGTGCAGACCGTACGAGGGTTATGTGCTGCGCGCTCTCAGCTGAGCGCTGCGTTCAGCACGACAGCGACGGCGAGCCAGACGATGACAGTGCCGATACCGACGCCGACCATGGCGAGCGCCTTGACGGCGGTTGTCATCCGGGTGTGGGCAACCGTCAGGTTCGCCCAGACGCCCAACGCCCCTACCAGCGCGCCCAGGATGCCGCCGACGGTGAACAGCAGGATCGGCAGCATAACCAGGATGCGCAGGAAGATCGGCATGGAGGGCCCGGTCCGGTGCTTGACACCGTTGACCTCAACGGTCGGGTACGGGTCGGCGAGAACGTTGCGGACCGTGGCCTGGACGAGACCACCGTCCACAGCGGGCAACGAGTAACGTCTGCCCGTCCTGGGGGCCTGCACTCCGCCGACGGTGACGGCAGGGTGGCCAAAGAATGCCTTGGTGGCGATGACTATCGGGCCAGCCACGCCGGCGACGTTGAGGGGTTCGGTGTTCACCGGCGTGATCTTAGGAAGCCCGGTACGCCCCGTCCATTCCGCTGACCTAACGGGGAGGGCCGCCCGCAGACGAGCACCGGTCCGGAGCCGGCGCGGAGCGTACGCGGCCGAACAGCTTCACCCCGTCGGCGGCGAGCAGGGCGTCGGCGGCCCGCATCGCGGCGTCCGGGCCGGTGGGAAGGTGGACGTGGAACAGGGGCGTCTGTGGTGGGTCAGGGAGGGCGCGGGCCACCCCACCGACGCCCTGAAGTCCCCTTGTAGAACGGGGCGTACCCAATGTCGAACAGCGCGGCGATCCACCCTCAGCCGGTTCGTCGCCCGTGGCCCGGGTCGCTGTCGGCCTGCCAGGCGCCGACGAGATCCTCGCGCGCTCGGGCGACCCGGGAACGAATCGTGCCGACGGGGCACTGGCAGACGTCCGCCGCCTCGGCGTAGGACAGGCCGAGCACCTGGGTGGCGACGAACGCCTCACGGCGCTCCGGGGTCAGTCCGGCGATCAACTGGTGCAGGGTCACGCCCTCGTCGGCACCGGCGGTGATCGCGCCGGCGGCCTCGGCCGCCGCCTGCCAGTCCGGAACCGACGCCAGCCTCGGCCGGGCCACCGCCGTCCGGACGTGATCCACGGCAACACGCCGGGCGATGGTGAAGACCCAGGTACGGGCCGACGAGCGGCCGGCGAAGCCGGGCAGGTTGCGAATTGCCCGCAGGAACGTCTCCTGGGTCAGGTCGTCGGCCTCGCCCGGCCCGGCCAGGTGCGACAGGAACCGCCAGACCTGGTCCTGCAGTGCCCTGACGAACGCCGTGGCGGCCTGCCGGTCGCCCCGGCCCGCCTCCCGCGCCCACCGGGTCACCTGGTCGTCGTCAGCGACGCCGTTCCGCACAGACCACCGTCCTGTGTGCCACGGGCGCTCCTTCATGCCGAGATGCCGTCGTCGGAACGCCGCCGGTCGGCCGCGCACTCTGGTGGTCGCCGGCCGGTCCGGAAAAGTTCCCGAGGTTCCCCCGTTCGACTGATCTCGCGCATGTTCGAGGTGACGGGAACCGGTGCCGCTCAGCTCGGCACGGGCTGGTCCGCGCACTCGCGTTCTCGCGGGACCACGGGGTCGGGCATGCTCCACGAGCGCCACAGCTGGCTGTACCCGCCCCCGGCACCGAGCAGTTCGGCGTGCGTGCCGTGTTCGGCGACGCGTCCCTGGTCGAGGACGACGATGCGGTCCGCGGTGGCCGCCTGGCTGAGTCGGTGGGCGACGATCAGCGTGGTACGACCCTCGGTGGCCGCCACGGCGGCGCGGTCGAGGTCGCGTGCGCCGGCGCTGCCCGCCTCGGCGGTGGCCTCGTCGAGGACCGCGACGGCCGGATCGGCGAGGATGAGGCGGGCCAGTGCGAGCTGCTGGGCCTGGGCCGAGGTGAGTTGTCGCCCACCCTCCCCCACCGCCGTGGCGAGGCCGTCCGGCAGGGTCCGCACCCACTCGGTGGCGCCGACGAGGTCGAGGGCGGTGGCGATCTCGGCGTCGGTGGCGTCCGGGTCGGCGAGGCGCAGATCGTCGGCGAGCGGGCCGGCGAAGACGTGCACCTCCTGACTGATCAGGGCGATCTCCCGACGGAGGCGGTGCTCGCCGAGTTGGGTCAGCGGCACGCCGCGCAGGGTCACCGCACCGTCGGTGGGCGCGATGATGCCGGCGATGATGCCGGCGAGGGTGCTCTTGCCCGCACCGCTCGCGCCGACCAGGGCGACGCGCTCCCCGGGGGCGAGACGCAGGCTGATGTTCCGCAGCACCACCGGCCCGTCGTCGTAGCGGTGCTGCCCGACGGTCACCTCCAGTGCCGCCGGTACGCCCCGATCGTGGCGGGTGGGCTCGGTGCCGGAGGGGGCCGCGGTGTCCGGCAGGGTGGTGACCCCGACGAGTCGAGCCAGACTTGCCCCGGCCTGCAACACCGAGTCCGACTCGAACAGCAGCAGGCCGATGGGGTTGAAGAGGCGGTGGAAGTAGAGGGCGGCAGTGGTGGCGGCGCCGACGGTGGCCAGGTCACCGCGTACCAGCAGGAAGCCGGCGAGCAGCACGGCGGCGAGCCCCACGAACTCGGAGCGGTTGATGCGCAGCCCGAAGCGGGTGTAGAGACCGAAGATCTCCAGCGACAGGTCGCGGGCGACGCCGGAGCGCTCCGCGATCCGTGCGACGTGGGCGTCCTCCATCCGGTAGGCGCGCACTGTCGCCGCGCCCCGCAGCGCCTCGGCCGTCGCCTGCGCGCGCTCGCCCGTCGCTACCCGCTCGCGGGCGTAGTACGGCACCGACCGCTTCAGGTACCAGCGCAGCGCCACCGCGTACGCCGGGGCCGCGACCAACCCGGCGATGCCGAGCCGCCAGTCGAGAGCGAAGAGCCCCGCCGCGGTCAGCACGACGGACAGCAGCGCGCCGAGGAAGGCGGGGCCGCTGGTGGCGATCACATTCGTCACCACTGCCACGTCGTCGCCGGCACGGGCCACCAGGTCCCCGGTCCCGGCCCGCTCCAGAGTGGCCGAGGGCAGGTGCAGGGCCCGGTCGAGGACCCGCTCCCGGAGTCGGGCCAGCACCGTCTCGCCGAGACGCGCGGCGACCGCCGCTCCGACCGCGGTGAGGAGCCCCGCGAGCACGGCGGCGCCCGCGATCACGGCGGCCCAGGCCACCACCCGAGGTGTGTCGGTCCCGGCGATGACGTCGTCGACGAGGCGCCCGAGGACCCAGGGGGCGACCAGCCCGGTCGCGGCGGCGGCGATCAGCAACGTGCCGGCGACGGCGCTGAGCCCCGGCAGGAGCGCCAGCTCGGTACGGAGGGCGGCCCAGGTCTGCCGGCCGGTGGCCGTCGGCAGCAGGTGCCGGGTGATCGGCTCGGACGTCATCGCAGGGTTTCCTCCCGGTAGCGGGCGTCGCTGGCGAGCAACCGCTCGTGCGGACCCTCGGCGACGACCCGTCCCCGGTCGATCACCGCGACCCTGTCGGTGACCCGCAGCAGTGCCGGGCTGGTGGTGATCAGCACCGTGCCGCGAGAGCCCGTCCCGCGAGCCTCGGCCAGCCTGGTGGCGAGCAACCCCTCGGTCACCGCGTCGACAGCCGTGGTGGGGTTGTGCAGCACCAGCACCGGCGGGTCGGCGACCAGCGCCCTCGCCAGCCCGATCCGCTGCCGCTGGCCACCGGAGAGGTTCGCGCCGCGTTCGGTGAGCAGACGGTCGAACCCGTGCGGGTGCGCGGCGAGCACGTCCTCGGCCGCGGCAGCCCGTACGGCGGCACGCAGCACCTCGTCGTCGACGGAGGCGCCGGCGCTGAGGTTGGCGCGCAGCGTCCCCTCGAACAGCGCCACGTCGTGCTGTTCGACCAGGACCACGGCACGCGCGGCGTCGATGTGCAGCTCGTCGGCGGACACGCCGTCGATGCGGACCGTGCCCCGATGGTCCGCGCGCGGCACGCGGCCGGCCAGCAGAGCGACCAGCGCCTCGCCCTCGCTCGGGTCGTAGGCGAGCACGCCCAGGATCTCACCGGCGCGAACGCGCAGGCTGACGTCGTCGAGGCCCGCGTACGAGACGCCGTCGAGGGCGAGCCGGGACGGGCTCGGTGCGGGCGGCCCGGCGTCGCCCGGCTGGACTATCGGCGCGGCGCCGAGGACCCGGGCGACCCGCCCGGCGGAGGCTCGGGCCATGGCGAACAACTGGACGCAGTACCCGAGCGTCTGCACCGGCTCGGCGATGAACTGGGCCAGCCCGACCACTGCGACGAGCTCGCCGATGGTGAGCCGGCCCTGAAGCGCGAGCCACCCGGCGACTCCGGCGACCGTCGCGAGGAAGAGGCCGTTGACAGTGGTGGTGAGTCCGAGGTGCAGACCCTTTGTGGTGGCGGCGCGCAGGGTGACGTCGAGCGCGTGGCGGCTGGCTCTCGCGTACCGGCGGGCGGCGTGGTCCTGCGCGCCGATGCCGCGCAGCACGCGCAGGCCGCTGACGAGGTCGACGGCGAGGGCGGTCGTGGCGGCGAGCGCCTCCTGCTGCGACGTGCTGCGCCGGGTGAGCAGCGGCGCCATCCGTTGGAGGGCGACGACCAGCAGGGGTACGCCGATGAGCACCCCGAGGCCGAGAGGGACGTCGACGACGAGCAGCGCGACGGCCGCGACCACGATGGCGGTGAGTGCCGCGGCGGTGAGTCCCGCGACCCGCACGACGAGCGCGGACAGCTCGGCGTCGGAGGCCGTCACCGACAGCAGTTCGCCGTCGCGCATGCCCGACCGGCGTCCGCGCGGGTCGAGGGCGCTGCGGACGATCTCGACCCGCGTGGCGTGCGCCTCGTGTTCGACGGCGGCGAACGCCAGTCGTGCGCCGGCCCGGTAGGCGAAGGCGAGCACTGTGAACAGGGCGGCCAGGCCGGCCAGCGAGAGCAGCAGGGCGCTGACGTCCCCGGTGGCCACCGCACGGTCGATGACCACGCCGATGGCCACCGGGACGAGGGCTTCGGTGGCCTGGTGGGTGCAGAGCAGCGCGATGCCGGCGGCCACCCGGGCGCGCTGTCGACGCAGCGCGCGACGGAGCACCACACCACCGGTGGTCTCGGCGACTGTCATGCTCGGATCGATGAGGGCACGGCGACGGACTCCACTACGATTAGGGCAGGCTAACCTAACATGCCCCCGAAGTGGGATTGGACGCGCGGTCCCGGTGCTCCCCGACCGGCACCGAGGCGGGCAGACCGAGACCCTTCATGGCCGCCGCGACCAGGGCCTCCGGGGGCAGTGAGACATCGAGTACGAGCACCGACTCGTCCGGCTCGGCCGGTTCCAGCGTGGCGAGCTGCGACTCCAGCAGGCTGGCCGGCATGTAGTGGCCTTCGCGCCGGGCCAATCGGGCTCGGATGACCTCCGTCGGCCCGTCCAGGTGCACGAAGTCCACACGGAACGGACCCTGGCGGAGCACGTCCCGGTACGACCGCTTCAACGCCGAGCAGGCCAGCACCGTCGAGCGGCCCTCCGCGCCGCGATCGGCGATCCACCCGGCGATGTCGCGCAGCCAGGGCCACCGGGTGGTGTCGTCCAGCGGTACGCCGGAGCGCATCCGCGCCACGTTCTGCGGGGAGTGGAACTCGTCGGCCTCGGCGAACGTCAGCCCCGCCGCCGTGGCGATCCCGCGCGCCACTGTCGTCTTGCCGGCTCCGGAGACGCCCATCACCACGACATGCCGGGTGGGCCGGGCGCCACGCCGCTCACCAGTCATGAACCGTGCCGTCCTTGAGCCGGTTGAACGGCAGGTACGCCGGCTCGTACGGGAACCGGGCCGCCGCCTCCTCGTCGAGCTCCACCCCGAGCCCCGGTTGGTCGCCCGGGTGCAGGTAGCCGTCGGTGAAGGTGAACGACTGCCGGAACACCTCGTTGGCCAGCGGGGTGTGCTTCATGTACTCCTGGATCCCGAAGTTGTGGATGGCCAGGTCCAGGTGCAGCGCCGCGGCCATGCCCACCGGGGAGATGTCGGTGGGGCCGTGGATGCCGGACTTGATCTGGTACTGGGCGGCGAAGTCGAGCAGCTTGCGCATCGCCGTGATGCCGCCGGTGTGGGTGACAGCGGACCGGACGTAGTCGATCAGCTGTTCGCGGATCAGGGTCTGGTAGTCCCAGACCGTGTTGAAGACCTCACCGATGGCCAGCGGGGTGGTGGTGTGCTGGCGGACCAGCCGCAGCGCCTCCTGGTTCTCGGCCGGGGTGCAGTCCTCCAGCCAGAACAGGTCGTACGGTTCGAGGGCCTTGCCGAGCTTGGCGGCCTGGATCGGGGTCATCCGGTGGTGACCGTCGTGCAGCAGCGGCAACTCCGGGCCGAACTCGCCGCGCACCGCCTCGAAGACCGACGGCAGGTGGCGCAGGTACGCGCGGGTGTCCCAGTCCTCCTCGGCGGGCAGCGGGGTGCGCTGCGCGGGCTCGTAGTCGTAGCGCTGGCCGGTGGCGCTGGGCTGCGCGGCCACGCCGTAGACCGCGTTGATCCCCGGCACCGCGGTCTGCACCCGGATCGACTTGAAGCCCTCGTCGAGGTGGCGACGGATCGAGTCGAACAGCTCGGGGATGTCCCGCCCCGACGCGTGCCCGTACGCCATGATGCCGGTGCGCGACGCGCCGCCCAGCAGTTGGTACAGCGGCATGCCGGCGGCCTTGGCCTTGATGTCCCACAGCGCGACGTCCACCGCGGCGATGGCCGCCATGGTGACCGGGCCGCGCCGCCAGTACGCCGAGCGGTACAGGAACTGCCAGGTGTCCTCGATCCGGTGCGGGTCCCGGCCCATCAGCAGCGGGGCGACGTGGTCACGCAGGTACGAGGCGACGGAGAGCTCGCGGCCGTTGAGCGTGGCGTCGCCCAGACCGGTGATGCCCTCATCAGTTGTGATCTTGAGGGTGACGAAGTTCCGGTCGGGGCTGGTCACGATGATGTCTGCTGCGACGATCTTCACGGGGTGCCTTTCGTTCTCGACGGTCGGGGTCTCACCACTCCGCGTAGGAGCCGTCGGGGTGCCGCCAGGTCGGGCTGCGCCAGGCGTGCCCGCGCTTGTCAGCGGTCCGCACGGCGTGTTCGTCGATCTCGATGCCGAGGCCGGGCGCCGTCAACCGCCGCACGTACCCGTCGACGAAGGTCAGCGGGGTCTGGTCGAGGCAGTAGTCGAGCACCTCGGCGCCCAGGTTGTAGTGGATGCCGATGCTCTGCTCCTGGATCAGGAAGTTGGGTGTGGCGAAGCCGACCTGGAGGCAGGCGGCGAGGGCGATCGGCCCGAGCGGGCAGTGCGGGGCGAGCTGCACGTCGTACACCTCGGCCAACGTGGCGATCTTGCGAACCTCGGTGATGCCGCCGGCGTGCGCGAGGTCCGGCTGGGCCACGGCGATGCCGGCCTGCAACACGGGCAAGAACTCCTGCCGGCTGTAGAGCCGCTCCCCCGTCGAGACGGGGGTGGTGGTGCAGCGGACGACCTCACCGATCAGGTGCGAGTTCTCCGGCACCACCGGCTCTTCCAGGAAGAACGGCCGGTACGGCTCCAGCAGCGGGGCGACCCTCCGGACGTTGGCGAGGGTGAACCGACCGTGGAAGTCGACAGCGACGTCGCGGTCGTCGCCGAGGACCTCGCGGGCGACGGCCACCCGCTGCACGACCGCGTCGAGTTCGGCAACCGAGGCGAGCGCGCCCATCCGCCCCGACGCGTTCATCTTCACGGCGGTCAGGCCCGCCTCGACCTGGGCGCTGATCTGGTCGCGGATCTCGGCGGGCTCGTCACCACCGACCCAGCCGTAGACCCGGATCCGGTCCCGGACCGGCCCGCCGAGCAGTTGGTGCACGGGGGCGCCGTAGTGCTTACCGGCGATGTCCCAGAGCGCCTGGTCCAGACCGGACACCGCGCTGGCCAGGATCGGGCCACCCCGGTAGAAGGAGCCCTTGGTCATCACCTGCCAGTGGTCCTCGATGCGCAACGCGTCCCGACCGGTCAGCAGCTCGCTGAGCTGGTGGACGGCCGTGCGTACGGTCTCGGACCGGCCCTCGCAGGTCGCCTCGCCCCAGCCGACGATGCCGGACTCCGTCTCGACCCGGACGAACAGCCAGCGCGGCGCGACCAGGAACGTCTCCACCTTCGCGATAGTCGTCATGTCCCGGTCAGCCCTTCGTGGCACCGGCGGTGAGGCCGGAGACGACGTACTTCTGCACGAACAGGGCGATCAGCATGATCGGCAGGGTGACCACTGTCGCGGCGGCCATCAGGCCACCCCAGTCGATGCTGGCGTACCCGACGAAGTCGAAGATCGCCACGGGCAGCGTCTTCGTGTCGGAGCCGGAGAGCACCAGGGCGAACATGAAGTTGTTCCAGGAGAAGATGAAGGAGAGGATACCGGCGGTCGCGACGCCGGGCACCGACAGCGGGAGGGTGATCCGCCGGAACGCGCCGATGTGGGTCAGCCCGTCGACCAGCGCGGCCTCTTCCAACTCGGTCGGCAGGCCGTCGAAGTACCCCATCATGATGTAGACGATCAGCGGCAGCGACACGAACATGTGGCTGAGGATCAGCACCGTGAAGCCGCCGACCATCTTCAGGTTCGAGAAGACGTAGTACCAGGGCACCAGGAGCGAGACGCCGGGGATGACCCGGGCCATGAGCACGACGAGCGCGGACTTCTTCATGCTGAACCGGCTCATCGAGTACGCGGCGGGCACCCCGAGCAGGAGCGACAGCGTGGTGGCCGCGAACGCCACCCAGAGACTGTTGCCGATGAACTCGAGGTAGTTCGCCTGCTGGAGGACGGTCTCGTAGTTCTTCAGGCTGGGCGAGAAGACGAACGCCTTGGCCGTGTCGTAGATGTCCACGTTGGTCTTGAAGGACGCGGCGATCATCCAGAGCAGGGGTGCCATCAGCGCGAACACCACGACGACGAGAGCCGAGTTGCGGAACACCCGGTACGGCTTGCTCGGCTTCATCGGCCCAGCCCCTTCTTGCGATAGGTGAGGGCCCACATCACCCCGATGATGATCAGGAAGAAGATGATGAGGACTGTGGACGAGACGCCGTAGTCGTTGTAGTCGAAGCTGAGCCCGTACGCGTACACGTTGAGGGTCTCGACCTCGTGGAAGGAACCGCCGCCGCGCCCCTTGGTGGCGTAGAGGATGTCGAACGTCTTCAGCGCGTCGATGCCGCGCAGCAGGATGGCGACGATCACCGTGGGCATCAGCAGCGGGAGGGTGACGTGCCGGAACCGCTGCCAGCTGCTGGCGCCGTCGATCCGGGCCGCCTCCTGGGGCTCGTCGGAGAGCGAGGTGAGCCCGGCGAGCAGGATCAGCACGACCATCGGCGTCCACTGCCAGATGTCGATGAACATCGTCGTCGGCAGGGCCGAGTGCTGCCCGGCCAGCCAGGGTTGGGGGCCGATCCCGATCCAGCCGAGCAGTTGGTTCGCCATCCCGATGTTGGGGTCGAAGATCAGGCGCCACATCATGCCGACGGCCACCGGAGTGGCCACCAGCGGCAGGAGGATCGCGACGCGGACCCACTTCTCACCGCGGAAGGGCCGCCACAGCAGCAGGGCGATCGCCATGCCGAGAATGACCTCGAAGAACAGCACGACGCCGGTGAAGAGGACAGTGCGCCAGACCGCCGGCCAGAACCGGTCGGTGTCGGTGAGCACGTCGAGGTAGTTCTGGAAGCCGATGAACTCGGACTCGGCGCGTACCGAACCCTCGGCGTCGGTCAGGCTCAGGTAACCGGTCCACGCCACCGGAAAGATGATCAGCACGGCGACGAACGCCATGGCGGGTGCCGCGAAGAGCCACTTGCGGTGTTCGTTGGCCCAACGCGACCAGGCCGACGTCGTGTCCGCTGACGCCGCGGGGGCCTCGGGCGAATCGGTACGGGGGGTGAGTACGGCTGACATTGAGATCTCCGGGTTGGAGGGGTCAGGTCCCGGCGAGGCGGCGGAGCCGGTCGGCCCCGCCGCCCTGCGCGTGGGTTACTTCGCCTCGTCGTCGAGGAACTTCTGGAACGCCGCGTTCGCCGCGTCCGCCGAACTGGCGGCGTCCTTGCCGGTGATCGCGTCGACGATCGGCTGGCCGACGATTTCCCGCGCCTGGGCCACCTTGACCACCAGCGGACGGTCGTGCCCGACCCCATTGGCGGTGCTGACCGTGTTGGCCTCGGCGAGGTCCTTCGGGTAGGAGGCGGTACCCGCCGGGTTCGCCCAGACCGAGGCGCGCGCGCCGGGCACGCCGGCCGTCTGCTGCGCCAGCGCCTGCTCCTTGCCGGCGGCCCACTGGATGAACTTCCAGGCGTTGTCCTTGTTCTCCGAGCTGTCGTTCACACCGAGGGCCCAGGACGGGATGTTGTACGGCTTCGATCCAGCCGGGCCGGCCGGGAAGGCGGCGAAGCCGACGGAGTCGACGACCTTGGACTTGGTCGGGTCGGTGGCGTTCTTGTAGAGCGAGTTGGCCTCTGTGTAGAAGGCGGCCTTGCCCTGCGTGAAGATCGCCATCGCCTCCGACCAGCTCATGTCGGTGCTGATGTTCTCCGGGCCGTGGTCCTTGAGCAGACCGCCGTAGTAGGCGTACGCCTGCTTGGCCTGCGCGGTGTTGACAGTGGCCTTCCCGCTGGCGTCCACGAAGTCGCCGCCGAAGCTGAAGAGGAAGCTGGAGAACTGAGTGACGGCGGCGGCCTTGCCGGTACGAGCGACGAAGCCGGCGACGCCCGGGTTGTCGGCCTCGATCTTCGCGGCCTGCGCCTTGAGCTCGTCGAGGGTCTTGGGCGGGGCGGTGAAGCCGGACTTCGTCAGCAGGTCCTTGCGGTAGTAGAGGACCTCCTGCTCGGTGATGATCGGCAGCCCGACGACCTTGTCCTCGTAGGTCGTCGCCTGCACCGGCCCGGCCTGGAAGTCACCGAACTCGAAGGCGCTGTCGGACTTGACCTTCTCGCTCAGGTCGGCGAGGTACTTGTTCTTGCCGAACAGCTTCCCCTCCTGAAGGGGCCGGTACATCATCACGTCGAGGTCGTCGGACCCGGCGTTCAGCTTGACGTTGTACTGGTCGGAGAGCTGGTCCTCACCGAGCTGGGTAACTTCGACAGTCAGGCCGGACTGCTTCTCGAACTCCGGCAGGACCTTCTTGATGTTCTCTGTCCACACGTGGTTGACCAGTGTCACGCGAACGGTCTTCGAGCCCTCGCCGCCGTCGTCGCCGCCGCAGGCGGTCAGGCCCATGGCGGCAACCACAGCCAGAGAAGTGCCGATTATCGATCGACGTCGCACGCTTGTCTCTCCTTCTGTCGTGGCCGCCGCCCCCGAGAGAGCCGCTACCTCGGCGTTACATCCGCTTAACATCCGGATGCTAGGCCGAAAAAGCTGATTATCTCAAGAGGTAGATGTAAATGATATGATCTTTGAGTGGAACCGTCCTCATCAGAGGTTGCAGCCGCTCCGGCCCGCCCCGCCGAGTCCGGGCTGCACGCGCGCGTCCTCGAACACCTCGGCACCGCCATCTGCGGCGGCGAGCTGGCACCCGGATCGGTCCTCAACATCGACGAGCTGGTCGACCGGTACGCCGTGTCCCGCTCGGTCGTCCGGGAGGTGCTACGGGTGCTGGCCTCGATCGGATTCATCGAGGCGCGCCGACGGGTAGGTGTGATGATCCGGCCGGCGAGCGCGTGGAACGTCTTCGATCCGCAGGTGATCCGTTGGCGTCTCGCCTCGGCCGGCCGGATGGCCCAGCTCCGCTCGATCACCGAGCTGCGCACCGCCGTCGAGCCGCACGCCGCCTACCTGGCCGCCAGCCGGATCGGCCGTGACGAGGCGAGCGACCTCGTCGGGTTGGCGGCGAAGATGTGGGCCGCCGGCGAGGCCGGCGACGAGGAGCGCTTCCTGCACCTCGACATCGAGTTTCACCGGCGCGTCCTGCTCGCCTCCGGAAACGAGATGTTCGTCCGGCTGCAGGAGCTGGTCGCGGAGGTGCTCACCGGCCGGCACAAGCACCACCTCATGCCGCACCACCCGCACGAGCAGGCTCTCCAGATGCACGCCGACGTCGCCCAGGCGATCCAGCGGCGCGACGGGGAGCGTGCCCGGCAGGCGATGGTGCAGCTGATGGAGCAGGCGTTCGACGAGATGAAGTCGCTGTGGGAGCAGACCGGCGAGCCCGACGGCGGGGCGATCAGACGCTGACCGGGCCCCTCGATCGTCTCAGCGGACCACGCCGATACCCGTGAACGACCTGTCGTACTCGGTGAACGACCGGTTCGTGTACGGCGCGTAGATCCAGGTCCGCAGCGAGTTGGCGGCGGTGTCGACCTCGACCAGGCGTACCGGGTTGGTGCTGTTGGAGTGGAACGTCTGGAGGAACGAGTAGATCTTGTTTCCGTTGACCCCGGTGTCGACCCGGTTGGCGGCGATGCCCGTGTGACCGGAGAAGACGAACCGGATGTTGGCGTACTGCTTGACCAGGTTGTCGAAGAGGTACTGCGGGCTCGTCGCGCCGTACCCGGCACTCTGCTCGATGGCGCCGTTACCGTCGATGTAGTCGTGGGTGACCACTATGACGTTGTGCCGGGGGTTGGCGGCGACGACGCTTCTGGCCCAGTTCACGGCCGCGACCCGGGGCCAGAGTTCCAGGGTCAGCACCATCCACTGCACGCCACCGGCCGTGAAGGTCGAGTACGAGTTGTCGACCTTGCCGGCCTCGAACTGCCCAGTGACCGCGCGGTACTGGCTGACTGTGAAGTACTGGTTGAACACGCTGGTGTCGCGGATGAGTTCACGGGTGCGGGCGGGGTCGCGGGCGGAGCCGCCGACGCCGGTGGCCTGGGTGTCATGGTTGCCGAGAGCCAGCGCGTACGGGATTGCGGCGTTCTCGATCGGCCGCATCGCGTTACGGGCGATGACGTACTGCGCGTGGTCCGGGGTGTCCCAGTTGACCACGTCTCCGGAGGATGTCACGAAGCGCAGGTCCAACGCGGACCGGTTCTGCACCAACCAGTTCGTGCGGTTGAGGAACCGGGGGTCCGAGCTGCCCAGCACCTCCTGCTGGGTGTCCGGCAGGACGGCGAAGCTGAACTTCGGGTCGGTGGTGCCCGCGGTCTCCATCCGCGCGGACGCGATGTGGACGTTGCGGTCGCAGGAGTCGGCCCGGAAGTCGTTGACGAGCTGGATCCGCACTGTGTGCTGGCCGGCGCCGACCGCCGCGCCGACCGGATAGGTGCCGTAACTGGTCGCGCTGACGATCGTGGTCTGGCCGACGTTGACGCCGTCGACCGTCACCTGGACGGTGGGCCAGCCCTGACAGTTGTCACCGATGGCCCCGATCACCACTCGCCCGGAGCCGCTGATGCTGGTGCTGGCGTAGCTGGAGTTGCCCCAGAGCGAGGCGTGCGTGCCGGACGCGGGTACCGGGGTGCCGGTCGCCGTACGGATCGCACCGTCCACGACGGTGAACGGGGAAGCCTCGGCGGCGCTCGCCGTGCTGCCGACGAACGCTCCCCCCGCGATGACGACCACGGTCGCCACGGCCATCGCCACGATCGTGGACCCTGATCTCCTGATTCGCACCGCTGATCCTCCCTTGTCGACGTACGCCCAGAAGCTGGGCATTCGTAGCCTAGGACGAATCGGGACGACACATGTGAATGCTTAACGGCCATCCTGCGTACCCGAGTTGTACTGCATCAGTCGGTCCGGGCACGGAGGCTCCGTACCAGGACGGGGATCATCACCGCCGCGGCGACGAGGTGCAGCCCGAGGAGGGCGGTGATGGTGGCCGCGTTCGCCCCGGAGATGAGGGGCGGGACCAGCGAGAGCGCTGTCAGCGCCAGCGCCGTCCACCCGAACCGGTCGGCGGGCCGGGCACTCCACCGCGGCAGGGCCGCGGCGATGACGACGCCCACGAACGAGAAGAAGCCGGTCACCACCGTGACACCGGACAGCGGAATCGTCTCGCCATCATCGGGGATCTCGAAGTCGACGCCAGCGGACCGGGCCAGCGCGGCGGCGAGGGTGGTGCCCGCCATCGCCGCGAGCGTGGCAGTCACGCCGGCGCCGGCGAGCCCGCGGAATCGGTGGATGTGACTGGGTCGGCCCGATGCCGGGCCGGCGACGAGCTCGGTGTCCTTCGTGCTGTTCATGTCGTCTCCCTCGTCTGGAGGCTGACGTACCGGATGTGTCGACTGGCGTGTGACACTCCGCCGTCACCACGGCGGCACGCGCGCCACGGCGCAGCGTGAGCGTCCACACCGGACTACTCCGTGCCGTCCGCCGGCAGGCGCTCCGGCAGCCCGAGCCGCGGGAACTGGTCGTCGTGGAAGGTGAATATCTCAGTGATTCTGCCGCCGGTGACGCGCAGGACGTCGATCGTCAGCGGCAGGTACGCGCCCTCCTGCTTGCGCCAGTGGTAGAAGGCGACGGCGGGCTGGCGGTTCACCGAGGTGGGGACCGCGCGCAGGCCCGTCATGCCATCGAAGCCGTCCTCGACCCAGCTGTCCACCACGGCGTCGCGGCCGACGTGGAGGCCCGGCGTGGGCGGCATCGAGCAGCGGACGTCGTCCCGCAGCAGGCCGGCGAGCACCTCGACGTTCGTGGCGACGCTGGCGTCGGTGAAGCGGCGCACCAGCTCGCGCGTGCCGGCGTCCTCCTCGCCGCCGGTCCAGTCCTGCCGCTCGGAGGGCAGGTGCTCCCGCATCCCGGCGCGCGCCCGCTGCAGGGCGCTGTTGACCGAGTTGACCGAGTCTCCGAGCAGCTCCGCGACGTCCTTCGCCGGCCAGCCGAGCACGTCCCGCAGGATCAGCACGGCCCGCGGACGCGGCGCGAGATGCTGGACCGCTACCAGGTACGCCAGCTCGATCGTCTCTCGCGCGACGGCGACGGTCTCCGGCTCGTCCGCGTCGCCCGCTGGCAGCTCGTCGAGCAGCCGGTCCGGGTAGGGCTGCAACCACAGCACCTCGCCGCCGGTCGCCGGCTCCGGGCGGCGCCTGGCGAGCAGATCGAGGCAGGCGTTGGTGGCGATCCGGTACAGCCAGGCCCGGAACGTCGACCGCCCCTCGAACGTCTCCCGCCGCCGCCAGGCACGCAGGAACGTCTCCTGCACGGTGTCCTCGGCGTCCTCGAACGACCCGAGCATCCGGTAGCAGTGCACGTGCAATTCCCGCCGATGCCGCTGCGCCAGCCCCGAGAACGCCGGCTCGTCGACCTCGCTCAGACCGCTCACGCCCAGCTCCTCCAGCCGCGTGTTCGCACTCATCGCGTCATCCTTCCGCCTCGTCATGTCCTGTCGTAGGTATGACGGGCGCGGCCGCGACAACTCATCACTCGGGCCTGAATCGAGATGGTGAGCGGTGCTGGAATCATGCTCGGCGGAGCGAGGGTCCTACTGGGCGGTGCCGCCACCCGATCGGCCCGCGCCGGCGGAGGGCCGGTGCGCGATGCGGGGCGCCCGCACGGCGGAGGCGTTGCCGGCGCCGGGGCGGTAGTCCCGTGCCGCGCTGGCCACCATCTCGTCGGCGTCGCGAGCGAGCGCCTGCCGGATGTGCGGCGGAACGAACTCGGACGTCGCCATCGCCAGTCGGACCTGCACCGAACGGTCGTCGACCAGGCGGGCCAGATCCTTCTCGCTCAGCTCGACGGCCCGCACCAGCGCGGCACGGACGTCGACCACGGGGTCCGCGGCGAGCGCGCTGCGTTGTTCGGCGGTGGTCCGCGGGTTGCGGGCAACCCCCTTGCGTACGCGTGCGGTGCGATCTGCCAGCAAAGCGGTGATCACGTCGGGGTCGTGGGTGTGCGTGGCGAGTCGTTCCCGTACCTCGGGTGACACGTCGTCGATCAGTCTGGCGGCCAGCTCCGGCTCCAGCTCACGGCTCTCCGCGAGGAGACCGCGAAGCTCCTTGTCCGAGGTCTGCGACATGACCTGGCGGATCGACTCGTCACAGGCCGGGTTGCCGGCGACCGCCCAGCGGACCCAGCGGTCGGCGTCCTTCACCAGGCGCATGAGGTTGGCGATCGAGGTGGAGGGGTTCCGCGCCACGGCCTCCCGGACCTGACGATCATGGTCGCGGGTGAGCGGCCGCAGGGCCTGCGCTGGTGCGTCGGCCCGGGAGGCGACCGCCTTGCGGACCAGCTCCGACGGGTCGGACGCCAGGTCGATGAGGGTCATTTGTGGCGTTGTGGGGTCCTGAGCGAGGGCGAGCCGAGCGTCAGCGCTGCCACCGATCGGACGGTGGGCGGTGGTGCCGGACCCGCTGTGACGGTCGGCCTCGCCGACGTCCTGCTGTTTCCCCATGGCGCAATCATGTCACGCGCCCGGTTCGGCAGTACCAGCCGCGGGCGGCACCGGGGCGGGCAGGCGCAGGCCGGACATGCCGCCGTCGACGGCCAGCGAGGTACCGGTCACCGACCTGGTCACGGGCGAGGCGAGGTAGACGACGGCGGCGGCCACCTCGTCGGCTGTCACCAGGCGGCCGGTCGGCTGGCGGGCGGCCAACTGCCGCTTCTCGGCCGTCGGGTCGGCCGCGCCGGCGAGCAGGCGGGCCACCCAGGGCGTGTCGACGGTGCCGGGGGCGACACAGTTGACCCGGACGCCCTCCGTCACCAGGTCGGCTGCCATGGCGAGGGTGAGGGCGTGCACGGCACCCTTCGACGCCGAGTACAGGGCGCGTCGGGGCAGGCCGACTGTCGCCGCGATCGAGGAGATGTTGACGATCGCCGCTGACGACGACCGGCGCAGGTACGGCAGGGCGACGGCGCTGGTTCGGGCCACGCCGGAGACGTTGACGTCGAGGACCCGGCTCCACTGCTCGTCGTCGTCCTCCTCCACAGTGCCCACGGCCGAGATGGCGGCGTTGTTCACCAGGATGTCGATGCCGCCGAACGCTGCCGCGACCGAGGCGACGGCCGCGCTGAGGGAGGACCGGTCGGCCACGTCCGCCCGAACGCCGAGTACGCCGGGATCCTCCGGCAGGCCGGACAGCTCCAGGTCCAGGACACCCACCCGGGCGCCGGCGGCGGCGAACGCCCGCACGCAGGCAAGACCGATCCCCGATCCGCCTCCGGTCACCACCGCCACGAGACCGTCACACCGCATCAGGCGTCCCGGAGCGTGTTGCGCTGCCGGCCGAGGCCGTCGATCTCGACCTCCATCACGTCGCCCGCGGCCAGGTACGGGAACCGGCCGGAGAGCGCCACTCCCTGCGGGGTGCCGGTGTTGATGACGTCGCCCGGGTCCAGGACGGTGAACTGGGACAGGTGCCAGACCAGGTACGCCACGTCGAAGATCATGTCTTTGGTGCTGGAGTCCTGGCGGGGCTCGCCGTTGACCCAGGAGCGCAGCCGCAGCGCCTGCGGGTCGCCGATCTCGTCGGCGGTGACCAGCCATGGGCCGAACGGTTGGAACGTCTCGCAGGACTTGCCCTTCGACCACTGGCCGCCGGAGACGGCGAGTTGGAAGTCCCGTTCGGAGACGTCGTTGGAGAGCACGTACCCGGCGATGTGCCCGAGGGCTTCGGCCGGTGAGGCGAGGTAGCGGGCCGGTCGGCCGATCACCACCGCCAGCTCCACCTCCCAGTCGGTCTTCGTCGATCCGCGCGGGATCAGGACCTCGTCGTACGGGCCGACGACGGTGTTGGGCGCCTTATAGAAGATGATCGGGTCGGTCGGTGGCGCGGCGCCCGACTCGGCGGCGTGCGCGGCGTAGTTCTGCCCCACGCAGAGCACCACCCCGGGCCGGGCGATCGGTGCGCCGACCCGCTGACCGGTGACGTCGATCTCGGGCAGGTCGGTGGCCTCGCGGACCCGCCGGACGCCGTCGCTGGCGAGGAACTCGCCGTCGATGTCGGCGGTGAGTGACGAGAGGTTGAAGTGCCGACCGTCGACGTACAGCACGGGGCGTTCCCGCCCCACCGGCCCGACGCGCATGAATCTCACGAACCCGACCTCCAGTGCATAGGACGCAAAGCCCCTATTTCCTATAGGATGTTGCCTTGCTAGTGTGTACTCGCTCACACCGGCACAGTCAAGGGGTGGCTGAGGAGACGAGATGGCCCAGCAGGAACCTCGCGAGGGTCGACTCCGTCCCGCCCGTCGACTCACCCTCACCGAGGACGTCTACGAGTCGATAAAGACGCTGGTGATGGACCACATCCTTCCCCCCGGCGAGCGGGTCAACATCGACGCGCTGGCCCGGGAGCTGGACGTCTCCCCCACCCCGGTCCGCGAGGCCCTCGCCCGGCTGGAGGCCGACGGCCTGGTCCGTAAACGCCCGCTCTCCGGCTACACCACCACGCCGCTGCTCAGTCGCGCCGAGTTCGACGACCTGTTCGACGTCCGTCAACTGCTGGAGGGCGCCACCGCCGGACGCGCCGCCACGCACGCCTCCGCCGAAGCCCGCCAACGGATCAGCGTCGAGGCGGCGGCGAGCATCGACGTGGAGGCCGGCGACGGCTATCGCCGACACGCCGCCTTCACCGCGCTGGACGCGAAGTTCCACGACCTGATCGCCGAAGTCTCCGGCAGCCCGCTGCTGCGGGACACCATCACCCGGCTGCACTCACACCTGCACCTGCACCGCCTCTACTTCCCGGTCGCCGGCGCACCGGACACCAACACCGAGCACCAGCGCATCGCCGCCGCCATCGTCGCCGGCGACGCGGCAGCCGCCACCGAGGCGATGCGCGCCCACCTCAGCGCCGCCCGGGAGCGTCACCTGCCCGCCTTCGACCAGCTCGCCACCCCCGGAACACCGCGCGACTCGGCGTGACCCACCCCCACACCTCCGAGGAGCCGCCATGCGGATCGCCCTCTTCATCACCTGCGTCAACGACCTCGCGTTCCCGGCCACCGGCATCGCTGTCACCCGCATCCTGCGGCGACTCGGCCACACCGTCGACTTCCCCGCCGACCAGACCTGCTGCGGGCAGATGCACGCGAACACGGGCTACCGGGCCGAGGCCCTGCCGATGGTGCGCAACTACGTCGACGTCTTCGACTCCTACGACGCCATCGTCGCGCCATCCGGCTCGTGCACCGCGATGATCCGCGACCAGTACCCGCACCTGCACCCGCCCGCCACCTCGGTGGCCGCCCGCACGTACGAGCTGTCCGAGTTGCTCGTCGACGTTCTCGGCGTCACCGACGTCGGCGCCGAGTTCCCGGAGACTGTCACCTACCACCCGACCTGCCACGGCCTGCGCATGCTGCGCCTCGGCGACCGGCCGCTGACCCTGCTGCGTCAGGTCCGCGGGATCAAGCTGGTCGAGCTGGGCGACGCCGAGGAGTGCTGTGGTTTCGGCGGCACCTTCGCCCTGAAGAACCCGGACGTCTCCACCGCGATGCTCACCGACAAGTGCGCCCGGGTCCGCGACACCGGCGCACGGGTGCTCGCCGCCGCCGACAACTCCTGCCTGGCGCACATCGGCGGGGGCCTCGACCGCCACCGCTCGGGCGTACGGGCCGTGCACTACGCCGAGATTCTCGCCGAGACGGGAGCCACCTCATGAACCCACCGGTCGCACCCGCCACCGGGGGCGGGCGAATCCGCACGCCGCTGCCGTTCCCCACCGCCGCCAAGCCGGCCGTCGCCGACACGCAACTCCGGGCCAACCTGCATCGGGCCACCCGCACCATCCGGGCCAAGCGAGCACGCGTCGTCGACGAGGTACCCGACTGGGAGGCCCTGCGCGACGCCGGCTCGGCGATCAAGGCGGACGTCCAACGTCGCCTGCCGGAGCTGCTGGAGCAGTTCGAGGCGTCCGCCACCACTGCCGGCGCCACAGTGCACTGGGCCCGCGACGCGGCCGAGGCGTGCCGGATCGTCGTCGCGTTGACCCGGGCCACCGGGGCCGACGAGGTCGTGAAGGTCAAGTCGATGGCGACCCAGGAGATCGAACTCAACGAGGCGCTGGAGGCCGCCGGGATCGCCGCGTACGAGACCGACCTGGCGGAACTGATCGTGCAGCTCGGCGACGACACCCCCTCGCACATCCTGGTGCCGGCGATCCACTACAACCGGGCCCAGATCCGGGAGATCTTCCAGCGTCGCATGGCCGACGCGCCGGCCGACCTGAGCGACGAACCGGCCGCGCTGGCCGAGGCGGCCCGCGCCCACCTGCGACGGCGTTTCCTCTCGGCCCGGGTCGCCGTCTCCGGCGCCAACTTCGCCGTCGCCGACACCGGCACGCTCGTGGTGGTGGAGTCCGAGGGCAACGGCCGGATGTGCCTCACCCTCCCCGAGACGCTGATCAGCGTCGTCGGCGTCGAGAAGCTGCTGCCGACCTTCACCGACCTGGAAGTCTTCCTGCAACTGCTGCCGCGATCCTCGACCGGCGAGCGGATGAACCCGTACACCTCGATGTGGACCGGCGTCACCCCCGGCGACGGCCCGCAGGACGTGCACATCGTGCTCGTCGACAACGGCCGGTCCGCGGTGCTCGCCGACCCGGTCGGGCGGCCGGCGTTGTCGTGCATCCGCTGCTCCGCGTGCCTCAACGTCTGCCCGGTGTACGAACGGGCCGGCGGGCACGCGTACGGCTCGGTGTACCCGGGGCCGATCGGGGCGATCCTGTCGCCGCAGCTGACCGGCGTGGCCGACAACGCCTCGTTGCCGTACGCGTCGACCCTCTGCGGCGCCTGCTACGACGTGTGCCCCGTGAAGATCAATATTCCGGAGATCCTGGTCCATCTCCGCCAGCAGGCACCGCACCCACCGGTCGAACGGGCCACCATGCGCGTCCTGTCCTGGGCGATGCGCAGCCCTCGACGGTGGGCCGCCGCCCTGCGCCTGGCCCGGGCCGGCGCGGGGCCGCTCGGGGCGTACCGTGAGCGGCGCACCGGCGCTCGGACGCTGCGGCGACTGCCCTGGCCCGCCTCGGCGTGGACCCGGTCGCGCGACCTGCCGCTGCCCGCGCCGCAGACCTTCCGGGAATGGTGGGGTAAGCAGTGAGCGCACGTGACGAGATCCTGGCGCGGCTCCGGACGGCGCTGGCCGACAGCCCGCCGCCGGTGCAGGTGCCCCGCGGGTACCGCCGGGTCGACGACCGCTCCGACGTGATCGAAACCCTTGTCGATCGCCTGGAGGATTACCGGGCCATCGTCCACATTGGCATCGACGCCCTCCCCCGACTGCTCGATGGGGTCGACCGGCTCGCCGTCCCCACCGACGTCCCCGCCGACTGGCTGGCCGGCTACGCCGGAGAGCTGCACCGCGACGCTCCCCCGCTGTCACCGGCCGCGCTCGACGAGTTGGACGCGGTCCTGACCGGCTGCGCCGTCGTGGTCGCCGACACCGGCACCATCATCCTGGACGCCGGCCCGGCGCAGGGGCGGCGCGCGCTCACCCTGGTGCCCGATCGGCACATCTGCGTCGTGCGCACCGACCAGGTCGTCGGTCTGCTGCCGGAGGCGCTCACCCGACTGGACCCGCGCGCCCCGCTGACCTGGATCTCCGGCCCGTCCGCCACCAGCGACATCGAGCTCAACCGCGTCGAGGGAGTGCACGGTCCACGCCGGCTGGAGGTCGTCCTGATCAGCCCGCCGGGCGGCTCAAGAGCCTGACGACGGCACCTGCTCGTCGCTGCGGGGCTCGCTCGCCGTCGCGCGCAGCGGAACGCCGCGCACGTTGAGCAGCATGACGATGCCCACGCCGACCACCAGGGCGATGTCGGCGACGTTGCCGACGAAGAACCCGGCGTAGTCGATGAAGTCCACCACGTGCCCGCGAGCGAACCCCGGCTCCCGGAAGAGGCGGTCCAGCAGGTGCGTCGTCGCGCCGCCGAGCACCAGGCCCAACGCCACCGCCCAGGCGCGCGACGTGACCCGCCACGCGACGACAGTCACCGCGACCACCGCCGCCGCCGCGAACACCGCGAAGATCCAGGTGTACGCGGAGCCGATCGAGAAGGCGGCGCCCGGGTTGTACAAGAGCCGCAGTTGCAGCAGGTCGCCGACGACGGTGATGGTCTGCCCGCCGGCGAGCGCGGACTCTGCCCAGTACTTGGTGAGCTGATCCGCGGCGAGCACCACAGCAGCGATCAACACGACGGCGCGGAACATCAGGGAACCCTAGCCGGTCACCGGTGACCGTCACCACCGACGGACGACTCCTGATCAACCACATGATGCATAGCTCTGGTAATTGCCAAAGACTTGCAACTGTGCCACCGTGTTGATCAACGGTTGCGGCGCTGCGCCCACCCGAACAACGATCCTCCCCACACCACAGGAGCCCTCTGTGACCCGGATGCGTCCGACCTTCCGACGCCTCGTGGCGTCGACCGCGGCGGCGGGGATGCTCGTCCTCGTCGGGTGCTCGGCCCCGGCCGACCCCGACGGCTCAGCCGGCGGCGCGACGCTTGTCGTCGCCACCTCCGACGAGCCGGACGCGTTGAACCCGGTGCTCAACTACGGCGTCGACGGCGCCTCGCTGATCTTCGACGGCCTCGTCAGCCGGGACGCCGACAACCGCCTCGTCGCCGGTCTGGCCACGGCGTTGCCGGAGCTGTCCCCCGACGGACGCACAGTGACCGCGAAGCTCCGCGACGGCGTGCAGTTCCACGACGGCACCGCGCTGACCGCCCAGGACGTCGTCTTCACGTACCAGGCCGTGCTCGATCCGACTGTCGACTCGACGCTCCGCTCCGACCTGGACATGGTCGAGTCGGTGACCGCGCCCGACGCGGCCACTGTGGTGTTCCGGCTGCGCTACCCGTACGCGCCGTTCCTGCAGAGGCTCACCCTCGGCATCGTGCCGGCGAAGCTGCTCAGCGGGCAGGACATCAACACCGCCGGGTTCAACCGCAAGCCGATCGGGACCGGGCCGTACCGGGTCGACTCCTGGACGCCGGGCGACCGACTGGTGCTCACCGCCAACGAGCGCTACTTCGGTGGTCGGCCGAAGAACAACCGGGTGGTGGTCGCGTTCGTCGCCGACGACAACGTCCGCGCCCAGCGGATGCGGGCCGGCGAGTTCGACGCCGCCGAGTTGCCGCCGAAGCTGGCCTCCGGTTTCGACGCCGACGCCACGTACCGGGTGCAGCGGGTGCCGACCGCCGACTACCGCGGCGTGATGCTGCCGACGGGCAACGCCGTCCTCGCCGACCCGGCGGTCCGTCGGGCGCTCAACCTGGCCGTCGACCGGGCCGCGATGGTGACCGGGCTCCTCGGTGGCGCCGGCGAACCGGCGTTCGGGCCGATTCCGCCGACCTCCGAGTTCGCCGACCCGTCGATCGTCGGCAAGCCGACCGCCGACCCGACGGCGGCGGGAGCGCTGCTCGACGCGGCCGGCTGGGCCCCCGGCCCCGGCGGAGTACGCGTCAAGGACGGCCGACCGGCCCGGTTCACGCTGATGTACCCGGCGAGCGACACGCTGCGCAAGGACCTGGCCCTCGCCGTCACCGCCGACGCGAAGAAGGTCGGCATCGCTGTCACCCCGGCGGGGCTGACCTGGGACGCCATCGACCCCCGGATGAAGTCCGACGCCCTGCTGATGGGCTACGGCACCCCGTACGACCCGGACTTCGTCTCGTACAAGCTGTTCGGCTCGTCGTTCGCGGGGCAGGGCTACTTCAACCCCGGCTCGTACCGCTCCGAGGTGACCGACCGGGCCCTGCAGGAGGGTCGCGACCAGATCGACCCTGCCCTTCGCACTGCCGCGTACGCGCAGTTCCAGAAGCAGTTGGCCGCCGACGTACCGTGGCTGTTCCTCACCTACCTACGGCACACCTACGTGCTGAAGTCCTCGGTGCGGGGCGTGGCGCCTCGGGTCGAGGCGCACGAGCACGGGGTGGCGAACAGCCTCTGGTGGAACATCGACACCTGGACCCGGTCGTGAGCCGCTCCGGTCGCCTGGCCGGGGCCGGTGCGGTGGTCCGGCGTCGGCTCCTCGTCGCCGTGCCGGTGCTCGCCGCGACCAGCGTCGGGATGTTCGCCCTCGGTGCCGCCTCGCCGGTCGACCCCGCCAAGCAGTACGCGGGCGCGGCGGCCTTCACCGCCAGCGAGGAGAACCTGGCCCAGCTGCGCGCGAACTGGGGCGTCGACGACCCCCTGCCGGTGCAGTACCTGCGCTGGATCAGCAACCTGGTCCAGGGCGACCTGGGGTGGTCGACCAGCCGCCACGAGCCGGTCGCCTCGGTGCTCGCCGCCCGGGCCGGCTGGACGTTGCTCCTGATCGGTGTGGCCCTCGCCCTGGTCCTGGTCGCGAGCCTGCTGCTGGGCGCGCTGGCGGCGTACCGTCGGGGTGGGTTGTTCGACCGCGCGTTGCGGGCGGCCGCGTACGCGGTGCAGTCGATGCCGGTGTTCTGGCTGGGCCTGGCCGCGATCGCCGTGTTCGCGCTGGCCCTGGGCTGGTTGCCGGCGGGCGGGCTCACCGACGTCACAGCGACCAGCACGTCCTGGTCCGATGTGGCGCACCACCTGATCCTGCCGGTCGCGGTGTTGGCCGTGTCCCAGGCGCCGTGGTTCGTGCTGTTCGTCAGGGACGCGGTGGCGGAGAGCATGCGCGACGACCACGTTCTCGCGGCGCGCGCACGCGGGTTGCCCGGTCGGACGGTGCTGTTCGGGCACGCGCTGCGGACCGCGCTGCTGCCGTTCCTCACCCTTGTCGGCACCCACCTGCCCGAACTGGTCGGCGGGGCGGTGCTGGTCGAGACGGTCTTCTCGCTGCCGGGCCTCGGCGCCGTCACTGTCGCGGCCGCGCTGGGCAGCGACTTCCCGCTGCTGGCGGCGATCACGCTGGTCACCACGGCAGTGGTGCTGGCCGCGAACCTCGCGACCGACCTCGCCTACGCCGCCGCCGACCCGAGGGTACGACTCGATGGCTGACCTCGCTGCCCGACCGCCGCTGCTGCGGGTGGCCCGGTCACGGCTGCGGCTACGGCCCGGCCGCGCCGGTGCCCTCGCGGCCGGCCTGGTCCTGCTCGTGGCCATCGCCGGCTCGCTGCTCGCTCCGCTGGTCTGGCCGCTGGACCAGAGCGCTGTAGCGCTGGACCAGACCCGGTTGGCGCCGTCCTGGACCCACCTCGCCGGCACCGACGACCTGGGCCGCGACGTGGCCCACCGCGCGGTCTACGGGCTGCGGGTCTCGCTGCTCGTCGGCGCGGTCGCCGCGCTCGTCGCCACAGTCCTCGGCGGCGTGGTCGGTGGGATCGCCGGCACGCTCGGCGGCCGGGTGGACCGGATCCTGATGCGGATCGTGGACACCATCGCCGCGATGCCGCACCTGCTGCTGGGCATCTTCATCGTCGCCATGCTGCGTCCCAGCCTCGGTGCCGTGATCGCCTCCGTCGGGCTCACCCACTGGCTCTCCACCGCCCGCATCGTCCGATCCGAGTTGTTGAGCCTCCGGACCCGACCGTTCATCGACGCCGCCATCAGCGGCGGAGCCGGTCGACTCCGGGTCCTCACCCGGCACCTGCTTCCGCACGTCCTGCCACGGCTGGCCCTGGCGACCACCCTGATGATCCCGCACGCGGTGTGGCACGAGACCGCCCTGTCGTTCCTCGGTCTGGGTCTGCCGCCGCACCTCGCCTCGCTGGGCAACATGATCAACGACGGCCAGGGGTCGCTGTTGACCGGTGCCTGGTGGGCCAGCCTGGCACCGGGCGCGGTCATCGTCGTCGTCACCCTCGCCATCGCGGTCCTCGCCGCCCGCTGGCGCGACCGCCTCGATCCCCGCGTCCGAGCGGAGCTGCACCTGTGACCACCACCGAACGCCTCACCGCGCCGGCACCCGGCCGCAGGGCCGTGCGTCGGCCGCTGCTCACCGTGGACGGTCTCGGCGTCCAGTTCCGGCTCCGGGACACGAGCGTGCACGCCGTCACCGACCTCAACCTCACAGTACGGGCCGGCGAACTCCTGGCCGTCGTCGGCGAGTCCGGCTGCGGCAAGTCCGTGCTCGCCCACGCCCTGCTCGGCCTGTTGCCGGGCAACGCCACGATCACCGGCCACGCCGTCCTGCACCACCCGGACGCCGACCCGGTCGACCTGGTCACCTGCGGTCAGCGCCACCTGGCCCGCCGGGTACGCGGTCGCCGGGTCGGCCTGGTCCCGCAGAGCCCGGCCACCGCGCTCAACCCGGTCCGCACCGGGCGACGACTGCTCACCGAGACGCTGCGGGCGCACGGCCGGGGCCGCGAGGACGGCGATCGGCTCGCGGTCGACGTCGGGCTCGACCCGGCCGACCTGGACCGCTACCCGCACGAACTCTCCGGCGGCATGGCGCAGCGCCTGGTCACCGCGCTCGCGCTGGCACCGGACCCGTCGCTGCTCATCGCCGACGAGCCCACCACCGGCCTCGACCGCCCGCTGGTGGACCACACCCTCGACCTGCTGCGCCGCCGCTGCGACGAGGGCTCGGCCGTCGTGCTCATCACGCACGACCTAGCCGCCGCGCAGCGGGTCGCCGACACCGTCGCCGTCATGTACGCCAGTCGCATCGTGGAGCACCGGGACGCCGACCAACTCTTCACCGCACCAACCCACCCGTACGCGGCGGCGCTGCTCGACGCCCTGCCGGACCGCGCCTTCCGACCGGTGCCGGGCGACCCGCCGATGCTCACCGCGCTGCCCCCCGGGTGTGCGTTCGCGCCCCGCTGCCCACGCCGCACCGACATCTGCGCGAGCCAGCCACCGCCGACACCGGTCACCGGCGGCGGCACGGTCGCCTGCCACCACCCGATCACCACCGGAGCCGTCACGTGACCAGCTCGCCGCATCTGCTCGCCGACGACGTGACCGTCGGGTACGGCCGGCAGGTCGTGCTCGACGGCGTCACTCTGCGCATCGACCAGGGCGAGACGGTCGGCCTTCGCGGCCCGTCCGGCTGCGGCAAGTCGACACTGGTCCGGGTCCTGGCGCTCCTGCACCGCCCCGACCGCGGACGGGTCAGCATCGACGGCACCCCTGTCGACGGCGTGCGCTACGCCGTGCCGGTCGGCCTGCGGACCCGCGTCGCCGTGCTCTTCCAGAGCCCACGCGCCGCCGCCGACCCTCGACTGAGCCTCACCGATCTGATCGCCGAACCGCTGCGCGCCACCCGGACGCCCGAGTCGGTTGTCCGGGAACGGGTGGCCGAACTCGCCGACCTCGTCGGCCTCACCGCGGACCTGCGCAGCCGTCGTCCGCACGCGGTGTCCGACGGGCAACTGCAACGCGCCTGCCTCGCCCGGGCCCTCGTCCACCGCCCCGACTACCTGCTTTGCGACGAGGCCACCGCGATGCTCGACGCCTCGACCCAGGCGCACGTCGCCGCCGTCATCCGCGACTACCAGCGAACCCAGCGTGCCGGTGTCCTGGTCATCACTCACGACCAGACCCTGCTGGACCGCTGGAGCGACCGGATCGTCGACCTGGCCGCCACAGCGGGGGTACGCGCCTGACCCTCGATGCGGTGCGGTGCGCCTGCCGGGGGCAACCGACGATCGGCATCGGAGGTCCGCCGCCGCCACTCGGGCGCGGCAGCGTCAGCCGACGTCGAGGGGCACCCGCCGAGCGCGGGAGTCGGGGCGGCCGGCGAGGATGCCGGCGAGGATCTCCGCGCCGTCGACGACCCTCGGGCCGGGACGGTTGAAGTAGGCAGGCCCGTCGACCACCCACACCTGCCCGGCACGCACCGCGGGCAGGTCCGCCCAACCGGGTTGCGCGGTCGCCACGGACAACTCGTCGACGGTTCGCTCGGGCGTGAACCCGCACGGCCCGAACACCACCACGTCGGGGGCCAGGTCGGCGACCACCGACCACAGGTGCGGGGTGCTGTGCGCGCCCGGCCCGAGCAGCAGCGACCGCCCGCCCGCGTAGGCGATCTGCTCCGGCACCCAGTGCCCGCCGGGCATCAACGGGTCGAGCCACTCGACGAACAGCACCGTCGGCGCGCCGGGCACCGACCCCGGCAACGCGGCGAGGCGACGCTCGGCGTCAGCTCGGATCTCCGCCGCCCTGCCTTCGGCGCCGGTCAGCGCGGCCACGGCATCGACAGTGTCCAGGATCCCGTCGATGGTCCTCGCCTCCAGGGACATCACACTGGTGTCGAGATCGATCAGACCAACCGCGTCGTTGACCCGCTCGTAGGAGACCGCACACACGTCGCACAGATCCTGGGTCAGGATCAGATCCGGCTTCAACCCCTCCAGCATGGCGACGTCGAGCTGGTACACCGACGAGCCTCGGTGCGCGTCACCGGCGATCGCCGCCGAGATCTCCCGGCTCGTCAACGTCTCCGGCAGGGACGTCGCGGTCACCGCCGGGATGTCGGCCAGGGCCCCCGACGGCCAGTCACACTCGTGGGTACGGCCGACCAGGTGCCCGGTCAGGCCGAGCATGGCCACGATGTCCGTGGCCGCCGGCAGCAGGGAGACGATTCGCACGTCCGCCTGCCTACCAGGCGCGACCGAGCCACGTCCACTCACAGATGACCCCACCGGCCAGGCAGTCTTCGTCAGGCCAGTCGTGTCCATGACGATGCGTTCGAGTACCTCGCCCTGTCACATTGGCTCGTCGTCTGGGCTCATAAGCACGAGTGCAAACACACGAGGAGGACACAGTGCAGTTTGAAGAAGCCGCCGAGGCCGCCGACGAAGCGACGATGCGGTCGATGCTGTCCGCCGACCCTGGGCTGTGCGATCGGCATGCAGACCTGGTTACGCGGATGGCCGAGGCGCGCAACTGGCCAACGGTCCGGCTGCTCATCGATCTTGGCTTCGGCGTCAACGGTGTCACCGCCGTCGGCGCCACCGCCTTGCACCATGCGGCGGCAGCGGGTGAGCTGTCGATCGCGCGCCTGCTGGTCGAGCACGGTGCCGACCACACCGCCCGCGAACCGGGGTTCAACGCGCAGCCGGCGGGCTGGGCGCAGTACTTCAAGAAGCGGGAAACCCAGAGATATCTCGAGTCGTTGGCCTGATGCTGCGCCGTCCGGTCACGCGGCATCAGACCCACCGCTCGTGGAAGTGGGGCTCGGCATTCACCCCATTGGTCGCTCCGCCTGATTCAGGAGGGCGGACGCGAGGCGGTGGACGCGGTCGGGGTCGCGGACAACGTCGATCCTGACGATCTTGTCACCCGCGACAGTGAAGGCCATGACAGAAAACGGCTGCCCGTCGCGGGTGATCAACGTTCCGATCGCGCCGTTGACCAGGGCGGGGCGCAGTTGGCCACCGCGTGGGGCGCGGGCCTGCTTGGCCACGGCCGCCGCGCCGCGAACGACGGTCGCCGGCCTGGCAGTGCCGAAGTCGGTGCGCAGGACGACGTCGGGGTCGAGGACCTGCACGAGGGCGTCGAAGTCACCGGTCCACGCAGCCGCGTAGAAAGCACGGACGACCCGCCGCTGGCGCGCTAGATCCGGACCGGGTGACGGGATCTCGGCACCGTGCAGCCGGCGCCGTGCCCGGCTGGCGAGTTGTCGCGCGGCGGCCGGGGTGCGGCCCGCGATGCCGGCGATCTCCTCGAAGGGCAGGTCGAACATGTCGTGCAGCACGAACGCCAACCGCTCAGCAGGAGTGAGCTGGTCGAGCACGACGAGCAGGGCCAAGCTCACCGAGTCGGCCAGCAACGCCTCCTGCTCGGGGTCGGGGTCCCCGTCCGGGATGACAACCAGGTCGGGCAGGTGCGTGGCGAACGGATCCTCCCGGCGGCGTCGGCGAGAGCGCAACATGTGCAGGCACTCCCGGGCGACGACAGTGGTCAACCATCCGCCGAGGTTGTCGATCTGATTCGCGTCGGACCGGCTCAGCCGTAGCCAGGCATCCTGAACAGCGTCGTCCGCGTCAGCCAGCGAGCCGAGCATTCGATAAGCCACCGCCCGCAGCCGGGGTCGGTGCTGCTCGAAGCGCGCGGCCAACCAGTCATTCTCGTCCATCGGTCACACCATCCCATCGCCAAGGCTCACAGAGATGAACCCTCAGACACAGCGAACGTGACACCGCCGAACCCGGGACGCGGCACCCCGACGACGCCTGCGAGCGAGCAACACCTGGTCCATCGCCTCGATCCAGGGCACCCCTTCGTCGACCTCAACATCCACAACATCTGGGCATTGCTGGCCGCACGACGCGGTCTCGCTCTCGACAATCCCGCCGCGACTCAAGCGATGAACGTCATCTTCGAGGCTGGCGTCCTCAAGCGCGCCGCCCGGACATTGCCGCCCGTGACGCCGACAAGCTGGAATGCCTCGTCCAAGCCGTCGAGTACCGCCACCAGGGCGTCGACACCGTGCAGCGCTGGATCGACAGCTCACGAGCGGCACTCAAGACCGCCAGCGCCCACCGCCTTGCCGACGCCGCCCTCAGCGGGCAACCCCCTGGCCTGGCTCACTCACCCGCCGCAGGAGTAAGCGTCATCACTTGGCGTGGTATTGATCTCGGTGATGGGCGTAGTCGATCAAACTGGACGAGACGCCCTACGACCTGGGCTTAAGAGGTCATAGACGGTCATCGGTGGTCACTGCTAGTTGACCTCAGACAGCCTGGAGGCGGCCTGATCTTGACGCCATCTCCAGGGTCTCCGCCGAGGGATGCGGAGGCGAGCTGCCGGCTCTTGCCACCTTGATGCCTGACGTCTCGCGCACAAGTCCTGTGCACGTTATCCGGTTGCTCAAGCGCGTTACCGTGTCCCGTGATCGTATGGCTCAACGGCACCCACGGCGTGGGCAAGACGACGACCAGCGCGCTCGTGCAGCATCTGATACCGGATTCACGGGTGTTCGACGCCGAGAAGGTCGGCGAAACACTCATGGACATCACACCCGGGCTACCCGCCACGGACAACTTCCAGCACTGGCCGCCATGGCGGCAACTCGTCGTCGAGACCGCCCGCCGCGTGCTCGACTACACCGGCGGCACTCTGGTGATGCCCATGACCGTCCTGGTCGAGCAGTACTGGCGCGAAATCAGCACAGGCCTTGACCACCATGCCATCCCGGTACGGCACTTCGTTCTCCACGCTGACGAAGCCACCCTCCGCGGGCGTATCGAGGGGGAACACCCCGTCCCCTCCCCGTTCCGCCTCAAGTACCTCAAGCCCTACGCCGAGGCGGCCCGCACGTGGCTACATGCCGAGGCCGAGGTCGTCGACACTACGAACCTGACTCCCGCCCAGGCCGCCGTGCAGATCGTCCGAGCCACCACGGAAGGCTCACACGTCTAACCTGAGGAATGCGGTTGAGTCAGGGCGGACGAGCTTAGCGCCTGCTGGCGGTGGAGCGGCAGACGACCGAGTCAACTGGCGGGGCGGGCCACTGCTGGCCGATGTTGACCGCCGCATCGGCTCGGCTCGCCCCCGGGTCGCTACCGTCAGCGGCGGCCCCGGACTTCCCGCTCTCCGCGCCAGCCGCCGGGTGTTCTGCATGGCCGGAGTCGGAGCGCCAGCGGAGCAACGGACGCGTGCCGAGGCGGCGGCGCTTGCGGCCCGTTCAGGGCCGCCTGAAGACGTACAGAAACTGCTGTACGCGACCAGAAAGGCCGCCTCCCGAACTCGGGAAACGGCCTCTGACTCGCGGAACTGAGAGTGGGTGATGCTGGTATCCGAACCAGGGACCTCTTCGGTGCGACACACGACGGATGGCAGACCGGCGACCACCGCTACCTTGCCGAAGGCACCATGGCACTGATCGCCACGCCCGCCCTCACCATCGCAACGACCGAACTGGCAGCAGCATGACCACCATCGCCTGGCCCGACCGCAGGGCCGACATCATCAACGCCCTGTCCATCCTCGCGGCGCTGCGCCCACATGAGCCCATCCCCTGGCCCGGCCTGACCGAAGCCGTCCACTGGCTCATCGACGACACCTTCTGGGACCAGCGTCATCCCCGCGACGACATCGGCACCATCCTCGCCAGCACCAGCGAGGCCAACGCGATCCGCGCAACACTCGAACCCTTGACGGCCATCCTCGACGAACTCGGACCCACCGCCCCCGACGACGACTACTTCACCCACCCGCGATGGCATGAAGTCACCAACGCCGCAACCAACACCCTCCACCTCATGCCCGGCAAAACCCCAACTCGACCCCGAGACTGAACGGGCGAGCAGAGACTCACGGCTCTACACCACTCCGCGGGGGACGTGGCCGTCACCGCATGCAATTGATACCGACTCGACGGCTCCTGCCCCCGCCGCACGAGAGGCCACGTCCGTCCCTCTGGCCAAGCAGCGCGACCGCCGCCGAACGCCTCCTCGACAACGAGCCCTGGCCGTCCGATCTTGGGCGTCCCGGTCGGCGAAGCTAACGACTCAGCTATAGCGAGTTGCCACAGCCGAACGCCAGCGGCGTCGCGGACGCCCGCGCTATGCCTTGACGGTGACCTGGTGGTTCCCGCAGGCAGCGATCATCGCCGGAATGGCTTGACCCAACCGGGAACGCAGGAAGTCCCCTCCCGGACCCGCACTGCGAGGATCTTGCACACGCTGCACCATTCCCACCGCTGTCACGCCCGCAGACTTCAGGTCCTCGTAAGCCGACCGTTGGAACAGCTCACCCATCCGCCGCAGCTCGTCAGCGGGCGCTATCTCCCCCTGCTCGGCGCGAACCAACATCCCCGCCGACCGGCATCCCGTCACTCCCGGGTCTTCATCCCCACGGTCGGCTAGCTGCCAGTACACCGCGGCGCCACCCACCAGAGCGAGCAGGACAACCGACGCCGCCGCCAGGCCGATCCACCGACGCCGAAGTCTCGAACCAGCAGAGGGACCGAGGGCGGCCTGGGAGTCATGCATTCTTAAGTCTCACTCTTCCTGATCAAGGGAGCCGTAAGCTAACACCCCATACGCGCAGGCTGCGAACAAGCCCACGTGAGCGGACGGGATCGGCACGAGACATCCGGCGCGGCGGTAGTGCCTCAGCAGCCCTCAACGTTTGCTCCCATAACGGCGCTCCCGTCTGGGGGTCCAGTCGAACCAGACGCGAGTGTCGCTCCGCTACAAGAAGGGCACCGGACGCCGCCGCCAACGCCGCCGCGCTCGAACGCAGGTGCAGAAGCCGTGACCACAGCACCTTCAGCCGGCAATACGCACTCCGAATCCGCTCGGATGTTCGACGCCCCCGGGGTCCTCCCGGAGCGTCGGTGCAGATTCAGCCCATGCCTTGGTCGTTGGTGCCTGCGTCATTCGGCTGGACGCGGGTGGTCGTCCAGACGATCAGCGACGCGATCAGCAGGAGGATCGAGCCGACCAGGAAGGCGTGGGTGACTCCTTCGGTGAAGGTCGCCTGCAACAGTGCCCGCCCCACGGCGTCGGGGTCGCCAGGAAGTGCTGTGGTGATCGGGCCGAGCACCTGCTCGGTGCGCTGCCCGGCGAAGTACAGGGACACGCTGCTGAGTACGGCGAGGCCGACTGATCCACCGAGTTGCTGGGCGGCGTTGAACAGGCCGGAGCCTACGCCAGTGTCCTGCGGTGCCAACCGGTAGAGCGAGGCCGGGGTGAGGCCGGCCAGCACCATTCCCATGCCCACGGCCATGGTGATCAGGTACGGGAACACCTGGCCCCAGTAGCTGACACTCCCGCCGACCGTGGTGCCGCCGGTGGCGGCCAGCGCCGCGGCGACCGGGCTGTCGTCCACCGAAAGCCGTGAGAACATCGCCATCGAGAAGGCAGCTAGCAGGCTGCCGATGCCGGCGATGATCCGCGGCTGGATCCGCGTCATCGCCCTGCCCGCCACGGTCGCCGTCACTACGATCCCGAGCGCGAACGGCAGAAAGGCAATGCCGGTCCGCAGCGGCGAGTAGCCGAGGATCTGCTGAACGAACAGGGTCAGGAAGTAGAACATGGCGAACATCGAAGCCATGGCCAGCGTCAGGGCCAGGTAGCCACCGGCCCGGACCCGGTTGCGGAAGATCCGCAGTGGCAGCAACGGATGGGCTGCGCGCCGCTCGATCAGCACGAAGATGACGAGCATGGCCACGCTGACGGCCAGGGTCCCTATCGTCGCCGGGTCGTCCCAGCCATGCCCCTCACCGGGCCTGGTGAGCCCGTAGACCAGACCGACGATGCCCAGCGAACCGGTGACGGTTCCCGGAACGTCGACGAGCCCGCGCTGGCGGGGCGACTCATGCAGCAGCTTCGGGGCCAACACGGCGATTGCCAGCGCGATCGGGACGTTCAGCAAGAAGGTCAGGCGCCAGCCGTCCAGCTCGATTCCCACGAAGCTGTCCATGCTGGTCAGCCAGCCGCCGATGATCAGGCCGATCCCGGCACCGGCGCCGGACATCGCGGCGTAGACGCCGAAGGCGCGGTTGCGCGCCGCACCCAGCGGGAAGGTGGTGGTGACCAGGGCCAGGGCGGCGGGGGCGATGAGCGCGGCGCTGCTTCCCTGCAGGATGCGCACGGCGAGCAGGAGTGGTCCGTTCGCGGCGAGACCGCCGAGCACCGATGCGACAGCGAAGCCCACCATGCCGGTGACGAGCATCCGCCGATAGCCGAACATGTCACCGAGCCGGCCACCGAGCAGGAGCAGCCCACCGAAGAACAGCGCGTAGCCGATGGTGAGCCAGGTGAGACTGGCGCCGGACATGTCGAGGTCCGCGCCGATGAAGGGCAGCGCGATGGTGACGATCGAGCCGTCCAGCACGATCAGCAGCTGGGTGACCGAGATGAGCGCGAGCGCCCAGCCAAGGTGCCGTGTCACCGGCACCTGCGGCGCCTCGGCGACCTCAGTGGGGTTCGTGTTGGCCATGGTTCCTTCCTTGTGGTGCCCGCCGAAGATTGGCCCTGCGCGGCGCGGCGAGGGCCGCCGGCTGCGCGCTGGGCCAACCCCGGCTTCGGGTCGGACAGTGGTGCCGACCTTCGGTCAGCTTCGGGTCGTGCTGGTCACGAGGCACCTGCGCTCACGGGGCGGTGGCGCTCGACCGCCGTGCGGGTGTCCTCCGCGACGAGGTCGGCGTTGAGGTGTTGACCGGCGGTCGCTCCGGCGGCCGCGGCCGCTCCGACCTGAGCGGTCAGGTCGGTGACGTTTCCGGCCAGCCACACTCCGGGCACCGGGCTGCGGCCGAACTGGTCGGCGGGCAGATGGTGCCCCATACCGCTGGGGTGTTCGACGGCGCGCAGTCCGAGTTCGCTGAGGAAGCCGGCGCGCGCTTCCATCCGGGTCGCGACCGCGATGACCTCTCGCGGTACCACGCGGCCGTCGGCCATCCGCAGCCCGGTCAGATTCCCATCGACGGCCTCGGCGGCCGCCACCTCCCCGGTCACCACGTCAATGCCGAGGGCAGCGAACTGCTCCTGCTGCTCCTCGGTGAGTTCGCTGCGGTGGGTGAAGTAGACCAGGTTGTCGCTGAGCTGGCGGAACAACAGGGCGTGGTGCACCGACGGCGCGCCGGTGGCCAGGATTCCGATGGCCCGTCCGCGTACCTCGTAGCCGTGGCAATAGGGGCAGTGCACGACGTCGTGCCCCCATTGCGGTGCCAGCCCGGCCACGTCGGGCAGCACGTCGACCAGGCCGGTCGCGACCAGCAGACGACGGGCATGCAACTGCGTTCCGTCGGCGAGGGTGACGGCGAACCTGTCGTCGTCACGACGGGCGCCACTGACCTCTCCGGTGAGAATCTCCCCGCCGTAGCCGCGGACCTCGTCGCGGCCCGCCGCCAGCAACTCGCCGGGCGCGGTGCCCTCCCTGGCGAGCAGTCCGTGCACTCCGGCCGCAGGGGCGTTGCGCGGCTGACCTGCGTCGATGACGACAACCGAGCGCAGGGAGCGGGCGAGAATCAGCGCTCCGCTCAGGCCGGCGGCACCACCACCGATGATCACAACATCAACCGCTCGCGCGGCCCGTTCTCCGTGGTTCTTCACGTCGATCACCTCCGGGCACGACAGTGCGCCGCAACCGGCGGAACGACAACTTCCTTCCCAGTTATGGCAACATCGGGGGATGTCCGATGAATTGGAAGAGGCCATCGCCGCCGCCGGCCCCCGGCTGCAACAGCTGCGGCGCAGCCACCGCCTCACCCTCACCGACGTGGCCGAGAGAACCGGCATCTCGAAGAGCACCCTGTCGCGGCTGGAATCGGGCCAACGACGTGCCAGCCTCGAACTGCTGCTCCCGCTCGCGAAGATCTACCAAGTCACGTTGGACGACCTCGTCAATGCCCCCGCGAGCGGCGACCCGCGGATCAACCTGCGTCCGGTCAGGCGCGACGGGGCGACCCTGCTCCCGCTCACACGCCGGCCGGGTGGCATCCAGGCGTTCAAGATTGTCCTCGGGGCAGGCGGATCGGACACGCCGGACCTCCGCACGCATGAGGGTTACGAGTGGCTCTACGTCCTTAACGGGCGCTTACGCCTCATGCTCGGCAGTCACGACCTCGTCCTCCTTCCCGGCGAGGCCGCCGAGTTCGACACCCGTACTCCTCACTGGTTCGGGACGCTCGAGGGTGCAGGGGCCGAGTTCCTCAGCCTGTTCGGCCAGCAGGGTGAGCAGGTCCACTTCCGGGCGAGACCGAAGACGCCACGACGCCAGGACAGCGCCGCCTAACGGAGGATGGCCAGCCTTCGGCCGCTACTGCCGCCGCCCTCCAGACGCCGCGTTGCTTGTGCAGGGCACCGGCTGAGCAACGCCGTGCGTAGGGGTACCCGCGCCAGCCGGAAGACCGACGCAACCGGGTGCGGTGGCCGTGCATGTCGTACATATGTACGATGTGCGACTTTTGAAATCTCCGCCTAGCCTGCGTGGTGACCGCCGCCGCGCCATTGGCCGTGGATTCGCGGCGGCGGTCTATTGCCCCACTCCAGGTATTCGAGAAGGAGCAACGTGACAATCCTAGTAACCGGAGCGACCGGAAACGTGGGTCGCCAGGTGGTGGCCCAACTGGTCCGGGCCGGGCAACCGGTGCGGGCGATGACCCGCCGGCCGCAGACAAGCCGGCTGCCGGACAGCGCCGAGGTAGTCCAGGGAGACTTCGAACGTCCCGACACCTGGCCGGCGGCGCTGGACGGAGTGCAGTCGGTGTACCTGTTCCCCTTCGTGTACGCCGCGCCCGACCATGGGTTCGTCGATGAGGCGGTCAAGGCCGGCGTCACCCGGTTCGTCGTGCACTCCGCAGCGGCGGCCGGGTTCCCAGCCGGAACCGGAGGCGACGGCGCCCTCGGCCGGCACCTGACCGAAGAGCGGGAAGCGCACCGCGGGTTGGAACTGCTGGTGGAGGCCTCCGGCGCTGAATGGACCCATGTGCGGCCGGGCCTGTTGGCCGCCAACGCTCTGCAGTGGGCCGACCAGATCCGGGCCGGACGGGTGGTGCGCGGGCCGTACGCGTCCGCTGGCTATCCGGTGGTCCACGAGGCCGACGTCGCCGATGTGGCGGTCGCGGCCTTGCTGACCGACGACCATGTCGGTGCCGCGTACACCGTCACCGGCCCGGTGAAGGTCTCGCAGGCGGAGCAGGTCACCGCGATCGGCGCCGCCATCGGCGTGCAGGTGCGATTCGAGGAGCTCGATCCGGCCGAGGCGCGCAGGCAATGGCTGCGCGACGGCTTCGATGAGGAGACCGTCGACTGGATGATTGCGCTGCTCGCCGACGCGGTCGACGGGACGGGAGCGTTGCCGCCGACGGACACCTACCTGCGGGTGACGGAGCGACCACCGCGCACGTTCGCCCGGTGGGCCAACGATCACGCCGCCGACTTCCGGCCGGAGGTGACACGATGACGATTCTGGTCACGGGTGCCACCGGCATGGTGGGCCGACACGTCGTCGCCGAACTGGTGAAGACCGGTCATCGGGTCCGCGCACTGACGCGGACGCCGTCGGCGTCGAGCCTTCCGGACGGGGTGGAGGTCGTCGGCGGCGATCTGACCGACCCGCCGTCCCTGGAGCCGTCGTTGAACGGTGTGGAGCGGATGTACCTGTTCCCGGTCGGACGGACAGCGCGTGACGTTGTTGCTGCTGCGAAGCGGGCCAGCGTGCGGCGCATCGTCGTGCTGTCCGGGGCGCTGGCCGACACCGATGACAGTGAGGACGGATACCTGGCGGTCGAGCGTGCGGTCGAGGATTCCGGTCTGGAGTGGACGCATGTGCGACCTGGAGAGCTCGCCGCGAACTGGCTGGACTGGGCTCCAACCATCAAGGAAGGTCGGGTGGTCCGCCGGCCGTACGGGGCTGCGGTGACCCAGCCCACCCATGAGGCGGACATCGCCGCGGTCGCCGCGAGGGTGCTCGTCGAGGACGGCCACACCGGCCGGACCTACACCGTTGCCGGCCCCGAGGCGCTCACCACCGTCTCGCAGGTCGACGCGATCGGCACTGCGATCGGTGCCACGGTGCGATTCGACGAACTCGATCCGGCCCAGGCCCGAGTCGAGTGGATCAGCAACGGCTATCCGGAGGCGTTCGTCGACTGGATCTTCGCCATGTGGGCGGAATCCGCGCGTGCCCCCGCCCGGACGAACCAGGAGTGGGCAGACATCGTCCCGCGCCTGACCGGCCGACCCGCGCGGACATTCGCGCAATGGGCCACCGACCACGCGACCGACTTCCGGTAGACCGTTCATAGTGGGGCATGGCGACCCTTCTGGGCCACCATGCCCCACACGACCGCCAACCCAGCACGACGCGCGACGAACGCTCCGCGCAAACATCCTCATCTCGGCATGAGCGGACACCGCCCTCGCCTCTACAGAGAACGCCGACGCCGACTCGTTCGGGTCCGCCGAAGAGGTCACCAGCCTGAAGTGGCTGGTGAGGGCCGTTGCCCGTGGGGTCGATGTCTCAGATGACGGAACCCCTGCGGATTCCTGATGCAAGCGATCGGATACCTTTCATCGATGTTCAGGGGCGAACGCGCCGAGGGCGACCTCGAGCGGGCGCTCGGACAATCTCGCCGTGCTGAGGGACTGCGCGAGCCGGTCAAACAGCCGAGCATCGTCTGGATGGCCGGCGACAGCACTCCCTACACCTATCCGACGCCCAGGGGCCAGGTCCTCGACTTCGTACTGGTGACCTCGTCGGGCCTGCTTGCCGAGGGCATCGGGGCGAACGTGCCCTACGAGAAGGTAGCGGGGGTGTTGCGTAGGTTCCAGACGTCCGTACGCAAAGCGACTCCATCGTTTCGCGCCTCTCACGATCTCGCAGAGCCCGACAAGGTCATCGCGACGGCCGTTGTCGCCGCCATCGTCGCCACGTCCGGCGAGCGAGGCTTCGCCGCACCGGCGGCTGAAGGGCTGTTGCTCCTCGACCGCGCCGTCGTCTGGACGCACAGACGAGCCTTCTACGCATACTTAGTGACAGGGCTAGGCGATCAATCCTTCTTTGCCGACGTCGTCGTGCCTTTGGAGGGCATCTCTGACACAGGCATTCAGACCAAGCTTTATACGAATATCTGAAACCTTGGGAATTCCAGTACGGTTTCACCTTCGATCGAATGCATCGTCATTGACATGTACGGACGTCGCCCTGCCGTCTCCGCGAGTCGCCGGGCAGATCCGGATGTCTTGAGGGGTGCTCATCCAACGAGCCGCCGGCACGCTCCGGCTACGCGGTAGTCCAGCCCGCTTGACGACGAGCCCGCACCTTCTGATCCGTAGCTTCGGCGAGGCGGTCCGAGCTCGTGCGTTGCAATGTCGGCACCGACCTTTCCTCGTCTATGGCTGGACGTCGTTGGAAAGGTTGATCCGGATCCCCGTGTTGCGGTATCCGGCGCGACCGAAAGCGGCCGCCATAGGCGTGTTGCCCATGTCGGTGGTGGCGGTGATGCGCGACTCGCCGTTGGTCGCGTGAAGGCGGGTGATCTCGGCGAGCACCTCGTCCACGTAGCCGCGCCCGCGGAACTCCGGCACCACCCCGAGATAGCCGACGTTCACGTTGTACGGGGTCGCGGAGGGAATCGCCATGCCCGCCACCTCGCCCTCGCGTGTGTAGGCGATCCGCCACCACTCCCGCTTGCCGGGCGCCCTGAGATAGAAGTCCATATCTTCGCGGGCGGTCGCGTCCACGCCCTTGGCGGCCAGGTTCGCACGGGTCTGGGCATCCAGGCTGCCCTCGGC
This sequence comes from Micromonospora hortensis, assembly GCF_022230935.1. Classification (NCBI taxonomy): domain Bacteria; kingdom Bacillati; phylum Actinomycetota; class Actinomycetes; order Micromonosporales; family Micromonosporaceae; genus Micromonospora; species Micromonospora hortensis. The sequence goes on from NZ_JAKKFE010000012.1 coordinate 159,371, forward strand.
GATTCTCCTGAACACCGCGAGGAACTCCTCGTCGGAGGCTTCGGTGAACCGTAGCCTGCCGGCTGCGGGGGGCACCCCGTCGGCGGGTGCCCACTCGAACTGCAGCCGCTCCACCTCGCGGGTGAGGCCCGCCGCGTGCGCCGCCGCCCGACGCCACTCCACGGCCGCCAAGGCGGCCGGATCGTCACGCCAGCCGCCGGTGACCTCGATGCTGTACTCCACCGGCTCTGGGAACCCGGCCAGCGCGGCCTTGATCAGCTCGGCGGCGACGGCGGCACGGTCGCCCAGGGCTGGATCCACGTCGAGGCAGTCGAGCGCGACCGGATGCGGGCTGCCCTTCGGCCCCCACCACAATGCCCGTCCCACGACCTGGCCGTCGTGCTCGGCGATCCATGTCCATTCCGGCCGGTACATGTCCTCGGCCAGATCGGCCAGGTAACGGTCGGCGGGTATCCACCCAACGGGCTCGGTCACGATCCACGGCGTCACGCGGTCGATGTCCGCGGGGGCGGTAGCGCGGTAGGAGATCACGTGCAGAGGCTAGCGAAGCTCAGAGGATGATTCGCGCGGACGGAAGGGCTCCTCTCGCTCGGCTAGAGCAAGGCTCCAGTGCCTGCGGCTCAAGTCCCTGCGGACTCAAGCGGATCTCCTCGTTGGGCAGTCGTAGACCGTCCAGCTCCTCCGGACGGAGACAAAAGGGAGCGCCCTACCGGACGAACGACCTTGTTCCCGTCTGGGCAAACGTTCCGACGGTGGCAGGTTCCTCACCTACCGGCTCAACGAGATGTGGTCATCGCAACCATCGGCCTGATGGGTTAGAGCAAGAGTTCGTTCCTGCACCGCCGCGGGTGGTTCCTTACAACCCTGCTTGGGGCCGGCGCCAGCCATCCCGGAACAACACGCCTGACCACTTCGCCAACCTGCACCCAATCTGCTCCCAGTTGCGGGGCCAGGCCCACCAACAGCTCCTTACCGCCTTGACCTGCGCACACTCCCCTGCAAGGCCACCTAGAACCTTGTCGACCGCTGGCAGAACCACAGAGCACTCCGCGGTGAACGAACGGCTCGGCTCAACCGGCGACGTCCACGACGACCTTGCCCTCGGCGGTGCCGCCGGCAACCAGGTCGTGGGCGTCCATGACCGTGTCGAGCGTGAACGCTCGCGGGTCCAGTCGCGGGCGCAACGCGCCGGCATCGGCCAGCGCCGCGATCTCGCGCAGGATGTCGCCGTGGTGTTCGCGGCCCCGGCCGGTGAGCATCGGCAAGAGAGTGAACACGCCGGAGTAGGTCGCGCCCCGGAACGACAGCGGAGCCAGCGAGTGTGAGCCCCAGCCCAGCGCGCTGACGACGTGCCCGTGATAGGTGCGTACCGCCGCGAACGACGCGTCGAGCGTCGCGCCGCCGACGTTGTCCACGATGATGTCGAACCCCTCGCCGCCGGTGTACCTCTCGACGTACTCCTCGACCTTGCTCGCCGTGTAGTCGATCGGCACCGCGCCCAGGCTCTCGATCACCCGCATGCTCGCCGGCCCGCCCGTGGCGTACGCCTCGGCGCCGCGCGCCTGGGCGAGTTGCACACCCACGTATCCGACCCCGCCGGCACCGCCGTGCACCAGCACCTTCTGGCCGGCGTGGACCCCAGCCCGGTCGACGAGCCCCTCCCAGGAGGTGATCGCCGCCAGGGGCAGCACGGCGGCCTCCCGCATCGAGAGGCTCCTCGGCTTGTGGGCAAGCAGCCGGGCGTCCACGGCGGCGTACTCGGCCAGCGAGCCCTGAAGGCCGCCGACGCCCCCGCACAACCCGTACACCTCGTCTCCCGGCGCGAAGCCGGTCACGTCCGCGCCGACCGCCGCGACGACACCGGCGAGGTCCAGGCCGAGCACCGCGGGCAGCTCGACACGCGCGTGCGCGGCCTTTCCAGCCTGGATCTTCGTGTCGAGCGGGTTGACCCCGCTGGCGACGATCCGCACCAGCACCTGCCCGCGCTCGGGGGTGGGTTGATCGATCTCCTCGACCGTCAGCGGAACGTCGAACTCCCGCAACACCGCAGCGCGCATAACCATCCACACTCTCCGTGATCGAGGCTTCACGTGGACGCTATCCGACCGGATAGGTGGCGGGGCGGGTTCCTCGGACCGCGCCAGCGCCGCCACGGGCGGGCCCGAGCGCGGGTCAGTCGTCTTCGGCACCGTCGAGCAACGCGCGTCGCAGCGCCAGTCGGTGCTTCCGGCGGATCTCCGCCTCCCGGTACCGACGCCGGTCCCCGTCGGTCTCCGGTAGCAGCGGCGGCACCGTCCGAGGCTGACCGTCGTCGTCGATGGCGACCATGACCAGGTGGGCGGTGGCCACGTCGGTGGGCGGCACCGCCCGGTCCCACCGGTCGGCGGTCACCTTGACGGCCACCTCCATCGAGCTGCGGCCGGCCCAGGTGATCCGGGCGTCGACGTGCACGACGTCGCCGACCCGCACCGCGCGGAGAAACGCCGTCTCGTCGATGGCGGCGGTCACCGCCGGTCCGTCGGAGTGCCGGGCGGCGACCACACCGGCGACGGAGTCGATGAGGTTGAGGATCCGGCCGCCGTGCACCGTACCCATCAGGTTGGTGTGGTGCTGGTCCATGATCTGCGAAAGGGTCAGGTGCGACGCCGACGGCGCTCGGCCGGCGATGGTGGTGGTGGTGGTGTCATGCACAGCGGCAGTCCGTCCCTCGGGAAACCACACCGCCGGGTCGCGGACACACGCTGACGAGGACCTGGCCGTGCACCACGCGCACGGCCCGTCACCCGCTCAGCCCACCCGCGAGGCCGACGGCAGCGCACACGGTTGTGTACGCGGCGCCGGCAGGTCTTCGGACTCGCGGGCCTGACCGGTCGCGCCGGTCCCCTACTGGCCGTCGCTTCCCAGGCCGTTGGCCCAGTGCTGATGACGGCGGTCGTTCCCACTCACCGCTGCGGGGCAGCCCCGGATTTTCACCGGGTTCCCTCTTACGACGCCCAGCCGGTCACGACGGGGCGAACCAGCGCCGTCGGCGAGCATAGCTGGCCAGGGAATGTGTCCACCCGGGGCGTCCCGCCGCGGCAACGGAGGGCCTGATCGTCAACTTTTGTCGTCTGAGGAAGAAGATCGCCAGCTATTGAAAAAAGTCTCGCGAGGGTGAGGATATCCAGATGCGTCGTCTCCCCCAGACTTGCGGGCGGGTGGTCTCGGGCCTCCTCGCGTTCCTCCTCGCCTCGGCGGTCGCCCTCCTCGCGTCCGCCCAACCCGCCGCCGCGCACGGGACCCTCGCCATGTCCACACCGGCGAGCGGCGCCACGGTGCGCGAGCCGTTGACGGAGGTGCGGCTGTACTTCACCGAGAAGGCCGCCGCCAACGCGTTCTTCACGATCACCGCCCCGGGCGGCGTCCGTGTCGACAACGGCTGGTCGTATGGGGAGCCGAAGCCACTGGACAAGCCGGTACGCGAGTATTTCCTGGTCAACGGTCAGTTCGAGCCACGGGAGTACACGACGGGGTTCCCCGCGGTGGTGTCCGTCGCCCACCTGCCCGCCAAGGGCCAGTACTCGGTGAGCTACCTGTCGGTCGCCTCGGACGGCGACACCGTGCGGGGCACCCTGACCTTCCGCTACGACGGTCGGGTGACGGCAGCGCCGAAGGGGTGGAGCCCGCCGTCGACCCAACCGGACCCGGCGCTGGTGGCCGCCACCGAGCAGCACAACTCGTCCGGGCAGGCCTCGGCGGTGCCGACCACCGCCGACGATCCGTCGACCCCGCCGGCTGCGGCGGCCCCGTCGACCGGGTCGACCGAGGAGAGCGGTCCCGGGGCACCGGCCTGGGCCGGCTGGGCGGCGGCGGTCGCGGCGGTCGGGGCGGCGGTCGGGTTCGTCGTCTGGCGTCGCCGATCCGCCGGCACACCCACCGGCCGGGGCCGTGCCTCGGCGGCGACCTCCGGTCGACGCGGCGGTGGCGCCCGTACCACGAATAGGGCCGGCACTGGCAATACCGTCGGCGGCAAGGCCGCCGGGGACAAAACCGCCGGGGGCAAGACCGTCGGCGGCAAGACCGCCGCTGGCAAGACCGTCGGGGGCAAGGCCGGTGCGGCGACCGGCGTCGTCGCGCGTACCGCGAGCGACAAACGGCGGCCCGCCACAGTGCCGGCGGCGCGCAAGGGCACCACGGTCGTCACGGCCCGCACGGGCGTTGCGGTCGATCCGACGCCTACCGATCAGGTGACCACGGCCCTCGCCAGCACGGACGACGAGCTGACGGTCGACACCGGACCACGGCCCGACACGGACCTCGCCGCCGCGACGCCTGGGTCCCGGTTGAGCAACACCCACCTGGCGCTGTTCGTCGGTGGCCTGGTGGCGGCCCTGTTGGCCGGGTTCGGGTTGGCCCGTATCGGCACCGCCGACGAGAGTCCGGCGACCAGCAACGCACGACCGTCAGCCGGCGGATCGCCCGCCTCGGGACAGGTGGGCTCCGCGACCGACGGGCACCAACACCCGGCGGGCACCGGGCCGCACACGCATCGGGGTGACGACGCGACAGGCGCGACGCTGGCGACCGGCACGACGGTCAGCGCCGGTGGGTACACCCTGCAACCGCTGGAGCGGTCCCAACCCCCTGGTGTACGCGCCGACTACCGGTTCCGCATCGTCGGGACCGACAGGCAGCCGGCAACGACCTTCGCTGTCGTCCACGACAAGCCATTGCACCTGATCGTGGTCGGCCGCGACCTGTCCGGCTACCAGCACCTGCACCCGACGATGGCACCCGACGGCACCTGGAGTGTCCCCCTGACGCTGGCCCGGCCCGGGGGCTACCGCGTCTACGCCGACTTCTCCGTCACCGCGGCCGACGGCAAGCAGCAGCCCCTCGTGCTCGGCGTCGACCACACGGTGCCCGGCGCGCACAACCCGACCGTGCTGCCGCCCGCGGCGGCACAGGCGACGGCTGGCCCGTACACGGTCTCGATGACCGGCGCCCCGACGGTGGGGGTGACGGCGCCGATGCACTTCCAGGTCAGCGCCGACCCGACCGTACCGGCGCAGTTGGAGCGGTACCTGGGCTCGTACGGGCACCTGGTCGTCGTCCGTGAGGGCGACCTCGGCTACGTGCACGTCCACCCCGAGCAGGAACTGGTCGACGGGACCGTCAAGTTCTGGCTGACCGCGCCGAGTTCAGGCCGGTACCGGGCCTTCTTCGACTTCCAGGTCGCCGGCACTGTGCACACCGGGGAGTTCACGATCAACGTTCCCTGAGTCCGGAACTTTCTCCGAGCTGCGGCCGACCAACCTCCCAGCAGCAACCATCGGAGGAAGAACACATGCGCACCACCAGCCCGAACGCTTCACGCCGCCGCTCGGCCGCCATCCTCGCCGCCGCGATCCTGACGGTGGGCGTCGCCGGTTGCGGCTCGTCCGACTCTCCGTCGACAGCGCAGGCGAGCCCGCCCGCGTCGGCCTCGGCCAACCCGGACGCTGGTGTGCTCGGCATTCGTGACCCGTGGGTGAAGGCCGCCGACAAGGGCATGACGGCGGCCTTCGGGACCCTGGTCAACGACGGCGACACCGATGTCACGGTGACGAGTGCCGCGACCTCGCTGTCGCCGATGGAGCTGCACGAGATGGCGATGAAGGACGGCAAGATGGTGATGCGGCAGAAGCAGGGCGGCATCGTGATCAAGGCCAAGAGCACGCACGCCTTGGAGCCCGGGGGCGACCACCTCATGCTGATGAACCTCGCCAAGCCCGTTCAGGCCGGCGACGAGTTGACAGTCACCCTCACCTTCGCCGACGGCAAGACCCAGCAGTTCCGCGCCGTGGCCAAGCCGTTCACCGGCGCGCAGGAGAGCTACGCCCCCGGGCACGGCGAGCCGATGCCCAGCATGAGCGCCACGCCGGAGATGAGCATGAGCCCGGCATCGTGACGCGGACACCACAGGTCCGGCCGGTGAGCAGGCGCGGCCTGCTCACCGGCGGAGCACTGGCCGCCGGCGGAGCCCTGGCCGGTGGTGCCGCGATCGCCGGCACCCGCGCGGGGAGAACCGCGCCGCCGACGGCGACCGCCGCCGACACGACGCCCGTGGCGACCGTCGGAAGGCTGGTCGAGCCGTTCCACGGCGCCCGGCAGGCCGGGGTGGCCACCGAACCGCAGGCGCACGCGTCGTTCGTGGCGCTCACACTGCGGGCCGGCGTCGACCGGGCCGCGCTGGGCCGAATGTTGCGGTTGCTCACCGACGACGCCGCGCGGCTCACCCAGGGCCGACCCGCGCTGGCCGACACCGAGGCCGAACTCGGGCTGCTGCCGGCACGGTTGACAGTGACCTTCGGCTTCGGGCCGGGCCTCTACCGGGCGGCCGCCGTCGACGACCGCCGGCCGGCATCGGTCACCGAACTGCCGTCGTTCCGCATCGACCGGCTTCAGCCGGCCTGGTCCGGCGGCGACCTGCTGCTGCAGATCTGCGCTGACGACGCGATCTCCGTCGCCCACGCCCAGCGGGTCCTGATCAAGGACAGCCGACCGTTCGCCACTGTGCGGTGGGTCCAGCAGGGCTTCCGGCGCAGCCCCGGTGTCGAGCCGGGCGGCCACACCCAACGCAACCTGTTCGGTCAGCTCGACGGCACCGCCAACCCTCGACCCGGCGCGCCCATGGACACCGCCCTCTGGGTCCCGGACGGCCCGGCGTGGCTGCGTGACAGCACGACAGTGGTCCTCCGGCGGATCAGCATGAACATGGAAACGTGGGACCTGCTCGGCCGGACCGACCGCGAACTCGCTGTCGGCCGACGGCTCGACACCGGCGCCCCGCTCACCGGCACCGCCGAACACGACGAACCCGACTTCGCCGCCACCGACGCCGACGGCCTCACCGTCATCCCCGACTTCTCGCACATGACCCGCGCTCACATCACCGACGACCGGCTGAAGATCCTGCGCCGGCCCTACAACTACGACGGGGTGCCGACGGTGGAGGGCCACGCGGACAGCGGCCTGATCTTCACCTCGTACCAGGCCGACATCGCCCGACAGTTCCTGCCCATCCAGCGCCGGCTGGCCGATCGGGACCTACTCAACGAGTGGACCACGCCGATCGGGTCCGCTGTCTTCGCCATCCCGCCCGGATGTCAACCGGGCGGGTGGATCGGCGAGCAGGTGCTCGGATGACCACGCCCACCGTCATGACCGTACCGTCGTCCCGCCCCACCGCCGTCCGGCTGGGCGCGGCGGTCCTCGCCGTCCTCGTGGCGGTGCTCATCCCGGCCGGCCCGGCCTGGGCGCACAACTCGCTCAAGACGGCCACGCCCGCCCGGGACGCGACGGTGCAGAGCGCACCGACCGAGGTCACGCTCGAATTCATGCAGCGACTCGACCCGGCGTTCACCACCATCGTGCTCACCGACGCCGGCAAGCGGAAGCTTCCTATCGGCGAACCGGTGGTCACCGGCGCGAAGAGCACGGTCCAGGTGACCGACACCCTGCCGAACGGGACCTACACGGTCGCCTACCGGGTCGTCTCCGTCGACGGGCACCCGGTGCAGGGGTCCTATCCGTTCACTGTGGCCGATCCGACCTCCAGCGCCGCGCCGGTTTCCAACGTCAGCGCGTCGGTACCCGCCCCGTCCGCCGCCGCCGCTAAGTCCGGCGGCGGTCCGAGCGCCGGCGTACTCGTCGCGGCTGCCGCGTTGGCCCTTCTCGTCCTGGTGACGGCTGGGCTGCTGTGGCGGCGGGCGGCCCGGCGCTGATCCGACCCTCCCTCGTGCGGTCGGCTCGCCCCATCACCTCACCAAGCAAGGTCATCACGTGTCCGACACAGAACCACGGCAGTCCTCCATCGACGATCCGAGCGGTGCCCGCACCGTCGCGGTAACCCCGACCGGTCCAGCCCCGTCCGCCGTCCGAGACAAAGGTCTTCCGGGATCCGGCTGGTTGGTCACTGTCGTCGCCGTCGCGTCGGGGGTCACAGTGTTGGTGCTCGGCCTGCGGGTCGGGGGTGCGCTCACGGCCGCGATTCCGGGCCTCCCTGACGCGGGACCGATCACGACCAGGGCGCTACCCGTGTTCCGGCTGCTGTCCGACGGTCTGGCCACCGTCACCGTCGGCATGCTGGTGACCGCCGCGTTCCTGCTGCCCGGCGACGGACGCAGCGTCTCGCCGCACGGCTACCTGCTGCTGCGGCGGGCCGGTGTCGCCGCGCTCGGTTGGTCGGCGGCGGCGCTGTCCCTGCTGGCACTGACCGCCTCGGACCTGCTCGGCCAACCACTGACGACACTCGGGCCCGCGACCGTCGTCAGTTTCGCCACCACCATCTCGCAGGGCCAGTCGCTCACACTCCAGGCCGCACTGGCAATGACCGTGGCTCTGCTGGCCAGATTCGGGGTGTCCCGTGGGCTCGCCGCTACCGTCGCGGTCCTGGCCCTGGTGGCGGTGCTGCCCCCGGCCTTCACCGGGCACTCCGCCGGGGCCGGTAACCACCAGATCGCCGTCACCAGCCTGGCCCTGCACATCCTCGCTGCCGCGGTGTGGATCGGCGCCCTCATCGCCCTGCTGGTGGTACGACGCAGTCGGCTGCTGGCCGACGCCGCCGCCCGGTACAGCCGCCTCGCCCTGGGCTGCTTCGTCGCCGTGACTGTCAGCGGGGCAGCCAACGCCGCGGTTCGCCTCGGTCCGGTCGACCAACTCTGGCACTCCCGCTACGGCTGGTTGGTGCTCGGCAAGCTCGCCGCCCTGCTGATCCTCGGCACGCTCGGCGCGGTACACCGCTCCCGCACCCTGCCGGCGTTGCGCGCTGGACGACGATGGGCGTTCGGCCGACTCGCCGCCGGTGAACTGATCGTGTTCGCCGCCACGGTGGGGCTGGCCGTGGCGCTCTCCCGCAGCCCCACCCCGGTCGCCGAAGCCGGCACCGACGCCGACGCGATCACCGAGCTGCTCGGCTTCCCGATGCCCACCGCACCCACCGCTGGCGACCTGCTCGGACAGCCGCTGCCGGACATGTTCTTCCTGACCCTCTGCGCTCTCGGCATCGGCGCTTACCTGGCCGGCGTGCGACGGATGCACGTCGGCGGACACCGCTGGCCGGTCGCCCGGACGGCAAGCTGGGTGGGCGGGCTGCTGCTGCTCGCCGCGACCACCAACCTCGGTGTCGCCCGCTACGCGTACGTGCTGTTCAGCGCGCACATGGCCCAGCACATGGCGCTGTCGATGCTGGTGCCGATCCTGCTGGTCGGCGGCGCGCCGATCACCCTCGCCCTCCGCACCCTGCGTCGACCAACCGACCCGGGGGTACGCGGTGCCCGGGAGTGGCTGCTGATCGCGGTGCACAGCCGGCTCACGAAACTGCTCACCCATCCGCTCGTCGCGCTGGGCATCTACACCGCCAGCCTGTTCGGCCTGTACTTCAGCGACCTGCTCGGTGTGCTGATGCGCTCCCACCTCGGTCACCTCGCGATGCTCACCCACTTCGTGGTCGCCGGCTATCTGCTGTTCTGGGTGCTCATCGGGGTCGACCCGGGCCGCCGACGCCTCCCCCATCCCCTGCTGGTGATCATCCACCTGGCGTCGATGATGGCGCACGGCATCTTCGGCCTGGTCCTCATGCAGACGACCACAGTCATCGCCCCCGACTGGTACCTCGCCGTGCACCCGAGCTGGGCGTCGTCGCTGCTGGCCGATCAGAAGCTCGGCGCCGGCATCGCCTGGGCGTTCGGCGAGCTGCCCGCCGTCGTCGTCATGATCGTCCTGATTCGCCAGTGGATCCGTGCCGACCGATCTTCGGGAACCGCCGACGGCTCTCCCCCGACTACCAGTCAGGGCCGGCGCGACACCCCACCGGGCGACCAGACCAGTACGGGAACAGCTTCGTGCTTCCCGACTCTTCCGATCGGATCACCATGTCTCTCACCGAACTGTCCGGCACGCCGACGGCGGAGCCCGCCACTACCACCGAGAAACCGGCCCGACCCGTCCGGCGCCCGTCAGCGTTCGGCGCGCTGCTGCTGCGGCTGCACTTCTACGCCGGCATCCTCGTCGCCCCGTTCCTGGTGGTCGCCGCACTGACCGGCCTGGCCTTCACCACCACCCCGCAACTCGACACCATCCTCTACGGCGACCAGCTGACCGTCGCCCAGGTGGGTGAGCGTCAACTGCCGCTGGCCGAGCAGATCGGGGCCGCGCGCAACGCGCACCCCGACGGCAGCATCGCCACTGTGCAACCCGGTGACGGCGACCGGACCACGAAGGTGGTGTTCTCCCTGCCCGAGCTCGGCGAGAACCAGCACACCGTCTACATCAACCCGTACACCGGCGAGTCCCAGGGGCAACTCACCACCTGGTTCGGGTCCACACCGGTCACCACCTGGCTGGACGACCTGCACCGCCACCTGCACCTGGGCGCCGTGGGCGAAAACTACTCCGAACTGGCCGCGAGCTGGCTGTGGGTGATGGCGCTCGGCGGGGTCATCCTCTGGTGGCGTCGACGCGGCGCCGCCCGAGCCGCCGCTCGGCACCTGCTCGTGCCGGACCTGTCCACCGGCAAGGGGGTCCGCCGTACCCGGGGATGGCACGCCACCACCGGCATCTGGCTCACCGTCGGACTGCTCTTCCTCTCGGTCACCGGCCTGACCTGGTCCCGCTACGCCGGCGCGAACTTCACCGCAGGCCTCGACGCGCTGAGCGCCCGCACCCCGGAGATCTCCACCAGCCTCACCGCCGGTCCCCCCGCCCCTGCCGAGACCGGCGGGGGCCACGAGCACGGCGCCGCCGGGGCGGGCGGCGTCGTCGAGTCGGCGGCCTTCGATCGGGTCCTGACGGTCGCTCGCGGCGCGGGCCTCTCCGGGCCGGTCGAGATCAGCCCCGCGCCGGAGCCGGGCTCCGCCTGGACCGTCACGCAGGTCGACAACACCTGGCCGGTCAAGAAGGACCGCATCGCCGTCGACCCGGCCTCCAACACGGTCACCGCCCGCAGCGACTTCGCCGACTGGCCCCTGCTGGCCAAACTGAGCGGTCTCGGCATCCAGGCCCACATGGGGATCCTCTTCGGTCTGGTCAACCAGATCCTGCTCGCCGCGCTCGCCCTCGGCCTGCTCTGTGTCATCTTCTGGGGCTACCGCATGTGGTGGCAACGCCGGCCCATCCGCGCCGACCGCCGTGCGATCGCCGGCACCCCGCCGGCCCGCGGCGGCGTACGCGGTCTGCCGTTCTGGGCGCTGCTGATCGGCGTTCCGGTGACAGTGGCGATCGGCTGGACGCTGCCCCTGTTCGGGCTCACCCTGCTCGCTTTCCTCGTCATCGACGTGGTGGTGGGTGCGGTGTCTCGACGCCGGCGACCTGCTGCGGCCCCCACCTCCCCGGCACCCGCGGGGAGCTGATCCACCGGACCGGCCGTCCGTCCTCCGACGGACGGCCGGACGCTTCGCTCAGATCACTACCTGTTTGGTGTTCGGCAGGCTGTCGACTATCGACTTCTGCACGTTGATCGTGTCGGCGATGACCTCGTGGGGCGTGTTGGCCATCCACTGCATCACCGAGATGTCCTCGAACCGGGGATGGCGGAACATCTCCAGGAACACCAGTGGCTCGTCGCCGGTGTTCTCGATGTAGTGGCCGTACGCGAACGGGACGTAGCCCACGTCGCCGGCCTGGAAGTCGAACGTCCGGGCCGCGGCCTGGGAGGCGAAGACGCCCATCCGCCCGGTGCCGGAGATGTAGTACTGCCACTCGTCGGTGGTGGGATGCCAGTGCAGTTCGCGCATCCCTCCCGGCTCGACCTCGACCAGGGCCGCGGCGGTGGTCACGGAGGCGGCGAAGTTGGTCGAGTCGGTGATCCGGACCGTTCCGCCCCGGAATCGCTGCGGGGTCTGCGCGAGCATCCGGTGCTTGAAGCTTCGTGGGATGTCACCGGTCGGGCTGACCACCCGATCCTGCTGCAGGGGCGGTGGGACGTCGCCCTGGAAGATGTACTTCTCCCGTTCGGGCAGGTTCTCCATCTGTTCCAGCGTCCAGCCGAAGTTCTTGGCCAGGACGTGTCGAGGGGTGTGGGCGAAGAAGTCGCTGAGGAGGAACGTGTTGTTCTCCGAGAACGCGCCGTCGTCGAAGACCAGCAGGAACTGCGCGCCGTCGTCCAACGCCTGGATGTTGTGCGGCACGCCCTGCGGAAAGAACCACAGATCGCCCGCCTTCACGTCCTCGATGAAGTTGCGGCCCTCGTGGTCGACGGCGCTGATCCGGCAGCTGCCGCTGAGCATGTACGCCCACTCCGACTGCTGGTGCCAGTGGATTTCCCGGTACGCGCCCGGCTCGAGACCGAATTGGACGCCGGACAACTGGCTGGCGATCGGGAGGTCTCGGTTGGTGACCTCGCGGGTCCAGCCACCCTTCTCCACGCGGGTGTGCGCCTGGGAGAACGAGAACTTGAGGTTGGGCACCAGCCGGCTGTCGGTCGTTGGTGGAACCAGGAGATCCGGGTTCTGCCGCTCGACCTCCACGTTGCGGCCTGCGAAGGGCGGGGCGCCCTGGTCGCCGCGCCGCGGCTCGGGATCGCTGTTCGCCATGATCGCTGTCTCCTCACTCGGGTTGGATCGGGTGGGGCGCGGAAACGGACCCGCCCCGCAGCCGTAGCCGGGACGAGATCCCCAGCAGCGCGCGCAGTCCGGGCCAGCCGTACTGGACCGCGATCGCGACCGGAATCGCCGCGGCGGTCGCCATCAGCACCAGGCGGGTCCACGCCGGAGCATGACCACCCGCCCCGGTGCCGGCGTAGAGGACGAACATCAGCAGTACGACCCGGAGCCGATGCAGACCGGGAAGTTCGGTGAGCTGGGCCATGATTCGATGATCGGCGCCGAACGCCGCCCGTCGCATCACGTGATCGCGCCATTACCGCAGGTCAAATCCCGGACGGCGGGGGCCATTCGGCGCAATCCCGCCGGTTCGTCGATCTGCTCGCCCGTACCTGCCACCATGGCTAGGCTCGGTCGCAGGACGGCCTTTCGACACGCCTGGTAACAACCGGGGAGAACGCCATTGTCCGAATCACCCTTCAACGCCGGAACGCTCCCGGCCGACGACATCACCAGCGACGCCGAGCAACGACGGCATCGGCTGTTCGCCACAGCGGATCAGCTCCGGCTGGCCGGACGCGGGATGGAGGCGCTGCACGTCCTGGCGGCGGAGATCGCCACGAGTCGCGACGGCGAGCGCCACCGCGCCCACCTGCTCGGGCGGGTGGCGCAGATCGTGGCACTGGAGCAGCCGACCATCGCCCTCGCCGGCCTGCGGGAGGCGTTGAACCTCCGACTGGACGCCCGCAGCCGCGGCACCCTGCTCGCCCTGATCGCCACGATCGCGGCCCGCACGGGACATCCGGACACCGATGCCCTGCTGCGCGACGCGGGCACGGCGCACGCCGCGTCGGGTGATCAGGCGTCCGCTCGCCAGCTCGCGCTCGGCCGGGCCGCCCGCTCGCTCGCGCACGGTGATCTGCCGGGCGCCCAGGCTGTGCTGGCGGCCCTCGACCCGGATTCCTGGACGGCACGCGCCGACGCCCCGTCCATCCGGGCGGAACGGATCCTCGTGCAGCTCGGCCTGGGCCGGCACCAGGACGCGCGCGCCGCGACCCGCCAGGCGCCCGACGTCTCCCTCACCGGGCTGACCGCGCTCGACTGCCTACGCATGGTGGCAGTGGGAGAGCTGCCCGAGGCGGCCGCGCTGGCCGTGACGACGCTCAGCTCCGGCACTGCGGACCTCAGCAGGGAGGTGCGTGCCCTGTTGGTAGCGGTGATCGGCGAGGTGCGCTACCGCCGGGGCGAGCACGACGACGCCCGCGCCATCCTCCGCGCCTGCCTCGCCGAGGACCGATGGCCCGACCGTACGATGTGGACATTCGCGTTCTGTGTGGCGGTACGCGATCCCGCCCTCAGCGCGCCGGCCGGCCTGCTCACCACTGTCGTCGCCGACCTGCACCGGTCGGTCCGGTCCCTCCTGCCCGTGCCGCACTTCGGCCCCCGACTGGTACGCGCGGCGGTGGCGGCCGACGACACCCGGGCCGCACACCGGGTCACCGAACTGGTCGAGATGGTCTCCACCCGCACCCCGGTGCCGCTGTGGCACGCGCTGGCCGACCAGAGCCGAGGGTTGCGCGACGGCGACCCGGACGCCCTCCGGTCGGCTGTCGACCGGCTGCGCACCACCGCCGCGCGGCCGGCGCTGGCCGACGCGTTGCTCGACCTGGCGAACAATCCCCGGGTACGGCCAGCCGAGGCGCAAGACGCCGCGCACGAGGCGGCTGCCCTCTACGCCCGGATCGGCGCTCCTGGTGACCAGGCGATCGCGGACCGGCGCTGCGCCGACCTCGCCACCGCCCCGCGCCACCGGCCGTCGATCGACGAGCTGCCAAGCCGGGGCATCGGCGCGCTCACCCCCGCCGAGGAGCGGGTGGCCGAGATGCTCGCCGCCGGCGCCACGAAGAAGGAGGCGGCCAGGAGCCTCTTCGTCTCCTTCCACACCGTGGACACCCAACTCCGCTCCATATATCACAAGCTGGGCATTCACAATCGGATGCAGTTGGTGCGGGCCTGGGAACGAACCAGACGATAATCAGCCGATGACCGCGCCAGCCGACCTGACCCCGCTCGCCGAGGCCGTGGAGTGCGAATTCATGCACTCCTACGAGTCGCAGGCGCCCGAGCCCGCGTACACCGATCTCGGGATCGCGACCACCCGCGTCGGCGGCGGTGTCGCCCTGGCCATGCGCAACGATCCCTCCGGCGGGTACTGGAACAAGGCCCTCGGCTTCGGCACCACCGAGCCGTTCACGGTGCGGACCCTGGACGCCGTCCTCGACTTCTACCGGGAGCAGGGCGTCGACCAGGCGGTCCTCCAGCTCGTTCCGTCGGTGCTGCCGGCGGGCTTCGACGAGGTCGCTGCCGCACGCGGGCTCGAGCCGGGCAGCACCTGGGTCAAGCTCGCCGCCCGACCCGGCGACGTCGCCGCGGCGCACACCCGTCTGCGCGTCGCCCCGGTGCCGGCCGCCGAGGCGCGTCGCTGGGCCGACGTGCTGCTCACCGGGTTCGGCATGCCGACCGGTGGGCTCACCGACATGCTGGCCGCGACCGTCGGCCGGCCGGCGTGGCGACCGTACGCGGCCTGGGACGACGAGGAACTCGTCGCGGGCGGCAACCTGTTCCTGCACGGCGAGGCCGCGTCGCTCAACGCCGCCGCGACGGCCTCCGGGCACCGCGGCCTCGGGGCGCAGTCGGCGCTGATCGCCGCCCGCGCCCGAGCCGCGGCCGAGGCGGGATGCCGGTGGCTGTTCGCCGAGACCGGCAAGCCCGCGCCCGGCCAGCAGAACCCGTCGCTGAACAACATGCGCCGGGCCGGTCTGGTGCCGCTCTACGAACGCCGCAACTGGGTCTGGCGGGCAACTGCCTGAGGTTCACTTCTCGCTGTCGAGCAGCGACATCATGGCGGTCGCGTACCGCTGGCCGGACGCGGCGCCGGCCGGCACGGCACGCTCGATCTCGTCCAGCGTGTCCTGGTCGAGCACCAGGTCGACAGCGGCCAGCGACTCGGTCAGCCGGTCGCGTCGCCGCGCCCCGACCAACGGCACGATCTGTTCGCCCTGTGCCGCCACCCAGGCGATCGCCACCTGGCTGGTGGTCGCCCCCAGCCGCTGTGCGACCCGGCCGAGCGCGTCCACCAGGCGCAGGTTGGCGGCCAGGTGCTCGCCCTGGAAGCGTGGGCTGTTGGCCCGGAAGTCCGTGCCGGTCAGCGCACGGTCGGCAGACCAGTGGCCGCTGAGCAGACCTCGGGACAGCACCCCGTAGGCGGTCAACCCGATGCCCAGCTCCCGCAGCGCCGGCAGGATGGTGGCCTCCGGGCCCCGGGAGAGCAGTGAGTACTCGATCTGGACGTCGCTGATCGGCGCCACCGCCGCGGCCCTGCGGATGCTGTCCGCGCCCACCTCGGAGAGCCCGATGTGCCGGATGTAGCCGGCCTGCCGCATCTCCAGCAGCGCGCCCACCGTCTCCTCGATCGGCACCTGCGGGTTCAGCCGCGACGGCCGGTAGATGTCGATGTGATCGGTGCCCAACCGGCGCAGCGAGTACGCGAGCCGGTCCTTCACGGCCGCCGCCGACACGTCGTACGGTGCCGCCTGGAAGCCGCCGTCGGGTGTCCGGCGTGCGCCGAACTTCACGCTGAGCACCACCTCGTCCCGGCGACGCTCCCGCAGCACGCGGCCGATCAGCATCTCGTTGTGACCCGACCCGTAGAAGTCCGCGGTGTCGATCAGGTTCACACCGGCGTCGATCGCCGCGTGCAGCGTCGCGACGCTCTCCGCCTCGTCGGCCGGCCCGTACAGGTCGGACATGCCCATCGCGCCGAGCCCGATGATCGACACCTCCGGCCCGGAGGCACCCAACCGTCGCCGTCGTAGACCCGTCATGTCCATCGTCTCCTTCGGTCGTCGT
The DNA here is from genome assembly GCF_022230935.1 of Micromonospora hortensis. Taxonomy (NCBI): domain Bacteria; kingdom Bacillati; phylum Actinomycetota; class Actinomycetes; order Micromonosporales; family Micromonosporaceae; genus Micromonospora; species Micromonospora hortensis. The sequence continues at coordinate 175,840 of NZ_JAKKFE010000012.1, forward strand.
CGCGGTGCGTCGTGGTGTGCGGGCACCGCTGTGTACGCTGTGTCCATATAACCAGCCAGTAGACAGCGTGTCCATATAATCGGGAGGACCAGTGGCCGAGCTCACCCCGGATGCCCAGACGCCAGCGCGCCGTGGTCGCGGCCGTCGCCCCGCCGACCAGGTACGCGCGGAGATCCTCACGGCGGCCGGTGACCTCCTGCTGGCCGAGGGCATGGCCGGCTTCACCATCGAGAAGGTCGCGGCCCACGCCGGAGCCAGCCGGATGACCATCTACAAGTGGTGGCCCTCCAAGGGAGCGCTCGCCCTGGACGGCTACTTCACAGTCGTCGCGCCCACCCTGGCCTTCGCCGACACCGCCGACATCGTCGCCGACCTGACCAACCAGCTCGTGGCCTTCGTCCACCTGGTGCGGGACACCACCGCCGGGCGGGTCATCAGCCAACTCATCGGACAGGCGCAGACCGATCCGGAACTGGCCGCCGCCTACCGCGAGCGCTACTCCGCACCCCGCCGGGCCCTCGCCGTCGAAACCCTCAGCAGGGCAATGGCCCGGGGGCAGCTACGGCCCGACATCGACCCCGAATCGGTCGTCGACCAACTCTGGGGCGCCTGCTACCACCGGCTGCTCATCGCCGACCTGCCGCTCACCGAGGACTTCGCCCGCACCCTTGTCGACAACCTCATCCGTGGACTGCGCTGACCGACCAGCGGGCAGGCCACCACGCCACGCCACAGATCGAACCGGGCCCCGCGGGCGACCACCCGACCAACATGAAGATCATGTTCAATCGATGCTAACGTCATTGATCGATGCTCATACGATCGTCAGTCTCGCCCGGCCGGCACCGCAACCTGAGGTGAGGATGCCCCTCCACTTCGACCTGCTCGGGCCGCTGACAGTGTCACGGGACGGCCGGCCGGTCGCCCTCGGGTCGACGAAACAGCAGCTGGTGCTTGCCGCTCTGCTCCTACGCCCGGGTGAGGCGATCTCCGCCAACGAGCTGATGACGCTGGTGTGGGGCGACCAGCCCCCCGCCTCGGCCGCCGCGAACCTACGCACCTACCTGCGAGGGCTGCGCCAGGCACTCGACTGCGCCGCGGGCGAGCGCCGCCGGATCCTCACCACACCGGGCGGCTACCTGCTTCGCGTCGACGCGGACGAGCGGGACGTGGACCGGTTCGACGCGGCGGCGGCGCGCGGACGGGCAGCGCTGGCCGCCGGCGACCCGGCGGCGGCGCAGCCGGAGCTGGCCCTCGCGCTCGGCATGTGGCGGGGGCCCGCCCTCGCCGGGCTGCCGCTGCCCCGGCTCCTCACCGGCCGAGTCGCGCGGATCACGGAGCGGCGGCTGCTGACCGAGGAGGACCACGCCGCGGCGCGACTCGCGCTCGGCGAGGCAGCCCAGGTGATCCCCCGGTTGCGGGCGCTGCTCGATCGTCACCCACTGCGGCAACGGGCCTGGTCCCAACTCATGACCGGCCTCTACCAGATCGGCGACATCGCCGGGGCTCTGGCAGCCTTCCAGCAGGCCAGGCGCGCGCTGGCCGAGGAGACCGGGATGGACCCCGGCCCCGAGCTGACCCGGTTGCACGACGACATCCTGCACCACCGCCTCGGCCAGCAGGGCGCGACGACCGGGCCGGCGGACGACGCGTCGCCGGGCCGCCCTCAGCAGCTGCCACTGGCCCTGCCCGGTTTCGTCGGGCGCAACGCCGAACTCGACCTCCTCGACGCGACCCTCGGCGCCCGACCCGAACGGCCCGCCACAGTGGACATCGTCACCATCAGCGGCATGGCCGGCGTGGGGAAGACGACGCTCGCGCTGCACTGGGCCCATCGCGCCGCCGAACGCTTTCCCGACGGCCAGCTGTACGTCAACCTCCGGGGCTACGACGACGCGGACGCGGTGTCCCCCGCCGATGCCCTTGTCGACTTCCTCGAGGCGCTCGGCGTACCCGTCGGCCGCATCCCCAGCAGCGTCGACGCTCGGGCCGGGCTGTACCGCAGCCTGCTGGCCTCACGTCGGATGCTCGTCGTCCTCGACAACTCGCGCGACGCCGACCAGGTACGGCCGCTGCTGCCCGGCGTGGGTCGGTGCGCGGTCCTGGTGACCAGCCGCGACCAGCTCAGCAGCCTCGCCGTGGCCGAGGGCGCCCGACCGTTGACGCTGGAGGTGCTGACGGCCGCCGAGTCGACGAGGCTGCTCCGCAGCCGGCTGGGTGACGACCGGGTGGCGGCGGAACCGGCGGCGACCAGCGAGCTGATCGAGTCGACCGGCCGCCTCCCGCTCGCCCTGTCCATCGTGGCGGCCCGGCTGACCGCCCGGTCCACCTTCCCGATCGACGCCGTCGCGGCCCAACTACGCCCGTCAGAGTCCCGGCTGGAGCAGCTGGCCGACGGGGACGTCCGCCGGATCTTCTCCTGGTCCTACCGAGCACTGAGCACCGAGGCGGCCCGCCTGCTGCGCCTGCTGGGCCTGCACCCGGGCCCCGACCTGACCGGAGATGCCGCCGCCGCGCTGCTCGGCCGCCCCCGGGCGGCCGTCACCCCGCTGCTGAAGGAGCTGACCCGGCTGCACCTGCTGACCGAGCACCTACCCGAGCGGTACGCCCTGCACGACCTGCTCCGCTCGTACGCGGCCGAACTGGCCCAGGCATCCGACCTGGCCGAGGAGCGACAGGCCGCCGCGCGCCGGATGTACGACCACTACCTGCACAGCGCGCACCCCGGCGCGGTGTCGCTCCAGCCGACCTGGGCACCCATCGAGCTGGAAGCGCCGATGCCGGCGAACGTGCACGTGCCGATGCCCGATCGGGTCGTCGCGGCGGCCTGGTTCCACGCCGAGCACCCCGTCCTGCTGCGGGTGCTGCGTCAGGCCGCCGAGACCGGCTTCGAGCGGTACGCCTGCCAGCTCGCCTGGGCCCTGGCCGCGTACCTCGCGCCTCGGGGCATGTTCCAGGAGCAGCTCGCGGCCCAGCAGGCGGCGCTCGCGGCGGCGCAGCGGATCGGCGACGTCCGGGCGCAGGCGCAGGCCAGCCGGATGCTCGCGCGCGCGCTCATGCGGCTCGGCGACCAGCACGCGGCCGAGCACCACGTACAGCGGGCGCTCGAACTGTACGAGCAGCTTGAGGACCTGGACAGCCTGGCGCTGATCCTGCGCCAGTACACCGAGCACTGCACCCAGTACGGCCGACTGGACGAGGCTCTCAAGCACAGCGCCGAGGCGCTGCGGGTCTCGCAGCTCATCGGCAACCGGTACGCCGAGGCGCGCGCGCTGAACGTCAAGGGTTACCTGCACGCCCTGACCGGCGACTACCACCAGGCCGTCGTCGACTGCGCCGAGGCGTTGGCCCAGCAGGAGGCGATCGACGATCGCGTCGGGCAGGCCGCGACGTTGGACAGTCTGGGCTTCGCGTACCACCGGCTCGGTGACCCGGCCAGGGCGGCGGTCTGTTACGAGCAGTCCGTCCAACGCTTCCAGGAATCGGCCAACCGCTATCACGAAGGGCTGACCCTCGTCCGGCTCGGCGAGGCGCGCGAGGCGATGGCGGACCCTCCGGCCGCCGCAGAAGCATGGCAGCGGGCCATCCGGATCTACGACGACCTGGGCGACCCGGCCGCCGACGTGGTGCGGCAGCTGCTGGCACGCGTCGTACCCGGCCACTCCGGCCCGGTGACCCCGCCCGAGTGAGACGCCCGGCTACAGCGGCCGGGCCGTCTGGAGCTGGTCGCGGATCAGCGCCTCGTAGTAGCGCCCGTGCGCGATCAACTCGTCGTGCGTGCCCTGCTCCACCAGGGAACCCTCCTCCATCACACCGATCAGGTCCGCGTTGAGCACTGTGCTCAACCGGTGCGCGATGACGATCCTGGTGCACGACAGCGCCGAGAGGATGTCGTCCACCCGACGCTCGGTGACCACGTCCAGGTGGCTGGTCGCCTCGTCGAGCAGGAGCAGCGGCGGGTTGTGCACGAGGGCACGGGCGAGGGCCAGCCGTTGTCGTTGACCGCCGGAGAGCCCTCCACCGCCCTCGGTGAGTCGGGTCTCGTACGCCATCGGCATCGCCATGATCTCGTCGTGGATCTGCGCGCGCTCGGCGGCGAGGACGACCTCGTCGTAGCTCGCCGACGGGTGCCCGAGGGAGATGTTGTCGCGGACGGATCCGGCGAACAGGGCGGGCTCCTGGGTGACCATGCCACACCAACGGCGCAGCTCGCGGAAGTCGAGGTCCTGGAGGAGACGGCCGTCGAAGCGGACCTCGCCCTCACTGGGCACGTACAGTCCGATGATCGTCTTGGCGAGCGTCGTCTTACCCGAACCGGTCCGTCCGACCAGCGCCACCTTCGCGCCGGCCGGAATGGAGAGGTCGACCCCGCGTACGGCCCAGGCGGCGTTGGCGCTGTAGCGCATGCCGACTCCGCTGAGCGTCACCTGCCCGGAGATGCGGCCCGGTGGCTCAGACGTGGACCGGTCCTGCTCGGCGGCCTCGTCCATCACGTCCCGGATCCGTTCCAGGTGGGTGCCGACCGTCTGTAGTTGACGGGCCGTGTTGACCAGGCCCATCAGCGGGGTGAGCACGGCAGCGGCGAGAGCGTTGAGCGCCAGCATGGTGCCCAGCGACATCGCGCCGGCGACGACCTGGTGCGCGCCGACCCACAGCAGGAGCAGCGGCGAGCCCATGCGGAACACCCCGAGCGTCGCCTCCAACCCGGTCTCCAGCTGACGGCGGTGCAGCGAGGCGAACTGCCGGGTCTGGAACAGCCCGGACCAGCGGCCGAGGACCTGCTGCTCGGCGCCCATCGCCTTCACCGTCTCGGCGCCGGCCAGCACCTCGACCGCGTAGTTCTGCTCCTCGGCCTGGGCGGCGATGTCCCGATGTGTGCGTTCGCGCATGGCCCGGTACGTCGCCACGATCGCGCCGAGTTGCAGCAGACCCAGGCCGAGCACCAGCCAGGCGTAGAGCGGTGTGAACGCCAGGAGCATGCCGATGTAGACGACGACGAACAGTCCGTCGAGGACGAGCGACATCGTCTGGCTGGTCACCAGGTCGCGGATGACTGTGTTGCTGGACATCCGCATCAGCAGGTCGCCGCTGCTGCGCAGCTGGAAGTACGAGTACGGCAGGGCGAGCAGGTGGTCGAAGAAACGCCGCATCATGGTGTCGTCCATGCGGGCGTGCAGCACGTTGAGAGCGACACCTCGGGCGTAGGTACCGACGCCCTGGGTGGCCAACAACAGGAGCATGCCGAGGCCGAGGACGGTCAGGGCCTCGACCTGCCCCTTCCCGATCACCGTGTCGACAGCGAACTTGGTGATCAGTGCCGGCAGCAGCACCGCCAGTTGGAGCAGCAGCGAGACGACCAGGACCAGGCCGAGCAGCGGACGGGAGAAGGTCAGCATGCTGCGGGCGAACCGCAGCGAGGCCAGCCGTCCCGGGCTGGGACGGCGCTCGAACTCCTCACCGGGGGTCAGTTCGATGGCGATGCCGGTGAAGCCCTCGCCGAACTCCTCGCGGCTCATCCGCCGCCGGCCCATCCCCGGGTCGACGACGACGGCGCCGCGTCGGTCCCACCGCTCCAGCACCAGATAGTGCCGGAAGTTCCAGTGCACGATCGCGGGCAGCCGCAGCTGCGGCAGTCCCTCGAGGTCGACGCTGACACCTCGGGCCCGCATGCCCGTCCGGCGGGCGAGTTGGGTCATCTGCAACGCCGTGGCGCCGTCGCGGCCGATGCCCAACTGCTCGCGGCACTCGGCGACGGAGGTCCACCGCCGGTAGGAGCTGAAGACCATGGCCAGGCACGCGGCGCCGCATTCGGTGGCGCTCATCTGGAGCATGATCGGCACCCGGCGGCGCTGTCGCAGCCAGCTCGGCGTCATCGGAGGACCCTCCCAACGCCCGGCACCAACTCCAGCAGTGTGGGGTTGGCGACCACGAGACTGAGCCGGCCGAAGGTCTGCTGCGTCTCACCGGAGAGCAGGACGATGGTGACCGGCCGGGCCACCTCCGCCGGGATGTTCCAGCGCCGAGCTGCGGCGTCGTCGACGACGACCTCGGCCCGGACGACCCGCAGGGTCGCCCGTCCGCCCTCCTGGACCAGTGTGACCTCAGTGCCCTGCGCCGGCTCGGGGTCGAGGCGTCCGGCGAACATGGAGACCAGGTTCGACCCGTCGGCACCGATCGCCGCGCCGTCGACGGTGCGCGGCACCCGCATCACCGCCGCGAAGCCCAGGCCGACCAGGAGCAGCACGGCGAGCGCGACCAGCGGCCGTCCGGAGGACCGGATCGGGCTGCGTGCGGGGCCGTCGTGCACGCCATCGCGGTAGGTCGCCAACGCCTGCGGGCGGTACGGCCAGACCTGCTGCTCAGCCACGCCGGTCACCGCCCACCGCCGGGATCGGAGGCTCGACCAGCAGGATCGACGGGACCCGGTCCGGCAGGGCCAGGCGCAGCAGGTTGTAGCCGATGCCGGCGATGCCGCTCATCAGGCCGGGAGTCTCCGCGCCGAGTGGAACGCCACACAGCCAGCCGTCCCGGTCGATGTAGTCCAGGATGCTGGCGGCCACAAGCTCGGCCTGCCGGGCGGCGTCCTCGTCGCCGCGGACCCGTGCGGCGGCCAGCAGGGCCTCGACGTTACCGAGGTCGCCGTGGCAGATGCTGTGGTTGCCGGTGCCGGTGATGACCTCGCCGGTCAGGCCGAAGCGCAGCATGCCGGTGCTGGCGTCGGAGAGGTCGCGGTCGAGCAGTTCGTGGTCGTCGACGTAGCCGGCCAGGTCTGCGCGGGCGAGCGCGATGCCGGGCCCGCCGTGGCACCAGGCGACCATGGAATACCGCTCCGGCGTGGTGTCGCGCAGGTCGAGCCAGCACATGTGCTCCGGGTCGAAGGCCGAGCGTTCGTAGCGCATCGCTCCCTCGACCAGCGGTAGGTGGTCGCGGTTGCCGAGGGCGCGGTCCAACCGGGCCAGGGCGACAGCGATGCCGGACCCGCCGTGTGAGAAACCCGCAAGCGGCCGACTCGGGTTCACCGCGCCCGCCCAGCCGATGCCGTCGCCGGCCGGCTCGGCCTTGTCCGCCAGGATCCGGGCGAACGTGCGGGCCGCGTCGAGGACCGGCTCCGACGGCCGTGCCGCGTGCAGCGCCAGCAGCGCGAGGATCGCTCCGGCCGCGCCGCTGATCACGTCGTACGCCTCGTCCTGCGGCGCGAGGTGCAGCAGGACGGGAACGATGCGGCCGGCGGCGTCCAACAGGTCGTCGCGCTGCCACAGTGCGCCCAGGTGACTCAACGCGTACAGCGGTCCGCCCAACTCGTTGAAGGCGCCCACTGTGAAGTTCTCCAGGCTCTCCGTCGGCGTCTCGTCGAGCAGGTCGATCTGACGTACCAACATTCCGGCGGCTACCTCCGCCGCGCTGCGGAAGCGCTGCTCGCCGCTGACCTCGCCGAGGTAGCCGAGGAACAGCGCGATCCCGGACAGCCCGCTGTAGAGGTCGATCCCGACCGGGCCGAGCTGCCAGATCTTGTCGGCCACCAGGGTGTGCCCGAGCCAGGCGATCGAGTCCTCGCCGGTGTCGGCCGACAGCAGCAGCCGATCGCCGGCGGCAACCGCGGCGGCGATGAACCGGTCCACGTCGGCGGGAACGGTGGCGGCGCTGACCTGGTACTCCGACCACTGCCCCTGACTCTCCACGCCCATCGTCAGCGCCGCGAGCGAGCTGCGCAGGATCCAGGTCTGCTGGGCCAGGTGCGTTTCGGAGAGGGCGTCGATGCGCTGCCGCGACCGCTCCAGACCGCTGCTGGGCAGCACCCCGGCGACCACCGAGCCGTCTCCGGCGACGAAGTCGTGCGAGGCGGGCGTCGTGCTGAAGAAGGGGATGTCGCCGCGACTGAGCTGCGCCTGCTCGGCGGTGGCGATACGGGCCTCGGCGCCGGGCCACTCCTCCTGCAACCAGAGGAAGCTGAAGAACCGCTCCCGGTCCAGCGCGTTGCGCAGCAGGTCGGGGTGGCGGCTCTCCTGCAACAGCTTGCCGTAGGTGCGGGTGGCGCGCAGGATCACGCGTACCTCGTCACCGGCGAACGCGGCCACCGGCCCGTCGGGTGCCAGCAACTCGTCGCGGTGGCGGTGCAGCAGCCGGTAGGTCTGCTCGAACCCGGCCATGATGTCGGCGCTGAAGTCGAGGGTGTGGTGTGCCGTGTCGCTCAGGCTGGGCAGGTTCTGCCCGCCGCCCATCTCGATCCGCTTGCGGACCAGGCGCATCTCGTCGGTGCCGGATTCCTCCCAGGTGGCGACCGGGGTGGGCGTGAGCTGCCCGGCGGTGCCGGCCAGGCCGCTGAAGTCGACGCCGCCGACGCCGTCGTCGTCCTGGTAGATGATGGGCCGGGGCAGGAGCCCGACCTCCAGGACCGACTCCCGCATCGTCCGGAACGACTCCGCCGAGACGCCGATCTGCTGGTCCGTCTGCTCGCCCTGCGGATGGAAGAGGGCTTCCAGGTCGACGAGCATCGGGTGCTCGCCGGCGGCGATGATGTTCTCCAGGTGGAAGTCGACGGCCGCGAGGCTGTGCAGCAGCGCCAGGTAGCTGCCCTGCCGGGTGTAGAAGCGGCGCAGCGCGTCGTGATCGGCGCACGGCCCGGCGGTGACGAACTCCGACCAGCCGTAGTCACCGCGGTCGAGCACCCACATGGTGCGCAGCGACGGTTGCGCGCCGCGCGCGTTGAGCCAGTCCAGCAGTTGCTGGAAGTGCAGCTCGACCTGCAGCCCTCGGGGCTTGTAGACAGCGCGGGCGCCGTTGGCGAAGCGGACGAACCCGACCGAGCGACCACCGCGGTGGGAGTCACCGGCGCCGAACGACACCTCCGTCACGCTGCCCAGCTCCGCCGGGTCGCCCAGTCTGGCGGTCAGCGCGGTGGCGTCGGCGGTGAGGCGCTGGGCGAACTCGATGCGGGCGTCCACCCAGTTGTCGATGAGGATTGTCGCGTCCCGGGCCAGCACCGGGTACTCCATCAGGACGTCGAGCGTGTACTTCGGGTCGCGTAGCCGCCGGGCGAAGTCCTGGAAGCGCTGCTGCGAGGTCTCCCCCTCCAACTGCCCCTGCAACCGCAGGACGTTGAGCTCCAGCACGAGCACCCGGCCGACCAGCAGGTTGATCGCCCCGTAGGGCGGCTCGCAGAGTTGGTCGGCGAGCAGGTCGGCATCCAGGTGTGGTCCCGGCGTACCCGCGCAGGCCGCGTGCACCGCCTCGCGTACCCGGCGGACGCCGTCGTCCACCAGCGGGCGCACCAGCTCGACGAACGCGGCGTGCGGGTGCGGCTCGTGGTGGTGGTCATGGTCGTGGTCGTGGTGGTCGGCGTCAGCGGTCTCGCCCGGCCGGTGGTCGCGCCATGCGCGCTCGATGGTGCGCACGTAGTCCGGGATGTCGGCGAACCTGCTGCGGACCGTCTCCGGCGTCTCGCCGAGCACAGTGGCCAGCGTGGGCTCGTCGAGGTCGAGGGCGTCGAGCCAGCTCTCGAACAGGTCCGTGTCACCGGCGAAGACCGGTTCGTTCTTCCACCGATCGAGCCGGAGCCGTCCCCGGTCCTCGTCCACCGAGCCGGTCGGCGCCGCGCCGCCGAGCCTCTCCGGCAGGGAGTACGCCAGGTACCAGCAGGGGTTCGAAACGTCCACCGGGTCGTGGCCGGGCAGGTGCGACTGCGTCATCGGGGGTGCTCTCTCTCGCGCAGCGGTCGGGTCTCGCGGCCGGCGGTGCCCGGACACCTCAGGCGTCCGGGCACCGCCGGTCAAGCGGGTGGATCAGGCGGTGCACAGACCACAGGTCGACTGCGTCTGGCAGGTGCCACAGGTGGTTCCGCCGCACGTCGCGCCACAGGAACCGCACGGGGTCTCCCGGGCGGTGAAGCCGCCGCAGCAGCCGAGGGTCCACAGTCCCTCGGTACGCGCGCCGGCGATGTGCGCGAGGACGTCGTCACCGAGCTCGACGACGCCGCAGGGGTGCTCCGGCAGCGCCGCCAACTGCTCGGCGGAAAGGCTCGCCCGGTACTCGGGGTCCTTCCAGGCTTGCACGATGTTCATTAAGGGCTCTCCTCAGGGAATTCGGGGTGTGCCGGCGAGGAAACGCGTCCGTGCGGGACGGTTCGGGTTCGCCGCCGAGGTGGTTCGGTCAGCCGCAGCAGCCGGCGGTGAACGCCGCGCAGGTGCCGTTGCAGAAGGTGCCGTTGAAGGAGAAGCAGCCGGCGGCCCCGGTGACCACGGTGATCGTGGGAGTCGGGGTCCACGTGCCGCCGTCGGCGCCGTCGAGCTCCTGGTCGTTCAGCTCGACGAAGCCGGCCGGGTTCGCCGGCAGGCTGGCCCGGTCCTCGGCGCTGAGGGACGCCCGGTAGACCGGGTCCTTCCACGCCCTGATGTAGTCCATGTGAAACTCCGATCTATAGGTGGTGAAGCGCGATACGTGGATGGACCTCCACGGGCGGAACCGTAGGACCGCGCTATGGCAGATCGATGGCACCGCGATGGTCGGTCGGCGGCTCCAGCAGCAGCACCGACGGCACACCCGCCGGGTCGGCCCAGCGCAGGAGCGCGTAGCCGATGCCGGCCAGGCCGCTCATCAGCCCCGGTGTCTCCACTCCCCGGGGCACGCCGCACCGCCAGTCACGATTCTCGATGTCCACGACGGCGGTCGCCGCGATCGCGGCGGCGCGCCGGGCCGCCTCGTCGTCCCCGAGGGCTCGGGCGGCGGCCAGCGCCGCCTCGGCGTTGCCGAGGTCCCCGTGGCAGATCGAGTGGTTGTGCAGCAGGTTGCTCGGCTCCAGCGCCGCCGTCAGCGCACGCCGCAGGTCGTCGCGCACCAGCGCGTCGTCGGTGGCGTAGCCCAGGAGTTCGGCGCGGGCCATCGCGACCCCGGCCGCGCCGTGGCACCAGGCGACCATGGAGTCGCCTTCTGGCGTGTCCGGGCGTAGGTCGCGCCAGTTGCCGGTCGCCTCGTCGTATGCGGTGCGTTCGTAGCGCAGCGCCGCGTCGACCGCGTCGCGATGCTCGTGCGTCCCGGTGTACCGGTCCCATCGGGCCAGGGCGGTCGCGATACCGGACGCGCCGTGGGAGAAGCCGGCCAGCGGCGTGTCCGCGTAGAGGGTGCCGGACCAGCCGACCCCGTCGCCGACCGGCCGTGCACCGCTGAGCGTGTGCCGGGCCAGCGTCCGGGCGCCGTCGAGCAGGCTGGGGTCCGCGGTGACCCGGTGCAGCGACAGCAGGGCCAGCAGCCCGCCGGCGCTGCCGTTGATGATGTCGTACTCGCGGCTATCGGTGGCGTGCGTGACCATCGACGCGGCCAGGCCCACGGCGGTGTCGACCAGGTCGGCGCGGTCCAGGACAGCGGTGAGGTGGCTCAGGGCGTACACCGAACCGCCCAGGTGGTCGAAGCCACCGACGCCCGCGGTCGCGGTCGGGCCGGCGAGCCAGCTCCGCGCCTCGCGGAGCATCATCGTGGCGGCCCGGTCGGCGGCCTGTCGGTAGACAGTGTCGCCGGTGACGTCCGCCAGCCGGGCGAGGAACAGGGCGATGCCACTGATGCCGTTGTAGAGGTCCATCGCGCTCGGGCCGAGCATCCACACCTTGTCGGCGATCAGGCTCAGGCCCAGCCAGCAGATCCGGTCGTCCTCGGTGAGCGCGGTCGCCAGCAACCGATCCCCGATGATGCGCGCCGCGTCGACGAAGCGCTCAGGTGCGACCGTCGCGGGGGCAACAGGCGAGTGCACGACAGTCGCGGGTACGACCAGCGGCGGCAGGACCACCGCGCCCGGGCGGCTCGCTGGACGCCACCGTGACGGGTCTCCCATGATCAGCGCGGTGAGCGAGGCTTCGATGATCCAGCTCTGCTGGGCCAGGTGGTCTTCGGACATGCCCACCAGTCGGTCGCGGACCGCGTCCAGGCCGGTCTGGCGCAGTGCCCCCGGCACCACGGTGCCGTCGCCGCCGGTGAGGTCCGTCGACGACGGTGTGGTCACGAAGATCGGCACGTCGCCTGCGTACATCTGGGCCAGTTCCGCGGCGATGAGGAGGTCGCGGTCCTCGCGGTCCTCGTGCCCGGCCCACAGGTTCTCGAAGTACCGGTCCCGGTCCAACGCGTCCCGCAGCAGGTCCGGGTGCTGCGCCTCGGCGAGCAGCCGGACGTACGACTCGGTGGCGCGCAGGACCACCCGCACCTCGTCGTGCGCGAACGCGGCCAACGGGCCGGACGGCCCCAGCAACTCGTCCCGGTGTCGCAGCAGGATCCGGTAGAGCGTGCGGTATCCGTCGCCGATCTCGGGCGCGAACTCCGTCACGTCCAGACGCTGCTCGCCGAGGGTGGGCAGGTTCCCCGAACCGGGCAGCGGGACCCGCCGCCGGTCCAGGCGCATCTCGTCGGTGCCGAACCCGTCCCAGACCGTGACCGGCCGGGCGGTCAACTGCCCACCGGCCCCGGACATCCCGCTCATGTCGAACTGGTTGACCTGGTTGCCCTCGGTCCAGAGCACGGGTGCCGGCAGCAGCCCCACAGTGACGACGGACCTGCTCATCAACCCGACCCCGACGCTCTGCAGGTAGCCCGCCTGGTCACCGATCGGCCGCTCCCACTGCCAGTTGTGCAGCATCGCCTCCAGATCGATGAGCATCGGGTGCTCACCGGAGGCGATCACATTCTCCTGATGGAAATCCGTCGCGCCGAGGGCCTGCAACAGGGCCAGGAGCGCGCCCTGCCGCCGATGGAACCGGCCGAGGGCGTCGCGGTCGGCGCAGGGTCCGCTCTCGACGAACTCGGTCCACCCGTACACCTCGCGGTCGACGACCCAGAACGTCCGCAGCGCGGGGTGCGCGCCACGCTCGTTGAGCCAGGCCAACAGGTGTTGGAAGTGGCAGTCGACCTGGAGGCGCCGGGGCTTGTACATCACCCGCGCGCCGGTCGCGAAGCGGACGACCGCCACCGAGCGACCGCCCCGATGGTTGTCCCCCGCCCCGAAGCTCACCTCGGCCAGGTCGCCGAGCGAGTCCGGCCCGCCGCACCGGTCGGACAGCTCCGCGTGGTCGGCGACGACGCGCTCGGCGAACTCCAGCCGGCTGGCCTCCCAGTTGTCAACGACCCGCACCAGATCCCGGGCCAGCACCGGATATTCGCGCAGCAGGCGCAACGCGTGCTGCGGCTGCTCCAACCGGTGCAGGAAGTCGTGGAAGCGCTCGTGCGGGCTGCTCCCGGACAGCTCGCCCCGAATCCGCAGCACGTTGAGTTCCAGCGCCATCGTCCGGGCCACCAGCATGTTGACGGTGTCGACCGGCCCCGGGCCCAACCGCGTGGTCAGCGCCTCGGCGGACAGGTGCGGGTGGCCGTCGACGAGCGCCGCCACCCGCGCGCCCAACCGTTCGAGTGCGGCGGCGATCAGTGGCGCGACGAGCGCCGCGAATCCCGCGCTGTCATCGTGTCCGGCCGCGCCGTGGCCGGGCGCCACAGTGGCGGCCGGATGTCGCCGCGCGGCCTCGACCAGCCGCCGGGCGTAATCCGGTGCCGTGTCGAACCGGGCCCGAACGGTCTCGGGCTGCTCGCCCAGGACCCGGATCAGACCGGCCTCGTCGAGCCCGTGCTGGGCCAGCCGCTGCCGGATCAGGTCGGGCCGCCTCGCGTGCACCGGCTCGTCCAGCCACATCTTCAGCCGGATCCGGCCGAGATCCTCGTCGACGGGGCCGGTGGGCACCGCGCCGGTCAGCCGCTCCCGCAGGGAGTGACCCAGAAACCATCCGGCGTCCCCCGGCTGCACCGGGGCAAGGCCGTCGTCCATCTGCTCCGCCTCACCGCGCGGCATCGCCGCGCATCACGTGGTGGTGGCCGCCCGTGCCCGGGCGGGTCCTTCGGGAAAACGGCCCGACACCCAGGGCGGGCCCAGGTCGCCGCGCAACATCGAGGTGTACGCCGCGAGCAGCGCCGGGGTCGGCTCGACGCCCAACTCGGTCGCGAGGCGGGTACGGAAGGCGCCGAACACATCCATCGCCTCGCCCTGCCTGCCGGTCTGGTACAGGGCGGTCATCAGCATGATCGCCAGCCGTTCCCGCAGGGGATACTCCGCCTGCAAGGCGATGAGCGCGGGGATCGCCCGGTGGCAGTCGCCCAGCCGCAGGTGCAGTTCCAGCCGGTGTTCCAAACAGACGACGCGGCGTTCGAGCAGGTGTTGCCGACGGCTCTCCGCGTACGGACCGGTCAGGCCCGCCAACGGCTCGCCCGCCCAGCTCTGCTCGGCCTCGGCCAGTAGCGCCGCGGCCCCGGCGAGGTCGCCGGCCGTCTCGGCGGCAGCCGCCCGCTCAACCGCGTCGTCGAAGTCCGCGACGTCGGTGCGGGCCGACCCGAGACGCAGCCGGTAGCCGATCCGGGAACTGTCGATCGCGGGACCGTCGCTGCCGACGCACGCCGCCTGGAGCGTGCGCCGCAGCCGGTAGATGTACGGCGGGATCAGCTTCGTGCCGGTCGCCGGGGCCTGGCCGCCCCAGACTCCCTGCAGGATCGACGCCGGTGTGACAACGCGGTTCGCGTTGAACAGCAGGATCGCGAAGACCGCCTGTTGCCGGACGGGCCCGAGGTCGAGCCACTCTCTGCCGACCTCGGCGTGCAGCGGGCCGAGGGCGAGAAACCGTACCCGCGTCACGGCATCGCACCGCCCGCACCAGGACTCGTCATCGAGGTCTCCTCCCTACCGGCGGCCGGGGGACCGCACACAGGCGACGAGGCACGGCACCCACCCGGTCAGCTCTGAATCCGGCGGTGCCGCTGGATCGAAGATCATCGTGTCCAGGGGATGGTAGGACGGTCGGCGTACAACTCGCGTACATCGCCCGTACGAACAGCGCGCAGCGAGGAGCGGTGCTGCCGGTGAGTCATCAGGTGACTCACCGGCAGCACCGCGATCAGCAGGTCTTACGCGTGGACGTCGCTCACTCGGGCGGCTTGGCCCCCGACTGCTCGCTGACCATGTACGCCGCGTACCAGTCGGGCCAGTTGTCGTCGTGCTCGCCGGTACGTTCCTCGTGCTCACCGTGCGCGGCCGCCGCGCGCCGAAGCGCGCTCGCCAGGTCGCTCGTGGAGCCGAACGACGTGAGGCCACCCTCGATGCGTCCGGGAAGCCTGGTCGTGATCTCCTGCATCAGCCAGGTGTTGCCGTCCGGGTCGCGCAGCGTGGCGCGCGAGAAGTAACTGCGCCGCTGCGGGTCCGGCCCGTCGACCGGGCCGTCCGGGGTGACGTGGAAGACGTCGCCGACCTCGACACCGGCGGCGGCGAGTGTGTCGTGGGCAGCCTCGATGTCGGACACGATCAGGTACGCCATGGCCGAGCCGGGTGCCGCCGACGTGAGCCCGGGGCCGAACTGTACGGAACACGGGGAGCCGTGTGGCGTCAACTGGACGATGCCGGGCGGGGTCTGGTCGAGCCGCCACCCGAGCCGTTCGTAGAACGCCTTCGCCCGGTCGACATCCGAGACCGGGATGACGATCACCTCAAGCTTGACGTCCAGGCTCTCGATGCGCGACGTCGCAGTCGCCTCGCCCTGGGTCACTTTCGGGCTCATCGCCCCTCCCTTTCTGATCATGACGCTGCTGGATGCGTCAGTGCTCGGCGCCGGCCTCCCGGCATCAGCCCGGCGCCATCCTGGTGGCCCTGCGCACGCCCAACAGGGCGACCAGGGCGAGGAGGATGACGGCGACGGAGTACTCGTCGGCGGTCCTCGGCAGGCCGCCGGCGTAGACCACGAGGAAGCCGGCGATCACCGTGGGGAGACCGAAGCCGACGTAGCAGACGACGTAGAGCACTGACAGCACGCTGGCGCGTTGGTGTGCCTCGACCAGCGGCATGACCGTCTTGAGGCTGCCCTGGAAGCCGCTGCCGAAGCCGACGCCCCCGAGCGCGAGGCCGACGAAGAAGACCGGGATGGACTGCGCCATGACGGCCACCAATGTGACGATCATGCCCAGGATGAGCGCGACGATCCCGGTCAGGATCACGGTCCGCGCGGCGGTGTTGCGCTGGACCAGCACGGCGATCGACCCGAAGACGGCGAAGACGAAGAGAACCAGACCGCCGACCACGATCGACGTGTTCATGAGGCTGCGGATCAGCGCCGGGCCGAGCGCGCCGAAGAACCCGGCCAGCGCCCAGACCGCGAAGAGCACCGGGATGACGACCAGGACCGGTTGGCGCACCGAGCGGGGCAGCGTGATGTCCGGCCGGAGGCTGCCTCGGGCCCCGGCCATCGGGGTGACCGTCTCCGGCATCAGCGCGACCCCGACGGCCTGGATCAGCAGGATCACGAGCAGCACGACGTACACCAGTCGCGTCGGCGCGGGCAGGAACTGGATGAGGAGCGCCGAGAGCAGGGCGCCGCTTCCGGTTCCGATGCCGGGGGCGATCGAGTTCGCGAGCGTGCCCCGGGCCCGGTCGATGTCGAGCATGGCGGCGCCCACCGCGCCGGTGGCGGCGCCGGCTGCCAGGCCCTGCACGAGGCGGGCGACCAGCAGGGCCGCAACGCCGTTGGCGACGATGAAGACGACAAGCGCGAGCATCTGCACAGCGATCGCGACGGCCAGCACCGGCCGCCGACCGACGTGGTCGGACAACCTGCCGAACGTGAGCAGCGACGCCAGCACCGCCAGGGCGTAGACGGCGAACACCACAGTGGTGGTGACCGGCGAGAAGTGCCAGCGTTCCTGGTACACACCGTAGAGCGGGGTCGGGGCCGCCGACGCGGCCAGGAACGACACCAGGACCGACGCCAGCAGCACCAGGGAGACCGTCGGTGTGAGTCGGGCCCGCCCCGCGATAGGCATGTCGGTGCTCCTCGGCTGCGTGGAAGGCGGTCAGCCCGGGGCGGTCCGCCGGCCCCGGGGGGCCACGGCGGCGTACCCGGTTGACGCCGGCACATGCCAGCTCAGCCCTCGGTGTCCGGGCCGGTCGCCGGGAGGCTCGCCACGCCGCGGGCCAGCGCGTCTCGGAAGTCGCGGTACCGGTCGGGGCCGAGCGTGTCGGCGAGTTTCTGCTCGATCAGGTGCACGAAGCCGTCGGAGGCCGCGATGAAGCGGAGACCCCGATCCGTCGGCACGATCAACTTTGCCCGGCGGTCGGCTGGGTCGGGCGTACGCCGGACGTAGCCCAGCCGTTCCAACTCGTCGAGGATCGCGCCCATCGTCTGCTTGTTGCGGCCGGCCAGCCGGGCCAGTTCGCCGGGGCGGGTGCCCTCGGCGTCCAGGTACGCGAGGACCGCGCCGTGGCGGGGCCGGACGTCGTCGAACCCCTGCTCCGCCGAGCGTCGGAAGATCTCCCGCTGGACACGCGCGGAGAGCTGCACGGCCAGGATCCCGAGGTCGGGGTCCTGCTCCTTCAGTGTGCTGCGCTTCATAATTTGGTCCAATCATTGGACGGTACAAGTTTTGGACTATATCGTCGGTGCCGGCGACCGGTGGTCCGACCTCGGTCCGCCTGACCGAGGAGGATGACCATGACCATTCTGATAACCGGGGCAAACGGCACCGTGTCGCGGGAGGTACTGCGGGAGTTGGCCGGCAAGCAGCCGCTGCGCGCCCTCGTCCGGGACGCGTCGCGCACGCCAGGGCTCGATGGGGTCGAGTACGTCGTCGGCGACCTGGACCGCCCCACCACACTGACCGCCGCTTTCGAGGGCGTGACGACGCTCTGGCTGCTGATGCCGATGGGCCCACTGGCACCGAGCCAGAGCATGAACGCGGTGTGGGCGGCCCGGCAGGCCGGCGTCCGGCACGTCGTCCGGCTCTCCGCGATCGGCGCCGCGCACGACGCGCCCACCCGCAACGGCCGCCTGCACGCGCTCTCCGACGCGGAGCTACAGGAGTCCGGTATCCCCTGGACCATCCTGCGCCCGAGTCACTTCATGCAGAACCTGCTCGGCGCCAAGGCCGGTGAGCACCTCTACGGTCTCTTCGGTGACGCGCGGGTCGGCCTGATCGACGCCCGGGACATCGCCGCCACAGGGGCAGCGATTCTCGCCGCGCCGGAGCAGCACCAGGGCAAGATCTACACTCCCACCGGCCCGGAGAGCATCACTCTCGACCAGGCGGCCGACGAGATCGCCCGCACCCTCGGCGAGCCGGTGCGCTACGTGCCGCAGAGCCCGGAGCAGGCACGCGACGGCCTGCTCCAGGCCGGCCTCGACCAGTGGTCGGCCGAGGTCCTCGCCGAGTACCGGGTCGCCTACGGTTCCGGGTGGGGCGACTTCACCAACGACCACGTCGAGCGGATCGTCGGCCGGCAGCCGCGGAGCTTCGCAGAGTTCGTTCGCGATCACCGCGAGCACTTCGCCAGCGTCTGATCCGTCGACAGCTCGGCACGGTGCCCTCCGGCGCGATTCCACCGGAGGGCACCGCCGTGCGTGCCCGGCCGGTTCCCCTACAGCTCGGGGTGGCCGAAGAGCCCCGGCAGCCCGCCGGTGTGCACAAAGACGACCCGGTCGCCGTGCGGAAAGCTGCCGGCCAGAAGCGCCGCCATCGCCCGACCGGTGTACGTCGGATCCAGGAAGACCCCCTCCGTACGCGCGGTCACCTCCAGCGCCGTCCGGACGGCGTCGGTCAGCGTGCGGTATCCCGCACCCACCTGGGTGCCGTCGATCCGCAGCGCGTCCGGTTCGACCTCGTCGGCGAGCAGCCCGGCGACAGTCGCCCGTGGGTCGGGCACGGCGCCGACATCCACGCCGATCACCCGCTGCGCGCCCAACTCCCGCACCAGGCCGGCCATCGTCCCGCCGGAACCGAGCGCCGCCACCACCTCGACCCCGTCGGCGTCCGGCAACTGGGCCCGCAACTCCCGACCGCAGTCCACATAGCCCTGGATCGACGCGGGTGAGGTGCCGCCGAACGGGATGACGTACGCCGATCGTCGCTCCGCCTCGACCGCCACCACCTCGGCGAGCGGACTGTCTCCGGCCCAGACGATCTCCGCGCCGGCGAGCCCGTCGAGCAGCAGGTTGCCTCGTCGACGCTCCGGGGGCGGGCCGGCGAGCACCAGCACACAGGAGAGGCCAAGCCGCGCGGCAGCGGCAGCGGTGAGCCGGGCGTGGTTGCTCTGCGGCGCCCCCGAGGTGATCAGCGTGCTGGCGCCGTCGGCGATCGCCTGCGCGCAGGTGTACCCGAGCTTGCGGATCTTGTTGCCGCCCCCGCCGAGGCCGTTGAGATCGTCGCGCTTGAACCAGAGCTCGGCCAGCCCCAGCCGGGCGGCGAGCCGGGGTGCGGCCTCCAGCGGCGTCGGCCACGTACCGAGGGGAACGGGTGTGATCATCCGTGCAGCTAAACACTCCCCGGCCGCGCACGCAGCTTCCTGGCCGTGGGCGCTCTTCCGGGGGCTAGGCCCGGCGTGCTGCTGCCCGGGGCAGCGGACCGACGTCCGAGTGGCGACCGGGACGCAGCGCCGCGTGCCGCTGCCCGGGACCCGCTCCGTCGCGGGCGGCGAGCGCGTCGGCCACCGCTCCGGTGGCGAACGCGTAGATGGACTTGTGCAACACGTCGATGGCGAGTTCGGGGCGGGGCCAGGTCAGTGGGGGCGCTCCCACGCCGGTGGCGTTCTCCAGGATCTGGTCGTTGGTCAGGCGCACCGCCGTGAACATCGTCGAAGCCCAGGTGCCCCGCAGCCCGGCCTGCGCCATGACACTGCGCAGGACGCCGACCAGCGCGCCCTGGCCGTAGTGCATCGCCAGGTTCTGCCAGCGGGGCTGCTGCCCTGAGGATTCCGGCAGGCCGGTCAGCCTGACCAGAACCCGGGCCGGCACGTAGGAGTCGGGCCGACCGGTCAGCCGCTGTTCGATCTTCTCGGCGGCTGTCATCACCGCAGCCCCGGCCAGGCCCGCCACCAGCCCCTGCCACACCGCTCGCTTCAACATGGTTCAGCCCTACCCACGGCCCAGGCACCCACACCCACGAAGTTCAAGACCCTTGGGAGGTTCCCACTGCCTGGGCGACCAGGGCCTCCGCGACCTCGCGCACCTTTCGGTTGGTGTCCTGGGAGATCTTCGACAGCAGCGCGAACGCCTCCTCCGACGAGCACCGCCGGCTGCCCATGATGATCCCCTTGGCCTGCTCGATCACGGCTCGATTCCGCATCGCCTCCTGCATCTGCGCGGCCAGCGTGGCGGCGTTCTCGTACAGGTGCGCGTTGGCCAGTGCCACCGCCGCATAGGCGGCGAAGCCCTCCGCACTGGCGATCGAGGACGGATCGAACGCGTTCGGCGAATCGCTGTAGACGTTGAGCGCGCCGACAACCGAGCCCTGGATGGGAAGCCCGATGGAGAGGGAACTCTGCACGCCGGCGGCGCGAGCCCTCTCCGCCCATGCTGGCCAGCGCTCTTCGGTGTCCATGTCCGGCACGGAGATGGTGTCACCACTGGCGGAGGCATCCAGGCAGGGGCCCCGGTGCTGCTCGTACTGCCACTCGTCCAGCTGACGGGCCAACTCGCCGGTGAATGCCCCGGTCCAACCGACCCGACCCCGCACCAGGGTGACAGTCACCTCTCTCGTCCCGGCAATGCTTCCCTTGGCGAGTTCGGCGATCCGGAGCAGCATGTCGTCCAGGCTGATCTCGTCGAGCCTGACCCGGCCCAGCTCGGCCAACGCGTCGGTGGGATCCATCCTCGGCTGCGTCATCGCAGCGTCCTACCCCCTGAATCAGCCGCTCACACCCTGCCGAGGGTTTGGCGGCCCGCGTTCCCACAGATCAGCTTCAGCGGGTCGGGGCCGCGTGTGGCGGGCCAGCGCTCGGACGCCTACGCCGCGCGGGCTGACCCCCGGTAGCGTCGACGGTCATGGCCACCAACGTCGACGTGCGTCGGGAACTCGCCAGCCTCGCCGATCCACGTCGAGCCGAGGCGTCGAGCCGGTTCCTCCGGATGGTCCCTGGTGGGTACGGCGAGGGCGACCGGGCCCTCGGTGTCTCCGTGCCGGACCAGCGCACTGTGGCCGCCCGGTTCTGGCGCGACCTCTCGCTGGCCGAGACGACGAAGCTGCTCATCGACGGCGCGCACGAGGAGCGGTTGACCGCGCTGTTCATCCTGGTACGGAAGTTCGCCCGGGGCGACGAGCAGGAGCGGGGTCTTATCTTCGACACCGTCCTGGCCAACACCGACCGCATCGACAACTGGGACCTGGTGGACTCGTCCGCGCCGTACATCGTCGGCCCCTGGCTACTCGACAGGGACCGGAGCGTCTTGGACCGGTTGGCCGATTCGAGCCTCGTGTGGGAGCGGCGCATCGCCATCATGGCGACCTTCGCCTTCATCAGGGCCGGTGACTTCGCGTGGACCTTCCGACTCGGCGACCGGCTCCTGCACGACCCGCACGACCTCGTCCGCAAGGCGGTGGGCTGGATGCTGCGCGAGGTGGGCAACCGGGACAGGGCGGCGGAGGAGGAGTTCCTCGCCCGCCGCTACCGGGTCATGCCACGGGTCATGCTGCGGTACGCGGTCGAGAAGTTCGAACCGCAGCGTCGCCACGACTACCTGTCCGGCGCCGTCTGATCGACCGGCCCGGCCGGTGGGATGGGAAAGTTCCGGTTGAAGACGTTGTCCGGGTCGTAGCTGGCCTTGATGGCACGCAGCCGACCGAGGGTGGGCTCGGGCCAGGCGTCCAGCAGTCGAGCCGGATCGGTGTCGCTCTCGAAGCTGAGATACAGGCCGTCGAGGTGCGGGTACAGCTCGGCCCACAGTTTGTCGAGTTGGGGCCGGCGGTCCGGGACCGTGGCGGCGAGTACCGAGAAGTTCTGCTTCCGGTGCGGGTAGGCGGTCGCGTCGCGGGCGACGTCGTTGACCGCCCCACCGACGGATCGCAACTGCATGATCATCACATCGCCGGAATGGATCATGTTTTCCATCAGGTCGGCCGCCTGCGGGGTGACGTGGTGCAACAGACCGCTGCGGGTGTCCCTCAGCCCCTGCCCCCGATGCTGGTTGCCCGGCGGCACGACGATCGCCGGGTACGGCACGAGCTGCGCCTGCTGGTCGAGGATCGGCCCGATCTCCAGGAACGGGCTCAGGGCGAACTGCGCCGCCTCGACGTCGTCACCGGCGTAGACGAGGGTGACCTGGGCAGCCGGGGGGTTGCCACGGCGGCCGGGAAAGAGGGAGAGGAAGCTCGTCAACTCCCGTGGCGCGTCCTCGACCAGTTGGCCCCATCGGCGCAGCAGTCTGGCGCTGTCCGTCGCGTCCGCGACGAGCTGGGCGTGGACGACCGTGTCGACCTCGTACGCCTCCAGCTCCAGCGCGGTGACCACACCGAAGTTTCCCCCGGCCCCGCGGATGGCCCAGAACAGGTCGGGGTGATGCTCGTCGTCGGCGCGGAGCAGACGGCCGTCCGCGGTGACGATCTCGGCGGCGACGACGTGGTCGATGGTCAGGCCGTGCTTGCGCGCCAAGTACCCGACGCCAGCGGTGGTGGCGAGACCACCGACGCCCACGTCTCCGTAGTCGCCCGAGCTCATGGCCAGGCCGTACGGGGCCAGCGTCTGGGCCACGTCGCCCCACCGGGCACCCGGCTCCAGGCGCACTCGACGGGTCGCCCGGTCGAGAACCTCGACCTTGTTCATCCTCGACATGTCGATGACGACTCCCCCGTCGTTCGTCGACCGGCCGCTGATGCCGTGCCCGCCGCTGCGCACCGACAGCGGGACATCCTGCGTCCGGGCGTACGACACGGCGTCGATCACCTCGGCGGCGTTGCGCGGACGGATCACCAGGGCCGGCGAGCCGTGCCAGCTGTAGGTGTGGCGTACCCGCTCGTACTCCTGGTCACCGGGCTCGACGGACCTGGCGGCCAGCGACGGCGGCAGCGCGTCGTAGTCGAGGCCGGGGTGCCGCTCGGCCAGCGCGACGGTAGTGCGGACCGGCCCGCTGCCGACCTCACCCCCGGCGCGCTCCCTGGCGACGGCCTCCCGCAGCGCGGGGGCGATCTCCTGCCCGAGGGTCTGGATGAGGCGTGGGTCGTCGCGCCCGATCAGGAACGTGCTGAACCCCTCCTCGATGACCAGCGGAAGGAGTTGGTCGACCCACTGCTCCACGGGCCCCTGGAGGAAGCCGCGGCTGCGCGACGAGACGTCGACAGTGAACAGGTTGAGCAGCCGCCGGATCTCCCGGGGCTCGCGGCCCGCGGCGATGGCCGCGTCGTCGATGAGCCGGTTGGCGGTCACCCGGTCCGGAGATCGCAGGTATTCGAGCGTCGGCAGCCAGCCGTTGGCCTTCTGGCCGGTCAGTGCCAGCATCTTCGGCTGGTACGCGCCGAGCCAGATGTCGATGTCGTGTGCCGGCTTCGGGCCGCGCTGCATGCCGGGCACGGGGTAGTACTCCCCGTCCAGCCGCAGCGGCCCGGTGGCGGTGTCGTCCCAGACGCCGCGCAGGACGTCGATCGCCTCCCGCAGCGCCGCGACTCCCTGCCCCGCTGTCAGCCGACGTGCCCCCATGCCCGCGATACCGTCCCAGAACGCGCCGGCGCCGAGGCCCAGTTCGAATCGGCCGTGCGACAACCGGTCCAGGCTCGCCGCGGCCCGGGCCAGCACGGCCGGCGGGCGCAGCGGCAGGCTGAGGACGTTCCCGGAGATCCGGAGCCGCTCCGTGCGGGCGGCGACCCAACTCAGCAGGGTCCAGGTGTCGAGGAACTCCGCGTTGTACGGGTGGTCCTGGAAGGTGACCAGGTCCAGTCCCGCGGCCTCGGTCAACTCGGCCAGCGCTACCACCTGATCCGGGTCGTGCACGCTGGGTGTCAGGAACGACCCAAACCGGAGTTCGTGCCCGTAGTCCGACATTGCTTCCCCATCCACGCGATCGTTTGATCAACTTATCATGTTTAGAATCTATCGTTTGTTGAACAACCTATCTTCGCCGCCAATCATTCCTGGGTGCGGTGATGTCGGATGATGATCAACGCGCCGGCCACTAGCATCGGGACATGTCCGCGAGCGATCCGTGCGAGCTGCCGGCCGACCGCAAGCGCGGTTCGAACTTCGGTTGGTCGCTGGGCATGGTGCTGCGCAACTGGCACGAGCGCGTCGAGGAGCTGCTGAAGGACCTGCCGCACGGCAGTCGCGGCTATCACATCCTGGCCGTCGTCGTGCACGAAGAGGTGCCCACGCAGGCCGCCCTGGCCGCTCGTCTGGCCATCGACCGCAGCGTGCTGACCTACGTCATCGACGACCTGGCGAACGCCGGTCTCATCGAGCGCAGGCCCGACCCCCAGGACCGGCGGGCCCGACGGGTGGTGGCCACCGAACGCGGACGCCAGACGCTCGCCGAGGCCGAGCGGCGGGTCGCCCACGCCGAGGACCACGTGCTGGGTGGGTTACCCGAGGAGCAGCGCGAGGTCTTTCGCGACCTCGCCGCCCGGGCCGCCGAAGCGATCCATGCCGCCGCACCCGCCACGGACCCCTGCGTGGCGGTGCGGAGCGTCCTTCCTCCCACCGACCAGTCCGGCTGACCGTCAGTGACCGGGCGGCGGCGTAGCCACCAGGGACGACCCACCCCGGCGCCGACCGCCGCCGCACGACAGCGTCAGCGCTTGCGGCCCACCCCGCCGAAGGCGTCGATGTCGGCCGGCGTGTCGACCGCGTCGTCCGGTCGCCACTGCGGGCACGGCACGACGCCGGGCTCGACCAGCTCCAGACCGTCGAAGAAGCCGGCGATCTCGCTGGGAGAGCGCAGGGTGTACGGAGTCGCGCCGCTGTCGTTGTAGTCGTCCTGCGCCTGCTGTATCTCGGCGCTGATCAGGCTCGTGCCGTCGTTCAGCGAGAGGTAACTGCCGCTCGGCAGCGCCGTCACCAACTGCCGGGTGATCGAGCGGGCCGCCTCGTAGTCGGGCACGTGGCCCATGACGCCACTGAGGATGAGGCCGATCGGCTGCGTGAAGTCGAGCGTCTGACCGGCCTCGGCGATGACCGCGGCCGGATCGTGCAGGTCGCCGTCGATGTAGGCGGTCCTGCCCTCGGGCGTGCCCACCAGCAACGCGCGCGCGTGCACCAGCACCAGCGGGTCGCTGTCGACGTAGACGATCCGCGCGTCCGGGGCGATCCGTTGGGCCACCTCGTGCGTGTTGTTGGCGGTCGGCAGCCCGGTGCCGACGTCGAGGAACTGGCGGATGCCCGCGTCGGCGGCGAGGAACATGATCGAGCGAACCAGGAACTGCCGAGAGGCGCGGGCCACATCGACGACGCCGGGGAAGACCTGGCGGTACTGGTCCCCGGCCTCGCGGTCCACGGCGAAGTTGTCCTTGCCACCGAGCCAGTAGTTCCAGATCCGCGCCGAATGCGGCACCGACGTGTCGATCTTCTGCTGCACGTCGGCCTCACCAGCCTCGGGCCGGCCGGTCGTCGGCGATTCCATGGTCACGACGAAACCCCCATGTCGAACGCGTACGCGACGTCGTCGCGGGACGGCCCAGTCGAGGAAGTGGCCACCCGTGACCGTGCCACGGTATAGAAGGCCGAGGATTCGCACCACACCCGGTCGCTCCACAGCAGACCCGACCCCGCCGATCCCTCGCGCGAGGGAGTGACGTCCCCTCCCAGCGGGGCCTGCCCACCCTGGGACGACGGCAGGATCGGTCCATGACGACATCGACACGAATCGTCGGGCGGAGCGTCCATGGCCTGACGTACGCAGTGCTCGGCTGGGCCGTGGCATACGGGGGCGTGCGTCTGGCCTGGACGGTCGGCGAGGCTCCGGAGTTCGGGCGGCTCGGGCTGGACCTGCTCGGCCTCACCGGCTGGTGGTCCGTCGCGTTGTGTGCGGCCGCGGGCGGGCTGGCGGTTGCCCTGGACCAGGTGGCGACCTGGCGACCGGCGATCGCGGGGCTCGCCTGGACGGTCGCCGGAGCGCTGGTCGCGGCAGCCGCGATCCTGCTGCCGGAGTTGGTGGGCTTCCTGCTGTTCACCGTCGGCCCGTTCTTCGACCCGCTGGCGTTCGTCAGCCGGCTGGCCTGTGTCACCGGAGCGGTACTGCTCGCCCTGAGCACCGCGCGTTATCAGCGGCGCACCCGTGGCGACTGCCCAGCCTGCTGCCGGACGGTCCGACCGGGTACGCGGCGCTCGGCACCCGCGCGGTGGGCGCGCTGGGCGGCGTGGGCCGCTGTGGGCGGTCTCGTGACCCGCTTCGCGGCCCAGTTCGTGGTGGGGTTCGACCGCGTCGACCAGAGCGCCTCGCTGCTCGGGCTGGAGATCGGCCTGGTGCTGGCCGGAGTGCTGTTGCCACTGGCGCTGGTGTACCACTGGGGTGAGGTCTGGCCGGGGTGGGTTCCGCTGCTCGCCGGGCGCACCATTGCTCGTCTGCTGCTACTGGTGCCCGGCTTCGGGCTCGGCGCGGGCATCGTGGCCTACTTCGGCATGGGGATGGTGCAGGTGACGTCGGGCTCGCACAGCGAGTTCTCCGACGCGTTCCTGTGGGTGGCGATGTCGGCGTACCTCGTCATGGGGGTGGGCCTGGTGATCGCGTCCACGGACTACCACCTGCGCACTCGCAGGCAGTGCGGTGCCTGTGGCCGGTGACGGCACCATCGCACCCGGGCCGATTGCATTGACAGGAATCGTTGGACGAATTAGCTTTCTGGAATCGACACCTGGGAGCGCTCCCAATTCTTCGCCGCCCACACCATCGCTGAATCTCGCCCGCAGACGAGCCCTCCCGAGGCGTGGAAGCCACCACCACTTTCAGGAGGAGTTTCATGAGAAAGAGAAGAGTGACCAACGCCGCCCTGGTATCGGCCGGCGCCGTCCTGCTGGCCTCGGCAGCGGTCGCCGTGGCGATGCCAGCGGGGGCCGCAGCCGCCGGCTGTTCGGTCACGTACAGCGTGTCGTCGCAGTGGCAGGGCGGCTTCGGCGCCAACGTCGCCATCACCAATCTCGGTGACGCGGTGACGAGTTGGACCCTGACCTGGAACTACAACGCCGGACAGACCGTCACGCAGGCGTGGAACACGACGCTGACGCAGAGCGGCACCGCCGTCACCGCCAAGAACGTCAGCTACAACGGGGCCATCCCGACCAACGGGACCGTCTCGTTCGGCTTCAACGGCTCGTGGACCGGCAGCAACCCCGATCCGACGACCTTCGCGTTGAACGGGGTGGGCTGCACCGGTGGCACCGAGCCGACCCCACCGCCGACCGACCCACCGCCGACGGACCCGCCGCCGACCGGGCCGGCGGACATCACCGTGAACAGCGCGACCAAATACCAGACGGTCGACGGGTTCGGGGCCGCGCATTCCATCTGGGGTAGCGCCTGGTCGACGGCGGACACGCAGACGCTGGTCGGGATGGGCGCCAACCAGTTGGGGCTGTCCATAGTGCGGACCGGCCTGTCGCCGGAATCCAGCGAGTGGGCGACGCACGTGAACTCGTTGAAGACGGCGAAGTCGTACGGATCCAACGTGAAGATCCTCGCCTCACCGTGGACCGCGCCGGCGGCGTGGAAGACCAACAACAGCCGGGTCAACGGCGGCAAGCTGAGGACCGACTACTACGACGACTACGCCAACCACCTGAACAGCTACGTGCAGTACATGCGCGGCCAGGGCGTACCCATCGACGTCACGTCGGTGCAGAACGAGCCGGACTGGCACCCGGACTACGACTCGATGGACTGGAGCGGCACCGAGCTGCGCACCTTCGTGCGCGACCAGGGCACCAAGGTGCAGAACACCAAGCTGATGGTGGCCGAGGCGGTGAACATGAACTACAACTTCACCGACCCGACCCTCAACGACGCGACCGCCCGCAACAACATCGGCTACGTCGGCGGGCACCTGTACGGCACCGAGGAGTCGGGCCGACTGCGGCCGTACTCGCTGGCGCAGCAGCACAACAAGCCGGTGTGGATGACCGAGTGGAACCTGCACGCCGCCGACGGTGGCGGCTCCAACATCTGGGGCAACCCCGCCAACGCGGCGGTCTGGAACGAGACCCTCGACGACATCATGCGCACGGTGCACAAGTCGATGGAGGCCAACTGGAACGCCTACATCTGGTGGTACGGCAAGCGGTACTACTCCTTCATCGGTGACGGCGAGTCGGCGTTCGGGACCGTCGCGGGTGCTCCGCTCAAGCGCGGGTACGCCTTCTCGCAGTACGCCAAGTACGTCCGCCCCGGCTACCAGCGGGTCGCCCTGTCGAAGAGCTCGAAGGCCTCGCCGCTGGAGGTCACGGCCTACCAGGGGGACGGGAAGATCACCCTGGTGATCCTCAACCGCTCGAACAGCGCGGTCAACAACGCCGTGGTCCAGGCCCCGCAGAACGTCAGCCGAGCCGAGCACTACCTCACCTCGCAGAACGCCAACGCGGCCAGCCAGCCGACCAGCGTGAACGGCGGTCAGGCCACCATCAACGTCGGCGCCCGCAGCATCTCGACGCTCGTCTTCACCCTCTGAACACCTCTGCACCCGAACACCGTCGACGTCGCGGGAGCCCCGGCCACACGCCGGGGCTCCCGCCCGTCGGCGGGTAGCCGGTCCAGATCGTCGGCTGTTCAGGGAGCGGTCGGCGCCGCCGTGCTCTGCCGCACCACGAGCTTGGGGACGACCAGCGGCAGACGCTGCGGCACCGTGTCGTCGATGGCCTGGGTGACGGCGGTGATGGCACGCCGACCGACAGCGTCGAAATCCTGCTGGATCGTCGTCAGCGGCGGGATGAGGAAGGGCGCCTCGGGGACATCGTCGAATCCGACGACGGAGACGTCGTGTGGCACCCGCCGCCCCCGCTCGTGCAACGCGCGCAGCACGCCGATGGCCATCTGGTCGTTGGCGGCGAACACCGCAGTGGTTGCGCGCATCGCACCGATCCGCAGCCCGGCGGCGTAGCCGCTGTGCGCTCTCCAGTCCCCCTCGACCGGCTCCGGCGGGCGTAGGCCCGCGGAACTCATCGCCTGACGCCAACCTTCGAGCCGAGCGCGGGCCTCCGCCCAGTTGAGCGGGCCGCTCACATGCACGATCTCTCGATGCCCGAGGTCGAGGAGGTGCTCGGTGGCCATCCGGGCGCCGAGCACCTGGTCGACGCCGACGGTCACGCTGGCCCGGGACAGATCGCCCTCCACGACGACGAAGGGAACACCCGAGCGCGTCATCCGCACCACCTCGAGGGCCTCGTCGTTGCCGGCGATCATCACGACGCCCTCCACGCCGACGCGCATGAGGTGTTCGGTGGCGTCGCTGAGCGCCCGCACCGTCACCTCGGAGAGGCTCACCGAGGTGGCGAAGTAGCCGGCCGCGCGGGCGGCGTCCTCGACGCTGCGATGGATGCTCGTCGGGCCGAACAGCGTCCTGGCCGTGCCGATGATGCCGATCATCCCGGACCGTCCGCGCACCAGCGCGCGGGCTGCCGTGTTGGGACGGTAGTCGAGCCGTCGGATGGCCTCGAGGACCCGCTCCCGCGTCTCGCGCCTGATGCTGGGTGCCCCGTTGATGACCCGGGACACCGTCTGGTGTGACACGCCCGCCAGGCGAGCGACGTCGGCCATGACCGGGGGCCGGTCGGCCGCTGTCACAGCGGCCTTTGCGTGAACTCGCACTGGCGGGCCGTCCGTTCTTCCATGGAATCAGTTCCTCGTGGGCCTCGTCCGTTCGTGGCCGTCAGTGTGAGTGACGGGGCACCGCGCTGCCGCTGCCACCGACGAGGAAGTCGAGGTCCGCGCCGCTGTCAGCCTGCAGGACGTGCTCGCTGTAGAGCCGTACCCAGCCCCGGTCGGCCACCGGCTTCGGAGGCTGCCAGGCGGTGCGCCGTTGGGCCAGTTCGGCGTCGTCGACGAGGAGTTCCAGGCGGCGCGTCGAGACGTCGACGGAGACCAGGTCACCGGTGCGAACCAGCGCGAGCGGGCCACCCACTGACGCTTCCGGTGCCACGTGCAGGATGCAGGTGCCGTAGCCGGTGCCGCTCATCCGAGCGTCGGAGATCCGCACCATGTCCGTGATGCCGTCCGCGAGCAACCGTCGGGGCATGGGCACGTTGCCCACCTCCGGGAAGCCGGGGTAGCCCCGTGGTCCGGCGTTGCGGACGACGATCACCGTGTCGGGGGTGACGTCGAGGTCCGGGTCGTCGGCGGCGACGACGTACTCCTCGATCCGGTCGAAGACGAGCGCCGGGCCGGTGTGCGTGAGGAGGTGGGCGGAGGCGGCGGAGACCTTCAGCACCGCCCCGGACGGCGCGAGCGAACCGCGCAGCACCACGGTGCCCGAGCCGGCGGGCTGGAACGGCTCCTCCATGCTGCCGATCACGTCCCGGTTCCAGCACTGGGCGCCGTCGACGTTCTCCGCCACGCTCCTGCCGCTGACGGTGATGTGGTCCATGTGCAGCAGCGGGGCGAGTTCCTTCATCACCACCGGGAGGCCGCCGGCGTAGAAGAAGTCCTCCATCAGGTACGTCCCGGACGGCATGAGGTTGACGAGCATGGGCACGTCGGCGGTGAGGGTGTCGAAGTCCTCCAGCGACAGGGGGACGCCGAGGCGTCCGGCGATCGCGAGCAGATGTACGACGGCGTTGGTGGAGCCACCGATGGCGGCGTTGACCCGGACGGCGTTCTCGAACGCCTTCCTGGTCAGCACCGAGGACAACCGCTGGTCCTGTTCGACCATGGCGACGATGCGGCGTCCGGCGCCGTGCGCGAGCGCGTACCGCCGGGAGTCGACCGCCGGGACGGCGGCCGACCCCGGCAGCTGCACACCCAGCGCCTCGGTCACACAGGCCATCGTGGACGCCGTACCCATTGTCATGCAGTGGCCTCGGCTGCGGGACATGCCGACCTCCGCCTCGGAGCAGTCGGCCGCGGTCATCCGACCGGCCCGCATCTCCTCGGTGAAGCGCCAGACGACAGTGCCCGAGCCGATGTCCTGGCCGCGGAACTTGCCGTTGAGCATCGGGCCGCCGGTCAGCATCAGGGTCGGCAGGTCGACGCTCGCCGCTCCCATCAGCAGGCCGGGGGTGGTCTTGTCACAGCCGGACAGCAGCACCACCCCGTCGAGCGGGTTGGCGCGGACCGACTCCTCCAACTCCATTGCCAGCAGGTTGCGGTAGAGCATGGTCGTGGGTCGCATCAGCGGCTCGCCCAGGCTCATCGCCGGGAACTCCAGCGGCAGGCCCCCGCTCTCCCACACGCCCCGCTTCACCGACTCGGCGAGGTCGCGCAGGTGCGCGTTGCAGGGTGTCAGCTCCGACCAGGTGGTGGCGATGCCGATCACCGGGCGACCGTCGAAGACGTCGTCCGCGAAACCCTGGTTGCGCATCCAGGACCGATGGATGAACCCGTTGCGGCCTTCCGCACCGAACCACTCCCCGCTGCGCAGCGGTCGATTCGTCGTCGACATCAGCACACCTCTCTGTCATCCGTCCGGCCGCGTCCTGCGCGGCGATCAATCGCGTGTGGTGGGTTGGCTGGTGGCGTTGGCGCGGCCTACCGCAGCCCTCCGACGGAGAGGCCGCCGCGCCAGTGTCGTTGCAGGCTGAAGAACGCGATGATCAGTGGGATCACGGACACCAGGGAGCCCAGGATGATGAGGCTCCACAGCGAGGTGGTTCCCGCGTTGTTCGCGGACGCGATTCCCTGCCAGAGGCCGAGACCGACGGTGACCGGGAAGAGCCGGTTGTCGGAGAGCATGGCCAGCGGCAGGAAGTAGTTGTTCCAGGACGCCACGGCCGACAGGAGCAGCACGGTGACCACCGCGGGACGCATCAGCGGGAGGGCGATCTGAAGGAACGTCCGCACCTCTCCCGCGCCGTCGACCCGCGCCGCGTCCAGGAGTTCGTCGGGCACCGCGTCGCGCGCGTACACGTGCATCAGGTAGACGCCGAACGGGTTGAGCAGCGACGGGAGGATCACCGCCCAGACCGTGTTCGTCAGGCCGAGCCGGGAGAACATGATGAAGGTCGGGATGACCAGAGCGGTGGCGGGCACCATCAACGCGCCGAGCACGATGGCGAAGCTGAAGCGTCGGGCGGCGAACCGGTACTTGGCGAACCCGTAGCCGGCCATGACCGCCAGGACGGTGGCGCCGACGCCGCCGGCGATGGCGTAGAGCGTGGAGTTGAGCATCCACCGCAGGTAGATGCCACCGTCGTAGGTGAAGAGCTGCCGCAGGTTCCCGATGTAGTCGATCTGGTCGGTGAACCAGAGGGTGTTGCCGCCGCCGAACAGGCCGGGTGCGTCCTTGGAGCTGTTGACGATGACCCACCAGAACGGTACGAGGAAGTAGATCACCAGGAAGCCGAGGAGGATCTGAAGCGGGAGATAGCGCTGCGGTCGGCGGGCGCCGGCGCGGACGCTGGTGTGGTCGGTCATCAGAGGAAGCTCCTCCGCTTGCGGGTGAAGAACAGGAAGGCGTACACGCAGATGAACACGAGCCCGCCGAGGGCGAAGGAGATCGCGGACCCGTAATTGAAGTTGGCGAGCGAGAACGCCTGTTGGTACGCGTACATGTTCGGGGTGAAGTCCGAGCCGATCGTGCCCGCGGCGAGGTATCGCAGGATCTGCGGTTCGTTGAAGAACTGCAGGGTGCCGATGAGCGAGAAGACCAGGATGAGGATCAGGGCGGGCGCGATCAGCGGGATCTTGATCCGCGTCGCGATCTGCCACCGCCCGGCGCCGTCCATCCGAGCCGCCTCGTAGAGCGTCGGGTCGACGCCCTGCAACGCCGCGTACAGGATGATCATGTAGTAGCCGGCCCACTGCCAGGTGACGACGTTGAGCAGCCCGTAGAAGATCAGGTCACTGCTCAGGAAGTCGGGTGCGGTGGCGCCGAACAACCCGAAGATGTCGGTGAGCGGGCCGAAGCCCCGGCTGTAGAGGAACCCCCACATCACGGCCCCGATCACGGTGGGGATCGCGTACGGCAGAAAGATCATGAGGCGGGAGAAGCGGGCGAACAGTGTGGTCACCGAGTCCAGGATGAGGGCCAGCGCGAGCGCGATGACGATCTGCAGCGGGATCGAGACCAGCGAGAAGCGGATGACGAACCACGCCCCGGACAGGAAGCTCGGGTCGGTGAACGCCTTCACGTAGTTGTCGAAGAGAACGAAGCTGGTGCCGCCGATCAGCTTCTTCTGAAAGAGACTGAGGTACAGCGCGTACCCCAGTGGCGCGATGAGGAACGCCAGGAACACGATCCCGAACGGCCCGACGAAGAGCCACCCCATCAGGTGTTCGCGGAGGTGCACCTTGCCACGGATCTTGCGCGTCTCAGGCTGAGTACGCGGTGCGCGCTTCTCGGTCAGGGATGTCATCTTGGTCTCCGGGACGTGGACGCTGAGGGGGGCGGGTGGGCCGGCCGGCCAGTGCCGGCGCGGCCCACCCATCCGGTCACTGAACGGTGAAGCCTTGTTCCTTGGCGTACTTCGCCACGTCCTCCTGGAGCCGGTCGGCAGCCTGCGAACCGGTGACGGAGCCCTTGATGATCTCGCTGACCTGTTTGGTCATGGCGTCGAGGTAGTACTGACCGAAGGGGGCGTACGCGACACCCTTGTAGGCCTCGGCGGCGGGAAGGTAGACCTCCTTGTTCGCCTGCTGGCCGTTGAAGAACGCCACCTTCAGGTCGACGAACGCGGGGTCCTTGAGCGCCGTGAGGTTCAGCGGGAAGATGATCTGGTTGGTCCAGCCGTCGGTGAGCGACTCCTTGTCGGCGTAGAGCCCGTAGGCGACCTTCGCGGCCAGCTCCGGCTTCTTCGCCTGCTTGGTCACCGAGAAGGCCGACCCACCCCAGTTCACCTGCACCGGGTTGGCCGGATCCCACTGCGGCAGCGGCGCCACCGCGAACTTGCCGGTGTCCTGACCCTTACCGACGCCCGCGCCGGTGAGGTAGCCGGGCGCCCACGCCGCCGAGATGTACGTCGCGTAGTTGCCGTTGATCACGCCGGAGATGTACTCCGGGGTGAACTGGTCCTGCGTACCGACCAGGCCCTTCTTGGCGAGGCCACCCCAGTAGTCCAGCACGTCCTTGGAGGCCTGGTCGTTGAGCTTCACGCCGATCGCCTTCGGCTGCGCGGGGTCGTAGGTGAAGGGCGCGGCGCCCTTCTGGATCTGCAGCGCCATGGTGAGCGCCGGGACGTTCGCGCCGAGGTCACCGAACAGCGGCCCGCCGGCGTCCTTCACCTTCTGCGCGGCCTGCTCGTACTCGGCCCAGGTCTTCGGCGGCGTGATCTTGTACTTGTCGAAGACGTCCTTCCGGTAGATCATCGCCGCCGGACCGCCGTCGACCGGGACGCCGTAGACCTTGTCGCCGACCGACACGTCCTTCCAGGCGCCCTCGCCGTAGTTGGCCTTGACCGCGTCGAAGCCGTACTGCTTGATGTCGACGAGCGCGCCCTGGATCTGGAACGTCGGGATCCGGTCCGCCTCGACCATGATCACGTCAGGTGCGCCGGTGCCCGCCGAGATGGCGGTCTGGAACTTGTCGTACTCGTCGCTGCCCTGGCCGACGTTGGTCCAGCAGACCTGCACGTCGTCGTGCTGCTTGTTGAAGTTGTCGACGACGAGTTGGGTGTTGGGGTACCAGCCCCACATCGTCACGACCGGCACGTTCTGCTTGGTGATGGTGTTCGTGCAATTGCTCGCGTCGCTGCCGCCCTCGTCGGAGGAGCAGGCGACGAGGCCGGTCCCCGCCGCGAGCATGGCTACTGTGGCGAGTATTCGTCTTCTCTTCATTGAGATGGTTCCCTTCGGCGATGGCGGTGCACTGCATCCATGCGCTGGCGGGCGCCACCGGAAGCAGGAAGCCCTGCTCCCGGTGGCGTCGCCGGCGAAGGCTCCTAGCGCTTGAACAGACGGGGCGCCAGGTCGATGAGGTTCTTCTGCCACACGTCCCAGCCGTGCGGCCCGGGGGTGACCCCGTCGAACTCGTAGCGGATACCGAGGTTGTTCAACGTGGTCAGCGACGTCATGAAGCTCGGGTACACGAAGTCGGTCTGGTCACCGACGTAGAGGCGCAGCATCTTGGTGCCGTTGTTGATCGCCGCCACGTCGACGCCGGCGCCGCTTCCGAAACCGGCCGAGAACGCGGCGACGTAGGCGAATTCGCCCGGGTAGGCCCGCAGCACCCCGAACGCCTGCCCGCCGCCCATCGACAGGCCGGCGAGGGCCTGCTGCGACGGATCGCTGGAGATGTGGTAGCGGGCACGGGCCGTCGGAACGATGTTCTCCCGCAGTTCCCGGTTGAAGTTCGACGAGTTGCCGTTGCCCATCACGACGACCATCGGCGTGAGGTCGCCGTCGAGGAACTGATTGTCGAGGATCTGCTTGGCGCGGCCCATCTCGACCCAGTCCGTGTAGTTCTGGCCACCGCCGTGCTGGAGGTAGAGGACGGGGTACGGCTGCGTCCGGTTCGGGTCGTACCCGGGTGGGGTCCACACCAGCGCGGTCCGGTCCTGGCCGGCCACCGTGCTGGCGTAGGTCATGTTCTCGACCTTCCCGCCACGACCCGCGGGTACGTCCGACAGCAGTCGGGCGCCCGGCCCGGGGATGAAGAAGGTGCTCCACATCGGCTCGGTGGTGACGGTCGTCGGGTTGGAGGTGTCCTTGACCGCGACCCGGTCCACGATCAGCCGGTAGTAGTAGAACCAGGGCTTCAGTGGGCCCACCGTTGCCCGCCACCGGTCACCGTCACGGCTCAGTGGCAGTCGCAGCCAACTGCCGCCCGGCGCCACGTTCGCCCAGACCGTGACGTGCTGAGCGTCAGCGAAGTCCGTGGTGGTCTCGAAGGTGACGAACCCGTCCTCGGTGACGAAGGGCGTCGGGGTGGTGCCGGCCGGCGGCGGGGTGAACTCCCGCTTGAGCGGCTGGTGACCAGGGCTCGGCCCGTGGTCGGCCACGTGCCGGAACAACCGCGGCACGAAGTCGACGAGGTTCTCCTGCCAGGTGGTCCAGGTCCCGCCGCCGTCGGGGTTGACCCCGTCGAACTCGAACCGGACGTCGGCTCGACTCAACGCCTTCGTCAGCCGGTAGGTGGTGTTGTACGCGGGATCGGTGACGTTACCGGTGTACAGGCGCAGCAGCTTGACGCCGCGGTTGATCGATTTAGCGTCCTTGCGGTCGATCTCCGGAGCCGAGGTGCCCGAGAACGAACCGACGTAG
The DNA here is from genome assembly GCF_022230935.1 of Micromonospora hortensis. Classification (NCBI taxonomy): domain Bacteria; kingdom Bacillati; phylum Actinomycetota; class Actinomycetes; order Micromonosporales; family Micromonosporaceae; genus Micromonospora; species Micromonospora hortensis. The sequence goes on from NZ_JAKKFE010000012.1 coordinate 211,923, forward strand.
CCGAACCGACCCGGCGTGGTGAGCGCTGCCCGCAACGCCTGCGTGCCGCCGTCGGACACGCCCGCGATCGCCTGGTGCGCCGGGTCGCGAAGGACCCGGTAGTTGTCGGTGACCGCCTTCCGGAGGTCCTTCAACTCCTTGTCGTCCGAGGCGTCGGCGTTGTTGATCACCACGACCATCGGGCTCATGGCGCCAGCGGCGGAGAGGTTGTCGAGGATCTGCTGGGATCGTCCAAGGTCGAGCCAGTCGGTCGCGGCCACACCGCCACCCGACTGCAGGAAGAGCGCCGGGTACCCCTTCGGGCCCTTGGCCGCGTAACCCGGTGGCGTCCAGACCAGGGCGGAGCGCTGCGCGTTGCTGCTCCGATAGGTCAACGTCTCGATCTTTCCACCGGTGCCGGCCGGCGCGTCGAGCAGCCACCGCGCCGAGTCACCCGCGACGAGGAAGGTGCTCAGGAGCGGGTTGGACGCGACACTGGTGCTGTTCGTCGGGTCCTTGATGCTCTTGGTGTCGTCGGCGGTGAGCTGGTAGTTGTACAGCCCGGGCTCCAGCGCGCCGAGAACGCCCGACCACACGTCACCCCGGCGGGTCAGACCGAACTCCGCCCAACTGGCCGACGGACCGAAGTTTCCCTCCACGACGACCTGCGAGACGGTGCCCAGGTTCTCCTGGACGTACGCCGCCGGGACGGCGAACGTGGCGTAGCGGTCCGCGGAGACGTCGAGCCACGGCGTGTCCGCCGCTGCTGCTTGCGGCGCGATGAGCACCGCCGCGGTGGCGATGACCCCGGCGGTGAACGCCGCCGAGAGCCGCCGGCGTACGCCCAGACGGCGTAAGCGCCCATGATACTGTTCGGTAGTCACACTCCACTCCTTTCATGTGCCGGCAGCGGATGCGACCCGACTGACCGGCTCAACTCAACTGTGGATCTGGCCGTGTGTGCTGGTGCACCTCCTTCACGCTGATGTCATGGTCGTGCCGCGCTCTTCGGTGGTGCCGTCGAGTCGCGTACGACGAGGCTGGTCGGAAGCACGATCTGGCTCGGCTCGTCCCACTCGCCGGTCACCAGTGACTTCAGCATCCGCGCGGCTTCGTACCCGAGCTGATACATCGACTGGTCCACGGTGGTCAGACCCGGCTGGGTCAACGCCGACTCGGGGATGTTGTCGAACCCCACGACGGACAGGTCCCCCGGCACCGAGAACCCCAACTCCCTGGCGACCTCCAGAACCTTGAGGGCCATCCCGTCGCTCGCCGCGAAGATCGCCGACGGCGGGTCCGGTCGCTGCAGCAGAACGCGCGCCAGCGGAGTCGCCGACTCGGGGTTGAAATCTCCTCGGCCGATCAGTGTCGGGTCGACCGGAACCCCGGCGGTGCTCAGCGCGGCCCGGTATCCCTCCTCCCGCGACCAGGCCGAGGCCAGGCTGTCGCGGCCGGCGATGAACCCGATGCGCCGATGGCCCAGGCCGAGCAGGTGCTCGACGGCTGTGGTGGCGCCAGCGAGGTTGTCGGATATCACCGAGGGCGTCGTCGAGCCCCGCACCGGGTCGATGGCCACGACCGGCGTCCGGGTCCGGAAGTCACCCCAGGGCGTGACGACGATGCAGCCGTCGGTGAGAGTGCCCGACAGTCGGGTCAGGTGCCGCTGCTCCCAACCCTCCGAATACGACCCGTAGAGGTCGCTGTTGGCGTAGATGATCAGATCGAAGCCCGAGCGGCTCAGCGCCTTCATCACGCCCTTGAGCACTTCCGCGGTGTACGACTGGAAGCTGTGCGCCACGAGGCCCAGAACGTTGGTGCGGCTGCGCCGAAGGCTGGTGGCCACCAGACTCGACTCGTAGCCGAGCTGCTCGATGGCGGAGCGCACCTGAGCGACTGTGCGAGCGCTGACGCCGTAATGCCCGTTGACGACGCGCGAGACGGTGGCGGTGGAAACGCCAGCAGCTCGGGCGACATCACTCATTGTTACCGGCGCATTGACTTCAATCATGCCGCTCTTCTCTGGACTGCAATCGTTATCGGTTACGTTTCCAGGATGTTGCCAACGTAACTGAGGACGATTACGAACACAAGACCTCTTCGTCCTTAACCGACCGTCGAGAACAGGGTCCTAACTGGACGCCCACGAGGGGTGCGATTGACCTTCGGACGCCGTTGCGAATAACGCAATCGCATCGTCTCCCGGGTCGACGTGGAGCCTGATTTTGGCGTTGGTGCCACCCGTTGACAACAGGACGACACACTCCGTCAAGAACCATTCACCGTCCCCTGGTGAGCGATCACAGTTGCCGAACTTCGACGGCCCCGGTAAAGACCTTCGACGCCGGCCGGTCCGGGTCCGCACTGATGACAAACGTGCCGGCATGGGTGTGGTCGGCAGCCGAGAAGCCGACGTACACCTCGATCTGCCCGGCCTCCACCGCGTAGGCCATGCTCCGGTCGTAGAAACCGAGCTGGCCGGTGGGGAGCGCGAACCGCACCGCCACCCGCTGGCCGGCGGCGGCCTCGACGCGGGCGAAGGCCTTCAGCTCCAGCACCGGCCGCGTGATCGTGGCCTGCGGGTCACGGACGTAGAGCTGCACCACCTGCTCCCCCGCCCGGTGTCCGGTGTTGGCGAGTGTGACCTCGACACCGACGCTGTCCCCGGCGCGGACCTCGGCGCTCTCCAGCGTGGCCTCCTCGATCACGAACGAGGTGTACCCGAGGCCGTGGCCGAAGACGTAGCGCGGGGCGACCGGCGAATCCACGTAGTCGCCGTGCCAGTGTGACCGCCCCCCGGACACCTTGTGGCCGTAGAAGACGGGGATCTGGCCCACGCCGCGGGGGTACGAGATCGGCAGCTTTCCGCTCGGGTCGACCTCACCGAGAAGCACCTCGGCGATCGCCTGCGCCCCGGTCTCCCCCGGCAACCAGGCCATCAGCACCGCGGCGCACTCCTCGTGCAGGAAGTCGCTGCCGACCGGTCGGCCTGCGACGAGCACTGCCACGACGGGTGTGCCGGTGGCGACGACGGCCCTGACGAGTTCCTCCTGCACGCCCGGCAGGTCCAGACTGGACCGGTCCCGCGACTCGCCAGTGGTGGCCCCGGGTGTCAGCCCCGAGCGGTCACCCAGGACCAGCACCGCGACGTCGGCCGCCGCGGCTGCCGCGACCGCCTCGGCGAACCCCTCGGTCGACGGGTCGAGCACGTCGCAGCCCGGGGCGAAGCGCAGCCGGTCGCCCAGCCGCGCCGCGAGTTCGTCCCGCACCGTGGGCACACCGTCGATGCTCTCGTCGATCTCCAGATCGTCGGGGATCGTCATCATCTCGCCGAGCAGGCCGCGCCGCTTGCGTGCCGCGACCAACGCCTCGATGTGGGCCGCGAACGAGTAGTCACCGAGCAGGTGTCGGGCGTCGTCGGCGTTCGGGCCGATGAGAGCGACAGTTCCGGCGCCCGCGAGCAGCGGCAGCGCTCCGTCGTTCTTGAGTAGGACGAGGCTGCGGCGGGCGATCTCCAGCGCCACGTCCCGGTGCCGCTCGGCGTTCGCCGAGGTCGCGGCCGCGTCCTCGTCGACGTACGGGTTCTCGAAGAGCCCGAGTTCGACCTTGTGCCGAAGGATCCGTGCGACCGCCTCGTCGAGCTGGGCCTCGCTGACCTCGCCGGTGTCCAGGGCGCGGGTGAGGGCGTCCGCGTACGCGTCCGTCGCTGGAAGCTCGACGTCCACGCCCGCACCGAGGCCCACCGTCGCGGCCTGCTGTTTGTCCTGCGCGAAGTGGTGGTACGAGTGGAGGTCGTTGACGGCGAAGTAGTCGGAGACCACGCTGCCCGTGAAGCCCCACTGCCCACGCAGGACGTCGGCGAGGAGTTCCTGGTTGGCATGGCACGGAACGCCGTCGAGCTCGTGGTAGCCGGCCATCACCGACTGGAGCCCGCCGTCGCGGACCGCCGCCTCGAACGGATACAGGTACACCTCGCGCAGCAGACGCGGCGGCAGGTGGGCCGGCGCCCAGTTCAACCCACCCTCGGACGCCCCGTAGCCGACGAAGTGCTTGGCGGTGGCGAGGACGCCGTCGGTCAGGTCGATGCCTTGCAGGCCCCTGACGAACGCCACGCCCATCCGGGACACCAGGTACGGGTCCTCGCCGTAGGTCTCCTCCGTCCGGCCCCACCGCGGGTCGCGCACCACGTCCAACACCGGCGAGAGCCCCTGATGACTTCCCATGGCGCGCATCTGTGCGCGAACGACGTCCGCCAGCTGTCGGTTCAGCTCCGGCGCCCAGGTGCTCGCGACGCCGATCGCCTGGGGGAAGATGGTCGCCTCGCGGGCCATCACCCCCGAGCAGACCTCCTCGTGCACGATCGCCGGGATCCCCAACCGGGTCTCGCTGACCAGGAAGCGCTGGATCGCGTTGGCGGCCCGCGCCACCTGCGCCGCCTTCAGGCTGGTCGCGCCCGCGACGCGGGTGACGTGCCCGAGGCCGTGTCGAAGGATCGGCCGGGCCCGCTCGGCCGCGAACCGTCCGCCCTCCAGCAGTGTGAACGCCCACGTGCTGCCCAGTTGCGCGAGCTTCTCCTCGCGGGTCATCCGGGCCAACAGATCCGACACCCGTTCGTCGACGGGCGCAGTCGCATCCGCGTAGGTCGCCTCGGTCTCCGGCTCAACAGTGGTCACCCGGTCACCCCAATCACCGCGACAAGCTGGTCTTTCGCCCGGGGCGGCAGGACCCGCGGGGGATGCCGGCGAGACATTGGTCCAGGCGTCGTGTTCCCTTACGTAAACGTAATCGGTAACGTTTACATAGATCGACAACGTAATCGAAGTCGATCACGTTGTCCAGAGCTCACAGTGCCTCCACCACCCCTCGGTCCCGGCGCTCGGGCAGTGCTGCCGGCGTCGGACCTGCACGAAGGGAGCCAGCCCTGAACACCCACCCCGACAGCGCGCCGGAGAACGGCGTGCACACGGCCCGTCTGACCCTGGACCCTCGCCGACGCGTCGCGCCGGTGCCGCGGCGGCTCTTCGGCTCGTTCGTCGAGCACCTGGGTCGCTGCGTCTACAACGGAATCTACGAGCCGGGGCACCCGACGGCCGACGCCGACGGCTTCCGGGGCGACGTCCTCGCGCTGGTGCGTGAGTTGGGCGTCACCACGGTGCGCTACCCGGGCGGCAACTTCGTCTCGTCCTACCGCTGGGAGGACGGCGTCGGCCCGGTCGACAAACGGCCGGCGAGGCTCGACCTCGCCTGGCACAGCCTGGAGACCAACGCGTTCGGGCTCGACGAGTTCATGCGCTGGGTCGGCAAGGCCGGCGTCGATCCGATCATGGCGGTCAACCTGGGCACCCGTGGCACCGCCGAGGCCGTCGACCTGCTCGAGTACGCCAATCACCACGGTGGGAGCCACCTCGCCGACCAGCGCCGCGACAACGGCGCCGTCGATCCGTACGGGATCAAGCTGTGGTGCCTGGGCAACGAGATGGACGGCCCGTGGCAGGTGGGTCAGCGCAGCGCGACCGAGTACGGGCGACTAGCGGCGCAGACCGCGAAGGCCATGCGCCGCTTCGACCCCGATCTCGAACTCGTCGCCTGCGGCTCCTCACACCTCGGTATGCCGACCTTCGGCAGCTGGGAGCGCGACGTGCTGACCGAGGCGTACGACGACGTGGACCTGATCTCGCTGCACGCCTACTACCAGCCGGTCGACGACGACCTGGCCAGCTTCCTCGCCTCGGCCGAGGACATGGACAGGTACATCGACGCCGTCACCGCCATCGCCGACTCGGTCGGAGCGATCCGCCGGTCGACCAAGAAGATCATGATCGCGTTCGACGAGTGGAACGTCTGGTACCAGTCCGCCGCCCCGTCCACGCCCCCGAGTGGCGAGGACTGGCCGGTCGCGCCACCCCTGCTGGAGGACCACTACAGCGTGGCCGACGCGGTAGTCGTCGGCGGCCTGCTCATCAGCCTGCTGCGGCACAGCGACCGGGTGAGCGCTGCCTGCCAGGCCCAACTGGTAAACGTCATCGCACCGATCATGACCGAGACGGGCGGCTCGGCCTGGCGGCAGACCATCTTCCACCCCTTCGCCCGCACCGCCCGGCACGCCCAGGGCACCGTGTTGGACGTGCTGCGCGAGGGCAGCATGACGACCACCGACCGCTACGGCGAGATCGACGCGGTCGACGCGGTCTCCACCTGGGACGACACCACCGGGGAGATGACCGTCTTCCTCGTCAACCGCGCCCTCGACACCCCGGCCGAGGTGACCATCGACGTCGCCGGCGCCCAGGTCGGCGACATCATCGAGTGCGTCAGCGTCGGCGGCACGGACCTGCAGGCCAAGAACACCGCCGACGGTCCGGACCACGCCGCGCCGCGCCCCAACGAGACGGCACGCGGCGCCGACGCCAGCGTCCAGCTGACTCTTCCGCCCGCGTCCTGGTCCATGTTGCGCCTGCGCGCCACAGACACGACCCCGTGATCGGCTGACGAGCAGTCCCGGACGTGCCCCGGCCGCGCACCCCTGGCAATCACCAGGGGTGCGCGGCCGGGGGCTTCCCCACCACAGGGAGTACGGGGTCCAGCCTGTCGTTACCGGGCGTCGACCGGGGAGCTGTGGGAGTCGTTGAAGAGCTTGTCGCCCTGGTAGCGGGCGACCACCGGCGCGCTCAGCGCACCATTGACGGTCTTCTTCAGCCGGGCGACGCCGTGGTGCACCGGGGCCGACCCCAGGTGCGTGTCACCCGCGGAGAAGTCGACCGTGCCGGAGGGTGTCGACGTGCTGGTGCTGACCGTGCCGACCGTCGCGGTGGCGGTGACCCTCGTGTGGTGCGACAGGCCCGCCGGTGACGTGGCGACGTCGAGATCGGTGGTGGTGGCCCGGAACGTCAGGGTGCGCAGGTAGTGGTTCAGCAGCGGACGCCACACGTGCCAGGTGTGCACGCCCGGCACGTTGTACTCGTCCAGCTCGACACCGGCGGCCAGCAGGGCGGCGGCGTTACGCTGCGAGTTCTCGGCGATGTTGCCCAGCCGGTCCTGGAGCCCGGTGCCGATCATGATGCCGCCGGCCACCGCCTTCATGCTGTCGACCTGGGCCTGGGTGGCTGCCGGGCCACCCGCGCTCCAGGCCGCGTGGTAGCCGAACAGGTCGGTGTGGTTGTACATGATGGTGTACGCCCGGCTGCCGCCGGCGGAGAAGCCGGCGAACGCGCGGTCCTGAGCCCGGGTCGAGACGCGGTAGTTCTGCTCGACGAACGGGAAGATGTTGTTGCGTAGTTCGTTGACGTAGCCCTCGTTGCCACCGGGGAGGCCGTTGAAGTCGGTGGACACGATCACCATGGGCTGCGCCGCACGGTCCTTGATCGCGTTCTCCAGGATGAGGTGGGCCACGCCCTGCATCGTCCAGGCCGTCGAGTGGTCGCCGCTGCCGTGGCTCAGGTAGAGCGTCGGGTACGGCGTGACGCGGTTGGGGTCGTAGCCGTGCGGCAGGTAGACGACGATGTCGTGGACTCCCGCCGGGTTTGTCGACAGCGGCGAGGTGTACCGCCGGGACTCCAGCCGGCCGACCCTGGCGACCGGCGCCTGGTAACCGGTGTCGTACGTCGGGAACTTCCGACTGGCCGGGACGTAGATCGTGCTGCGTACCGCGCCGGGAGCTCCCGGGTACTGCGGCTGGATCTGCCACCGGTTGGCGGGGTCGTCGTGCAGGGCACAGCCGGTGGCGAGCTCGTTGGCGCAGTCGTGGGTGAACGCGTACCGGAACGTGCCCGCCGGCAGCGGGGTGGTGAAGGTCCAGACCCCGTCGGGGCCCTTCCGCATGGCCTGGATGTGCCACGGGGTGGCCGCGACGTCGCCGGGTTGCCACTCGGCGGGCGGCCGCGCGTCGCCGCAGTCCTGGCAGGCGATGTTCTCCGGTCGGGAGTAGAACCAGTCGCCGTAGACGTGGACCTGCTGAACGTCCTCGGGCGCCCGGTACCGGAAGGTGACTGTGTACCCGGTCGGGGGCTTGTCGGTGCGGGTGACGGTCGGGCCCAGCGGCGCGGGCGGTGCCGCCGAGGCCGCCGGGGCGGCGAGCGTTCCGGCCGTCACTGTGACGGCGGCGAGCAGCGCGAGCATCAGCCGGCGTGTCGGTGCCGGCATCAGGGGACGGGGAGGTGCGACGGGCATGGTCCTGCTCCCTCTTCGGCGTGTGGTCAGACCGCACCGAGCGGCCGACCGACCATTCGATGGTGAGGTGAAGGGATACCAGTAACGAGCGATGCAGCTATTGCGAGCGCTAACATCGTTCCCTGTCGAAAACACAACCATGAATTGCATTGACGGTCAAGACGGAAATCGGAGCGGAGAATCGCGTCCAAACAATTCGGGCGCGCGTCATCGGCACCAGGACGACTGGCGCGCGAATTCTCTGTCCGGTCGATGTCGTCGAGAAATTCGCGCGCCAGTCACAGGTGGCCCGGAAACGCGCCCGGTAGAGACTGGCGGACGCGGTCATTGGACCGCTGGCTGCAACCTTCCGTCGACTCGCCGGGAAATGGTGGTGTACTCGTCGCGCAACTCCTCGGGGAGGACCCAGGCCGGGGCGTCCTGCCACGCCAGCGGGCGGAGGAACCGTCGGATCGACGTGGCGCCCACCGACGTGTGCACGGCGTTTGTCGACGGCCACGGGCCACCGTGGTGCTGGGCCCACGACACCCGGACACCGGTGGGGTAGCCGTCGAAGACGATGCGACCCGCGCGGGCGGCGAGCACGTCGACCAGTCGGCGTACGACCTCGGCGTCGTCGCCCGGTCCGCTGTGGAGCGAGCCGGTCAGCGACGGCGGGACGGAGGCCAGCGCGGCGTCGAGGTCAGCGGCGTCGTCGTAGCGGACCACGATCAGGAGCGGGCCGAAGCACTCGTCGGCGATCTCGGCGGTCAGGCCGGCGAGGCCGACCTCCAGGAGGGTCGGTGCCACTGTGAAGCCCGCACCGGGTTCGACAGTGGGCCGCGCCGACACCCGGGCGCCGGCCCGCTCGAACTCCGTGGACCGGTTCTCGTACGCGTCCCGGATGCGCTCGTTGAGCAGGACCGTGCCACCCGACGCGTCGACTCTGGTCCGCAGCGCGTCGACCAGGCCGTCACCACACGGATCCGACGGAACGAACGCCAGGCCGGGCTTGGTGCACAACTGACCGCCCGAGTTCGTGAAGGAGCCGAACAGTCCCTCGGCGATCTGGTCTGCTCGGGCGGCGGCCGCGTCGGGCAGGACGACGATCGGGTTCACACTGCTCAGTTCGGCGTACAGGGGAATGGGGTCGGGCCGCTCGTCGATGGCCGCCTGGATGGCGCGGGCGGCGTTGACCGAGCCGGTCAGGGCGGCCGCACGGATCGTCGGGTGGCGCACCAGCGCGCGACCGGCCTGCTCCCCGTACACGGTCGCGACGACACCCTCGGGCCCGCCGAGGTCGCGGACTGCCGACTCGATCGCGGCGGCGGAGGCGTGCGAGGTCAGCGGGTGCGACGGGTGGGCCTTCAGGATCGTCGGACACCCGGCGGCGAGCGCCGCGGCCGTGTCACCGCCGGCGACCGAGAAGGCGAACGGGAAGTTGCTGGCCCCGAAGACCGCCACCGGCCCGAGGGGTACCAGCATCCGCCGCAGGTCCGGTCCACGGCCGAGCGGTGTGTCGGCGGCGTGGTCGATGGTGGCCTCGACGTACGCTCCGTCGCGCAGCACCTCGCCGAACATCCGGAACTGGAGCGCCGCCCGGGTGAGTTCCCCGTCGAGTCGCGCGTGGCCCAGCCCGGTCTCCGCCTCGGCGGCAGCGACCAGATCCACCCGACGGGACTCCAGCGACGCGGCGATCGCGTCCAGCAGCTCCGCGCGGCCGAGCCTCCCGCGCGCGGCCAGCCATTGCGCCGCCGGGGCCGTCTGACCGGCGATCACCTCCAGTCGAGACTCGTCGGTCTCGGTGAGCTCCGTCGCACGACGCTGACCGTCGCGCGGATCGACAGTGCTGACCACGTTCACAGCAGTCCTCTCCTTACCAGATTGCCCATGAGATCGCGGACGCCGAAGTGCCAGGGCTCGCACTCCTCCGCGTGCCGCACCCGGTTGACCAGGGTGCCGAGCGCCGGGCAGCTGATCCGTACCACGTCGTCGACCTTGTGGGTGAAGCCCTCACCGGGGCGGTCCCGGTCCTGGATGGGCGCGAACATGGTGCCGAGCATCAGCGCGGCCCCGTCGGGATAGTGGTGGTGCGGCCCGATCAGCTGCCGGACCAGCTCCTCAGGATCGCGCGACATCTGGGTCATCTCCGAGACCGCCTCCAGGTGGAAGTCGTCCTCGCCGAGAACCTCCAGGCGCACCTCGAGTTCGCGGACCCGGTTCATGCCGAACCGGTCGTCGAAGAGCCGGATCAGGGGGCCGAGGGCGCAGGAGGCGTTGTTGTCCTTCGCCAGGGGAAGAAGGAGCGCCGAGCGGCCCTCGATGTCGCGCAGGTTCACGTCGTTGCCGAGGGTGGCGCCGACGATCCGGCCACTGGACTGGACGATGAGCGTGACCTCGGGCTCCGGATTGTTCCAGGTCGACGCGGCGAGCACGCCGACCGGAACGGCGGTGCCGACCGCGGAGAGGATCTGTCCCTTGGTGAAGATCTCGGCGTCCGGGCCGATGCCCACCTCCAGGTACTGGCTCCACATGCCCTCGGCGACCAGCATGCTCTTGAGCCGATCCGCCTCCGGCGAGCCCGCCTCCAGGTTGTGCAGGTCGACACCGACGTCGGCGAGCATGCGGTGCCGGATGTCCGCCGCCAGCGCCAGGTCTCCCCGCGCCCGTTCCTCGATCACCCGCTCGATCATGGAGATCGGGAACGTCACGCCAGCGGCCTTGAGCGCCTGGAGGTCGACCGGGGCGAGCAACCAGGGCCGGCCACGGTCCCGGGTAGCGGCCCCCGTGTTGGCCAGTATCTCCCCGAAGTCGCCCACCCTCGGCCCGTCGAGCCCAACCACCGTCGCGGCGGGATCGGGCAGCTCGCAGATGTCGCGGACGGTCGGGAACCGGTGACTGAGGTCGATGACCTCGCCGTCGCGGACGGTCACCGGTGAGGGGCCGCCGCCGGACGGGTCCCAGATCCGGCCGATGAGGACGCTGTCGGCATCGTCCGGCAACGCCTCGGCGGCGGTGCCGACCCAGTCCGCGGCCGCGACCGACCCCCGGGGCCGTGGCAACGTCATGAGTCGCTCTCCAGGTTGAAGAAGGACCGCTCGTCGCGGGGACGGATGTCGAAGACGGCGTCCTGGAACATCCGCAGCGGATGCGGTGTGAACGGATGCTGCTCGATGGCGGTGAGATCCACCTCGATGCCCAGGCCGATCCCGGTCGGGACGAGGATGTCGCCGTCGTCGGTCAGCACCAGCCGCTCGTTGGTGATCTCGGGACGCCAGGGCACGTCGGTCGCCATGATCTCCAGGTACCGGAAGTTGGGCAACGTCGCCCCGAGTTGCAGCGTCGCGGCGGTGCTGATTGGACCACTCGGGTTGTGCGGCGCGAAGCCCACGTAGCTGGTCGCGGCAAGCGTGGAGATGAAGGCCAACTCGGCGATCCCGCCGGCGTGCGTCACGTCGGGCTGGACGAAGTCGACCGCCTGGCGGGCCAGCGCCGGCGCGAAGCCCTGCCGCCCGTACCACCGCTCCCCCGCCGCGATCGGCACCGGCGACGCGCGACGGATGTCGACGAGCGCATCGAGGTTGTCCGGTGGGCAGGGCTCCTCGAACCACACCGGGTCGAACTGGGCGATCTCGGTGGCGACCTTGATGGCGTGGCGGACGTCGAATCGGCCGTGCCCCTCGACGAACAGCTCCACCTCGCGGCCCACCGCCTGACGGACGGCGTCGATCTGGGCCAGCACCCGGTCCAACTGCGCGGTGGTGATGGTCAGGTCGTAGTTCTCGAACGGGTCCCACTTGAGGCCCCGGAAGCCCGACTCCACCGTCCGACGCGCGGCGGCCGCGTAGTCCTCCGGCGTGACGGCACCGGAGAACCAACCATTGGCGTACGCGCGGACCCGGTCGCGGGTCGCGCCGCCGAGAAGCCGGGAGACCGGTACGCCAAGCTCGCGCGCCGAGATGTCCCAGAGGGCCATCTCCAGCGAGCTCAACGCCGTCATGATCACCGGACCGCCGCGCCAGTACCAGTCCCGCGCGGTCTCGTAGAGGATCTTCGAGATGCTTGTGGGATCCAGGCCCACCACCGCCTCGGCCAGCTCGGCGATGGCCCCCTGGACGGCACGTTCCTTGCCCTCCAGGGTGGCCTCACCGAGCCCGACGATCCCCTCGTCGGTGTGGACCCGCACGATGACGAGGTTCGTACGGTAGAAGTCGACGACCAGTGTGTCGACAGAGACGATCTTCATCTTTCGGCTCAACCCTTCACCGCACCGGCGGTCATGCCGGACACCACGTACTTCTGCACCAACAGGTAGAAGGCGACGGCGGGCAACGTGAACAGGAAGGCGACAGCCATCACCGTCTGGATCGGTGTACCCAGTTCGCCGATGAAGTTCGCGATGCCGACGGAGGCGGGTTGCAGGTCGGGGTTGAAGATGAACGTCACCGCGAACACGTACTCGTTCCAGGCGTGGAAGAAGGCGATGACCGCTGTGGCCGCGATCGACGGCGCGATGAGCGGCACGTTGATGCGGGTCAGGGTGGTGAAGGGCCGGGCGCCGTCGGCGCGCGCGGCCTCCTCCAGCTCCTTCGGGATTCCGTCGATCGCGCCCTTGAGGATCAGCGCGACGATCGGCAGGACGAAGGCGGAGTTCACCAGGACGAGGCCGGTCAGCGAGTCGAGCAGTTCGAAGCGGCGGAACAGCGCGAACAGCGGGACGACCATGAGCGCCTCGGGAAGCATCTGCGTGAACAGCAGCACAACGGTCAGCACGGCCTTGCCCCAGAACGAGAACCGGGACAGTGCGTAGCCGAGCGGGATGCCCAGGCCGACGGAGAGAACCATCGTGCCGACGGCGATGATCAGGCTGTTGAGCAGCCACCCGGCCGCCTTGCCCTCGGCGAGCGCGTCCACGAAGACCCCGAACTGACCGAGGTCGGGCGTGAGCCGGGGCTGATCGGCGAAGAGGTCGCTGTTGCTGGTTAGCGCGGTGACGAACATCCAGTACAGCGGGAACACCGCGACACCCAGCACGACGAGCACGGCGACGATCCGTGCGGTGACACCGAATCGGAAGCGCCTCATCGGACGTCCCCCTTCTCCACGGCACGGGCGACCAGGCGGCTGCCGATGATGACGATGAGCGAGATGACGACGCCGACCATTCCGATGGCCGCCGCCGATCCGAGTTCCTTCGAGTCGAACGCCTGCGAGTAGAGGTCGATGACGAGCGTCTCGGTGGCACCGACCGGTCCGCCCTTGGTCATCAGCCAGATCAGCTCGAACCGCCGCAGCGACCAGATCGTCATCAGCAGGGCCAGCAGGCCCACCGTCGGCTTGATGACCTGCCAGGTGACCGCCCGGAAGGTGGCCCATCGTCCGGCGCCGTCCACTGTCGCGGCCTCGTTGAGGTCCTGCGGGACGGACTGCAGGGCGGAGAGCAGCACCACCGAGGTGAACGGGAACAGCTGCCAGATGGTCGTGGCGAGCACCGCCGGCAGCGCGTAGCGCGAGCTGTCCAGGATGGCCCCACCCGGGACGCCGAGCCCGACCGCGTCGAGGAAGCGGTTCACGATGCCGTACTGCGCGTTGAGCATCCAGGTGGCGATGAGCGCGACCGCGATGCCCGGGGCGGCCCAGGGGACGGTCACCAGCGCCCGTGCCACGCCCCGGCCGCGAAACTTCTTGTTGAGCAGGAGCGCGACGGCGAGCCCGGCGCCGATCGCGACGACCACACAGGTGATCACGTAGACACAGGTGATCAGCAGGGTGCGGTGGAATTCGGGGTCACCGAAGATCCGGTTGTAGTTGTCGAGCCCGACCCACTCGCTGCGGGTGGGATTGAGCAGCCTCGTCCTGGTGAAGCTGAGGTACACCTCCTGAATGAGGGGCACCGCCTGGAAGACGAGGATGAACAGGGCGGCGGGTGCCAGGAACAGGTAGGGCGTCCACTTGCTGCCCAGCGGGCTGGGCCGACGCCGGCCTGAGGGTGTTGTCTTCGGTGCTCCGGTCTGCTCGACCACAGTCATCGGGTTCGGTCCTTCTGGGGGAAGGACGCTGCCGGCGCACGGATCGTCGCGCCGGCAGCGTCGCCGTGTCGAGCGGTCAGCGCACCAGTTCGGTCGCCTGCTGCTGGGCGCGATCCAGTGCCGACTTGAGGTCGGCCTTGCCCTGCAGTGCCGCGACCACGTTCTGCACAACCACCTTGCGGATGTCCGGCGTCTTCGCCTCGAACCCCAGCACGATCTGCGGCAGGCTGGACTCGGTGAGCCCGTCGAAGACGGGGAGGAACGGGGTCGCCTTGAGCGCCTCCGCGCTGCGCTGCGTGGTGGTGGCGACGCTGCTCGCGCCGAGGATCTCCTGCAGCTTCACCTGGTTCTGCGGCTCCAGCGCCCACTTGATGAAGGTGCCGGCCTCGTCCTTACCCTCGCTCGCCTCGTTGATGACGATCGGTGCGAGGATCGCGCCCTGCTTGCGGACCGGGAACGGGATGGGCGCGACGGTGAAGTTCAGCTTGGCGTTCTGGCCGCGGGTGGCGGTCACGTAGCCGCCGTTGTTGAGCTCCATCCCGACCTTGCCCTCGGCGAACATCCGCCGGAACGTCGCCGCGTCCGCGCCGCGCGGGATCACGTTCGCGTCGTACAGGTCCTTGAACGCCTGGAGACCCTTGAGGTTCTCGGGCGAGTTGATCGTCAGGTTCTTCCCGTCGGACCACGCCCCGCCGAAGCCGTAGACGTAGTTGAAGATGTCCTGCCAGACACCGGCCTCCTCTGCCTCCGTCTGGCGGAACGCCAGGCCGAAGACGTCACCCTTGGTCAGCGACTTCGCGGTGGAGGCGAACTGCTCGTAGGTGGTCGGGGGCGTCGGGATCAGGTCCGCGTTGTAGAACATCGCGTAGTTCGACGCTTCGAAGATGACGCCGTGCCGGACGCCGTCGTGGACCATGAACTGGTCCGGCTGCTTGAGCAGGTCGTACTTGCTGGCGTCGATCATCTTGTCCAGCGGCGCGACGAGGCCGGCGTCGGAGGCCGCCTCGAACTCGGGCATGTCGAAGCGAATCAGGTCGGGGCCCTTGCCGCTGCCCATCTGCGTGAGCACGGTCTGGCCGAAGGTCGGGTACGGCACCGCGGCGGCGGACACCTGGACCTTGGTCTGGCTCTGGTTGAACTCGTCGAGCCACTTCGTCAACAGGGGCCCGCGGCCCGGGTCGCCGAAGGTCGAGGCGGCGAAGGTCAGTTTGGTGACGCCGTCGCCGGAGTCGCCGTCCGAGCCGCAACCGGTCAGGAGGGTGGCGACCAGGCCGAGGGCGCATGTCGCCCTGGCGATGCCGAAATGAGCGCGCTTATTACCCATCGTTACTCCACTGTTACGTGTTGGCATCGAACCGATTAAATTGCAACGATCGTAGCGTCATGTGCAACGGTGTCAAGTGGCGATTGCGCATAGCGTCATCTATATTGCATAATGTGCAATGAGAGCGACGGCGTTGCCCGTCGCGCGAGGGGAGACACAGCCTTGGCGCAATCAATCCGCCGCGCGATCGACCTCATCCGTCGATCCGCGGAGCACCCGCTGTCCCTCACGGAGGCTGCGGACGTGCTCGGCGTCCACAAGTCCACAGCCCTGCGCATCCTGCAGACACTGGAGTCCGCGCGCTTCGTCCGCCGTACCGGCGCGGGCACCTATGTGCTCGGCAGCGGCCTGATCGAGCTGTCCGAGCTCGCGCTCGGCTCGATGGACCTCCGCCAGCCCGCTGCCGCGCACCTGCGGGCGCTGCAACGCGCGACCGGCCACACCGTACACCTGGCGCAACTGACCGGCGACGAGATCATCTATATCGACAAGGTGGACAGCCCGGCGTTCGACGCCGTCAAGCTGCCCTCGCGGGTGGGACGCGCGGTGTCCATCTACGCAAGCGCTGTGGGCAAGACGATCCTGGCCTACCTTCCCCGGCAGGAACGCGACCGCCTTCTCTCCCACGTCGTCTTCGAGAAATTCACCGACACCACGTTCACCGACCACGGCGCCCTGGAGGCCGAACTTGCCCGCATCCACGACTGCGGCTGGGCAGTGGACAACGGCGAGCACGACGCGTACGTGATGTGCGTGGCCGCGCCGATCAGGGACTCTCGGGGACAGGTCATCGCCGCCGCCTCGATCACGGCGATCGAGGTCATCGCAAGCCTCGACCAACTCAAGAGCAACCTTCCGCTGCTCCTAAAGACCGCCAACGAGATCTCGTACGAGCTCGGCTACGCGCCGCCCGCCTTGGCGAGCCAGGACGGTGAGATCCGCTCCGCGACCTGAGCGCGCACGTCCCGGGCGATCACCGCGTTGTCGGCGCCGACCCGCCGGTGACGCGGTGGTGCTCGTCGGTCTCCATATCGATGAAGGCCTGGATCATTGCCCGGTAGATCTGTTCGATCAGATCCGGGTCGGCGCCGGCCTCGCTGGCCACCGTGCGGACCCGGGCCACCACCTGCGCCACCCGGTCCGGCGCACGGACCGCCTGAGCATCGCTCTTGAGCGGGGCTGCCTGCCGGACCAGTGCCTCCCGCCTGGCGAGCAGCCCAACCAGTTCTCGATCCAACTCGTCGATCCGCGCACGGATCTCGGTCAACGTCGCCGCAGTCTCTGCCACGCCGGAAATCGTCGCACGACGCCGACACGATCAGGCGACCCGTTCGCCCGCCCGTCCTCGGCGGCTCGACAGGGCGGCACGGGCACCGTCGACTTCCTGCTCGCGGACGCCTGAGCCGTTCACTCAGCGCAGCAGCGCCATCCGGTCGATGATGGAGTCGAGCAGCCCCGGCGGCCACGGGAACAACGGCGCCGCCACCTGGAGCTGGGCGAATCCGTGCAGCCCGACCCAGAGGGCCGTCGCGTCGGCGAAGAGGTCCGCGCTGGTCGATCGTTCCGCCGCGACGCAGTCGGCGAGCGTACGCCGGAAGACCTCGAAGGCTCCCATGCCGAGCACGGCGAGCTCGTCCGCCATTGCCGGGGCCCGCTCAAGCGCCTGCCCCGCATCCCAGACGGCACCGAACATCACCCGGTACTGATGGGGCCGGCGTTCGGCGAAGGTCAGGTAGGCCACGCAGATCGCGCGCAGGCGCTCGACCGGATCCGCGTCATCCAGTGCGCCCAACTCCTGCTCGAGGATGCCGAACGCGCGTTGCGCGACAGCGAGCAGGATCGAATCCAGGTCCGGAAAGTGCGGATAGATCGACGGTGCGGAGATGCCGGCCCGCCGGGCGACCCCCCGCAGGGTCACGTTCTGCGGCGGGTCGTCCTCCAGGAGCGCCATGGCGGCGTCGAGGATCTCGTCGCGCAGCTGGGCACCTTCGCCGCGCTTGTTGCGGGCCCGCGTTCTCGGTGTGGTCACACTCTGACTTTACAGGCGTTAGGCGAGGGCGTAAGTTAACGGCTGTAAGTTCACAGGCGTTACCTAAGGATGGAGCCTCTCATGACCACCGCTACCGCTACCCAAATCGACACCGCCGGCCCCGCGCACCGCGCGGACCTCGTCGGCCGTGGGCTGGCGGCCCTCGCATCCCTCGCCACCGGCGTCGCGTTCGTCAACGGCGTACTACTGACACTCAACGCCAGCGACGATCGCCTGTTCATCGAAGGCTGGCGAGTCTCCAGCTTCGGCATCTTCGCCGCGCTCTTCGCCCTGCTCGCGGTCAGGCCCCGACAAGCGGCCGGTGTCTGGGAGATCGTTCTCGTCGGCAAGGCCGCGCTCGTCGTGTTCGGCGCGCTGATCGGAGACGTCCCCGAGGCACGCCTGTCGGCCATCATCGACTTCGGGCTCGTCGCCGTCGTCGCGGCCGCCTACCTGCTGTGCCGTGGCTGGTTGGCGTGGCGTCCCGCGACCACCAACCCGACCCGATGACGGAGACGACAATGCCCCCCATCTCGCCTTCCCGGCGCGTCGACCGTACCGTCATCATCTCGATCTGGACGGTCCCGGTCCTGGTCGTCGGCCAGTTCGCCATGCTGGCCATCGTCCCGGTCGTCCTTGCGCTGACCGTCAGCCTGCGGCACGCCCACCTACACGGACTACGCCGCTGGACGGGAGCACTCGCCACCGCCTACGCCGTCCCGCTGATCCTCTGGGCCATCGGGCCCGACCGCGCCCCGAGCCTGTCCAAGGACATGCACCCGGTCTTCGCCGCACTCATCGTCGTGGCCGCGCTGGCCGCGGCAACTGCCTTCCACCTCGGCCGTCGTCGACCGAGCAGGCCCGACGGCTCGTCGAGCGAGCAGCAGCACTTCCGACCCGCGCCGTGACCGATCCGCCTCTCCCCCGCCTGCACGGAAGCGTCGGGTCGCCCGTCGCCGTCATCGGACGGCGACGGGCGACCCGAGCGCTCAGTATCGAGGGAGCGGACCCCACTGATTGACGGGGTCGTCCAAGGAGTGACGGGTCAGCGGAGCGGCAGGGTGGCCAGCGCGAGGTTGGGGTCGATGCCGGTGCTGTACGCGGCACTGAGCACGTAGACGGTGCGGCCACGCACAGCCACCGAGGTCGGGTTCTGCAACCCGTCGGCGGCGGTCATCAACGTTCGGGAACGGCCGGCCGCGTCGACGCCCACCACAGTGTTCGGTCCGTTCAGCGTCGCGATGACCTGGTGGTCACCGACGAAGGCGAAGTCGCTTTCGAACCCGGCGCCGCTCACCGTACGTCGGCACGCCGGTGTCCTCCGGCCGCAGCTGGGAGCGCCGGGCCTGGAGGAAGTCGCCGAGCTGTCCTCTCGCGTTCATGGCTCGAAGTATTGCGAGCCCTGCCGGCCCCAGCCACTCCCTGCCAGGGGTAGGCACCGCAGGCGACCGGTACCGGTCGAGGCGATCAGCGGGCGGCGTCGCTGCCGCTGGCGGCGCCGGCGCGAAGGCCCTGATCGATGAAGTTGATCAACCAGGTGAAGCTCTCGTCGACGGACACGTCGATCTGGAAGCCACCGGCCGCCTCCAGGGTGGCGAAACCGTGCAGGACGCTGCGCAGCGTCCGCATGGCGTGGATCTCCTGGCCGGGATCCAGGCCGTACCCGCTCAGCATGGCCGCCCAGGAGGCGAGCACCCGTTCGCTGGCCGGGATGAACGGGTCGTCGGGGCCGGTCGGGCGGGTGGCGTTGGCGGCTGCGTATCGGCCCGGGTGTTCCCGCACGTACGCCCGCATCGCCTGCGCGCCAGCGGCGAGGGCATCGCTGCCGGACCGGCCCTGGATGCCGTCGCGGATGGCATCGCCGGCCTCGGTCATGGCCAGGACGGCGATCCGGTGCGCCAGCTCGGCCTGGCTGGTGACGTGCTTGTAGAGCGAGGGGGTCTTGACCCCGAGCCGTTCGGCGAGCAGACCCATGCTGAGGTTGTCGAAGCCGACCTCGTCGACCAACGCGGCCGCGGCCTCGGTGACCGATGCCGGGGTGAGCCGGGCCTTAGGCATTGGTCAGCGTCCGGGCGAGGAAGGGCAGGGCCAGGGCGAGGACCTCGTCGGGCGTCTGGGCGTGCGGGTAGTGGCCCGCCCCCTCGATGACAGCCAGCTCGCCGAGCCCTCGCGGCAGGTCGGCGAGGATGCGCTCCCCCTCGGCCCGCGGGTCGGCCCAGTCCGGGTCGGCGCTGCCCTGGATCACCAGGACCGGGCAGGTGACGTTGGGCAGTTGCCGACCGGCGTCGTCCGGGCTGCTCTTGGCCATGGCCTGGAGGACCTTCATCCGGCCGGGCTCACTCATCGTGGCCTCGATGCGCGTCAGCTCGCTGTGCCAGTCGGCGGGCTTGGTGGGGTACGCCAGGTCGAGGTACCTACGCCAGTTCGCCAGGCTGCCCCGCAGGAGAACCTGCGCCAGTTGGGTGAATCCGGCCCGGAAGCGCTTCACCCGCACCAGCCCGCCAAGGTCGAAGGACTGTGCGCGGGTGAACGGCGCCAGCTCGATGGCGCCGACGATCAGCTCGGGCGCGGTGGCGGCGGCGATGGTCGCGGCACCCCCGCTGATCGACTGGCCGATGATCACGGCCGGCCCGCCGAGATGGCGCACGACCGCGACGAGATCACCGGCGATGTCGGTACGGCTGTAGCCGTCCCAGCCGAGGCTGGAGTCGCCGCAGCCACGGATGTCGACGTTGGCGACCCGGTATCCGGCCGCGGCCAGGGCCGGGGCGAGGAAGCGGTAGGAGTGCCGGGTGTCGCCCATGCCGTGCGCCAGGACGACCAGTGGGCCCTGCCCGGTGACCTCGTAGGCGATGGTGTTGCCGGCAATGTCCAGGTATTCGGTCATGACGTCCTCCAGTGAAGCTAACGTGATTAGCTAAAGGCTAACCGCGTTAGCTTCAGAAGGCAAACGCCGGTCCCCGCTACTTCCCTCCGCCCATGCCGAGCTGGGGATAGAGGGCGTCGGGGGCGGCGACCGCTCCAGCCGGCCGAGCGACAGTGACTGTCGTACCGAAGTCGCTGTAGCGCAGCGACGCGTTCGGCAGCCCGCTGGCCTCCGGCATCAGGAAGCTGACCAGCCGACCCTCGGTGTCCAGCGATGCCCGGAACGCGTGGCTGCGCGCGCTGTCCGGGAAGACGGCACCGGGACCGGGGCGGAAGCTGATCCCGTTACCGGCGCCAATCCGGGTCGCGTCGAGTGTCCCCGAGATCTGCGGGCCGTCAGCTCGTGCGGTGACGATGGCGTCGATCAGGCGGCCCGAGCCGCCGGAGTCGTTCCTGCCCGGCGCGAAGCTCAGGCCGAAGTCCGACGGCATCCGGGCCGGGTCGAGGGCCATCCACCCGTCGCCGACACCGGGCATGGGTAGACCGGTCTTCATGTAGACCTCGTCGTCGATCATCCGGATCTCGATGACCCCACCCGGCGCCGAAATCTTGGCGTTCAGACGCTTGTGGACGTTGTCGGTGTGCGACAGCGTCGTGATCTGGCTGGCGATGTCGACGTCGCTGCGATAACTCGTCTGATTGACGAACGCCGTGCCCCCACGCAGCAGACCGATCGCCTCAGCCGTCGTGGTGGCATCAGCACTGGCGGCCGACATCGGGGCGGATTCAGTCTTGGGTGCGTTCTCGGTCGGCGCGCCAACCGAGCAACCCAGCAGGAGCAGGCCCGCAGAAATGCCGGCCAGTGTGGCTCGACGCGTCATGGCCATCACGGTAGGCCGCCTCAGCAAGGTCTGGTGCCCCATATAGTGCCGCGATGGAAACGGACACTGTACGGCAGGCTTACGGGTCCGTCGCGGAGCTCTACATCGAGCTGTTCGGCACGGGCCAGCAGGTGGACACCGACGACCTCGCCCTCATCAGACGACATCTGGGCAGCCGACCCGGCCGGGTGCTCGATCTGGGGTGCGGGCCCGGCCACCTCACCGCCTACCTTTGTGAGCTGGGCGTCGACGCAACGGGAATCGACCTGGTCCCCGAGTTCATCGCGCATGCGCGCGCGTCCCACCCGGGCGTCGAGTTTCACATCGGTTCGATGGAACGCCTGGACGCCGCCGAGGACTCCATCGACGGCATCCTGGCCTGGTACTCGTTGATTCATCTCCCGCCGCCGGAGGTCGACGGCATGCTCAAGGAGTTCCGGCGGGTGCTGGTCCCGGCCGGGCGGTTGGTCCTGGGCGTCTTCGACGCCGAGGAGGTCGGCGCCTTCGACCACAAGGTCCTGACCGCCTACCGCTGGCCGGTCGACGAGATCTCCGAACGACTCGGCCGGGCCGGTTTCCAGGAGGTCGAACGCCTCCGGCGACCCGGCACCGACGAGCATCGACGGCTTGCCGCCGTCGCGGCGATCGCGGTGTGAGGACGCCGAGGGCCGGCCTCCCCTCGTGGGAGACCGGCCCTCGCCCGGCTGAGCACCCGCGTGGACGCGGGCGTCCGTTAGAGCGCCAGCGCGATCAGGCGCTGAGCTTCCCGGCGATCTTGACGACCCGCTCGGCCATGTGGTCGAGGGCAGCGAACTGGGCGTCGCCCAGCGGGGCGTCGTTGCTTCCGCCGGTGACGTGCGAGACGCCGTACGGGTTTCCGTCGGCGAACTTCAGCGGGTCGGTGTAGCCCGGGGCGACGACCAGACCACCGAAGTGGTGAACGGTGTTGTAGAGCGCCAGAAGGGTCGACTCCTGACCGCCGTGCGCGGTCATGGATGCGGTGAAGCCCGCGTACACCTTGTCGGCGAGCAGGCCCTGCGCCCACTGCGGGCCGAGGGTGTCGATGAACTGCTTGAGCTGGCTGGCCACGTTGCCGTAACGGGTGGGCGTGCCGAACAGCACAGCGTCCGCCCAGACGACGTCGTCGGCGGTGGCCTTCGGCTCGTTCTTCGTGGCGTCGAAGTGCTGGCTCCAGGCGGCGTTGGAGGCGACGGCCTCGGCCGGGGCGAGCTCCGGAACCTGACGCAGCCGCACCTCGGCGCCCGCCTTCTCGCCGGCCTCGGCGAGGCGCTTGGCCATGGCGTGGAGGGTTCCGGTGGACGAGTAGTAGATGACGGAGAGCTTGGTCATCGGAGGCATCCTTCCCAAAGTAGTTGCCGCTGATAAATTTGCGGCCGCAACAATCTCGACTGTAGCAGCCGCCTCTGCGGCACCCCAACGTCCTGACCATGCCCACCTGCGTGACGCAGCACACCACTCGACAGACGGGGGCGGACCGCGGCCGCCCGGCCGATGAGACGGAATGATTCGGGCCCCTACGATGAGGCGATGGACCCCGCGGGGGCGCCACCGGCGGCGCGGTACCAACTGCTCGGGCCGGTCGAGGTGCGGTCGGCCTGCGGGGAACGGCTGGCCCTCGGCACGCCGATGCGGGTGCGCCTCCTGGCCGTACTGATGTCGCAGCCGGGCGCCGGGTGGTCCATCGACCAACTCGTCGACGAGCTGTGGCAGGGACGCCCACCGAAGACGGCAGCCGGCAACGTGAAGACCTATGTCTGGGCGTTGCGCCGGGCGCTGCGCGCCCCGGGCTTCCCCGACCCCGCCATCCTCGCCGGGCCCACCGGCTACCGCCTCGCCCTGGACGGGCTGACAGTGGACAGCGTGGCCTTCGACGACCTGGCCCAGCGCGGGTATTCCGCGCTGCGGCACTGTCACTGGGCAGCCGCCCAGGAGTCGTTCGAGGCCGCGTTGGCGCTCTGGCGTGGGGAGCCGTTCGCGGGCCTCCCCGGCTGGGGCGTGTTGCTCTCCGTCCGAGCGCGGCTCCAGGAGCAGCGGTCGAGCCTGGCCGAAGAGGTCGCGGACCTCCAACTGCGCGCCGGACGGCATCACGAGCTGATCGAACCGCTGCGGAGCCAGGTCGACGACGATCCGCTGCGCGAGCGCCCATGGGGGCAACTGATGGTGGCCCTGGCGCGGACCGGCCGGCGGGCCGACGCGCTGGCGACGTACCGGCAGCTCCGCCACCTCCTCGCCGAGGAGGTGGGAGTCGAGCCCGGTCCCGACATCCAACACCTGCACACCCGCATCCTGCGGGCGGAGCGAGAGCTGTTGACATCCGATCCGCGGCCACCGGAGAGAATCGCGCCGCGAATCGTCCCCCGGCAACTGCCGGCCCCACCGACGTTGTTCACCGGCCGGGCCGGGGACCTGGCCCGGCTCACCACGCTGCTGCTCGGTGACTCCCCCTCTGCCAGCATCGTCGTCATCACCGGTACGGGCGGCGTCGGAAAGAGCTGGCTGGCACTGCGCTGGGCGCACGACAACCTGCATCACTACCCCGACGGGCAGCTCCACGTCGACCTGGGGGGATTCGGCACCGCGACGCAGGAGGCGTCACCCTCAGCCGTCGTCGTACGCTCGCTTCTGCCCGCCCTGGGTGTGAAACCCCTGGAGATCCCGGCGGAGCCGGCGGCCCAGTTCGCCCTGTACCGCAGCCTGACCGCGGACCGACGGCTGCTCGTGCTGCTCGACAACGCCCGCGACGCGGAACAGGTGCGGCCGCTGCTTCCGGGGTCGACAGGCTGCGGTGTGCTCGTGACGAGTCGCCACACCCTGCCCGGCCTGGTCGCCACCGACGGCGCCCATCCCCTCGCGCTGGACCTGCCCAGCGACGACGAGGCGCGCCAACTGCTCGTCCGCCGACTGGGTGCGCAGCGGGCCGCCGCGCAGCCGGCAGCGGTGGACGAGCTGATCCGACGTACCGCGCGGTTGCCCCTGGCCCTGTCCATCGTGGCCGCCCGAGCCGCCGCCCGGCCCACATTTCCGCTCCAGGCCATCGCCGACGATCTGGCGGCGAGCCGGGGCGGGCTCGCCGCCCTGGCCACCGACGATGCCGCCACCGATGTGCGCACCGTGCTCTCCTGGTCGTACCGACTGCTCAGCGTGGACGCGGCCCGACTGTTCCGCCAGATCAGCCTGCACGCCGCCCCGGACGTCAGTGGGGCGGCGGCGGCCAGCCTCGCCGGGGCGCCACCGCACCTGATCCGGCCGGCGCTCGACGAGTTGACCCGGGCGAACCTGCTGGCCGAGCTGTCCCCCGACCGCTACCGCTGTCATGATCTGCTCCGCGCGTACGGGGAGGAGCTGACGCACACGCTCGACCGTCCGGCCGACCGTAGCGCCGTCCGCAGGCGCGTGCTGGACCACTACCTGTGTGTCGCTCACGACGCGGCGAGGCTGGTCGACCCCGGCTGGCAGCCGCTCGATCCGCCGCCCCTGCGCGCCGACGCGTCACCGTCGGCGTTCGCCGACCACCGGGCCGCGTTGGCCTGGTTCACCATCGAAGCGCGGGTGCTGCTGGCCGTCGTCGACGACGCGGTAGCGCACAGCTTCGACGCCCACGCCGGGCAGCTCGCCCAGTCCCTCACGCCCCTGCTCAGCCGGCTCTCGCAGTGGCACGACCTGGCCACCGTGCAGGCCGTCGCGGTCACTGTCGCGCAGCGTCGCGCCGACCCCCGGGCCGAGGCGCTGGCCCACCGGGATCTCGCGCTGGCTCACATCCAGCACCGCCGGTTCGGTGCGGCCCACCATCACCTCCAGCGCGCGATGGCCCGGTACGACCAGGCCGGCGACCGCCCGGGGCAGGCCAGCACCCACCTGCACCTCGCCTGGCTGTCCGACATCGAGGGCGACGCCGGGGCGGCACTGCCGCACGCCAGGCGGGCGCTGGCGCTGGCCAGCGGCACCGACGACCGGCTCGGCGAGGCGGCGGCGCTCAACGCCATCGGCTGGAGCCACGCGCGGCTGGACGAGCACGCTCGCGCCATCACCTATTGCAAGCAGGCGCTCGCGCTCTATGAGGAGGCCGAGGACCGGCTCGGTGCGGCAAACACCTGGGACAGTCTCGGGTTCGCCCATCACGGCCTCGGGAAACACCAGACCGCGGCGGACTGCTACCGGCGCGCGCTCACGCTCTATTCCGATGTCCAGGACCCGTGCGGAAGGGCGGACACGCTCGTCCGCCTCGGCGACATTCATCAGACGGTGGGCGACCACGACACCTCGGTCGACCTGTGGCGGCAGGCGTTGGCGATCCTCGACCGCGTCGGTCATCCACAGGCCGCGGTGCTGTCCGAACGACTGGCCGCGTACCGATGAAATCCCCGCGCCGGCCGTCCCCGGACCGGCATGGATCCGACGTGGACCGGCCGTCGGCAGGCTGGACGAATGTTGACCACGAAGAGAACCACCTTCCGGCATCCGCCCGGGGTTGATCGTCGACGGCGGCGGCTCCTCGGCAGCCTCTCGGCCGTCGTCGCGGTCCTCGTCGCCCTCTCGCTCAACGCCCCACCGTCGCTCGCGGGCACCACGCCAGCCGACGCCGACGGCACCGGGCCGGCCACCGTAGACACCACCGGCGGGTGGAACGGTCGGATCGACTGGCAGGCGTGCCCGGAACGGCCCGACGATCCGGGCACGCGGTGCGGCACCCTGCGCCTGCCTGTCGACTGGGCCCGACCGGGAGGGGAGACCTTCCCACTGGCGCTGGCTCGGCGCACCGCCACCGACCCGGCCGCCCGCATCGGTGCCCTGGTCTTCAACCCCGGCGGTCCGGGCCTGTCCGGGGTGGACGTGGCACTGACGGCCGAGAGCCAGCTCGGGCCGGACGTGCTGCGCCGCTTCGACATCGTCGGCTTCGATCCCCGGGGCACCGTCCGTAGCGCGCCGGTGCGCTGCTCATCGGCGCTGCTGGCCCGGCACCCCTCCCTGACGCCCGCCGACGCGGCGGAGTTCGAGCGGCTCCGCACCTACAACCGCCAGCTGCGCGACGACTGCCGCGCCCAGAGTGGCCCCCTGTTCGACCACCTGGACAGTGTGAGCGTCGCGCGCGACACCGACGCCATCCGGGCCGCACTCGGTGAGCGGCAGCTGAGCTTCTATCAGTGGTCCTACGGCACCCTGATCGGGCAGTCCTACGCCGAACTGTTCCCCGACCGTGTCCGCGCACTGGTCATGGACAGCGTGATGGACCACAGCCAGGGGGTGCGGGAGTACTTCCGCGGTGGTGCGGCCAGTAACGAGGAGCTGTTCCACGAATTCGTGACCTGGTGCGAGCGGAACTCTGGTTGCGCGCTGCACGGACGTGACGTGCCGGCGCTCTACGACCGCCTGATGCGCCGCGCCGACGCCGGCACGCTTGTCGACGCGACCACCGGCGCCCCGCTGACCTGGTTCGAGCTTGGGTTCGCGACAGTCGTCAACTTCTTCGACGCGACCTGGGCCGATCTCGCGAACATGCTGCTCGCGCTGGAGCGGGGCGAGGCCGCCGCACTCGCGTCCCCGATGGTGCCGGTCGACGGCGACGAGACCCTGACCGAGTACGCCCTGCCGGCGTTCTGCCAGGACTGGTCGCTGCCCGTCGACGGGTTCGCCGACTGGAACCGGTACCTCGACCTGTCCCGCGCCACGGCACCGCACCTGCGGGCCTCCCCGTTGGCAGTCCGCTTCGCCGCGATCTGCCTGGGCTGGACGGCGAACAACCCACAACATCGGCTGCGGGTCCGGACGAGCGCGCCGCTGCTGGTGCTCAACGGGCGGTACGACCCGGCCACCCCGTACGACGGGGCCCAGCGGGTGGTACGCCAGCTCGGCAGCCGTGGCCACCTCGTCACCTACGAGGGGTCGGGCCACGCCAGCTACCCACGGACCGAGTGCACCCGTCGTCAGGTGGAGCGGTACTTCATCACCAGAAGCACACCGCCGGTCGGCGCTAGCTGCCCGGCCGCCCCGGTCTGACGGGTCGACGTCATCACGGTGACGCCCCAGCTCACGGCAGGTGGTGCGACCGGTCCGACGGAGCGTCGGTCAGGTCCCCTACCCCGTCGGCTGGGGCGTCGCCGCAACCGTTTCCGGTCAGGAGCCGTCGGGCGGGTCGGCGGGCTGCTGTCCCGGCCAGAACGGCCACTCCTCGAATGAGCGGCACCGCCCGTCGTCAGCGAATCGCATGACCCACAGGTCGCGGTACTCCTGGTCGACCGGGTCGCCGTAGCGGACCTCCTGGCACGACACGGCGGTGTCACCCTCGACCGCGACGATCTTCGTGGTCAGCTGGAACACCTCGTCGGGGCCCTTGCGCTGCTTCTCCCACATCCGGGCGATGGCCGGCAGGCCGACGACGGGCGTCCAGTACGGCCCCTGCTGGTAGCTCGCGTCCTCGGTGAAGAGCGTGACCAGCGCGTCGGTGCCCGGGGTCCGCCAGAGTCGCTCGTAGGTGGCCAGCCAATCCGCGACGTGCTTCCTGTCCATGGCCCTCACCTTGCCATCCGAGCGCCGGTCAGCTGGGAAAACCCGCAGGCCGCAGGTGGTGCACCCATCGAGGCGCTGGCCGGCCTCGGCCCTGGACACCCTTGACATCGAAAGCTTCAGCCAGCCACACTCCCGATGCTAATTCGATTTAGCGACCATCGAAGCCCTCAACTCCCCGCACCGGACCAGACCGCGACGAGCGACCACCACAAAGGAGTCTTCGCGCATGAGGGAAACGACCGGAAGACGCAGGCTCCGGCTTGCGATCTCGATTCTCGCGCTCACGGCACTCGGAGCGGGGGCCGCCGTCCCCACGCCGGCTGCCGCCGCCGGCAGGCCCGCACCAGTGCCCGGTGCGACGGTCAAGGCGGACCGCACCTCACCGACCGGACAAACAGTCACCTTCGTCTACCGCAATCCCCACGCCACCCAGGTCCGCCTCGCCGGAGACCTGACCCTGCTCGACGTCAACACCGGCACCACGCGCTACCAGCCGGAAGAGTGGCAGCCGGGGCGCTACCACGCGGGCGGCACCGAGTTCCTCCGAGAGATGACCAGGGACCCGAAGGGGAACTGGTCGGTCTCGGTCCCGCTGCACGCCGGAGGTCTCAGCTACTGGTACCGGGTCTGGGACCCGACGCGGGGCTGGGAGAACAAGCGCATCTGGGACCCCGCCTCGACGAACCCCCGGCCGCCGGGCGACTCCTCGTTCCGGGTCAGGAACAACGACGTGCTCGACGCCGTGCACGTGCCGTACGCCAAGAAGCAGGACGACCCGGTGCTGAAGGCGCGTGCGGACTACGAGTTGCCCGTGGTCGACCGCGCGAAGCGGGGAACCGTCCGGTACGTCCCGTACACCACGATCCTGGGCGACAGCGGCCACTACCTCGGCGTCTACCTGCCGGCCACCTACGACGCCAACCGCGCGAAGCCGTACAAGGTCGCGTACCTCGCCCACGGCATCTTCGGCGACGAGACCGATTTCATGGTCCCCGCGAACGTCCCGAACATCCTGGACAACATGACGGCCAGGGGCGAGATCGAGCCAACGGTGGTCGTCACGATGGGCAACCACTTCACGGGCACCGGCCTCGGCTTCGCGTCCTACAACCAGACCAACGCGGCAAACAACCTGGTCCAGACGATCCTGCCCCTCATCGAGAGCAGCTACAACGTCTCGACCGAGCGCTCCGGGCGGGCCTACGCCGGGTTCTCGTACGGCGGGATGACGGGCGGCGTCGTCATCAGGAACTACCCGACCACCTTCGCGTTCTACGGACACTTCTCCGGCAATCCGTCGCTCACCACGCAGGACTACGACACCATCGCGAACGCGGTCGGGGACGACAACCTGTCCGTCTTCCTCGGCAATGGCATCTTCGAGGGCAACCTCAACGCCCAGAACGCCATCGCGAACAACTTCCGGGCCAGGGGATACGCCGCCGCGACGACCCAGGTCCCCGGCGCGCACGACGGAATGACGGCGGGCCAGCTGTTCACGATCTTCGCCCGGGATCACCTGTGGTCGGGGGTGGACTCCGTGTCGGTGACGCCGGCGACGGTGAACCTGACGAAGGGCTGGAACTGGGCCAGGCAGTTCACCGCCCAGGTGAGGACCAACGAGGGTGTCAGCCCGGCGGTGACGTGGTCGGTCCAGGGAGCGACCTCCACCGGCACCACCATCTCCGCGGCGGGTCTGCTGTCGGTCGCCGCCGCGGAGACCGCGTCGTCGCTCACCGTCGTGGCGACGTCGGTGGTCGATCCGACACAGTCACGCTGGGCTGAGGTCACACTGACGCCTCCGGGCCCGGCACGGGTCGCGGTGCAGGCGAAGGCCACGCCGGCCTCGGTCGTCAGCGGTGGCACGTTCACGCTGACCGTCGACGTACGGGCACAGTCTCCGCACCGCAAGGCTCCGAAGGTGACCGGCGAGGTCGCCGTCACCTTCGGCGGCACCACCCAGGTCGTTCCGCTCCGTGGTGGTGCGGCCGTCGTCGAACTGCCGACCGGCGGGCTGCCCGCAGGGGTGTACCCGGTGCACGTCGCCTACTCCGGCGACAGGGTCCACGCCCCCACCGCAGCGGTCCACCAGCAGCTACGGGTTCGCTAGCCAAAGGCGGTGGTGGGCCGGCGACCTGTCGTCGTCGGCCCACCGCCAGTTGTCCGGCCGGACCGTCAGCTCACGCCCCGAACCGCCTCGATGATGGTCTCGGCGACCTCGCTCGGCCGGGCCACAGCCATCGCGTGGGAGCCGCCGACGACCTCGCGCTGCCCCCGGGGGTTGGCCCGCTCGGCCATGAACCGGTGCACGTCGGCGGGGATGTTCTTGTCAGCGTCCCCGAACACGAACCAACTGGGCAGCGACCGCCAGGCGGGGTCGCCGGTGAGCTTGCCGCCCAGGCCTTCTTCGGTGATCGGCCGCTGGGTCCGGGCCATCAGCGCGGCCACGTCGTCCGACGAGTCCGCGCAGAACTGCGCGTGGTACTGGTCCTGGCCGATCGCCACCTCGTTCCCACCGCTCGACAGCGGGTACTGCACCAGCGTGTCGGCGAGCGTGCTGCCGGGGAACTTCGCCGACAGCGTCATTGCCGACTCTCCCGTGTCCGGAGCGAAGGCGTTGACGTACACGAGGGCCCGCACCGAGGTGTCGCCGGCCGCGGCCTGCGTGATCACCATGCCGCCGTACGAGTGGCCGACGAGGACGACAGGACCGCCGATCCCGCTGACGACATCCCGCACGTACGCGGCATCGCCCGCGACGCTCCGCAGCGGGTTCGCGACGGCCACCGAGTCGTACGCGGCGCCCAGCCGCTCGAGCACACCGTTCCAGCTCGCCGACTCGGCGAACGCACCGTGCACGAGCACGATGGTGGGCTGTGGATCAGGCATGACAGGTGCCCCCTCACTCCGTGAAGCTGTTCACCGCCGGTCGCACTGGTACGCCTGGATACCCGTTACGCGAGTGTGAAACGTTCGGCCCGACGGCTTGCGCCCGGCCTGCTGAACGTGTCGGTCGGGGCCGCGCCGGGCGTCCGGTGTCCCACCGTCGCCGTAAGGTGCACCAACCCGACGGGAAGGAGGCTGTGGTGGCTGCGACGACGTCGACTGAGACGGTGGCCGAGGTGATGGCCGAGCTGGCCGAGTTGGAGGACCCGAAGGCACGGGAGGTGAACGCCAGACACGGTGACGATCATGCGGTGCACCTCGGCGCGCTTCGCGCGCTCGCGAAGCGGCTGAAGACGCAGCACGACCTCGCGCGCCAACTCTGGTCGACGGGCGATGCCTCGGCGCGGCTGCTGGCAGTTCTGATCTGCCGTCCCAAGGCGTTCGAGCGGGACGAGTTGGACGTCATGGTGCGCGAGGCGCGCACCCCGAAGGTGCACGACTGGCTCGTGAATTACGTGGTGAAGAAGAGCCCGCACTCCGAAAATCTGCGGCGGGCCTGGTTCGCCGACCCCGATGCCGTGGTCGCGAGTGCCGGCTGGGCGCTGACCACCGAACGTGTGACGAAGAAACCCGAGGGTCTCGACCTTCCGGGGTTGCTCGATGTGATCGAGACCGAGATGAAGGACGCGCCGGATCGCCTGCAGTGGGCGATGAACCACTGCCTGGCGCAGATCGGCATCGAGCACGCCGAACACCGCGCTCGGGCGATCGCCATCGGCGAACGCCTTGAGGTGCTGAAGGACTACCCCACCTCCCCCGGCTGC
Source organism: Micromonospora hortensis (assembly GCF_022230935.1). Lineage (NCBI taxonomy): Bacteria > Bacillati > Actinomycetota > Actinomycetes > Micromonosporales > Micromonosporaceae > Micromonospora > Micromonospora hortensis. The sequence continues at coordinate 243,410 of NZ_JAKKFE010000012.1, forward strand.
ACGTCTCCGTTCGCGCCCACCTGGATCGGCGAAATGGTGCGCAGAGCGGGATAGGCAGCGGGTTCTCGGTCAGCCCGCATCGGCGGGGTCGACGCCGTCTCCCGCGCGCCCCTATAGTGAGTTCCATTATGGGACTTACTGCGTTCTGGCGATGGTGGGTCGCCGGCACGACGAGCCAACTCGGCTCGGCGGTCGGCACACTGGCCCTGCCGCTGACCGCGCTGACAGTGCTCCACGCGTCGGCGTTCGAAATGGGTCTGATCACGGCGGCGGGCTACCTGGCGTACCTTCTGATCAGCCTGCCGGCGGGCGTGATCGTGCAGCGCCTGCCGCTGCGCGGCATGCAGGTCGTCCTGGATCTGGTCCGGGCCCTCGCCATCGCGTCGGTCCCGCTGGCCTGGTGGTACGACATGCTGACGGTGGCCCAGCTGGTCGCGGTCGCCCTGGTGGTGAGCTTCGCCAATGTGCTGTTCGACGTGGCGAACCAGACCTTCCTGCCGGAGATCGTGCCGCCCGCGCAGTTACAGGCCCGCAACAGCCTCACCTCGGGCACACACGCCGCCACCGCGCTGGGCGGGCCATCCCTGGGCGGTCTCGCCGTGCAGGTGCTGGGTGCGGTGCCGACGCTGTTCGTGGACGCCGTCAGCTACCTGCTCTCCGCCGTGCTGCTGCGCACCCTGCCGGCCCGGCGGGTGCAGCGACCGGCCGAGCGGCCGCCGATGATCACGATGATCCGCGAGGGCTGGCACTTCGTGCTTCGGCACCCGATCATCGGACCGGCCATGTGGGACGCCACCGCGACGAACTTCGTCAACGGCGCCATGCTCGCCCTGTTCCCCTTCTACCTGGTGCGTGAGCTGCACGCGTCGCCGCTCATGGTCGGGCTGTTGATCGCCGCCGACGGCCTCGGCGCGCTCATCGGCGCGGCGTTGACGACCCGCTTCACCGATCGGTTCGGCACCGCACGCGGCCTGATCATCGCGGCCTTCGTCGGCGTGGTCGGCGCGCTCATCATCCCCCTGGGCACCGGCACCGCCGCGTTCCTGGCCTTCGCGGTCGGAAACCTCATCTTCGCGAGTTCCACTGTGGTGCTCAGCGTGACCACCCGCACCTACCGGATGCTCGCCAGCCCACCGGAACTGCTGTCCCGGGTGATCGCCACTGTCAAGTTCGTGTCCTGGGGCGCCATCCCGCTCGGCGGCCTGCTCGCCGGCATCCTGGCCGGGCCACTCGGCGCGCGAACCACCCTGTTGATCTTCGGGGGGCTCACCGTGTTGTCCCCGATCATCTACCTGTCGACGCCGATCCGCCGACTGCGCGACCTGCCGCTCGACCCCACGCCGACACCCGCCGAGGCGAGGGTGTGACCCGATCGGGTGCGCTCCCGGTCCGTCCACATCGTTCACCGGAGATATCGACAGAAGGTGTAGCCCCCGGTCCCCCGGGGCAAGAACCCGCACATGGAGGGAACGGCAGGGTGCGAGGGTCAACAGCTCGGCCGGCGGCACCGCACCGGTGAGCCGGACCTGGCAGGCCTGGCGACCGCGCTGCCGGCGGCCTCCCTCTGATGCGGCTGAGGCACAGCCTCCCCCCGGTGGCGCTCGGCGCGGTGGCGCTCGGCGCGGCTCTGGGCGCCAACCCTGCCCACGCCGACACCCCATCGCCGTCGCGGCTCCCGCTGGTGGAGGTCGCCACCTCGCCGGAGGCCATCACGGTTTCGGTGGCCGACCTCGTCGAGGTGCGGCTGACCGTCCCTTTGCCCCTGCCGACCGCTGCCGTCTCCCTGCCCCTGCCCCTGCCCCTGCCGTCGACGGACCCGCTGCCCCTGCCGTCGGCCGTTCCGCTGCCGACGCCGTCGGCCGAGCCCTCCACCACCCGGCCAAGTCGGCCGGCCGGCACACCGTCGCCGCAGGCCACACCCGCGCCCTCGGCATCCCCGAAGGCACGGATAGCCTCACCGCCATCGCCGGCACCGTCGACGCGTGTACCGGCGACGGCGACCCGAAGCGGCGCTCGTGGCACGTCCGATGGTCACGCGTGGGCGCAGGCACGGGCGACGATGACCGCCGTCACCGGACAGCGGCCCAACCCGCCCGTCCGTCCCGCACCGGGGCCACCGGCGTTCGTGCTGGCGCTCGCGTCCGCACCGACCGGCGTCGGCGGCGGCGGCGCTGATCCACCCACGTCAACAGCCGAAGTTTCGCCGCCCATGTCGCCGCTGCGGCCAGGTCTTACCGTCACCGCCGTCGACAGGCGCGCTACCAGCCGTCCCGTCGAGCGGGGTCCTCCCCCGCCCCGACACCTCCTGATCACCCACTCGCGTCCACGACGTTGATCAGGAGAGGTTCATGGAAATCGCCGTTATCTGGATCCCCGCCCACATCGAGCCGTCGGAGCCCGCCGTCGCGAGGTGTCTCAGCCACCTTCGCGAACACTCCTACCGATTCGCAGGAATCATGCGGGCACCCTGGGAGACCGTCGAGCAGACGATGATCGACGGGGAGGTGGATGTCGTCGTCATCGCCGACTTCGCCCACCTCCCGCCGGATCGGTCCCCCCGGATCGAGCTGGCCAGCTCCCCCGACGGCGTCGCGGACGAGGACCGAACGGTTCCGGACCCACAGCTCGACTGACACCAGAAAGCGCCCCGTCCGCTATGGACGGGGCGCTTCGTCGAAGTAGCAATCTGCCGTCGTCCACGGCGTCGCGCTCATCGGCGAAGTGTCGGGGCCGAGAGGGCAGAATGTCGGGCGGTGGCATCATGCCGCCATCAACGGGACTGACAGGGAGCAGACCATCGGCACCTCCGACACGATCACGCTGTGGCGGCCCACCGGGCAGGCCGAACTCGACCTCGTGGCGGCGGCCGGCTGGCGGGCTTGGCCACCACGCCTTCCCGACCAGCCGATCTTCTACCCCGTGCTCAACCGCTGGTACGCCACGAAGATCGCCCGCGAGTGGAACGTCCCCGCCAAAGGCGTCGGTTACGTGACCCGGTTCGACGTGCGACGTTCCTACCTGGACCGCTACGAGGTTCAGCAGGCCGGTGGTCGCGATGTGCTGGAGTACTGGATTCCCGCCGAGGAACTCGACGACTTCAACGCCAACATCGCCGGCGCGATCACCGCCGAGGCCGAGTATCGGGGGGCAGTCGACGACGAGGAGTTCACCGACGCGGAGGAGGCCCTGGGGCGAGCGCTGCCCGAGGCGTGGCGCACCTACCTGCGGGGCGAGTCGTGGTTCCGGCGGGGTTGGATGGCCACCGAGGCGTACGTGTGGCTCAATTCCCCACGCGAGATGCTCGAGCTGCATGAGGCATGGGACCAGGCCACCGCCGCGCACCCCGGTATCGCGATCATCGGCGGTGACGGCTCCAGGGAACAGCTCGTCCTCGACCTGCGCAGTGACCCCGCCCCGGTGCTGCTTGTCGACATCGCCAGTGGCGGGTGGGACACCGCCATCCGGCAAGCCGACGATGTCAGCCAGCTCATCGACCGCATCGAGGCGGGCACCTTCGCGTTCGACCTGGAGGACTGACCCGAGCCGGGCAACGAGCTACCGCTGCCCCGGCCCGGTCACGACGCCCCGGCGAATCCCCGGGTCAGGCAGCGACGGCCGCCCGGACGTCGTCGTCGGCGGCGCGCAGCCGGGCGGCGGCCTCCTCGGCGGTGCAGTTCGCCAGCAGCAGCACGATGGCCGTCTTGGCGTGCCCGTTCGCCGCCGCGAGCGCCCGCGCGGCCGTGTCGAGGTCGGTGTCGGCGGCCTCGGCGACGATCCGCCGCGCCCGGTCGACGAGCTTCTCGTTCGTGGCGTTCATGTCCACCATCAGGTTGCCGTACACCTTGCCGAGCCGTGCCATCGTGGCAGTCGAGAGCATGTTGCAGACCAGCTTCTCGGCGGTGCCGGCCTTGAGCCGGGTGGAGCCGGTGAGCACCTCGGGGCCGGTGGGCACCTCGATGGCGACGTCGGCGTGCCGGCTGGTCACCGCGTCGGTGTTGCAGGCCACCGAGACGGTCGCCGCGCCGAGCGCGCGGGCGTGATCCAACCCACCGACCACGTACGGGGTACGGCCGCTGGCGGCGAGCCCGACCACAGTGTCGCGGGCGGTCAGGCCGACGGCGTCCAGGTCGGCGACGGCGCGGGTCGGGTCGTCCTCCGCGCCCTCGACGGCGACGCCGAAGGCTCGTGCCCCGCCGGCGAGCAGACCGATGACCCGCTCGGGCGTCGTACCGAAGGTGGGTGGGATCTCGACGGCGTCGAGCATGCCGATCCGGCCGCTGGTGCCGGCGCCGAGGTAGATCAGCCGTCCGCCCTGACGGAGCGACGCCACTATGACGTCGACGGCGGCGGCGATGTCCGGCACGGCCCGGCGGACGGCGTCGGCGACCGTCTGGTCCTCGTCGTTCATCGCGAGAAGCAACTCGGTGGGAGACATCAGGTCGAGGTCGCCGGTCTTGTCGTTGCGGGTCTCGGTGCCGAGGGTGCTGAGGTCCACGGGGTGCTCGTTCCTCTCGCTGGTGTGCAGTCGCCGGCCGGCGGGGAGAGGGCCTCCGGTGGCCCGGCGGCTCGCCGTCGAGCGTGTCCTCGCGACCGGCCGCCGCGGCCAGGCCGAGGGCGCAGCTGCGAACAGTCCCCGTATCAGCAGGCTGAAACCACAGCGTAACCAGCCCGGACGGGCAGTGGCAAAAAGTTTCGCGCTAGGCTGGCCCAACGTCACTTATTGACAACCGCTGGTTGGGAGCGAGCCGTGCGTCAACTCGACCTCGTCGTGATCGTGCTGTACCTCGTGGTGATCGCCTACGTCGGACTACGCCTGTCCGGTAAACAGAAGTCCGCCAAGGACTACTTCGTGGGCGAGGGTCGACTGCCCTGGTGGACCGTCTCGTTCTCCGTGGTCGCCACTGAGACCAGCGTCCTGACCGTGATCAGTGTTCCCGGCGGCGCCTACAGCGGTCAGGGCTTCGGCAACGTCGAGCTGGCCCTGGGCTACGTCATCGGTCGGGTCGTCGTGGCCGCGGTGCTCATCCCGCTCTACAAGCGGGGTGGGTTCGTCAGCGCCTACCAGTACCTCGGTGAGCGGTTTGGCCTGAAACTCCAAGGGCTCGCGTCGGTGACGTTCGTCTTCACCCGCCTGCTCGCCGAGGGTGTACGGCTGTTCGCCTCGGCCATCCCCATCAAGCTTCTTCTCGACGAGTTCGGGCTGAACGTCGGCTACCAGGCCATCATCGTCGTCCTGACGCTCATCACTGTGGTCTACACCTACCTCGGTGGCATCAAAGCGGTCATCTGGACCGACGCCATCCAGATGGGGCTGTACCTGGGCGGGGCGATCCTCGCCATCGCCGTGCTCAGCCACGCCGTCGGCTTCGACGGCTACTCGCAGGCGCTGGACGCCGGCAAGTTCCAGCTCTTCGACACCAACTTCGCCCTCTCGCACGTGCTCACCAGCCCGTTCGCCCTGCCGACCGCGATCATCGGTGGCGCGATCTTCGCGATGGCCAGCCACGGGTCGGACCAGCTGATCGTGCAGCGCATCCTGTCGACCCGCACGCTGCGCGAGGGGCAGAAGGCCATGATCTCCTCGGGCATCTTCGTGGTGATCCAGTTCGCGGCGTTCTCCCTGGTCGGCGCGCTGCTGTGGTCGTACAACAAGGGTCAGACCTTCAAGGAACTCGGCCTGGCCAGCAGCGACAACCTCTACCCGAGCTTCATCCTGCACGCCCTGCCGGTGGGCATCTCGGGTCTGCTGGTGGCCGGCATCCTCGGCGCCGCCATGGGCTCGCTCTCCTCGGCGCTGAACTCGATGTCGAACTCCACGGTCGCGGACTTCATCCACAGCTTCTTCCGCAAGGTCCCATCCGACGACGCGATGCTCCGCCTCGCCCGGGTGATGACCCTGGTCTGGGCGGTGCTGATGGCGGTCTTCGCCTGCGCGTTCAGCTCCAGCACCGGAAACGTCTACCTGACCGGTTTGACCATCGCCGGCTACACCTACGGGGCGCTGCTCGGCGCCTTCCTGCTCGGCCGTCTCGTCAAGCGGGCCAACCAGGTCGACGCGGTGATCGCCTTCCTGGTCACCGTGGCAGTGATGACCTACATCGTCCGCTACGTGAAGATCGATGTGACGACCGCCGGGACGACCACCGCCACCGCCATCGCCGCGCAGTGGCTGGTCCCGATCGGCGTCCTGATCACCCTGGTCGTCGGCGCGGTGTCCAGCCGGTTCCACCCGGCCCCGGAGACACCGTACGACCATGGACGTCGCGACGAGATCGACGACGACGCGGCGGCGACGCCAGCCGGCCGGGCGTGAAGGAGAACGTGATGCGCGTGATCGGCCTGATGTCCGGAACCTCCTACGACGGCATCGAAGCCGCCGCGGCCGAGTTCGAAATGAGCGGCGACACACTGCGGATGCGACCGCTGGGCCGGCTCAGCCACCCGTACTCCGACGAGTTGCGCACGCAGATCGCCGCGGCCCTGCCACCCGGGGCGACCACCACCGAGGCGATCTGCGTGCTGGACACCGGCATCGGCCAGGCCTTCGCCGAGGCCGGCGTGCGGGCCCTCGCCGAGCTGTGCGACGGCAGTGCCGACCTGGTCGTCTCGCACGGGCAGACCATGCACCACTGGGTCGAGGACGGCACGGTTCGGGGCACCCTCCAGCTGGGTCAGCCGGCCTGGATAGCGGAGGCCACCGGCCTTGCGGTCGTCGCCGACCTGCGCAGCCGCGACGTGGCCGCCGGCGGCCAGGGCGCTCCCCTGGTCGCCCTCTTCGACGCGCTGCTGCTGGGTGGCCTGCCCGGCGTCCCGGCCGCGCTGAACCTGGGTGGCATCGCCAACATCACCGTCGTCGCGCCGGACGCGGACCCGCTCGCCTTCGACACCGGTCCGGCTAACGCGCTCCTCGACGCCGCCGCCCGCCACTTCAGCGGCGGCACCGAGGAGTACGACCGGGACGGGCGCGGCGCCGCCGCCGGGCAGGTGAACCCGGACCTGCTGCGGCGGCTGCTCGACGAGCCGTACTACCGGCTGCCCGGCCCGAAGAGCACCGGGAAGGAGCTGTTCCACCTGCCCTACCTGCTCGCCGCCCTCGCCGACGCGCCCACACCGGACCCGCGGGACGTGTTGGCCACGCTCACCCGACTGACGGCGGTCACTGTGGCCGGCGCCTGCCGCGACCACGGCGTCACCCGACTCGTCGTCTCCGGCGGCGGCGCCCACAACCCGACGCTGATGCGCATGATCGCCGACGAGCTGCCCGGCGTCGAGCTGTCCTCCAGCGACGACCTGGGCATCGCGTCGGACGCCAAGGAGGCGCTGGCCTTCGCGCTGCTCGGCTACCTGACAGTGCACGGGCTGCCGGGCACCCTGCCCTCGGGCACCGGCGCGCGACACGCCTCGGTGCTCGGCAGCATCACCCCCGGCCGGCAGCCGCTACGGCTGCCGGCACCGGCCAGCACCCCGCCCCGCCGACTGCTGATCGCCGAGTCTCCGGTGGTCGACTGACCACCCTCCTGGGAGGATCGCCCATGAGCACCGCCGTACCCGCGCCGACCGCGGCCGGCGCTCGCGCCCGCGAGGTCGCCGAGCTGCTGCGCTCGCGCCTCGATGATCCGAGCCGGGCCAGCGCCGAGCTGCCCCGAAGGCTGGCGGCGGCGCACGACGCCTCGCCGTACCTCTTCGAGCCGCAGGCAGTGGTGCGCGCCGCCTCGGCCGCCGAGGTGGGGGCGCTGATGGCCGGCGCCCGGGAGGCCGGCGTGCCGCTGACCCTGCGCGGCGGCGGCACCAGCCTCGCCGGGCAGGCCGGCGGCGCGGGCGTGCTTGTCGACGTCCGCACCGACTGGCGGCACGCCGAGGTCCTCGACGACGGCCGCCGCATCCGGCTCCAGCCGGGCCTGACGATCCGGCAGGCCAACGCCCGGCTGGCCCGCTACCGACGCCGGCTCGGCCCGGACCCGGCCAGCGAGGCCGCCTGCACTGTGGGCGGCATGGTGGCAAACAATTCCAGCGGGATGACCTGCGGCACCACCGACAACGCGTACCGCACCATGGAGTCGCTGCGCTTCGTGCTCCCGTCCGGCACCGTCGTCGACTCCGGCGCCCGCGACGCCGACGACCGGCTGCGGGCCGACGAGCCCGAGCTGCACGCCGGGCTGCTGCGCCTGCGCGACCGGGTGCGATCGACGCCGGGGTCACGCGCCACCATCGAGCGGCTGTTCGCGATGAAGAACACCATGGGGTACGGGCTGAACTCGCTGCTCGACCACAGCACCCCGGTCGAGATGCTCGCCCACCTGATGATCGGCAGTGAGGGCACGCTCGGCTTCGTGGCCGAGGCCGTCTTCCGTACCGTCGAGATCCACGACCACGCCGCCACCGGCCTGCTGATCCTTCCCGGCCTCACCGACGCCACCGACGCGCTGCCGGCCCTGCTCGCCGCCGGCGCCCGTACCGCCGAGCTGCTCGACGCGGCCGCGCTACGGGTCAGCCAGCGCGATCCGGGCGCCAGCGCGGCCCTGCGCGGGTTGACGGTCACCGGCCACGCCGGACTGCTTGTGGAGTTCGCCGAGGACAGCGCGGAGCAGTTGGCCGCGACGCTGGCCGACGCCCGGCCCGTGCTCGACCGGCTGCCGGCCGTCACCGGCACCGAGCTGACCCGCGACCCGCGCGAACGGGCCAACCTCTGGCACCTGCGCAAGGGCCTCTACACCGCCGTCGCCGGGGCCCGCCCGCCCGGCACCACGGCCCTGTTGGAGGACGTCGCGGTGCCTATGCCGCGCCTGACCGGCACCTGCGACGGTCTGATCCGCCTGTTCGACAGGCACGGCTACCCGGACGCGGTGATCTTCGGACACGCCCGCGACGGCAACCTGCACTTCATGCTGACCCAGTCCTTCGACACAGCGGCCGAGATCGACCGCTACGCCCGGTTCACCGACGACATGGTCGACCTGGTGCTCGCCGAGGGGGGAACACTCAAGGCGGAGCACGGCACCGGCCGGGCCATGGCACCCTTCGTCCGCCGGCAGTACGGCGACGAGCTGTACGACGTGATGCGCGACCTCAAGCGGTTGTGCGACCCGAGCGGCCTGCTCAACCCCGGTGTGCTGCTCAACGACGACCCGACAGTGCACCTGCGGCAGCTCAAGGCCGTCCCGACTGTCGACCCCGAGCTGGACGCCTGCGTCGAGTGTGGCTACTGCGAGCCGGTCTGCCCCACCGCCGACGTCACCACCACGCCCCGGCAGCGCATCGTCCTGCAACGGCAGATCGCCCTCGCCACCGCCGCCGGCGACGAGGAGCGCCGCCGGGAGCTGACAGCAGACTACGAGTACGCCGCAGTGGACAGTTGCGCCGCGGACAGCCTCTGCGTCACCGCCTGCCCGGTCGGCATCGACACCGGCGCGGCGATGAAACGGCTGCGCGCCGAGCGGCACAGCCCTCGCGCCCAGCGCACCGCCCGCACCGCCGCCCGGCACTGGCAGGCCGCCGTGACGGGCGTCCGGGTGGGGCTGACCGCCGCGCACGCCGTGCCGACGCCGGTCACCCGCGCCGCCACCACGGCGATCCGCGGGCTCGGCGCCACCGAACTCGTGCCGCTGTGGAGCGACGACATGCCGCGCGCCGGCGCGCCCCGCCCCACCCCGCGCAGAGCGCCGGACGCCCAGGCGGTGTTCTTCGCGGCCTGTGTCGGCAGCCTCTTCGCACCCGAGGACGGCTCGTCCGGCGGTTCGGCGGCGGCGTTCCTGCGCCTCTGCGAACTGGCGGGGGTGCCGCTCGTCGTGCCGACTGGCACGGCGGGCCTGTGCTGCGGAACCCCGTGGCAGTCAAAGGGCTACCCCGCCGGTCACCGAGAGATGGCCGAGCGGACCCTGGCCGCGCTCTGGGCGGCCAGCGACGAGGGCCGCCTGCCCGTCGTGTGCGACGCGTCGTCGTGCACGCACGGGCTGACGCAACTGACCGCCGCGCTGGCCGAGGATGACCGGGCACGCTACGGCGCGCTGCGCTTCGTCGACAGCGTGACCTTCACCGCCGAGCACCTCCTGCCGGCGCTGCCGCAGCCCCGGCGACTGGGCTCGCTGGCCCTGCACCCCACCTGCTCCACAGTGCACCTGGGCGGCATCGACGACCTGCGCGCGGTGGCCGGGGCGGTCGCCGACACCGTCACCGTGCCGGACAGTTGGGGCTGCTGTGCCTTTGCCGGTGACCGTGGGCTGCTGCACCCCGAGGTCACTGCCGGCGCCACAGCGGCGCAGGCCGCCGAGATCAACGAGCGCGACCACGACGCGTACGCCTCCTGCAACCGCACCTGCGAGATGGGCATGAGCCGGGCCACCGGTCAGCCGTACCGGCATGTGCTCGAACTGCTCGTCGAGGCGGTCGAGCCGCCGGCGTAGCCGGTGTCGTACCCGCGAGCGCGCCGCCCGCCGCAGATCTGCGGCGGGCGGCGCGGTGGGTGCGGTACTCAGGAGAGCGCGATGGCGCGGTATTAGTGGCGCCGGATCGCTGGTAGTTCTTGCCCTCGTTTCCGGCGGGGCGCTGGCCCGGCCAGCGCGCCCCGCGGGCTTTCAGGCGACCTTGGGCGTGGCGCGCATGCCCACGTAGCAGACCCGAGTGCCGTTGGTGAGGGTGGAGAAGACCACCGGCATGTAGTCCTCGCTGAACGACGGTCCCGCGCCGGAGGCGGCGAAGACCGTTGCGGTGACCGGTTCGAGGTCCATCTCCAGGGGCGGCGACATGCCTGCCATGTCGTCGACGAACTCGTACCGCAGGTGCGGTGTGCCGTCGTCGGTGCGGGAGACGGTCAGGACGACACCCTCACGCCGGTACGTGCCGAGCAGCGGTTCGAGGTCGATCGGGGGTGGCACGGGGGCCGGGGCGAACGGCGCGGGCATTGTGACGTCGGCGAGTTCGGAGAGCAGATCGCGGAACAGGTCGGCGTAGAGCAGTCGGGCCGCGCCGCCGTTTGTCATCAGGACCACTGCGAGGTTCGCGTGCGGGACGACGCGCAGGTAGGCGTACTGACCGATGGCCGCGCCGTCGTGGCCGTAGCCGGGGACGCCGTTCCAGTCGTAGAGCGTCCAACCCAGACCCCACCCGTCGGCGCTCACCGTCCACTTGTCGGGCACGTCGACGGCGCGGTGTCGCATGGCGGCGACAGCTTCGGTGGACAGCACCCGGGAGCCGTCGGGCGCGAGGCCGCCGTCGAGGTGCATCCGAGCGAAGCGGGCCATGTCGCCGGCGGAGACGATGACCCTGCCCGCCGGCCCCATGGAGCGGGGCATCAGGTCCCAGGACGGGGCTGGGTCGGGATAGCCACCGGACTCGCCCAGGTGGCTCATGGCGACGCGGAAGCGCAGGGCCTCCTCCGGCAGCGTCATCGAGCGTGCCAGGCCGAGCGGCTCGAACAGGAGGCTCTTGAGCGCCTGGTCCCAGGTGAGGCCGGTGAGCTTTTCAATGACGCGGCCCAGGACGATGTAACCGAGCCCGCCGTACGAGATGGCTGTGCCGGGCGGGCAGTCCAGCGCCACCCGTCGGGCGGCGCTGACGTATCGGGCGAGGCAGTCGTCACCCCTGCCGCCGTCGAAGTTGAAGTCGTTTGTCACGCCGCCGGTGTGCGACAGCAGCTGCCGAACGGTGATCGTCCTGGTCGCCTCGGCGTCGGGGGTGGCGAACTCCGGCAGCACGTCCACTACCGGCGCGTGGAGGTCCAGCTTTCCCTGGTCGGCGAGCCGCATGATGAGCGTTGCGGTGTAGACCTTCGCGATCGAGCCGGACAGGAACACCGAGTCCGGGGTGACCGCCACGTCGGTGCCACGGTGCAGCACCCCACTCGCCAGCTCGTGGACCTGCCCGTCGAGCAGCACGGCCAGGCTCGCGCCGGGGACGTGGTGCGTGTGGCGCAGCTCGTCGAACCGCCGCTGCCAGCGGTCGACGTCGAATCGCCGGCTGGGCGACCTCCGTACGGACGGGGGGTGCAGGTCGCTGTCGGCGTTCCGGATCAGCGTCTCGGTCATGGTGCTTCCCTTCGGTCGGTCAGGCTTTGGTACGGCACGTGCCGTGCCGCTGGTGGATTGCGCTCAGTTTGGCCACCCACTCGGAGGATTGTCAACGGCACGTGCCGTGCCGTTACAGTGGCGGCATGAGCGACGACCGCCGCACCAGGGCCACCGACCGGACCAACGCGATCATGCGTACGACGTTGGAGCTGGCGCAGGAGGTCGGTTACGCCAAACTCAGTATCGAGGGGGTCGCGGCCCGCTCCGGCGTCGGCAAGCACACGGTCTACCGGCGCTGGCCGTCCAAGGGCGCCCTGTTCCTGGACGCGGTGCTCAACTCCGGCGAACCCGCACTCGACTACCCCGACTCCGGCGACATCGTGGCCGACCTGCGCCAACAGATCCACGCGGCGGTCGACCTCCTGGGCCAGCCCCCACTGGGCCCCCTCTACCGGGCCCTGGTCGGCGAGGCCCAGCACGATCCGATGGTCGCCGCCGCGCTCAACGAACGCTTCATCCGCCCGCAGGCGGACCGGACCCTCGCCCGGCTGCGGAGCGCACAGCAGCGGGGGCAGATCTCATCCGACTTCGACCTGGACGTGGCCATGGCGATCCTTTCCGGCCCGCTCTACTTCCAGTTCCTCATCACGCAGGAGCCGCTGACCCACGAGTACGTCGATCGCGTACTCGAGGCGCTGCTCGTGGGGATGACGCCACGGTTCTAGCGCGGGGCCGGCCCGCCGGGATGGTGGTCCCGGCGGGCCCGGCGTCACGGGCAGGGTGTCCGCGCGCAGACGTCGACGACCTCGCCGGTGAGCAGGAAGACCGCCTTCTGTTTCTGGGCTGCGGCCTGGGCGCGGGGGAACTCGTGCGGATCGTCGCCGAACTCCGGCCCGGCCGGGGCGAGGTTGGTCGGCGGCGGCGCGTACGCCGCGCCGCTGTTCCAGATCACGATCGCCGAGCCGGTGTACGGGTAGCGGCGGATCGGCGTGATGCCCCAGTACGGCCGCACGTCCAGTGACCAGCCGCCGGCGAGCGCGGGAGTGTGCAGGCGCGCGCCGATGGTGCGCGCCTGCACCTCCGCCGCGGCGGGCGAGACCTGCTGGTCGCCGAAGGCCACGTGCATCAGCACCTGGTGCGCCGGGGTGCGCGGTAGCGGCCGGTCGGTCATGTGCTGGGCGTACCCGTTGGCCTCGGACCGGTCCCACAACATCTGCAGCAGCGCGAGGATCAACTGTTGGTCGACAGTGTCCGGGTAGTAGCCGTCCAACACGGTCTGGAACGGCGCGAAGTCCACGCTGCGTTGCAGCAGTGTCGAGTAGTTCATCGCCGGTACGCCGAGCACCGACCGGGTCCAGTCCTGGGCGATGGCGGTCAGGGCACCCCCGTTGATGCCGCCCTGGCTGTTGCCGTCGTAGTGCAGCCCGCCGCCGCGATCGATCAGCGGCCGGGCGGTGGCGTCGCGGAACGCCGGATGGGCGGTGAACCCCGCCGGGTGGATCATCGCCCGACCCAGGAAGAGGAAGTTCAGGAAGCTCTGCTGCAACCGGTCCGCCACAGCGGGGAAGACGCTGAGGTCGGTGAACGCGTTGGCCACGAAGGGAACGTCGGCAGCGGCCATGCCGATCCAACTGGTCGCGCAGAAGGTGAAGTTGTGGGTGTTCGACATCGTCCTGACGTTGCCGGCGTTGATCTCGGTCGGTCGGCCGAGCAGTCCATGGCCGTAGAGCGAGAGGTGGGCCGGCCGCGCGGCCGAGGCGCTGCGCGGAATGTTGCAGACGAAGTCGGCCGCCAGCGTCGGGCCGGACGGCGTGGGCAGGGCATTCGGGGTGGGCGGCGTTCCGGCGCCGCCGGCCGGCCCGTAGTGCAGGCGGGAGCCGGGGCCGCCGTCGCCGGTCAGATAGGACGGTACGCCGATGGTGCCGGTCACCTGCCGGGCGATGAGCGGATCCTGCTCCGGTGAAAAGTCGGTCACCTGGGTGACGGTGACCGGCGGCGCGGCCCGGCCGAGGTCGGCGAACGCGTCGTCCCGGACCGCCACCATCCGCCCGGTCAGCCCGTGCCGGCTGGCCACAGTGAAGTCCCAGGCCAGGTAGAGACTGTGCCGCGTGACGCCGGCCCGGCTCAGCTCGGCGGCGATGCGCCTCAGCTGCTGCCCCCGAGCGTCCCGCCGCGTGAGGCCGGCACCGGTCAGGTACGCCGTGAACGCCTTCGGCGCCGGAATCACCGCCCCGTTGCCGTCGCGCAGGCCGCGCAGGCCGACGACGTAGCGGGTGCCCTCGGTCAGCGCCACCGCCGGCCGGATGATCAGCAGTTGCCGGTCGGGCTGGCCGGCGGCGTGCGCGTCCACCTCGGCCCAGTACGGCGTGCGCTCGCCGGTCCGGGCATTGAGCAGCACGATCGGCGCGTTCGACGCCAGCGAGCGGCCGATGTCGGTGACCGGCGCGATCCCGCTCGCCACGGCGTCGAGGCCGGGTACGCGCACCAGGATCGGTGAGCCCGGACTGAACCCGTCCTGCCGGTTCCACTCCGTCGGGTCGATCGGGGTCCCCTGCACGTTGGCGGGCATCGCGGCGGCGGCGAACCGCACCCGCTTGCCGGTGGGGCTGCTCCGGTCCGGCACCGTGAAGTAGTCGTTCGGGAACGGCAGCAGGCAGGCGGTCGGGTCGATCGGGTCGCAGGACGGGTGCGCGGCCGGCGCGGGAGTCGTTGGCGGTGCGGCGGGGGCCGCCGTGCCGAGCAGGACGGCGCCCGCCGTCACCAGCACGGACACGGTGAGACGGAGCCCTCCGGAGGTGGTCACACGCATCTCCTTCGACGCTGGACGGCGGATCGACGGGTGGTGTTCTTCCTACGCGTGTGAAAGAGACTCAGCAAGCGAAACACAGTCGCGGCCGGTGGTCGGGCAGCCCGATCACGCTCTGGCTGCCGGCCACCGGCCGCATCGACGACGACTAACGAAAGGTCAGTCGGTGATCACCGGCCAGGCGTAGGCGAGCAGGGCGCAGGCGGCGCCCAGAAGCGCGAGCGAGACACCCCTCGTGGGCAGCGGCAGAGCAGCGAGCACGATCAGGATGACGGCGACAACGTAGAGAAATGCCTGGACCGACATGGTGCTCTCCTCGATCAGGGGTAACGAGCGGCTGACTTCATCCGCGGGATGCCCCCGGTCGTGATCTCGGAAACCCTCCTGCCGATCACGGTTTGGCCCACAGTGGCAGGTGCGGATGGTCCGAAGCGATACCTACGTCGGGAGAAGAAGCGCTTCGGCGCCCACCGGTCGAAAGCCCGCCGCCTGAAAGGCGCGCACGCTGCGCGCGTTGCCGGCGGCCTGCTGGGCCCAGACCGGCTGGCCGTCGGGCACCAGATGTCGGGCGGCCGTGGCCAGCGCCCGCCCCAGGCCCCGGTGGCGACGCTCGTCGTCGACCTCCACCGCCGCCTCCCAACGACCGGCCACGCCGCGGCCGAGCACGACCCCCCACCCTCGGCGGCCCAGACGCGGATGTCGTCACGGCGCCGACGTGACCTGACCTCACGAGGATGACCGGCGTCCGCCAGTTCGGTCAGCGGCAACGGAGGTGGCCCGGCAAGGCAACTCGCGACGGTCAACAGGTCGATCGTGTCCATGCAGCGCCGGGTGCGGTCGAGCAGCGCACCCAGGAAACGCGGATTCATCGTGGCCGCCAGGGAGTCGCAGTCGAGGGTGGCCAACGTACGACGTACCCACTGGGGATCTTCGTCGGTGAACACCACCGAGTGTCCGGTGAAGGCGATGACTCCGGCGTCGCGGCGGCTCGGCTGCGACACCACAGTGGTCCCGCCGTCCGGTGGCGGGAAGTGCCCGTACGCCGCCGCTTCCAGGATCTCGGCCAAGGTGCGGTCCATGGTCATCTTCTCCCCCGGTATACGGACCAAACAGTGCTCGGACATCCTCCCGCTTGGAGTACGGCACTGTGCCGCGATGCATCGGCCCCCGCTTCGTCAGCTCCGTCGGCGCCTACGTCGCGTGGCTGCGGTACCAGATCCGAGGCCGACCGTCAGCGGTGATGTCGACGTCCGTACGCACCTGGTAGACCTGCTCTATTTGGCTGGTGGTGAGAACCTCGACGGGTGTGCCGGCCGCGACCACCCGCCCGTCGAACAGAAGCACCAGCCGGTCGCAGTACTGCGCGGCCAGATTGAGATCGTGCAGGGTCACCACGACGGTGCTGGCCGACTCGGCGAGGAACCGCAGCAGATCCAGCTGATGCCGGATGTCCAGATGGTTGGTCGGCTCGTCGAGCAGCAGCAGATCCGGTTGCTGCACCAGCGCGCGGGCCAGGTCCACCCGCTGCCGCTCACCGCCGGAGAGGCTGGACCAGCGCCGCTGCTCGAACCCGGCCAGGCCGGCGTCTGCGAGCGCGCGCCGCGCCAGGTCCAGATCGGCGGCGCCGACCCCGGCAAGGCGTGGCCGGTACGGGGTCCGGCCCAGCAGAACCACCTCCAGTGCGGACATCTCCACGTCGGTGGCCACCTGTTGGGTGACCACCGCGATCCGACGAGCCAACGCACGCCGGGGTATCGCGTCCACCGCGACGCCGTCGAGCAGCACCCGCCCGGACTCCGGCCGCGCCAGCCCGGCCAGTAGCCGCAGCAGGGTCGACTTGCCGGAGCCGTTCGGCCCGAGCAGCCCGACAGTGGCACCCGGTTCGGCGGTGAGCGCCACCCCGGCCAGGATCCGTACGCCGGCCACGCCCCACCCGATCCCGTCCGCTTCCAGCCGCGCCGGCGACGCTCCCGCCAGGGAAGGGTCACCGCCCAGTCCCCGGCCGGTGGTGCCCGGCGCGATCACGGCGTACCCGTCCGGCGCCGCATGACCAGCGCGAACACCGGCACCCCGAGCAGGGCGGTGAGCACGCCCACCGGCAGTTCCTGTGGTGAGAAGACGGTCCGCGCCACGGTGTCCGCCCAGATCAGGAAGATCGCGCCGATCACCGCGCAGGCGGGCAGCAACGTGCGATGCCGGGAGCCGAACAGGAACCGCACGGCGTGTGGCACTGTCAACCCGACGAAACCGATGGCGCCGCTCGCCGCGACCAGCGCGGCTGCCATCAGAGCGGTGACGGTGAACAGCAGCAGCCGGGTGCGCCCGGGAGAGAAGCCGAGCGAGCGGGCGGTATCGGTGCCGAACGCGAACGCGTCCAGCGCCGTCGCACTGGTCCAGCACACCAGCAGGCCGACGCCGACAACCACCGCGCCCAGCGTCACCGACGACCAGGAGGCCGCCGTCAGCGAGCCGAGCAACCAGAACGTCACGCTACGGGTGTCCTGGGTGTGCGCGTCGGAGATCACGATCAGACTGGTCACCGCGCTGAAGAGCTGTGAGACGGCCACCCCGGCGAGAACGATCCGGGTCGGCTCGCCGGCCCGCCGGCCGGCCAGCAGCAGCACCGCGCCGAACGCGGCCATGCTGCCGACGAACGCGCCGGTGGTCAGGTCGACCGGGCCGGCGCCGATCCGGATGCCGAGTACCAGCACCGCCACCGCTCCGGTGGAGGCGCCGGACGAGACACCGAGCAGGAACGGATCGGCCAGCGGGTTACGCGTGAGCGCCTGTAGGACGGCCCCGCACACGGCCAGACCGGCACCGACCAACGCGGCCAACAGCACCCGGGGCAACCGGAGATCCCACACGATGCTGTCCGGCAACGGCGGTAGGGGCTGCACCGGGAGGCCCACATGGCTGGCCACCGCGCGTAGGACGCTGTCGACCGGCAGATCGGCCGAGCCCACGCTGACCGCCGCCGCGATGGTGGCCAGTAGCAGGAGCAGTGCCAACGGAAGGACGTACCGACCATTTCTCGAGATGCCGGGAGGGGGTGGCGAGTCCCGCCGGCCGCTCGCCGAGACTGGGGATCGTGCGACTCGCGGGTTCATCGGCGGGCGAACACCACGTAGTCGTCCAGGTACTGCCAGACGGTGCCGACCTCGGCGAACCCTGCCGTGCGAAGGGCAGCCAGGTGGAATTCCAGTGACGCTGGGGCCTGCGGCGGCCGGTCGGCGAACCGCAGTTCCCGCTGGGCTGCCAGCCCGGCCAGTTCCGGGTGTCGGGCCGCCTCGGCGTACCAGGCGGAGTAGGTGAGCGCTCCGGCAGCGAATGTCTCCTGCTGCACCTGCGCGTCGTGCCGACCGGCGATGTCGCGCAGGGTGGGCGCCGATTCGTCGTATCGGAGGTGGTCGGCGTTGAGCAGCACACCACCGGCGGGCAGCAGCCGCGCCACTGTGGTGTAGACCCGCAGCAGTTGTTCCGGCGCCAGCCAGTGCAGTGCCGTCGAGGTGAGCACGGCGTCGATCCGCCGTCCGGTCAGAGCGTGCTCCCAGCCGTCGGCCACCAGGTCGACGTCGTGGACCTCGACCCGTGCGCTGTACCGGTTCACAGCACGCCGCGCGACCTCCAGCAGGATCGGGTCGTAGTCGACAGCGACGGCGGTGGCACGGGGGAACTGGGCCAGCATCCGGTCGCTGATCGCACCGGGGCCGCAGGCCAGATCGAGGATCGCGGGGTCGTCCGGGCAGTGCAGCCGCAGCACGTCGGCCATCACGTCGAACCGCAGGTCGCGGTGGGCCACGTAGGCGGACTGCTGGTCGTTCCAGAGTTCGAGCAGGCGGCGGGCGGCCGACTGGTCCAGCGCGGCGACCTCGGCGCCGGCCGGCGGAGTCATCGGGCGGTCCCGTGCAGGTGGGCGCCGACCAGTTCCGCCGCCTGGACGCTGCGGATCGACGGGTCCATCGACGAGCCGGGCACTGTGACGAACCGTCCGGCGACCACCGCGTCCAGCTTCGATGTCACCGGGTTGCGGCGCAGGAAGTCGATCTTCGATTGGGCACTGTCGCCGTCGCCGCCCCTGGTCAGATCGGCCACCACGATCACCTCCGGGTTGCGTTTGGCGATCTCCTCCCAATTGCCGGCCGGCCACTTCTGGCTGGCATCGGTGAACGTGTTGCGGGCGCCCAGCAGCGAGCTGATCGCGTCCGGAACCCCGCCGTGCCCGCCCACGTACGGGGTGCTCGTTCCGGAGTAGTACCAGAGCAGTGACGGGCCGGCGCTCGGCACGGCCGTCGGCGCCACACCTCGGGCGGCGTCCAACCGACTCTGCTGGTCGTGGATCAGCTTGTCGGCCCGCTCCGGGACGCCGAAGACGCCGGCGATGTCGCGGATCTCGTCGAAGATCCCGTCGAAGGTGACCGTCTGGGTGGCGTCCGCCGGTTTCTCACAGGCGAACTCGGAGAGGTACGCCGGCACGCCGAGCGTGGCCAGGTCAGCGCGCGAGCCGGCGGCGTCCGGAGCGTACGCGGAGGTGTAGGTCGAGTAGACGAAGTCCGGATTCGCCGCCCGGACCGCCTCTCGTGAGGGGTACAGCTTGGCCAGCACCGGCACCTTCTCGTACGCGGGGCGCAGGTCGGGCAGCACCGGGTCGGTCTGGTAGCTGGTGCCGACCATCCGATCGGCGAGACCGAGGCTGAGCATGATCTCGGTGGCGTTCTGTTCGAGTGCGATCGCGCGCTGGGGTGGCGCGGTGACGCTGACCGGCAATCCGCAGTTTGTCAGCTGGACCGGGGTGGCCAGGTGGCCCTGCGCGGCCGGCGCGGCGGCTCCCCCGTCGGAGCAGCCGGCCGCGGCCAGTACCAGGCACAGACCCACCTTAATGAAAACGGTTTTCATGGGCAGGAACATATCAACAGCGCCTCGGTGGCCTGGCCGGCGGGGGTGCGGTGCGCCAGCCGGCGGACGCGTGCCCGCATCCGCTCAGGCCGACGCGGTCGAGGGTGTGACCCGGAACCTCGGTCACACCCTCGACGCACTCATCACCATGGCGGGGCACCGCTGACGGGCCCCGTTCACGACCCCGGAAGGGTCAGCAGCCGATCCGGCTGGACCCCAGCGCGACGTCGTCGTACCAGAGGGTGTCGGCTCCGCCGCCGTAGCTCTCCCAGCCCAGTTTCAGGTCGGTGAGCTGCGGCCGCCAGGTGCGGTTGTGCCACTGGCCGTCGATGTCGTGCGTCGGTACGCCGTCCGCGGTCAGCCCAGGGATGGCGGTGCCGTCCACCCAGGTACGCAGCTGACCGGCCGCGCCGTCCACCATGAACTCCACACAGGTCCACCGGTTGGTGGGCAACGGCAGGCTCTGCGCCACCCCGGCCGGGCTCTGCTCGGGCAGGGTCGCGTCGTCGGAGGCGCGGTTCCACTGCAGGGCGCCGTTCTGGCCACCCAACCGCAGGTCCTTGCTGCCATCGGCGGCGTCGGCCATCGCCATCATCGTGGTGTGTTCGGTGGGCTGGGCGGTGGTGTGCCGGACCCAGATGCGGCCGTACCGGACGTTGCCCACGCTGCCGAGGTTCTTAGTGGACCTGATGAAGACGTGGTTGCAGTACCCGGCGGCGCCGCTGATCCGAACCGACCGGCTGCCGCTGTGCGTGGTCGCCGTGTCGATGGTGGCGGTACCGGCGCCGGAACAGTCCGGGCTCACCACGGCCCAGTCACCGGACGGCGTCGACCCGGTCTGGCCCTCGAAGCCGTCGCAGAGCACCGCGCCGGCACACCCGGTCGGCGGCTCGGTGGTGGGCGGCGGGGTGGTCGGCGGAGGTGTCGTCGGCGGCGGGGTAGTGGGCGGAGGTGTCGTCGGCGGCGGGGTGGTCGGCGGCGGCGTGGCGCCGTTGCACGGTACGCCGTTCAGGCTGAACCCGGTCGGCGCGCCACCACTGGAGCCGTACGTGCCCTGCAACCCGAACTCGGTGGAGCCGCCGGCCGGGATGCTGCCGTTGTACGACGCGTTGCGGGCGGTCACCGTCGATCCGGACTGGCTGACCGTGGCGTTCCAGCCGCTGGTGACCCGCTCGTCCCCGGCGTATGTCCAGGTGACGGTCCAGCTGGAGACGGCCGCGTCCCCCGGGGAGACCTTGACGGTGGCGGTGAATCCGCCGGGCCACTGGTTGGGCGTGTAGTCGACCCGGCAACCCTGGGCGGCCGCGGCCGGGCCGCTGAGTAGTGCCGCTCCGGTGGTGGTCGCGGCGGCGGCCAGCGCGGCGGCGACCACCAGGGTCGCGGCGGGGCGGGCGCGGAAAATCGTCATGAAGGGTCCTTCTGCCATCGAGCTGGGCGGAGACGGCACGGCGGCGCGTCCTGGACGGACGCGGCGCGACAACGTGCCCTGGATGTGGCGCGGCGGTGCGCCACAGCGACCGGTCGTGCGTACGACCAAAGTGCCCGGCTCGGGGGTGGACCTGTCAGCCGCCAACGGCCCGGTTCACCCGGACCCCGGCGGCGCCCACCCTCAATCTATTGACGATTGCCGATCGAATCAAGCGTCGGTGACCCCTGACTGCCGCGCCGATCTTGCAGTTTCAGTAGCCGATATGGGCGGGATGTCACTTATGCCGGGACAGTAAGTGCAAGATCGCGGAGCAGGGGCCGGTTTTCGGGGCCGTGTCGATCCGCGGGTTGCCCGTTCGACGTGGGGATGCTGGGACCGGGAGGCGGCCCCGTCGGATGAGGAGAACGCGATGTCGAAGTACATGTTGATCATGCGGGGCACCGATGAGACGAATGCGGCCATGATGGCCAACATCGACGAGATGATGGCCACCACCCGCCAGTTCATCGAGGACATGATGAAGGCAGACGTTCTCGTCGCGGCCGAAGGGCTGGACGATCCGCACCAGGGCGTCGTGGTCGACTTCGGTGGCGAGGCACCGGTGGTCACCGACGGTCCGTACGGCGAGACCAGGGAGCTGTTCGGGGGCTACTTCCTGCTCGATGTCGCCACGAAACAGGAGGCGGTCGAGTGGGCCGAGCGGGTCCCGGCGGTCCGCGGGTCCAAGATCGAGGTCCGGCGGGTGGCCGAGGCCGACGAGGTCCCGCAGGGTGGCGAATGCGACGGCCAGATCTGATGGGTACGGCCGACGTCGAGGCCGTCTGGCGGATCGAGTCGGCGCGGATCGTGGCCGCGCTGACCCGGTTCACCGGTGACTTCGGGCTGGCCGAGGACGCCGCCCAGGAGGCGGTGGCCGAGGCGCTGGTGTCCTGGCCGCGTGCCTCTCCGGCCAATCCGGCCGGGTGGCTGATGGCCACCGCCCGGCGGCGGGCGATCGACGCGATCCGCCGCCGGGTCGCCCTCCAGGAGCGGTACGCCCTGTTGGCGGCCGATCCCGCGCTCGTTCAGGAGATCGACCCCGACCGGATCGACGACGATGTGCTGGCGCTGATGTTCGTCAGCTGCCATCCGGTGCTCTCCCGCGAGGCGCGGGTGGCACTGACCCTGCGGGTGGTCGGCGGCCTGTCCACCGAGGAGATCGCCCGTGCGTTTCTGGTGCCGGTGCCGACCGTGCAGGCCCGCATCACCCGGGGCAAGAAGGCGATCGCGGCGGCCCGGGTGCCGTTCGAGCTACCGCCGGCCGGTGAGCGCCGGGAGCGGCTGGGCGGTGTGCTCAGCGTTCTCTACGTGATCTTCACGGAGGGGTCGACGGCCACGTCGGGCGACCGGCTGCTGCGCACCGACGTGGCGTACGAGGCGATCCGGCTGGCCCGCACACTTGCCGCGCTCCAGCCGAACGAGCCGGAGGTGCACGGCCTGCTCGGGTCCGGCGCCGGCCCTGGCCATCGTGGACGAGTTGGTCGCCTCGAACCGGCTCCCCGGGTCGCACCTCGTCCCGACCGTACGCGGCGAGCTGCTGACCCGCCTCGGCCGGCTTGCGGAGGCGCGCACCGAGCTGGAACTCGCCGCCCGGCTCTGCGCCAATCAGCGCGAACGCTCGGTGCTGCTCGGCAAGGCGGCGCGCTGAGCAACCTGGGGTGGGTGGCCCGTTACACCTCGTCCGACCCCGACGTGGCCGTGCAGCTCGTCTTCGGCGACGCGACCGTACCCGAGGACTCGGTCATCAGCCCGCGGGTGGACGACGTGGACGGCGCCTATGCCGAGGCGCAGCGGCTCGGTCAGGAGATCGTGCACCCGCTCACCACCGAGCCGTACGGCATGCGACGGTTCTTCGTCCGCGACCCGGACGGCAACGTCGTCAACGTGGCGGCGCACCGCTCCTGAGGCGATCGGGACAATCCCGAGGGATTGACCCTTACCGACGCCCGATGTTAACTGCATATCAACGATGTGGATCGATGTTCATCCGGTTGGTTCGAGCCTGCCTGGTGACACCGCTCCGCGTCGTCTCGCCATCGCCCTCGTTTCGGCGGACGCGGGCACACCGGGCACTTCCTCACAAGGAGCCCTGCATGCGCAGACGCGCCATCAGCACGCTCGCCGCCGCCGTCGTCACCGGACTCACCCTCGCCGCCGGTGCGGCGACGGTCACCTCGACCCCGGCCGAGGCCGCACCGCTGGGCAAGGTCCTGGTCTTCTCCAAGACCGCCGGCTTCCGGCACACCTCCATCGCCAACGGCATCGTCGCCATCCAGCAGCTCGGCGCGGCGAACGGCTTCACCGTCAACGCCACCGAGGACGCGACGACCTTCACGACCGCCAACCTCGCCCAGTACCAGGCGGTGGTCTTCCTCAGCACCACCGGCGACGTGCTCGACGCCGGCCAGCAGGGCGCGTTCGAGGCGTACCTGGCTTCCGGCGGCGGTTTCGTCGGAGTGCACGCCGCCGCCGACACCGAGTACGACTGGCAGTGGTACGGCGGACTGGTCGGCGGGTACTTCGCCTCGCACCCGGCCACCCAGCAGGCGACAGTGCGGGTCGAGGACCGAGCCAACGCCTCGACCGCGCACCTGCCGTCGACCTGGACCCGCACCGACGAGTGGTACAACTACCGGACCAACCCCCGCTCGGCGGTCAAGGTGCTGGCCAACCTCGACGAGTCGTCGTACACCGGTGGGTCGATGGGTGGTGACCACCCGATCACCTGGTGCCACAGCTATGGCGGCGGACGCTCCTGGTACACCGGCCTCGGCCACACCGAGCAGAGCTACGCCGACCCGAACTTCACCCGCATGCTGCTGGGCGGCATTCAGGTGGCGGCCGGGGCGGTGGCGGCCGACTGCCGGCCGGAGCCCGGCTACACCCCGCTGTTCGACGGCACCCAGGCCAGCCTCGGGCAGTGGCGGCAGGCGGGGCCGGGCGGCTTCACACTGGCCGACGGCACCCTCACGTCGAACGGTGGCATGGGGTTGCTCTGGTACCCGGTGCGTACCTTCGCCAACTACTCGCTCAAGGTCGACTGGATGATGCCGGGCGACGACAACGGTGGGGTCTTCATCGGGTTCCCCGATCCGCAGGGCGATCCGTGGGGCCCGGTCGCCGCCGGTCACGAGATCCAGATCGACGCCACCGACGGCGACCCGACGCGCACCACCGGCAGTGTCTACAGCTTCCAGGCACCCAACCAGGCCACCCGCGCGGCGGCGCTCAACCCACCCGGCTCCTGGAACACCTACGAGATCGGCGTACACGGCCAGCGGGTCGAGATCTGGCTCAACGGCGTCAAGATCAACGACTACGTCAGCAGCCGGGCCATCGCCAACGGCTACATCGGGTTGCAGAACGACGGTGCCGGAATGGACATCAACTACCGCAACGTGCGGATCAAGACCGACGGTCCGAGTGAGCCGCCCGCCACCGACCTGGCCCAGGGCCGGCCGGTGACGGCGTCCAGCGTGGAGCCGGGCAGCGCGCACGCGGCGGCCAACGCCGTGGACGGCACCACGACCACCCGCTGGGGCAGCGCGTACGTCGACCCGCAGTGGATCACCGTCGACCTGGGGGCCTCGTACGTGATCAACCGGGTGCGGCTGGCCTGGGAGACGGCCCACGCGCGGGCGTACCAGGTCCAGGTGTCGCCGGACAACGTCACCTGGACACCGGTGCACACCACCACCGCCGGCGACGGTGGCGTCGACGACCTCACTGTCACCGGCACCGGCCGTTATCTGCGGGTGTACGGCACCCAACGCGCCACCCAGTGGGGCTACTCGCTGTGGGACCTCAACGTCTACGGCAGCGCCGCCGGCGGCACAGTGCTCTCCCGGGGCAAGCCCGTCACCGCGTCCAGCGTCGAGCCGGGCAGCGCGCACGCGGCGGCCAACGCCGTGGACGGCACCACGACCACCCGTTGGGGCAGCGCATACGCCGACCCGCAGTGGATCTCGGTGGACCTCGGCGCGTCCCGCACCCTCGACCGGGTCCGGCTGACCTGGGAGGCGGCGTACGCGCGGGCCTACCAGATCCAGGTCTCCCCGGACAACGTCACCTGGACGCCGGTGCACACCACGACCACCGGCGACGGTGGCGTGGACGACATCGCCCTCTCGGCCACAGGTCGCTACCTGCGCGTGCAGGGCACCCAGCGCGCCCTGCCCGCGTACGGCTACTCGCTCTGGGAGCTGGAGGTGCACGGCCGCTGACCGCGGGCCGGAGTACGCCCTAGCGCAGCTCCACGATCCTGGCGCGGGTGTTGGCTGGGGCCTCCGGGTGCCCGCGCTCGACGTCGGCCCGGACGTCAGCAACGGTCTTGCCGGCCAGCTCCCGCCGCCAGGCCAGGTCGGCGCCACGCATGGCCTTGGCGAACGCGCAGGACTGTCGATAGTCGACGCCCGCGTGCTCGCCCGGGCCCTTGCGGAGGATCTGGTCGCACTGGAACAGCTCCTCCGGGCCCTCGATCGCGGCCACTATGTCCAGCAGGGAGACCTCCGCCGGGGCGCGGGCGAGCTGAAAGCCCCCGCGCGGCCCCGAGGTCGACGTCAGGATTCCGGCTCGGGCCAGGGCCTGGAGCTGTTTGTTCAGGTACGCCGGCGGCAGCTCGTAGAAGGCGGCGAGGGTGCTGGTCGGCACCGGGGCGTCCAGCCAGCTCAGGTTGAGGCACGTGTGGAGGGCCCATTCGACGCCCTGACTCATCCGCATGATCCTGGACTCTACCTGTCCAGAATTTGGGACGTCGGATGTGATCGCTGGCGTCGCTGATTCTGGACATCTAGTGTCTAGGAATCGTTGAACGACGAAGGAGTCGAAAAATGACTGTGGTACGCGCGGCCCAGGCCGAGGTTCTCGACAGCGATCCGGCCAGCGTGATCACGCTGCTCCTCGACCCCGAGCACACCGGCGGCGCCCTGACCAGCAACCGCACAGTGCTCAAGCACGGCACTGACGGTGCGCCGCCGCACCTGCACACCCACTCCGGCGAGTTCTTCTTCGTGCTCGACGGCGCCCTGGAGATACTCGTCAACGACGAACTGCGCACCCTGCATCGGGGGGACGTGCTCTTCGTCCCGCCGAACACCCCACACGCCTTCGCCCCCGCCGACGGCCGGGACGCCGACTTCCTCGTCGTGATCACCCCTGGCAAGCCCCGGTTCGACTACTACCGACTGCTCGACAAGGTGCACCGGGGCGAAGCCACCTGGCAGGACGTCGCCGAGACCCAGGACCGTTACGACAACCACTACGTGGACAGCCCCTTGTGGGCCGGCCGACGAGGCTGACCGACGCGACCTGTTCGTGCAGAGGCTGCCCCGTCGGCGCGGGTGATCCGCACCGACGGGGCAACGACTGTCGGACTGGCGCTACCTCTTGGCGATCCTGATCGTCGCGCTGCGGTAGTTGTTGCGCCTGTCGTTCTTCGTCGGGTCGTAGTTCTTCTCGATGTTGCCGGCGCTGTCGACCGAGAACCAGCGGAACGTCGTCGTCTCGGTCACGTGGAACACCTGCCCCGGCTCACGGAACTCGGTCGCCGCGTAGCGGGGCGATTCGAGCGTGGGCCGGCTGCCGTCGGTCGTGTAGTAGATGGTGGCCGGCTCGCTGGTCTCGAAGTGCACGTCGACAGGCCCGGAGTAGCGCCCCGCGCCCGGGACCAACCGGGACGTCGGGTCCTTCTTGTCCCTGCCCCAGTCCGCCGCGACCCGGAACATCTCCATGATCCCGTTGGCGTACTCCATGGTCTCGGCGTGGCCACTGACGAGCTCGGGGTTTCCGTCCCACTCCGGCTGGAACGAACCGCCCTGCCAGTCACCGGTGGCCGGGTTGTAGACGGAGCCGCCGACCTCCCAGCCGAACGCGTAGATCCCGTAGGTGTGGTACAGGTCCTCGCGTACGTTGCCCGCCGAGGAGTAGAGGACGTCGGACGAGCCGCCGACGTTCTCCGGCGTGACGACGGTTTCCCGGTGCGCCTTGACCTGCGACAGGATCCGGGCGGCGGACTGCCAGTAGAACGCCTCGTCACCCAGTGGCGGACGCGGCGTGGTGATCCGGCCGTCAGCGATGTAGGCGCCGGGCTGCCAGAAGAGCTGGCCACCGTTGGAGTGCACCGACATCATGAACTTGATGTTCTTGTACTTCTCGACCAGCCAGATGATGTTCTTCGACTCGGGCTCGGACAGCTCCTCCGGCCCCTGGTAGGTGCCACTGACACAGTTGGTCGACCCTCCCGCGTAGCCGTCGTGGCCCGAGCCGACCCGATAGTTCCGGTTCAGGTCGACGCCCCAGGAGTTCCGCTGAGCCGGATCGGCACTCGCGTCCGGGCAGTGGTTCGTCATGTTCTTACGCTGGGAGGCGAAGTTGTAGAAGCTGTAGTTCGCCCCGTCGGGGTTGTTGGACAGGATGAAGAAGACGTCGGTGTTCTCGACGATCTTCTTCGTCTCCCGGTCGGACCGGTAGTTGTGCACCAGACGCTCGGCCGACTCGAGGCTGGTCGTCGCCGGCACCCACTCGCGGGCGTGGTCCTGCGCCTGGATGAGCACACCGGGCTTCTTACCGTCACGGTGCTTGCCGATCCGCAGGACCGGGATCGTCGCGGGGCCTCGCGGCACCTCGCCCTCCGGTGCTCCGACGCGCTTCTGGTCGAGGAAGTCGGTCAGCGCGACCGGGCCGGCCGTCGGAGCGACGATGCCGGTGCCCTCGTTGGTGCGGTACGGGTGCGCCCGGTCGATGAGCCCCGCGGAGCGGCTCCGCAGCGCCTCGGCCACCTCGGCGGCCGTGCTCGTCGGTGCGCCCGAGGCGTCGGTGGCGAGCAGGACACGGACCGCCGTGCCGGTGACCTCCACCGCCAGCGGGAGATCCGGCTCGGGCCGGTCCACGAAGTCCACAGTGACGTCGTTGCCGCCCTGGTGACCCCATGCGGCCGAGGAGACGACGACCGCAGCCTGCCCCGCGCCGCCGATCTGGGCCTGCGCCTTGCGTTGGTACCCGTTCGTCTGGTTCGGCAGGTAGACGATCTCGGCGATGTCCGGGTACTGACGGGCGATCTCCTTGGCGCGGCTGTAGAGCTGCTGCGGGTGCCGGTAGCCGTCCACGAAGTCCGACTTGTAGGACGGGTTCGCCGTCAGCGGCGGCGGGGCGTCCTCCAGCCAGTTGGAGACGGCACCGGTCGCGACGCCACCGGTGGAACTCGTCAGCTTGATCGTGTTGGGGCGTACGTCGAGCTTGAAGAGGTTCCGGTGGAACATGTACTGCCCGGAGTCGACGAACCGGCTCATCGTCCGGGCGAAGCCGAACGGCGTGCCCTTCCCCGAGTCGTTCTCCAGCTGCATCCCGACGATCGGGTCCGCCTGTTGCCCCTCGGTGGTCCGCGCCTCGACGTAGAGGAAGCCCTGACCCTTCGTGGTGAACCAGTCGGCGCGGACGACGCGTACCGTCGCGTCGTGGCTCGCCGGCTGGGCCGCCCGCGCGCTGGCCGCGCCGATGCCGAGGCCGCCGTCGGCCTCGTCGCTCCAGGCGAAGCCGGCGCTCTCGCCGAGCACCTCGACGCCCATCGCCGTCAGTTCGGTGACCTGCTCGGCGGTAACCACCGCTTCGCCCTCGATGCCGTTCGGCACGCGCCGGAGGCCGTGTTCGAGGTCGAAGCCGGCCGCTGCCACCTTGTCCAGCATGTCGGCGCCGGTCAGCCTGATGTGTACGAGGCGTACCGACTCCCGATCCTCAGGCTGGGATCGGCTGGCGGCGGCCGATGGCCCCGTGGGATCCGCGCCCGCAGGGCCGGTCGTCACGAGGATGCTGCCCACCAGGGTGGACAGCGCGAGCAGCGCGATGCGCCGTTGTGATCGCCGCATTCCCCCTCCTTCTGCCTACGACGGGTGATTGCCGGCGGACCGGTCCGGTGAGCGTATGTGCGTTAGCGGCTGCAGTGGTTCACGTCGATCGAATTTGAGCATTCCTTGAGGCGACCGTCGCCGACTCCGCGCCGCCGCGTCAGTAACCTCGGCGGCCTCTCCCCCGGCCGAGGGAGCGCCTCCCCATCTGTCGGGGAGGAGAGCTGATCCGCAGCCGGCGATCGTAGGTCCATGGCTGTCGTTGAGATACCGACCCGTGCCAGACCGTGGGCGCTGGCGTGTGCCGTGTTCGTCGTTGCCGCGGTGACTCAGCGGCTCTACTGGATCGCGGGTGGCCGGTGGGGGTACACCGCGTGCGACCGCACCGATCTGGTCGACCCGGCGGGCGGGTGCGGTGCGGACCAGGTCGTGGCGTTGCCGCTCTGGTCGGGGTGGGGCGCGGTGGGAGTCGGCGTCGCCCTCGCGGTGGTGCTCGGGTGCACGGTCCGGTTCCCCGGCCGCTGGGCCACCGCCGGCAGCTGGGCCGCCGCCGCGCTGCTCCTGGTGGCCGCGTTCCCGCTGCACCTGCTCTTCGAGATCCCGGCGGCGCTCGCGGGACGGCCCTCGGACTGGCGTGACCTCGGAGCCCGGCTCCTGCTGGTGGCCGGTGGCGTCCTGTTCGCCGGGCTCGCGAACGCATCCGGGCCCCGGCGCGGACCGGCCGCCGTCGGCTACCGGCCGGTGCCGCGGTGGACGCGCCGCTGGGCGTACGTCGCCGTGGCGCTGCCAGTGGTCGGCTGGGCCGTGCCCCACGCGCTGTGGGTGCTCGGCGTTCCGGTCGGCATCTCCGAGCGGGAACTGAACGACATCGAGCGGAACCTCTCCACGGCGACGGGTTTGGCGATCACGCTCGTCCCGCCGCTGGCCGGACTGCTCGTTCTCGGGCTGGTGCGGCGGTGGGGGCAGCAGTTTCCGCGCTGGGTGCCGGGACTGCACGATCGACAGGTCCCCCGACCGCTGGCGGTGATCCCGGCCGGCGTGGTGGCGCTCACGCTGGTCACCTACGGCGTGCTGAGCATCGCTGTGCTCGTCGGCCGACTGCTCACAGGTGACACGCGCTGGTCCGACGTGTGGGACGGGTGGGCCGTCACCGCCACGCTGCTGGTCTTCCTCGGCTGGGGAGTGTCGTTGGCCGTCACCACCACCGGTTACGCCCTGGCCACCTCGACCGACGCCGCCATGACCGCCTCCCAGGATCGGAGCGTCCATGAACCACGCTGACTCCGCCCGCATCGCAGCCACCGCCCCGCCGACCTGGGCGATCTGGGCCGCCTACGCCGTCCCGCTCTGCGTTCTGCCGTCCGCGCTCTGGCGACTGTCGTTGGTGTTCAGCGACGATGGCACCACGCACTGGTACATGGTCTTCCTGTCCGCGCTGTCGATGGGACTGGCCCTGTTGACACTCGGGCTGGTGCACCGGTGGGGACAGCGAGTTCCGCACTGGGTACCCGGCGTCGGAGGCCGTGCCATCCCGGCGCGTCCGGTCGTGCGCATCGCGCTGACCGGCGGCTGGTTGCTCGTCGCCATCTGCGTGTACTTCCTCCTCAACCAGAGGTTCCATGTCGTGCAGAGCATCTGGGTAGGCATCGGTGAGGACGAACCGGTGCACCCGACTCCCGGTTGGGAGGTGCTCCGCTACTACGCCCCAATGCTCGCGTGGGGCCCGCTCGTCATCGCCGTGGCCGCCAACTACCGCCGGCGTGCAGCCAATTTTCGACGACTGGAGAAGCCATGAGGATCCGCAGCACGAGGCGACCACCGAGCGCACCATCGTGTGCGGCGGCGATGGCGGCGGCACCACCTGCGGAGACAGCGCTTTCTTCGTGGGGTGGCTCACCCTCGCGACCGCCTACCGGGACAAGGATTTCGGCCAGTGGCTCGCCTCTGACGACCGGTACGCCGATGAGATCCTGACCCGGCCCGTCCTGGAGTTGAGCTGAGCAGCGCCGCGACAAGCCCTCGTCGCGTACTCCTTCCCGGTCAGAACGTGGCGATCGGGTTGACCGGGCTGCCGGACGTGCCGGCGAAGCGGACGGGTGCGACCGCCAGGTGGAAGTCCCACTGGGCGAGTTCGGCAGCCGCTGTCGCGCAGGCCTCCAGGTCGCAGTTGTCGAGCATCCACAGGCCCATCGCGACGAGGCTCACGGCGTGGACCGGCATCAACACGTCGTCGTACCCCGACGGCTGAACGTCCTGTGGTGTGTCGGCGCCGATCAGCGCGACTCCCCGTTCGTGCAGCCACGGCAGGCAGGACGCGTGCCAGCCGGCCTGCGTGAAACCGCTGGCCGCGCCGTTCTCGTGCCGGAACCGCCCGTAGCCGGTCCGCAGGAGTACCGCGTCGCCGGGTCGCACCCGCACACCCTGGCGACGCTCGGCCTCCTCGAGATCGTCGGGAAACACGCCCTGCCCCGGTTCCAGCCACTGCACACCCCGGGCCGACGCGACGTCCAGCAGGACACCACGCGTGACGATCCCGTTCGCGGCTGCCGTGACGGCCGCCCACGCTGAGCCCGTCGCGGCGTCGACAAACGAGTGCGACCGCCCGTTGTACATAGTGCCGTCCCAGTAGAGGTGGCACGGCGAGTCGAGGTGGGTGAGGGTGTTGCCGTGGTACGAGATGCCGATCCGCTCGGACGAGAAGCCCCAGCGCCGGTCGGCGTGGAAGGCGGGCGGCATGTTCTCGGCACCCGGCATGTCGGCGGTGCACGGGCACGTCGTCGTCGACCGCTCCATGTCTCCCGGTGCGGAGACCTCCCACGCGCAGGACACGCTTCTGCCGTGTCGTACGGCCCGCGCCGCCGCCAGCCGGACATCGTCGGTGATGTGGTTCAGCGTGCCACGTTCGTCGTCGTCGCCCCACCGCCCCCAGTTGGACAGCGTGTCGAAGTACCCGAGCACCTCGTCCTGGGTCGGCATCGGTCGTCCTGCCGTCATGTCAGCATCGACTCCTCGTGTCACGCGGTGTCGAGGCACCGCAGGTCAGGGTATTCCGCCGCATGATCGACGGACGACCGCAGGCAGCGCAGGTGCGCTGCCGTCGCCGTTCTACTCACTGAAGTCGGTCACGGAGAGCGCCTCGTCCAGCCGGCCGGCGGTCAGATCGTCGTGGCGGATGACGAAACTGCCGTAGTAGAACCCGTCGGCCAGCGGAAAACGGGCGAGCGACACCCACTCGCTCGTCAGCCGGTGCTTCTCCTGCTCCACCTGGGAATACCACTGCGCCACCGGGACGACGATCTCACCGGCCTTCTCCCGCCCGGCTAGGGTCTGCTCCGCGATATTCCTCATCACCTCGTCGTCGGCATACCCGCCGATATCGGCGCTGGCGAGCCCTTCATCGGGCGGCCAGAGGCCGTCGGCCAACGCGCGGAGCTCCTCCAGGTGCGGCAGGTCACGCTTCAGGTCATGGGCCAGCTGCTGCTGGAAGGGCGACAGGTCGTCCTCGTCCTCATCGTCGTGCGTGGCGATCCATGGGGGCAGCTCCGCGCCCAGCGTGGCGTGGAGGTCGTACTGCTCGCCGACGAAGTTGGGGATGCTGGGTTCTTCCGCCACCTCGGTTGCGGTGTCGGCCGGCACGTACACGACTCGGGCGTACCTCCGGTCGCCGGTGCCACCGGCGAGGTGGTCCTCCTCGTGGGCCAGGAAGAAGAGCAGCGACCCATCTGCCGGCAGGCCGAAGCCGTCGACTCTCGGCGGCGCCGCGCAGTCGACGGAGAAGATGAACGGCAACGGGCTGGCTCCGGCGGTCGGCCAGTCGGTGCCCACCGGCAGTCGGGGCAAGCCACCGAACTGCCCGACCGGGGCACCGCCGGAACCCCCGCCCAACCGGATCGACAGACGCAGCTGTTCGGTGAACCTGCCGATCTCGTCGTCCGGGATGCCCGCCGCGAGCGCGGCACGGCGGAGCTGGCCTTGATGATCCATGGCCCAGCATGATGCCATCAAGCTACGACGAGAGGATGCTGGGCGGCCGGATGGCTCGATGGTCAGAGACCCTGACCCACCTCGACCAGGTAGCCGTCCGGGTCGCGCAGGTAGCAGCGGATCTCCGTTCCGTGGTCCTTCGGCTCGGTGAGGAAGTCCGCGCCCCGGGACTTCCACTCCTCGTAGAGTTTCCGAATGTCCCGGACCCGGACGTTCATCGCGCAGCTCAGGGTGTTGGAGTCGGCTGGCGCTTTGGCCTGCACCGTCGGCTTGTCGTCCGTCGGACCGCCCTCGACGTTGATGATGATGTAACTGTTGAAGAACTTCATGATCAGTGGGCTGCTCTCGTGGACGCAGGTCGCCCCGAACACCCGCTCGTAGTACTCCCGCGACCGCGCCAGATCGCGAACGATCAGCAAGGTTGCGAGGAACATGCCGTCCTCGGGCTCGAAGTAGTCGGGTGCCGGGTTGGCCAACGCCATGACCGTCCTCCTGTCGTCGCCCGTTCAGCGCGAGAAGTCGGGCGGTGTCGTATCCCCCGCAGATGGTGGCGAAAACGCCACCGCGGCGGGTGGTGTCCCGACTGACCCGACAGGTGCCGACCCGGCCGGGGGATGGCATATCGCTCTGGCGAGGGAGGCCGGGTGCCCGTGGCGGTGCGATGGTGAGGCCAGGACCGGTGGCCGCTGTGGCCGAGCGGGTTGGGGTGACGATGACGCAGCAAGCTGTGCGGGTGGCGCGGATGTTCGACGGCGAACGGCTCGTGGACGGTGGGGTGCTGGTCCTGGTTGACCAGGGGCGCGTCGCCGAGGTGCACCGGGGTAACGCCGAGGTGCCGGAAGGCTGGCCGGTGCGCGAGGAACCGAACGGCACGCTGCTGCCCGGTCTGGTCGACGCGCACGTGCACCTGTGCGCCGACGCCGGGTCCGACGCGCTCGGCCGGCTCGCTGATCGTCCCGAGTCAGACCTCGACGGGGTCGTCGAGGCGTCGCTACGTACGCAGCTGGCGGCGGGCGTCACGACGGTCCGGGACTTGGGCGACCGACGTGACGCGGTGCTGCGGTGGCGGGATCGGCGGGTGCGGGACGACCTACCAACGGTGGTGGGGTCGGGCGCACCGCTCACCAGCGTCGGCGGGCACTGCTGGTCGCTGGGGGGTGAGGCGAACGGTGTCGACGGGGTCCGCGAGGCCGTACGTCTGCGGGCGGCGGCCGGAGCAGACCTGGTGAAGGTCATGGCCAGCGGCGGGGTGTTCACCCCGGGCACCGACACCACGAGGCCGCAGTTCACCGATGAGGAACTGGCCGCCGCACTGACACAGGCCCACAAGCTGGGTCTGCCGGTGACCGCGCACGCGCACGCGCTCAGCGCGGTCGAGCAGGCGCTGCGCGTCGGCGTGGACGGCATCGAGCACTGCACCTGCGTGACCGCGGCCGGCGCCCGTGTTCCCGCTGAGCTCGCGGACCGGCTGGCCGCGTCGGGGGTGGCGGTCTGTGCCACGCTCGGCACCGACCCGGCAGTGGTCACGCCACCTGAGGTGGTGGAGATGGCGGCACGGGCCGGGCTCAGTGAGGCCGCGCTGCGCGACGGCGTCGCCACACTGCACCGGGCCGGGGTCCGCCTGGTCGCCGGTTCGGACGCGGGCCTCGGGCCCGCGAAGCCGCACGGGATCCTGCCCGAGACGCTGGTCGAGTACGTGGCCTGCGGCATTCCCGCCACGGTCGCTCTCACCGCGGCGACCTCGGTCGGAGCCGAGGTGTGTGGCCTGGGGCGACGCAAGGGCCGCGTCCACCCCGGGTTCGACGCCGATCTGCTGATCGTTCACGGCGACCCGACGAGCGACATCACTGTGCTGCGCCGCCCGCTCGCTGTGTACCTCGCCGGTGACCTCGTGAGATAAGGGGCGTCGCCGGGTCAGGACGAGCGGAGCTGCTCGCGGACCCAGGCCCGGTCGGGGTTCACGACGGCCTGGTCGCCGAGCACGACGGTGGGCACTGTCTCGTTGCCGCCGGCCACCGCCCGGACGGCGGCGGCAGCGGCCGGGTCGTTCCAGATGTCGACCCAGTGCGCCCGCTGGGCGAGCCGGCCGAGGGAGAACCGGAGCCGCAGGCAGTAGTGACAGCCGGGACGCCAGTACACGATCGGCCGGCCGTCCACCGCGCTGGCCCGTTGCGCCTCGGCGGCGCCCATCGAGCGGGGGAAGGCCCACGGCGACAGCAGCAGCGCCAACGCCAGGAAGACCAGCAACTCGACGCCGCCGACGACAGGCAGACCGTCGGCCAGTTGCGTCACCGCCACCAGCACGCCGAACGCCGCCATCAGGATCGCCAGAACCCACCGTCGCAGCACGCCGAGGACCCTACCTCCAGGTACGCGATGGCCGCTTTTCCGGCCAGGTGGGCGGCCACAACACCTTGACAGGTATCGATGTTAACGCCAACATGAACTCCGCCACCTGATTGCAACGCCACAGTCACATTCCCAGCCCTTCGCGCCTCTCCCCCGGTCCTGCCCGACGTCGCCGCGCGGCGACGACCGGATCGGCTACGGGATCGCCGCGGTCGTACCGGTGCTGGTCAATGACCGTTCCCAAGCTCGCGGAGGACAGATGCCGCTGCCATTCCCTCGAACCGACCCGAACAGCCGTCGGGCCGTCCACCGGGGGCCCGCCGGCCACGACATCCCTCGGCGTCTGCGGTCGATGCTGGCCGCGGTGCTGGCGATGTTGGCGGTGTCGGCCGGCCTGACCGTGGCCGCGCCGGCGCAGGCCGCACCCGCCGTCACCTACACGAACCCGTTGGTGAACCAGCGGGCCGACCCGCACATCTTCCGGCACACCGACGGCTACTACTACCTGACCGCGACGGTGCCGCAGTACGACCGGATCGTCCTGCGCCGCGCGACCACCCTGCAAGGGTTGGCGACGGCGGCGGAGACGACGATCTGGAGCCGCCACACCAGCGGCGAGATGGGCGCCCACATCTGGGCGCCCGAGATTCACTTCATAAACAACAGGTGGTACGTCTACTTCGCCGCCGGCCGCACCGACGACGTGTGGCGGATCCGGATGTACGTGTTGGAGAACGCCAACCCGAATCCGCTGGCCGGTTCGTGGACCGAACGCGGCCGGATCTCGACACCCTGGGACACCTTCAGCCTGGACGCCTCGACCTTCGTCGCCAACGGCGTGCGCTATCTGACCTGGGCACAGCAGGAACCGGCGATCGGAAACAACTCCAACGTCTACCTCGCCCGGATGGGTGCCAATCCGTGGCAGATCACCGGCACCGTGACTCGGCTCGTCGTCCCGACGTACGACTGGGAGACCCGCGGCTACCGGGTCGCCGAGGGACCGGCGGTGATCCAACGAAACGGCCGGATCTTCCTGACCTACTCGGCCAGCGCCACGGACGCCAACTACTGCCTCGGGATGCTGAGCGCCTCCGCCAGCGCGAACCTGCTCGACGCCGCCTCCTGGAGCAAGAGTCCCAGCCCGGTGTTCGCCAGCAACGCGGCCACCGGCCAGTACGGCCCCGGCCACAACTCGTTCACCGTCTCCGAGGACGGGCAGAGCGACATCCTCGTCTACCACGACCGGAACTACCGCGACATCACCGGCGATCCGCTCAACGACCCGAACCGACGCACCCGACTGCAAAAGGTGTACTGGAACGCCGACGGCACCCCGAACTTCGGCATCCCGGTCCCCGACGGTGCCACACCGGTGCGGCTGCGGTCACATGACCAGGCCGGCAGCTACATCCGGCACTACGACTACCGAGCCCGGATCGAGCCGAACGTCACCAACCTGGCCGACACCCAGTTCCGCATCGTCACCGGCCTCGCCGGCGGCGGTTCGGTGTCGCTGGAATCGACCAATTTCCCCGGTTACTACCTACGCCACCGGGGCTACGCCCTGTACGTGGAGAAGAACGACGGCTCGGCGCTGTTCGGCGGAGACGCGAGTTTCCGTCGTCAAGCCGGCCTCGCCGACAGCGCCGGGATCTCCCTGGAGTCGCAGAACTTCCCGGGCCGCCACGTACGCCACCGCGACGGACTGCTCTATATCGAGGCGGTCAGTTCGAGCGCCGAACGCGCCTCGGCCACCTTCCATCTGGAGTAGGCGCCCGCTGTCGTCGACACCCGTCCAGGTACGCCCGAAGCCCATTGCAGCCAGGAGGAGCGATGCCGTTCATCAGCACGAGAAGACCGTCCGGCAGTGGGTCGATGCGTCGCGGCCGACGTACCGGCCTGGTGCTCGCCATGATCACCATGCTGGTCGGCGCGGTTGGCGCCGTTCTGGTCGGCGCACCCCCGGCAGCGGCGGCGAGCATCGACACCAACGCCTACTACGTCCTGGTCAACCGGCACAGCGGCAAGGTCCTCGACGTCCGGGACACCTCGACGGCGGACGGCGCCGCGATCCAGCAGTGGTCCCGTAACGACGGCGCGTGGCAACAGTTCCAGTTCGTCTCCTCCGGCAGCGGCTACTACCGCCTCAAGGCCCGGCACAGCGGCAAGGTCGTCGACCTCTGGGAGTGGAACACCGCCGACGGCGCCGAGTACCGCCAGTGGTCCGATGCCAACGGCACCAACCAGCAGTTCCAGGTCCTCGACTCCGACAGCGGTTACGTCCGACTGATCAACCGCCACTCGGCCAAGGCACTCGAGGTCTGGGAGCGGTCCACCGCCGACGGCGGCCGGATCAGTCAGTACGCCGACCTCAACGGCCCGAACCAGCAGTGGCAGCTGGTCGCGGTAGGCGGCAGCACGCCACCGACCACCGGCTGTGGCAGCGGGTCGAGCAACGCCGAGGCCGTACTGAGCGGGAGCACCTGGACCGCCCGCAATGGCTCGTCGACTGTCTACTCGGGTTCGGACATGCTGTCGGCGATGCAGGCGGCGGTCAACTCGCTCTCGGCGGGTCGTACGTCGAAGCAGCGGGTGGTGGTTCGTGGCTCCGGCTCGATGAGCGCGGGGTCGCGGTTGTCGCTGCCGTCGTACACGACCCTTGCCGTGTGCGGCACGATCAACGTGACCGGGTCGGGCTCGGGCGACCAGGCGCCGGTGTACTCGCGGGGAACCACTGACGTCGAGGTGCAGAACCTCACCCTTACCGGTTCGCCGCTGTACGGGATCTTCATGCGCAACGTGAACAACCTGACTCTCAGGCAGATCGACATGCGGCTCTCCGCCGGTCTGGGCGTGCGCATCGACAACCACGGTGGAGATCGAGCGGTGAAGGTCCGCAACGTCCGCATCGACAACGTGTACGTGTCGGGAACCGGTACCCACGGGGTCGAGACGTACGGCGTTGACGGTCTGACGATCGGCACTGTCACGGCCCGGAACACCCGGGACTCCGGCCTACTGCTCAACGACACGATCAACGCCACGGTGGGCACCGTCGACGCGCAGGGCGCCGGGGCCGGAACCGGGTACGCGGCGTTCCGGATGGCCAACCGCAACGGCCGGGTAGGCAACTCGTACCCGACGAACATCCGGGTCGGAACCGTGCTCGCGTCCGGCGGCGGCCGGGGGATCTTCTGCGTGTCCGAGTCCGGTGGCGCGGTCATCGACCGGGTGACGATCTCGAACACGGGCAACAACGCGATCCTGGTGGAGAACTGTTACAACGTCGTCATCGCCGGGGTGTCCGGGACGGTGACGGGCGGTGGCGAGGTGCGGATCGCGGCCCGGAGCGAGTTCCCGATCTCCTCTGGCATCCGGTTCCAGAATCTGACAGTCAGCGGGACCAACATCACCCAGAGCCCCTGCGGTGGGGCGAACAACACGATCAGCAACGTCACCCGGGTGAATTCGACCCTGACATGGTGCTGAGAGCCCCTCGGCAGAGCGACTCACGAAAATTGCGAACGAGGGCTATCGTCGCCAGATGCCGAGCTCCCGCATCGCCGTGACCGCCCTGGTCGCACTCACGGTCGTCGACGTCACCCACACCCTCGTCGCTCTTGGGGCATACGAGCGCCGCGTCGGCGGGGTGACCCATGACGGGTCCGGCATAGTGGAGATCCTCGACAGCATCGTGTCGCTTCGTGAGTTGTCCACAGCGACATTCTGTCTGCTGATCCTCACGCTGCTCACCGCCTCGGCCAGCGTCGCCAACTGGTTCATCCAGACCCGGCGCGCGCGACCAGCGGGCGCACCCACAGCAGGAAGGACGAGGTGGTGGGTTAGCGCCCTCATCGCCGTGCCCCTCAACCTGATCGCAGCCGAGCGGTACCTTTCGGCCACCGCGAACGGCGGCGAATACATGCACGCCGTCCTGGCGGAGACCACACTGCTACTGGTCGCCGCAGCTGCGGCGCTGGTGGCCACCACGACCGCCGGTATCCAGTTCATCCGGCGCCAGGTCGGGGTTTCGCCGGCTGGCGCTTGCGGGTAGCGATGGCCCATGAACCGCAATCTCGTCAAGGCTCTACAGGTCGCGTGGGAGCTGCCGGAGTTCCGTGCCGGGGTGCGACACGTCGTCGATCTCGAGGAGATTGCGGGGCTGCTGGCGACGCTGTCCGTTCCGGACCATGACCACGAGGTGGAGCGCAGCCTGCTGAGCCTGCTGCGGTCCGCCCTGGACACCGTCGAGATTCGGGAAGCGGTGTTGCTGCTTCTGGAGCGGGACGAGGTGCGCAGGCCGCTCGTCGCGGCGGCGGTGGAGCCGTTGGCGGACCGGCCGGGTCAGGCTGCCGCCATCGCGTCGGCGGCCGAGGATCCTGTGGTGCGGCGTGAGGTACGGGCGGTGCTGGCCAGCGCCAAGGTACGCGAGCTGATCTGGCAGGCGATCGAGAACCAGCTGAGCGACAACCGTTTCGGCCTGATCCGCCGGGCGGCGGCGCTGTTCGTGTGGCACCCGCGCGTCCGGCGTCTCGCGTGGGCGGTGCGCCGGCACGGCGTGTTGCGGGAGCTACGCCGAAAGTAATGATCCACGCCGACCGATGCCAGAGGCGTAACAACTCTGTTAGCGTTAACAGTTATGACGATCAATCAGAGCCGGATCGGTCGTCACGAGCAGGTCAACCACGTGACAGCGCAGCAGACCGGTGCCGACCGGGCCGACGGGACCGAGAGGGCGCGTACCACCACCACCACCCAGGAGGACAAGACATGACGCACGATCAGAATGAGCAGGTGAGCGGCGAACGGAAACTGCTGACCCGGCGCACCGTCCTGACGACGATGGGAGCCGTACCGGTCGCAGCGGTCGCGACGGTCGTGGGGGCCACCGAAGCCGTCGCCGCACCGGCAAGCATCAACCCGTCGGCAACGCGGCAGACGATCCGCGGTTTCGGCGCCATGGCCCACGCGGCCTGGATCGGCGACCTGACCGCCGCCCAGCGGGACACGGCCTTCGGCACCGGCGAGGGTCGGCTGGGCTTCTCCCTGCTGAGGATCCCCGTCAACGAGAACCAGGCGGACTGGAGCCGCGACCTGGCGACGGCGCAGCGTGCTGTCGCGCTCGGAGCCACCGTCTTCGCATCGCCGTGGAACCCACCGGCCAGCATGATCGAGACCTTCACTCGCGGCAACCAGACCAACGCGAGGCGGCTCCGATACAGCTCGTACGGCGCCTACGCCACGCACCTGAACGACTTCACCGCCCACATGCGCAACAACGGCGTCAACCTGTACGGCATATCGGTGCAGAACGAGCCGGACTACGCGGCCGAATGGACGTGGTGGACGTCCTCGGAGATGCTCCGGTTCCTGCGGGAGAACGCCGGCTCGATCAGCACCAGGGTCATCGCGCCGGAGTCCTTCCAGTACGTGAAGTCCGTGTCGGACCCGATTCTCAACGACTCCGCGGCGCTCGCCAACGTGGACATCATCGGCGCCCATCTCTACGGCACGTCGTACACGAACTTCCCCTACCCCCTCTTCCGGCAGAAGGGCGCGGGCAAGGAACTCTGGATGACCGAGGTCTACTACCCCAACAGCAACACCAATTCGGGTGACGCCTGGCCCGAGGCGCTCGACGTGGGGGAACACGTCCACCGCGCCATGGTGGACGCCGAGTTCCAGGCGTACGTCTGGTGGTATCTCCGGCGCAGTTACGGTCCCATGCGGGAAGACGGCCAGATCAGCAAGCGCGGTGCCATGATGGCGCACTTCGCCAGGTTCGTCCGCCCCGGGTACGTACGGATCGACGCTACGGCGAACCCCGCCTCGAACGTCTACGTCTCGGCGTACCGGGGCGGCGACACGGTCGTCATCGTCGCCATCAACAAGAACACCTCGTCGGTGAGCCAACAGTTCACGCTGTCCAACGCCACCGCCTCCGGCAGTGTCTCGAACTGGCTGACCGACGGCAGCAGGACCGTCGCGCCCCAGGGGGCGCTCAGCATGTCGAACGGCTCGCTCACCGTCACGCTTCCCGCCCGAAGCGTGATGACCTTCGTGACCAGCGTGAGCGCCACCAGCCCCGGGGACACCTACAAGCTGGTCAACGTCGACACCGGCCTGGTTCTCGGCGTACAGAACATGTCCACCGCCGATGGCGGTCTGGCCGTGGTCTGGGGTGACAGCGGCACCGCCGACCACAACTGGGTCCGGGTCACCGACGGCAACGCGTTCCGGTTCCGCAACGTCAACAGCGGCAAGGTCCTCGGCGTCGAGAACATGTCGACCGCCGACAACGCCCGCGTCATGCAGTGGAGCGACAA
Source organism: Micromonospora hortensis (assembly GCF_022230935.1). Lineage (NCBI taxonomy): Bacteria > Bacillati > Actinomycetota > Actinomycetes > Micromonosporales > Micromonosporaceae > Micromonospora > Micromonospora hortensis. Next base: position 285,082 of record NZ_JAKKFE010000012.1, read on the forward strand.
CGGCACCGCCGACCATCGCTGGACCCTGGTGGCGAACAGCGACGGGTCCTACCGGATCCGTAACGTCAACAGCGGCAAGGTGCTCGCCATCCTCAACGGGTCCAGCACCTGGGGCACCCAGGCCGTCCAGTACGCCGACAACGGCAGCACCAGGAACAACTGGCGCCTGACCCGGGTCAGCTGAACGTCCCCGGCTCCGGGTCGACCTCGCGGGGCCGACCCGGAGCCGAACCTCCGCCTCGCCGGCCGGCAGATCACCGACGGCGGCGGGCCATCCACTGCCAGATATGGGTGCCGTTGAGGCTCGGGTCGTTGCGGGCCACGTAGATCCAGGACCAGTGACCGGGGAACTGGTAGCCGTTCCAGACGACGCGGTCGTACAGGCTGATCAGCGATCCCGGGATGAGGTCGTGGGCGTGGATCGTGTTGGTCTCTGGTGGCACTGTGTCGTCGTCGCGCGAGGTGACCAGCCAGGTCGGGGTCCGAATGCTCGCCAACTCCGCGTCGGTGATCAGCGGCGGGCCCTCCCCGCTGAGCGGCTCGACGACACCGCAGATCGGCACCGAGGCGGCGAACAGGTCGGGGTAGGTCGAGGTCATCTCCAGGGACATGTAGCCGCCGTTGCTGCAACCGACCACGTAGATCCGGTCCGGGTCGACACGCTTGCGACGGACGAGGTCAGCAACGATCTCGCGGATCAGCGGGGCGAACCGGGGGCCGTCCTCCATCCAGTAGGAGGTGCTCTGCGGAGCGACGACGTACGCGCCAGAGAAGATCCGCTGGGCCTGCGGAGTGGCGAAGCCGAGCGCTCCCCGGTTGGCACGCAACGTGGTCTCGTTGTCGTAGTAGTCGTCAGGCAGAGAGGCGCCCTCGCCGCCACCGTGCAGCCAGACGATCAGCGGTCGCCGGCCGTGCCGGGGCGAGTGGTCGGGCGAGTACAGCCGGTACTTCATACCCGAGCCCGAGACGTGGTAGCTGAAGGCGTCCACCTCCGGGTTCGACAGCCCTGCCTGCACGAAGCGGCTGATGGTGACCGGCGAACCGTGCCGTCGGACGACCGGGGTGTTCTGGGTGATGGTGTAGACGAGGTCCAGCCGGACGTTGCGGCCCCTGCTCAGGATGTAGCCAAGGGTCCCACCGCCGGGTTGACCCTCGGCGTGGCTCAGCTCCAGCACGATGTTGCCGTGCCGGTCGAGTCGGGCCCTGGTGACAGTGCGGTCCAGGTCGTACTCGCTGAAGATCTGGTCGCCGGGAGCGATCGGGATCGGGCTGGTGGCCTTGGCGTGCACTGTGAACGTGCCGGGGGTCAGCCCGGCCGGGTCGATCGGCCCGAGCCGGCGGGTGTCGAGGGTGACCGAGGTGACCTGCTCACCGCCGTCGAGCGTTCTCGCGTCGAGGGTGAAGCTCACGCTGGTGGAATGGCGCCCATCGGCGTGGGCGGCGGCGCCGGGCAGGGCCAGGCCGATGGCGGCACCGGCCCCACCGGTCAGGACGGTGCGGCGAGTGACAGACGTGGACATGCGGGCCCCCGGTACCTTGCGATGTAGAAGCTCATCGATGGCATCTCAACGTAACGCCGCGGAGATCCGCTGGCAACCGGTGCCGGCACGAGTGATCAGGGCGCCCCGCGCCCTCGGAGCTACGCGGAAGACGCCCTGACCAGTCACGGGAGGAAGGCCGCCCGCACAGTCAGCTCAGGCGCTGGAACACCGAGAACGGGTAGACCCAGGCGGGGTTGAAGATGAGGCCCAGCCGGTGCAGGTACCGCTGGCAGGCGCTCGGCTGCGCCGGGTCGGGGCAGAACGTCACCCACAGCTCGGAGTAGCCGTCCTTCTCGGTCGGGCTGTAGCTGACGACCTGGTCCCGCACGACGAACTGCATCGAGGTCAGTCGGGGGTCCTGCACGTCGTTGGGGAAGGAGAGGGACGTGTCCAGGCCGTACAGCACGATCTCGTTGGAGAACAGGCAGACGCTCGCCTGGAAGTGCAACTCGTAGATGGTGGTGTAGGCGGCAGTCTCGTAGACCTCCTCGGAGACCTCCTCGCGGTAGCACGGGGTGCCCGGCGGGAACGCGGGCGGCGTGGGCACCGGGATCGCGTTGGTCGTGATGTCACCGGTGGTGCGGGCCGAGCCGCTCGACGGCGTCGCGCGCAGGCCGCCGTCGGAACAGGCCGCCTTCGTCGTGCAGATGGCCGCGCCGGGCGCCGCCGACGCGGCCGCCGCCGGGACGGTGAGCGTCGCCGCGAGCACGGTCAGGGCCAGGACCAGAGGCTTGAGATGTACGGACACGTAACCTCCAATGGTCGATCAGTGCGTTCTGCACCCGAGCAGAATCGCCGATCGGGCCGGGCCTCTGGCCGGGATTCCGTACACCGCGCGCGACCTCGGGGACCTCTGGGGTGAGGCGGACACTCTCAGCCGGCTCGGTGACACCCGCCACGCCCTCGGCGATCCCGTTTCCGGCCGGGCCGACGGGCAGCGGGCACTGGACATCTTCACGGCCCTCGACCATCCGGACGCCGCCGCCGTCCGCGCCAAACTCCAGCTCACGTAATCGAGCCCATCGCCCAGAGACCGGCCACCCGGGTCGTACTTTGGGACGATCTGGAGTCGCACCACCGTTCGTACGATGAATCAATGCATCCTCGCCTGCACGCGGTGTCGACCGAGCCGCGTGTCTCCCCCGCTCCGGCGCGGACGTGGCGCGACTGGGCGATGATCGCCGCTCTCGCGCCGGCGATCGTGGTGGAAGGAATCTTCCGACCCGATCTGCCCTGGCGGGTGGGCTGCGTCGTGGTCGCGCTCGCGCTGCTGCCCACGCTCCTGTGGCGGCGTACCGCACCGCTCGCGATGGTGGTGATCGCCTTCGGCTGCACGACGGTCGCCCCGTTCGTGCTACCCGGCGATCCCTGCCAGCTGTTCACTGCGAGCTTCCTGGTCCTCCTGGTCTACGCGCTGTTCCGCTGGGGCTCCGGCCGGGAAGCCGTGCTCGGTTCGTTCTTCGTGGTGGCCAAGGTGACAGCCGCCGGGCTGGTCGGCTCGGTCGACGGCGGTGAACTGGTCGCCGGCTTCGCGGTGATGTTCGCCGCCGCCACGCTGGGTGTCGCCATCCGCTTCCGCGCCGCCACCCGGCTGCGCGAGCTCGATCGGGTGAAGCTGTTGGAGCGTGAACGGCTCGCCCGCGACCTGCACGACACGGTTGCCCACCACGTGTCGGCGATGGCGATCCGCGCTCAGGCCGGCATCGCCGCGTCGACGACCGAGCCGGATGCCGCCGTCGAGGCGCTGCGCACCATCGAGGCCGAGGCGTCCCGCGCGCTTGCCGAGATGCGCGCGATGGTCCGCGTCCTGCGCCGCAACGAGCCCGCCGATCTGGCGCCCAACCCGCAGGTAGCCGACATCGGGCGGCTCGCCGGCCAGTTCCGCACCGGTCCGGCCGTCGACGTGGAGCTGCGCGGCGACCTCGACGACCTTCCGCCCACTGTCGGCTCCGCGCTCTACCGCCTGGCCCAGGAGTCGGTCACCAATGCCCGTCGCCACGCGCGCCACGCCACCCGGATCGAGGTCAGCGTCGCGGCCGATGACACGTCAGTGCGTTTGCGGGTCAGCGACGATGGCGAGGCCGGCGCCGCCCGTCCGACCGGCTCGCCCGGTTTCGGCCTGGTGGGCATGATGGAGCGCGCCGACCTGCTCGGAGGCACCTGCGAGGCCGGCCCCGATCCCGACAGTGGATGGACCGTCACGGCCGTGCTTCCGCGCGAGGGGGTCGGCGCGTGACGGTTCGCGTGCTCGTGGCGGACGACCAGGAGATCGTCCGTACCGGCCTCACCATCATCCTGAACACGCAGCCCGGCATCGAGGTCGTCGGTGGAGCGGGCGACGGCCGCCAGGCGGTCGAACTCGCCCGGCGGCTCCGCCCCGACGTGTGTCTGTTCGACATCCGGATGCCGGGCTTGGACGGCATCGAGGCCACCCGGGCGCTCGCCGGGCCAACGGTCCCGGAGCCGCTCGCGGTGGTCGTCATCACGACCTTCGACCTCGACGAGTACGTGTACGCGGCGCTGCGGGCCGGCGCCCGCGGCTTCCTGCTCAAGGAGGCCGGCCCTGACCTGCTCAGCCAGGCCGTGCACGCCGCCGCCAACGGGGACGCGCTGATCGCGCCGAGCGTCACCACGCGGCTGCTGAAGGCGTTCGCCGACGTGGATCCGGCCGCACCGCGCACGCAGCCCATCGAGGCGCTCACCGACCGGGAGGAGCAGGTCCTGGTCGCCGTCGCGCGGGGACGCACCAACCAGGAGATCGCCGACGAGCTCTACATCACGTTGAGCACTGTCAAGTCGCACGTCACCAGCCTGATGACCAAGCTGGGGGTGCGTAACCGGGTCGAGGTGGCGATGTGGGCGTACGAGACCAACCGCCGTCGACGGCACTGGTGACCGGCGGAAGTACGACGACCGTCTCCGACCATGGGCCAACCCGATCGCGGCCCTTGTGCCGATGAGCGGGGGCGGGTGCGGCGTCCACCATCGGTGGCATGACGATGCGCGAGTGGCGGCTACCGGCCGCGTTGATCCTGCTGGGCCTGATACCGATGCTCGCCGGCGCCGGACGCCTCACCGAGCTGGGCAGCGGACCGGAGGTCACCGCGGCCAACGCGCGCTTCGTCGCCGATCCGCTGCCGGTGGTGCTGCACATCGTCGGCGCGGTGGTCTACACGATCCTCGGTGCGTTCCAGTTCGTGCCCCGTCTGCGACGTCACTCTTGGCACCGCCGTGCCGGCCGCGCGCTCGTCCCCTGCGGGCTGACGGTCGCCTTCACCGGCCTGTGGATGGCCGTCGCGTACGACCTACCGGCCCATGACAACGACGTGCTCGCCGGCATGCGACTCGTCTTCGGCTCGGCCATGGCCGGCGCGATCCTGCTCGGCCTCGCCGCCGTGCTCCGCCGGGACATCGCCCAACACCGCAGATGGATGGCGCGCGGCTACGCGATCGGCCTCGGCGCCGGCACCCAGGCGTTCACCCACGCGCCGTACCTCATCGCGACCGGTGAACAGCCCAACGGGAACCTCCGGGCCGGCCTGGTGGTCGCCGGCTGGTTGATCAACCTTGCGGTGGCCGAGTGGTACCTGCGCCGTCCGGCTCCGGTCGTCACCGCGGCGGCCCTGCGCCGAGCTGAGCCCGAGCGGCAGAAAGGCTGAGGGGCTGCGGTCCCCCTGTCGCACCTGACGGTGTGGCTGCCGTGCCGGCGGTACGGCAGCCACACCCTGGCGTCACCTGTTCTGCTTCTCCTGGCACGGCACGCAGAAGCGAGCGTGCGGGAGAATTTCGAGCCGCTCGGCCGGGATGCTCTGGCCGCACCTGTGGCAGGCACCGTAGGTGCCGTCGCTGATCCGGTTCAGCGCACCGGTGATCTGCTCGATGTTCTGACGGGTGGCCAGCAGCAGCGCGGCCTGGTTGTGGGCCTCGCCGGGGTCGCCGGTGTCCGCGTTGAGCTCGGTCAGTTCCCGCAGCCGAGCCGTCTGGGTGGCGAAGTCGTCCGCCAGGGACGCTCGCAGGTCAGCCAGCCAACCCTGGTCGAGAGTAGGACGATGATCGACGCTCATGATCTGCCTTTCAAGGGGAATGGGCGGGAAAACAAAAAGGGCCGAAGCTTGGATAGCTTCGCCCTGGCGGTCGTTCTGGATATGCAACGACTCCGCAGGTGGGCCTCGGCCGGTTCGCGTCGGGCTCAACATTGTGTGCGTGGGCACGGTGTGCGGCGCGCGGACGACCGGCACCCGCATGTCGGCCTTGGGACGGGTCGCCGTCGGCACGCGCACAGCAGCGCCCGCCGCCACCTCGGTGGCGGCGGGCGAGCGGAGAGTCACCGGCGGCATGCCCCCACCATAGAGCGGGGTTGCCCTAATGCCAACGGTCGCGGTGGGACCTCGTTCCACCACTTTTCGCCACAATAGGGCCGTTGCCCGAACTCGGTCGGCGACCGTCCGGTTCTCCGTCGGCACGGCGTCGCCGGTTGGTCAGCTCGGGGTGAGGAGGCAGAACTCGTTGCCCTCCGGGTCGGCGAGCACCCGCCACGGGACGTCCTGCCCCAGGTCGATGGGGGTCGCGCCGAGACTCCGAAGCCTGGTTTCCTCGGCCTCCGGGTCGTCACCGGGGTACGGACGGACGTCGAGGTGGACGCGGTTCCACACGCTCTTCACATCAGGGGTACGGACGAACTCCAGGTAGGGGCCGACGCCCTTGGCGGAGCGCAGTCTCGCACCCTGATCGGTCACCTCGTGCAGTGTCCAATCCGTGGCCTCGCTCCAGAACCGGGCCATGGCTCGCGGGTCAGCGCAGTCGACCACCACGGCGGCGATCGGTCCGGTGTCCCGGTAGAGCTCTCGGGGCTCCAGCACGCAGAACTCGTTGCCCTCCGGGTCGGCCATGACCGTCCACGGCACGCCGCCCTGACCCACGTCGGCAACGGTTGCGCCCAGATCCGTCAGGCGGGCGACCACCTGCGCCTGGTGGGCCGCCGAGGTGGTGGCGAGGTCCACGTGCACGCGGTTCTTCACCGTCTTGGGCTCCGAGGAGACGACGAGGTCGACGCAGACGGCGACGGGGTCAGGGTAGACGAAGCCCTCGGGTTCGAGGTTGGTCACGCCAGGTCCCTCACTGGAGATTTCCCAACCGAGCGCCTGCGCCCAGAAACCGCCCAGTGCGGAGTCGTTCCGAGCCTTCATGTTGATCTGAACAAGCCGTGTCGCCATGCCGCGATGCTAGGGCCTGCGTCGAGGTCTCGCTGACCGTCATCGCCGCCGACCCCCGCTACCGTCTGCGCTCGTCCGGGGGCTGTTCCTTCGTCAGGTGCAGCAGCCACCCCTCGCCGGTGCGGATGAGCGCGTATCGCCGGCGACCGGCGCGGCCGTGCAACGTGAACAGCATCCGGCGGTCGGTGCGGTCATGCTCCTCCCAGGTGCCGATGTCGGCGATCGACTTGTCGACGTCCTCGTAGGTGAGGTGATCGAGGTCGTGGTCGGGCACGGCGATCGCGAGGCGGTTGTCGCTGGGGCTGTCCGGTAGACCGCGGGGCACCGCCCACGAGCGCAGCACACCGTCTTCTTCGAGCCGCAGGTCGAAGTGCGGTCGTGGCTTGCGGTGATGATGCAGGACGAAGGCGGGTGCCACTCCCTCATTGTCGGTGCCGACCGGCCCTGCCGCTTGTTAACGCGGCCACCTTATGAGGCCTGGTACGCCTTCCAGTCCTCGATCTGCGTGAGCGGAACCGGCACGGGCCGCTCCACCACTGTCGTCAGCTCGATCCGCCGGCCCTCGGCCGCCGACCGGAGCAGGCTGGTCATGGTTTCGAGTACGTGCAGTGCGACGTCGCCGTCAGCGCGCGGTGGGCGCTGACCGTCGGCCCTGACCAGGTCGATCAGACCGATGCCCCGGGAAGCCTCGGCGTAACCGGCCCGCGGGTCGAGAGCTCGCCATTCGGTGTCGCCGAGCGCGAAGAGGCGGACCTCACCGTCGAAGTAGTTCGGATCGGGTACGGCGAGCGTGCCGGCCTCGCCGTGCACCTCGATCGGCGCGGCCGTCGTCCGGACGCCGTCGAAGCTCGTCGTGATGGTGGAGAGCGCACCGTTGGTGTGCTCGAGTACGCCGGTGAGGTGAGTGTCCACCCCCACCGGGATCCGCTGCCCGGTGCGGGGGCCCGAGCCGATGACGCGCTCGGCGCGCAGGCGGCTGGCGGCTCCGGTCACCGCCCGGACCGGCCCGAGCAGGTGGATGAGCGCCGAGATGTAGTACGGCCCCATGTCCAGCAGCGGGCCGCCGCCCGGGGCGTAGTAGAAGTCGGGGTTGGGATGCCAGCGTTCGTGACCCGGAGTGACCATGACGGCCGAGGCGGACATCGGGCGGCCGATGACCCCGCCGTCGATCGCCGACCGTGCCGTCTGCGTACCCGTACCCAAAACGGTGTCCGGCGCGCACCCGACGCGGACACCGGCCGACGCGGCACGTTCGATGATCGAGCGACCGTCCGAGAACGTCACGGCGAGCGGCTTTTCCCCATACACGTTCTTGCCGGCGTCGATAGCGCCCAGCGAGATGTCGGCATGGGCGGCAGGGATGGTGAGGTTGAGCACGGTCTGCACGTCCGGGCGGGCGAGCAGACGCTCGACGCTCATCGCCTCGGCTCCAGGAATCGTGGCCGCGACCTCGGCCGACCGGGCGGCGTCGAGGTCCGCCACCGCGACGATGTCGACCTCGGGGTGGGCCGCGAGGGTGTCCAGGTACGCGCGGGAGATGACCCCGAGACCTATGACGCCGACGCGGTGCGGGTCGCCCACACCATTCCCCTCTCGATCACGGTACGGACATCCGCGTGCTCCAGCACGTCGAGGCTGTGCCCCGGGGTCGTCACGACGATGCGCCCGGCACCCCACTGTCGGGTCCAGATCGCCGGTGAGGTGACCGGCCGACGCCACGGATGCCAGGCCTGCGTCGGGTGGGTGGTCACGGCCAGCACGTCGATCAGGTCATCGTGCAGCACCCAGTACTGTTCGGTGACCAGGTCGAAGTCCTCGATGCCCGCGGTGATCGGGTGCTCCCGGCCGAGGTCGGTGACGCGCACCGTGTGCGGCAGGAAGTTGTCCTCCGGGCCACCGTGACGCTCACACGGCTCCCGGCCCGGATGGGTCGCGAACTGGCCGCCCACCAGGTGCAGGTATTCGGATGACGCGCGGAACGAGTCGACGATGCCGCCGTGCCAGCCGGTGAGACCCGTGCCGGCGATGACCGCCGCGCTGAGGCCCGCCACCTGGTCCGCGGTGATCTGCGACATCGTCATGCACTGCACGACGAGGTCGGTCTCGGCCATCTCGGCGGCGTCGGCGTAGATCTCCGTCGACTCCTCGACCCGCACGGCATAGCCGCTACGTTCGAGGAAGGGGAGGAACAACTCCGTCGCCTTGACCGGCTGGTGCCCCTCCCAACCGCCCCGAACCACCAGTGCTCTCCGCTGCGCCACCGTCGCTCCCTCCCACGGGTCCGTCGCCACCGGGCTGGCCGCTCCCGCCCCGACGACGTGCCGCCGATGCCCGTACGTGTCGAGCACCGAAACCCTACCCGTGGTAGCCGACGAAGCCGACTGACGCGAGCTTCCGGATTCCACTGTGGCCGGTCGCCGTACGATGCACCGGTTCCGGACCGGCGCAGGGGATCCGAGCCGGTCGGGTCGCAATAGCGGGTGCCGTGGCGGGATCTGCTGATCAACCGCTACGGCGGTTACCGTACTGGCGAGGGCTCTGGACCGAGCCGCGGCCACCGAGGTGCTGACCCTTTCCATGCGGCTGCGGCGAGGCCACCTTGCCCTTCGCGCGTCGGGCAGCCCGATTCGTGGGAACGGCAGACGCCTCCGCCTCCGCCTCCGCCTCGGCCTCGGTCTCGGCCGTTGTCGAGGTGTCGGCAGCCGCCGTGGGGTCGTCTTGGGCGGGTTCGTGCTCCGGCATCGGCTTCTCCTTGGATGTGGTGGGGTCCTGCGGGCCATCGACGGCCGGCGGCCGTGGACTGATCGACGCCGAGGTGCGCGCCTTGACGGTAGCGCAACGCCAGACCCAGGCGAGGTGTTCCCCCGCTCCGTGCTGGCGGGCACGCTCGTCGCCGCCAGCCCCGCCCACACTCGCAGCCAGCCGGAATGCGAGTCCTCCCGCCTCGGCCGTCCGCTGCCGTGACCGCCGCTGCCTAGGCCACGCCGGCGGTGACAGCGCAAACGCTGTCACCGCCGGCTCACCACCGTGCGCCGTGCTGGTGGACACGAGTCCGTTACTACGCCGGCTTCGCGTTCCGGGGCCACTCCGCAGCCTCCGGGAGCAGGTCGAAGATGCGGCCCATGGAGTACGGCTGGTACGTCGTCTGGGACTCGGCGATCTTCTCCCAGTCGGAATTGGTGAACTGGAACATCCACAGGGCGTCCAACTCGAAGTCACCGTGCCCTTCGGGAAGGTGTTCGAACTCCTGCTTCATCTCGTCGACATCGAGGCCGGCACTCGTCGTGTGGCTCTCGAGGTGAGAGCGCGCTGCCTCGTCGAGCATCAGCAGCTCAGCGATGGTGTGTGGCACCGGCGTCACTCCCCTGGCCAGCAGGTCACACAGGTCGACGCAGGTCTGCGCGAGCCGAACGAAGAATTCTGGCGGCTGAGCGATCAACGAAGCCGGAAACCCGACCGCGGGACCTTCGATCCCCCACATGAGGCCATCCGCCTGATCAACGAGGACCTCCGCCATACCGCACAACGACTCGTAGAGAGCAGCAGCCCAGCGAGGGCCGACGCCCCACATGGGACATACGCACACTTCTTCGTCGTCGTCCGCGCTCTCCATCAGGCAGCGGCACGATCCGCCGGGACCGCACTGGCCGCTGCCGACATCATCACCTCGGCGTTCGGCATACGATGGACAGCCGTCGCAGTAGTCGCACCCATCGGCGGGACACTGCGCGGCGGGAAACAACCCCGCCCAATCGATCTTGCTGCCATCCCTCGGCAGGTCGGGGACGTCGAGTTCGCTCACGAACCAGGTGGCAAGGAACTGCCGTTCATCGGTGACGTCGACGCGCTGTTGCGCTGCTTGCTCAAGCCCGGCTCGGACGCTTGCCGGCAGACTGAGCCAGAGGCCGGAGAAGTTCTCCTGCCCCTTGTCTGGAGAGTTCAACAGGTTGCAAATGGCGATCGCCTGGTGTGGCCAATCGAGCGTCGCGATGGCATCCAACTCGTTGCCGTTGCCTTTGTCGACGATTGCCATGACACGCGACTTGGTGGTGGTGTGTTGGGGCACGAAGGCGATTACTTCTCTGGGCACGACAGCTCCTCCCGGGCGCGCATGAGGGCACGCTGGGCTACGAAGTAGGAACAGAGGTCCGCGCTGGTTGTCCCGGTGCTTCCGTGGACTCCGCTTCGCGGGACATCAAACTAGCATGCCTGTCAATTGCAGGACCGGGCTGCGAGCCGGAGCAGAGCCGATCGCTGAGGATCCGCATCCGCCACGAACGGGTAGTTGCCGCTGAGCAGCCTGCCGTCGAGCCGGGTGAGATAGCGCAGCGGGCCCCGGTTGACGGCGTCGCCGGTGCGCCCGACGCGGGCCGTCCTCCGGACAACGACGGATCGCCGACATGCACAATCCATCGTTGTCCGGCCGGGACGACCACAGTCAAGTGGCCGTCACGTCGAGACGACCGTCAGACGGTGGTGCGGGACCACTGCTGGTTGGTGCCGGAATTGCACGAGTACTGCTTGAGGACCACCCCGTCCGCGGTCGCCGCGGCCGGTACGTCCACGCACTTGTTGCTGTGTCGTGCCCGGAGCTGGAAGTAGCCGCCGTTGGTGACCATCTGGAACTGCTGGTTGGTGCCGGTGCCGCAGGTGTACTGGACGAGCTCGGCGCCGTCGGCGGTCGACGCGCTCACCACGTCGAGACACTTTCCGCTGTTGCGGCTGACGATGCGCCAGTAGCCGCTACCGGCGTCCTGGAACTGCCACTGCTGCCACGCACCGCCGCTGTACGTGTACTGGCCGACGCGCGCGCCGTTGTCGGTGTTCGGCTGCTGGACGTCCATGGCCTTGCCGCTGTGCCGCGCATCGATCCGGTAGAACGTTCCCGTCGTGGGCGGAGGCGTCGTCGGGTCGCCGCCGCCGATGGTGTCGCCATAGGCATAGCGGATCCGGTCGGCGCCAGAAGTGTTGCGGATGGTCAAGTTGAGATTGGTGCCGCTGCCGCTGAGGGCGAACATCGAATACCAGTCGTGACCGGAGCCGGAGTTCTTGCCGCCGAGGGCGGGCCAGTAGGTGCCGCCCATCTGGTTGTCACGCATGACCTGAGCCATGGCGCGGATGTGGCGCACGAAGTTGTCGGTGCTGTTCGCGTCGGCGTAGTTGAGGCCGTTGTCCATGGGCCCGCCGAACTCGGTCGCGACCGCCCGGGAGGCACAGTTGCCCAGACGCGTCTGCATGTGGCTTCGCCAGGCGTCGTAGGTCATCGAGCCGTAGAAGAAAGCGTAGTGGTGGAAGGACAGCAGGGTCGAGTTGAAGCGGCTGTCGTTGCAGATGTCGCGCAGGTCCTGGCTTGCGCCAGTGCCGCCGATGAGCACCCGGCTGGGCACGGCCGAGTAGTGGGTGCTGAGCCAGTTGGCTGCGATGTCGCGCCACTGTGCCGAGCTGTAACCGCCCGGCTCGTTCATTGGCTCGAAGTACACGTTGGTGTTCGAACCGTAGGCGCTGGTCACGCTGGACCACATCGTGTTCCACGCGGCGAGGTTCGCGATCCTCGCGCCGGAGGAATGGTCCGTCCAAAAGGCGAGGATGACCTTGAATCCACGGGCAGTTGCGGCGTCAATGGCGCCCCGGTAGGCGTTCCACCAGGTGGTGTTGGCCACTGTCTGAGTGTTGATAGGCAGCCGGACGGTGTTGATCCCCATGGTGGAGGCCATGTCGTCGTAGAGGGCGTTGGCCTTGGCCTGCACTGTCGCGTAGCTGTCGGATTGGCTCAGGCCCTGCACGACGAGCGGGCTGGTGCTGAAGTTGTCACCCAGTTGAGCCCAGTTCATGCCTCGGAACTGGTTGGTGGCGGCGGCGGCGGGCGACGACGCGACGACGATCACGCCGCCAACCATCGCCGTCATGGCGGCCACCAGGGCGATCAACGTCCGGCGCATCGACCGGCTGATCCGTTTCATGCGTTGTCCAATCACTAGTTCGTGCCTCTCCGGGCCCGACATGTTGAGGGGTTAGCTGGTCACGCGGAAGGTCGCGTCGGCGCGGCTCTGCGCGTCGGACACCGGGTCGAGCCGGAGCAGGTAGGCGTAGTGCCGGAGGTAGCGGTCCGGGTGGCTGTAGGACTGGAACGACGTCCACGAGGAGTTGGCGAGACCGGCGACCTGCCGGAAGGTGGCGTCGGCCGCGAAGGTGGCGGTGCCGTCGTTGGCTTCCAACCGGAAGTCGTATCCGTAGTGGCGCAGGTAGTGGCCCGGATAGTTGACCGACTGGATGGAGACGGTGCCGGAGCCGACCAGGCCGGGCACCACCCGCCACTGGCCGTCCTGGGCGGGGCTGACGTTCGGGTCGATGCGGACGTCGTAGTCGTAGTGCCGCACGTACCGGTCCTGGAAGTTGTACGACTGGATCCGGTTGACAGCTGCGGCGGGCCAGCGGGCGAGCACCCGGTTCTGTTCGGCAGCGGTCAGGTTGAGGATTGAACCGTGCCGCTTCTTGGTGCCGCCCATCGCGTACGAGCCGGACGCCGGCAGCCGGTAGGCGCTCGGGCTCGACGGGTTGGTGGTCAGGACGGGCAGGTAACCGCGTCCGCTGGCGTACTGGTCCAGGTAGAGCACCCACTCGTTACGGGCGTTGACCTTCATCCACATCGGCCCTTCGACCTGGGCCCCGGTCAGCCCGATGCCGGACAGGTTCCCGAGGTTCGTCCAGGTGCCGAGGAGCGAGTTGCTGCCCTCGAGGGTGATCTGGGCGTCCCGGGAGGCCCGGACGTAGCGGTAGGCGCCGACACCGGATGGCACCTCGACGATCTGCGTGTCGATGATCTCCTGGTTGCCGGGTCGGCTGACGTAGATCTGCGGAGTGGTGATGCCGCGGAAGTCGGTCGTGCGCGCGTAGTAGATGCGGTGCTTGGCCGCACCGTTGAGCGGGACGTTCGTCGCCCAGTAGAGGACGTAGTCACCGGTGTCCGGGTTCCAGATCGCCTCCGGGGCCCAGGCGTTGCGTCCGTCCGGGATCGCGCCGGCTACGTTCAACAGCCACGGTGCCGACCAGTTGACCAGGTCGGTGGACTCCCACACGACGAGGCTCCGGCTGCCGTTGTTGATCGCGTTCGACCAGTCCTGACCGCACGCGATGCACAGGTCGGTGGCCACGATCCAGTACCGGTCACCGCCGGGTGAGCGGACCAGGGCGGGGTCCCGGACGCCCCGGGTGCCGATGGGTGAACGCAGCACGAGCCCACCGTTGTTCAGGTCGGTCCAGCGCAGGCCGTCGGTGCTGTGGGCGAGGTAGATCTGCTGGTCGGTCGACGACTCGCCGGTGAAGTGCGCCATCAGGTAGCCGACGGTCGGGTCGAGCGCGGCTGCCACCTTCGGTGTCGCCGCCGACCAGGTGGTGAACAGCAGGCATGCGGCGATCGCCACCGCGCAGAGCCGGGCGAGGACTCTCGACATGGGTCTTCTCTCCTTCGCGGGGCGCGGACGAGTCAGCTAGAGGGTCGGTACGACGGGGCGGATGGTGCCGTCGGCGTTGAACTCCATCCGGTCGATGGCGGTCTCACGGTTGGTGCCGTTGCCGGTCGGCACGGCGAACCGGTGGTAGGCGATGTGCCAGGTGTCGCTGCCGGGTGCGCGGACCACTGAGTGGTGGCCGGTGCCCTTGATGCCGACGTCGAGGCGTTTTTGCAGCACCACGCCGCGCCTCGTCCACGGCCCGAGGGGTGATGAGCCGGTGGCGTAGGCGACCCGGTAGTCCTCGCTGCGCGTGTCGTTCTCCGACCACATGAAGTAGTAGAGACCGTTGCGCTTGAACACGAACGGGGCCTCGTTGTAGCCCGACGGGGTGATGACCCGCGCCTGCGCCGCGTCGAAGGAGACCATGTCGGCGTTCAGCCGCACCGCCCGCGCGACGCCCTGCCCCCAGTACAGGTAGGACTGGCCGTCGTCGTCGGTGAACACCATGGGGTCGATCGTCTGCCCGCCGGAGAACTGGTCGCTGCGGATCAGCGGTCGGCCCAGCGCGTCACGGAACGGTCCGGTGGGGCTGTCGGCCACCGCCACGCCGAGCTGTTTGGCCGTGTTGCCGCTGGCCGCGCCGCCGCTGAAGTAGAGGTAGTAGCGGCCGTTGGCGGTCGCCACCGCCGGCGCCCAGGCCGAGTTGTCCGCCCAGGACACGTCCGGACCGTGGTCGAGGATCACGCCGTGGTCGGTCCAGTTGACCAAATCGGTGGAGGAGAACGCCTTGTAGTACGTGCCGGCCCAGCTCGCGTAACCGTCGGTGGTCGGGTACAGGTAGTAGCGGCCGTTGACGACGGCGATGTGCGGGTCGGCGAAGAGGCCGGGGATCACCGGCCCCATGGTGGTCCTGGGTGCCCAGGGCGCGACGGGGCGGAAGGAGCTGTCCGCTCGGAAGGCGGCCGTGTCCTGGTAGGCGTCGAGCCAGAGCGCGAAGTCGCGGTGCCGGATCCGCCGGTTCGGGTAGTTGTACGAGACGAGCGCCACCGATCCGCTGACCGAGCCCTCCACGGCGCAGAAGGTGGCGTCGGCCCGGAACGCCGCGTCGCCGGTGTTCGCGTCGACCCGCAGCCGGTAGTCGCGGTGCCGCAGGAACATGCCGGTCTTGGTCTGGAACGAGTAGCAGATCGGCGACGCCAACCCGTTGACCACTGTGAAGGTGGCATCCAGCTTGGTCTGGTTGGTGCTGCTGGAGGTGACCGGGTCGAGCTGACCGAGATAGTCGATGTGCCGCACGTACCGTCCGGACTGGTTGACCGCCTCCAGCGAGACCGCTCCGGTCGGCAGCGTGGCGGCTTGGGCCGGCCCGTCGGCCACCACCACAACAGCTGCGGTGGCCACGGCGGAGAGCACGAGGAGGCAACGGAGACGCGTGGTCGATGCCACTGTCATACGTCGTGGAACCACCATCCCGACCCCTCTCGAAAGATCATCTATGTTAGCGTTAACAAGAACGGGCCGTACCCTGGCTCGGGTTTTAGCGGTTCAGGTAACCGGCGACGCGCCCGCACGGGGCACCCCTGGCGTGACACGCGACTACAGGCACAATGTGTTCGGTTCGTAAATTTCGCGTTGCGGACAAGTGTTAGCGATCGCATAGACCAGTGTCAAGGGATCAACCGTGGTCGCTCCCCGGCATCCGGCGAAGCCGGTTGTCACGCTCGATCCGCTTCGTGGGTGCCCTGCTCTCTGAGCGCCTGACGCACCTGCCTGAGCGCGAAGCGGGCCGATCGTGGGGTGCTGCGGGATCTCGCGTCGTGGGCCCCGATCGCCTCGGAGCAGGTCATCCGCGACGCGCAGCGGGTCCTGCGGCAGTGACACCCGAATCGTCGAGTCCGACAACACGGACCCCCAGTCGCCGGGTGTGCCCACTGTGTCTCTGCCGGCGAAACCTGAACTGGCCGCGGTGTCGTCGACAGTGGTGCGAGGGTTAGCCGTGTAGGGCGGCGATTAGCGCGTCGGGTTCGACGGTGGTTGGCCGATCGCTGACCTGCCCGTCGCCGAGTTCGATAACCCGCCACACGCCGTCGGCGCGTAGGGCGAGGTCCACTGTGACAAAGGGCAACCCGAGCCCGGCGATCATCGGGGCGACCGGCTCCAGGTCGACCTCCACCGAAGGGAAATCGTTCGGGGTGTCCGGATGTGGGCCGACCAGGACGCACTCGCCGTTGACCCACCAGGTGCGTACCTCGGCGGAGGTGAACCGCTCGAAGCGACGCAGCACGAACCCGCCCACGAAGTCGTCCTCACGCAACTCCAGGAACCGGCTCGCCACTCTCCGGACGGCCACCGCGTCGTCGAGTTCGGGGATGAAGGCGGCGTCGTCCCAGTAGTGCTTCATCGACTTGGTGTAGTCGCGCAGCACCGCCGGTCCCGCACCGAGCGCGACACGCGCACGGTCAAGATCTGCCTGCTCCGAGCCGTGGGTCCACACCGACGCCGGGGTGACTGCCGCCAACGCGGCATACCAGCCGGGCAGCTCGTGTGCCCGCCGATACTGCTCACCACCGGTTCTCAACACCACACCGCGCTCGGCGAGAGCCTCGGCGAACGCCGCGTACCGCTCGCTGCGCAGCATCCAACCGCGGTAGACCGCCACGCCGCTGCCCGAGACCGAGGCCACCGCCCGACGTACGTCAGCGCCCCGCGCCAAGGCGTCGTGGTCGACCACCGCCACCTGGAATCCCGCAGCACGGGCCGCTTCAGCCTCGGCCACGAAGTGCTCGTCCGGGCGGCGTGGACGTAGCGGGTTCGCGGGAACGATCAGGATCACCTCCGTATCCTGCCCGCGGAAACTGGTTGCCTGTCGCCGGGGTCGCGCCGACGATCAGTCGATGCCCAGTGACCAGGCAACCCCTGACTTCTCGATCAAGCCCACCCTCACCGGTGAGCGAGTGATCCTGCGGCCCTTCGTCGACGACGACCTGGACACCTTCTGGGCGGCGGTGGCCGACCCCGAGGTGGCCAGGCTGACCGGCAGCCCGGCCGACGACGCTCCCGACGAGGAGCGAATGCGTTCCTGGTACGGCAGCCGCAACGCGCAGACCGACCGACTCGACCTGGCGGTCGTGGACCGCGCCACCGGGGCCTGCGTCGGCGAGGTGGTCCTCAACGACTGGGACCCCGACAACCGGAACTGCAACTTCCGCACGCTGCTCACCGCCGCCGGCCGCGACCGGGGCCTGGGGACCGAGGCGGTACGCCTGGTCGTCGGCCACGGTTTCGAAAGGCTCGGCCTGCACCGCATCTCGCTGGAGGTGTTCGCCTTCAACCCCCGGGCCTGGCGGGTGTACGAGAAGGTCGGCTTCGTTGCCGAGGGTGTGCTGCGGCAGGTCCTGCGCGACGGCGACGACTGGGTTGACGCCACTGTGATGTCGATCCTCGCTCCCGAGTGGGCGGAGCACCGGGGACACCCCGAGCGCCGAGGCTCGTAGCAGCGGTCGAGGACCGAGGGCGTCAGCTCTGGATGGAGAACGTCGCGACAACACCGTTGTGGTCCGACCTGGTGCCACCGACGATGTCGTAATCGGTCATCCACATCAACTGGCGTTCGGGCAACCGCTTCCAGAAGTAGACGTAGTCGATGTGCCGGTTGCCGTGCGTTCCGGTGCCCTTCTCGCCGTACAGGTTGTAGTTGGAGCGCAGATTCGGTAGCTCGTTGGCCTCGAAGACCTGCCACGGGAACTTCGCGTACCCGTAGCTCCGGTCGGCACTGAAGTCGACGTTGAGGTCTCCGCTCACGATGACCTGGCCCTCGTCCTGCTTGTCGACCGCCAGTTCCTTGAGACCCTGGAACTGCGCCTCGGCGCACCTGGTGCGCGGCAGGTCCTCCGGCCGGCCGGCGGTTTCGATGCTGGCCACCGCGTGGGCGTTGATGTGGGTCACGTTGCGGCCAGTGGACTTGTGCCGGTACGTGACCCAGTTGTTGTACCGCGCTGGCGGCACCTCGCCCGGACCGTTGGTGTCACAGACGAAGATCGAGCCCCTGTCGAGTACGTCGAACATGCTCTTCTTGGCGATCAGCGCCTCGCCGGCCTGGTTGGTGCCGCCCGGCGCGTACAGCCACCAGCCGTTGTCGGCGGCCCAGTTCGCCAGGAAAGCCTTGCGGGCGCCGACCTCGTTGAGTCCGACGAGGTCGGCCTTGGACGCGATCAGGTTCAGGTCGTGCACGAAGTCGGCCTGGCTCAGCCCGTAGTAGATGTTCAGCGTGGCCGCCTTGAAGCCCACGCTCGCGGCAGCGGCTGGTGCGGCCGGCAGCAGGGCCGCCACCAGCGCGACCGCGCCCGCGAGAGCGACCAGGGCGCGGGTCGCCCAGTCCGTTGTGCTGCGCATCGAATTCCCTCCGGATAGGCCGCCGGCGATGGCCGGCCAACGGACACTATCGACTGGAGCCGACGCGACGCCGAACATCCGGTGACGAAGCACCGACAGACCTGCGTCGGCCAGTGCCGGTCGACCAGATCCCCCATCGGCAGTGGTGGAGCTACGCGAAGGTAAGGCCGTCGGACCGGGCGCGTTTGAGCTCGGAGAAGGCCCGGCAGCCGGCGAGCAGGCGAGCGCCGTCGAAGACACGGATGGCCTCCTCGCCACGAGGGATCGAGGTCAGCACGGGGCCGAAGAAGGCCACGTCGTCGACGACGACAGTGGGGGTGCCGAGGTCCTCGCCCACCAGTTGCTGCGCGTGGGCGGTGCTCGCCCGCATCTGCGGGTCGAGGTCGCTGCGGTGGGCGGCGTCGGCCAGGTCGGCCGGGAGGCCGGCCTCGACCAGGGCCAGCGGGACGACGGTGTCGAAGTCCTTGTCGTCGGCGTCGTGGATCCGGCGGCCGAGCGCCGGGTACAGCCGCGCGAGGGCGGCGGAGCCGTGTTGCGCGGCCGCCGCCACACACACCCTGGCCGGCCCCCACGCCCGGTCGTTGAATTCGCGGTACCAGGGCTCCAGGTCACGGTGTTCGTTGATCACCGCGAGGCTCATCACCTCGAACCGCAGGGTGAGCGGCCGCATCTTCGCGACCTCCATGAGCCAGCGGGAGGTGATCCAGGCGAACGGACAGGACGGGTCCACGTACGCGGTGACCACTGGAGCTGACGTTCGAGGCAATTTGTCTTCCACGGAAGACAATTTATCTTCCTCGGAAGGTAAGATGCAACTGTGGAAGACGACCGGATCGCCGACATCGTTGGGCAGTGGGGTCGCGAGCGACCAGACCTCGACCCCACCCCGCTGCTGATCATCGGTCGCATCCAGCAGTTGGCCGCCGTACTCGATGAGGCCCTGCGGCCGCCGTTCGCCGCGGCGGACCTCGGCAACGGCGACTTCGACGTGCTCGCGGCGCTGCGCCGCGAGGGTGAGCCCTACACGCTCACGGCGGGCCAGCTGAGCCAACGGATGCTCGTGACCACCGGAGCCGTGACCAAGCGGGTGGACCGACTGATCGCCCGCGGCCTCGTGTCGCGCTCGGTCTCCACAGCCGACGCGCGCGGCAGAGTGGTCGGGCTGACGCCGACCGGCGTGGCGTTGACCGACCGGCTCATCGAGGAACATCTGGCCAACGAGGCGGCCATCCTTCGCGGCCTGACCGACAGCGACCGCCGAACCCTCGAGCGCCTCCTGGAGGTGATGAATCGAACCCTGACCTCCGGAGATCGTGGACCCGGGGGCGGCGGCCACGACGGGTGACGCCCTCGGTCATGATCGGCCAGTCCTCGGATTACCATTCCGCCATGGACGACACCACCGGCGGCGTACGCATCAGACGCGGTGGCCCGGCCGACGCGCCCGCCGTACTGGACATGCTCGACTCCGCGGTGGTCTGGATGAACGACCGCGGCAACACCGAGCAGTGGGGCACGACGCCGTTCTCGGAGAAACCCGAACGGGCCGCACAGGTCGATCGGTACCTGACCGAGAACCTCCCGTTCATCGCGGAAGTGGACGGGACGCCGGCCGCAGCCCTGGTGTTGGATTCCGGGCCCGACCCCCGGGCACCGATCGCGCCCGCTGAGGAACCCGAGCGGTTCGTCCGCCTCCTGGTCTCCGACCGACGATTCGCCGGCCGGAAACTCGGGTCGGCTCTGTTGGCACACGCAGTGGAGGAAACCCGGCGAGCCGGCGTGCGGTTGCTCCGGGTCGACTGCTGGGCGGGCGGTGACGGCGAGTTGGTGGCGTACTACGAGCGCCACGGGTTCACTCCCACCGAGACCTTCCTGGCCGGATCCTGGCCGGGGCAGGTGCTGGCCCAGCGGGTCGATTGAGCCGTGCGCCCTTTGCCACTGAGCGTGGGGTGGGGGCCATCGGACCGATATTCGGGCGTCTCGCCGGGGCGCGTCCACTAGCGTCCCGCCTCATGGAGAACACCACGGTACGCACTGAACGCCTCGAACTCCGCCCGGTGCGGGACGAGGACATCGATCGGATCCTGGAGTACCGAAACCTACCGCAGGTCACGCGCTGGCTACTCCGTACGCAGGTCGACAGTGCGTCCTTCCGCGCGGCATGGCGACGCGCGGCCACCGACCCCGACGATCACAGCATGGCGGCCACGCTCGACGGCGTGGTGATCGGAACCGTCTCTCTCGGCGTCGTCGACGGCATGGGTCAACCCGGCATGCCACAACGGACCGAGGCTGAGCTCGGCTACATCTTCGATCCCGCCTACGGCGGACGTGGGTACGCGACCGAGGCGGTGACCGCAGTGGTGGCGCACGCGTTCGACCGGCTGGGCGTTCGGAGAATCACCGCCGGCTGCTTCGCTGACAACCTCGCCTCGGTGCGAATCCTCGAGAAGGTCGGCATGCGTCGTGAGCAGCACGGCGTCGGCGACTCCTGGCACGCCGAACTGGGCTGGGTGGACGGCTACACCTACGCGCTCCTCGCCGAGGCATGGCATCGAGAGGCGGCACCGTCGGAGCAGCCGGTCGCGTCCATACCGGTGCCGCGAGCACGGTGAACCTGTAGCGTCACGGCGAGCTGCCTGCCGGCGGTGGCGAGGCTAGCCGCTGGTGGACTCCAGCTGATCGAAGGCCATGCTCCACCAGGACTTCGGGTCGGCGAACGCGGACGAGTCGACGCCCATCAGTTCCTCGCGGATCGCGGCAGCGCGGGCGGCTCGAGCCCGACCGCCCGGGTCCGTGGCGATGAGCTGCCCGAGCCGGTAGAGGAACTCGACGAACGCCGCGAATGTCGCGTTGACCGCCTCGAAGTTGGGGGTCTCCAGGTCCAGCAACACGACGGCTCCGGTCAGCGCGTCGAGGCAGAAGAGCAGCTGCGGGTCCTCCGGTGAGCTGCCGAGGACGATGTGGATACGAGGGCTGGCATCGCCGACCTCGATCTTCAGCTTGGAGAACAACTCCATGCCGGAGACGTTGACGTCGACCGTGAACAGGATCGGCACGTCGACCGGGATGGCCCCGAACGGCGGGAAGACCTCTGGCGTCAACGGGCCGAGGACGTCCTCGAACCGGTCGAGCGGGAAGTAGACCATCCCGTCGGCGCCCCAGAGCGCCGTGAGCTCCTCATGTGTGGCGGTCAATCGTCCGTCTCCTCGTCCTCGTCGCCGGGCGTGGTCAGGCCCTGCTCGTCGAGGAAGCCCCACCAGTCGTCGTCGTCGTAGCCAACCTCGCCGTACCCGGCGCCGAAGACGTAGTAGGCGAGGAACGAGTCAAGGTCCGGCGCGACTTCGAAGAACGCCTCACGCATGAACCACTCGTCGGTCGTCTCCGCCGGGAAGTACCAGACCGCGCCGGTGTCGCGGCGGATCAGCAGCGGCTCTTCCTTCAGTGTGCCGAAGACCAGCCACTCGGCGGGTTCGTCAGCGACGCCGGTGAACTCGGGCATCTGATCGAGGTAGCCCTGGATCTTGCCGATGTTCGCGGCTGCGGGCAGGTCGAACGAGCCAGCCAGGATGCCGTCGGCGGTCTCCAGCAGCTCCCGGACCGACTGCGGCAGACCAGCGGGTATCCGCTCAGCCGGAGCGCCCTGGTCGATCTGTGCCCAGACCAGCGTCGCGGGCTGGTCCGCCTCCAGGTCGGTGCGCAGCTCCGCGATGAGCTCCCGCAGCTCGGGATTCAATCCACTACCTCTATTCGGATCGGCGTGCCGTCGGGCAGCTTCATGATCTGTTGCCAGATCTGCTGACCGACATCCCGGTTCGTGTCGCCGTGCAGCAGCTTCAGATTACTAACGTCGTCGGGGCCACCGAGTTGCAGCTCCCACACATGGTCGGGCTGCTGCAGGCGGAGCCGCTCGGTGAGTTTGTTCGACAGCTTCTTGTCGTGGGGCCAGTACTTGTCGAAGATCTTCTGCCGGATGCGCGCCTTGTAGCCTTTTGTGATTGTTTCGTCCCGGGCGACCGGATTGGCCTGCTTGAACAGCTTGCCCTCGTCGCTGAGCTTCTTCAGCGCGTTCATCTTGCGGTCGAACTGGGCCCGCGCGTGCATCGACTTGCGCTTCACCTTGATCGTGACCTCGGGCAGGTCGTTGTTGCGCACCACCGGCTTGGCGGAGGCCTTCTGCACCGCCGCGCGGACAAGCTTGCCGCCCTTCGGCTTGCCCGACCCGCCACGTTGTTTCGAGCTTTTCGGCGCCCTGCTAGGCATCGAGAAGCTCCTGGATCACCTGATCGATCAGCAGGCCGACGATCTCCCGCGTGATCATCTGGAAGATCGGGATCTCGGCCAGCGACACGCCGAACGTGACGACGGCGGTGGCGATCGCCTGCGCCACCGCGAACGCGAGGATCGCCAACTGCACGATCACCTGGATCTTCAGCGCGAGCACCATCGCGGCGGCGATGATCATCCCGGTGCCGATCAGCATCGCGGCCTGGGAGTAGTCCGGCAGCGCGCCGGGACCGCTCTCCGGTTTGGACCACCACTTCTGGAACGCCTGCATCGACTCGCCCTGGTGCTGCGACCAGACCGCTGCCGCAGCCGAACCGGCCTCCCCGGAGGCGTCCGCGACCGTGCCGGAGAAGTCCAGCCAGGCCTGGCCCATCTCGAACAGCTTTTCCTCGTCGGCCTCGGGCCAGGTGTAGCCGATCCAGCTGAGCGCCGTGATCAGCTCACCCGGCAGTTGCAGTCCCATGTCGTCACCCCAGCATTCCCTGGATGTCTCGCAGCGCGCTCACGGAGGCTTCCTCGACCAACTCGAAGTTGTCGGCCATCTTTGTCAGGTCGCTACCGGCCGAGCCGATCTCTTCGGCGGCCACGCCGATGCAGTCCAGGACCCAGGCTGAGGTCTCCGTGTACGCGATGCCGATCAGCGAGCCGATGTCGTCGGCGCCCCACGGCTCGCCGTATCCCTGCATCTGCGCCTCGAAGCTCTCCAGCTGCCCGATGAAGCGTTCGGCGGCGCCGATGACCTCGTCGCCGCCGGAACGCAGCAACGCGGGCTCGACCTCGAAGCCGTTCATCGGGAACCTCCCCGGGCCATCCGCTCCTGCGCGTCAGTGAGCGCCTGCAGGAACGCGCCGAGCCGTGGCACGGCCGTGTCTCGAACCTGCTCCAGCTGCTCGGTGAGCTGCGAGAGGTCGCCGGAGGCCGGCACCGGGCCGGTGCCGCGCATCGAGTCGATCGCCGCGTTCACGGCCGCGATCACGTGGTCGCAGACCTCGGCCGAGCCGAGCCGCATCATCCGCGGGTCCAGCGTCAGCGACTCCAACCGGCCATCAGCGCCAAACTCGGCACGGACCTGTCCCTCGGCGGACTCACCGACCCGACGCAGGCGCGCGGCCTCCTCGTCCTCCGGCGCGTTGCCGGCGGCGCGCAACGCGCCGACCGTCGCGTCCAGCATGCGAGCGAACTCTCCGCTCGCCGGCTCATTCACCGACATGCGCCCTCCATCGATCGCCTCCGAGACAGTGGAAAGCGTAGTCAGACCCGGCAAATCGTGTGGTCCCGGGAGACGGGTACCCCATCGAGGGTTGTCGAACGGTGCGAGCCGTCTACGGACCGGGGCGACCGGGTACCCCCCCGCGCGCGCTGTGGGTGAAGCTGGCCGATGGCGCCACCGTACGTTGCTTCAGGCGGTCGCCAGACGGACCATGAACTGGCAGCCGTCGGAGGTGTTGCGCACCTCGACCCGACCGCCGTGCGCCTCCACCAGGCCATGGACGATGGCCAGGCCGAGCCCTCCGGACGCCCCGCCGTCACCGGGGCCGGGCGTGCGGGCCGGTTCACCGCGGAACGCGATGTCGAACAGGCGGGGAAGGTCGGCCGGGGGGATGCCGCCGCAGGTGTCGGCGACCGACAGCCAGGCGTGGTCGTCCTCCCGGCCGGCTTCGATGCGTACGGTGCCGTCCTCAGGGGTGTAGCGGACCGCGTTGAACAGCAGGTTGGCCACGACCCGGGCCAGCTCCGGTTCGCTCGCGGCGACCGTCGGCCACCCCGACTCGCTGGCGATCAACGTGATTCGGCGAGCGTCCGCCAACGGGATGGTGCTGGCGAGCGCGTCCGAGACCACCTCTCCGAGCGGCACCGCCGTCAACGACAACCGCAACGCTCCCGCGTTGATCCGGGACAGCTCGAACAGGTCGTCGACGAGTCGGGTCATCCGGTCGGTCTCCAGTCGGATGCGTCGGTGGTACTCGTCGACAGTGTCCGGATCACGCACCACCCGGTCCTCCAACGCCTCCGCCATGGCCCTCAGCCCGGCGAGCGGGGTCCGCAGGTCGTGGGAGACCCAGGCGACCAGGTCACGCCGGCCCTTCTCCAGTTGCCGCTCCCGCTCCCGGGCCTGGTCGCGCCACACCGCGGCGCGGGCCAGCCGCCGGCCGAAGTGCCCACCGACGGCGAGACTGACCACCGCTGCCGCCGCGACGGTGATCAGGACCACCTCAAGGTCGTGCGCGGAGAGGAACATCGCTTCCGCGACCGCCATCACCCCGACGGCGACGGCGACCACAGTGGTGGTGAGCAGCACGTTGAGGTGCACGGTGATCGAGCTGCGCCGGAGCGCACGGAGCAGCACCGCGCCGGCGAGCCCGATGCCGAGCGCCGCGCCGAGGGCGATCGCGAAGATCAGAAGTACGTCACGCATGGGCGGGCTCATAGCGGTAGCCGACGCCCCAGACCGTCACGATCCGCCGCGGATCGGCCGGGTTCGCCTCGATCTTCTCCCGCAGCCGGCGTACGTGCACTGTCACTGTCGAGTGGTCCCCGAAGTTCCAGCCCCAGACCTGCTCCAGAAGCTCGGCCCGGCCGAACACCCGGGACGGATGCCGCATGAGGTGGACGAGCAGGTCGAATTCGCGCAACGTCAGGGCCAGATCCGCACCGGCGAGGCGGGCGGTTCGGGAGGCCGTGTGCACCACCAGGTTGCCGTCGGTGAGCGCCTCTGGCCGCTCGGGTGGCGCCCCGGCGCCGGCGCGACGGAGCACCGAACGGACCCGCAGCACCAGTTCCCGGGGTGAGAAGGGCTTGGTGAGGTAGTCGTCCGCGCCGAGTTGCAGCCCGAGGATCCGGTCGGACTCGTCACCGCGCGCGGTGAGCATGACGATCGGTACGCCGTCCGGCCGTACCCGCAGCGCCCGGCACACCTCCAGGCCGTTGATCAGCGGCAGCATCAGGTCGAGCACTACCAGGTGTGGCGCCTGCCGCTCCACGGCCGCCAGTGCCGCCGCACCGTCGGCCGCGAGGCTCACCTGGAAGCCGTCGTTCTCGAGGTAACGACGGATGACGTCGCTCACGGTCTGATCGTCGTCGACCACCAGCACACGCTGTGTCACGGACCGTCCCCGTTCCGCCCCGTCAACGTCTCCCCCAGATGTCCATCGGCCCAGCGTAGCCAGGCACCAGACTCCGCCCGCACCGGCAAACCTTGCGAGGTTCTTACGGCTGCGCGCGGAGACCCGCCCAGGCGTACGCGAGGTCATACGGTGACCGGAATGCGGATCCTTGTCACCGGTGCGGCCGGGTTCATCGGCTCACACGTCGCCGACCTGCTCACCGACGACGGGCACGAGGTGGTGGCGGTGGACGCCCTCCTGCCCGAGGCGCACGCCTCGACGGCGCCGCAGTGGACCGAACGGCACGACCTGGTGGTCGGTGACGTACGCGACGGCGAGCTGCTGACCCGGCTACTGGCCGGCGTCGACGCTGTCTGCCATCAGGCAGCCATGGTCGGCCACGGCGTCGACCCCGCCGACGCCCCCCGGTACGCCGCGCACAACGACCTCGGCACTGCCACCCTCCTCGCGGCGATGCACGCCGCCGGGGTGCGCCGATTGGTGCTGGCCAGCTCGATGGTGGTCTACGGCGAGGGTCGCTATCACTGCCCCAGCCACGGGATCGTCCGGCCAGCCAGCCGCCGGGTCGTCGACCTGGCCGAGGGCCAGTACGAGTCGACCTGCCCTCGCTGCGACCAGGCGCTCTCCCCCGGTCTCGTGCCCGAGGACGCGCCGTTGGAGCCGCACAGCACGTACGCCGCCACCAAGCTGGCCCAGGAACACCTCGCCGGCGCCTGGGCCCGGCAGACCGGCGGATCGGTCTGGGCCCTGCGCTATCACAACGTCTACGGCCCGCGAATGCCCCGCGACACCCCGTATTCGGGCGTCGCGTCGATCTTCCGGTCGGCGCTGGCCGCCGGACGACCGCCCCGGGTGCTGGAGGACGGCCGGCAACGTCGCGACTTCGTGCACGTGACCGACGTGGCCACTGCCAACCTGCTGGCCCTCACGACACCGGCACCGGATCCCCTGACCCCGATCAACGTCTGCTCGGGCGAACCACACACCGTCGGCGAGTTGGCCCACGAGCTGGCGTCGGCGATGGGCGGGCCACCGCCGGTCACGGTCGGGGGCGGGCGGGCGGCGGACGTACGGCACGTCGTGGCCGACCCGGCACGCGCCGCCCGGGTGCTCGGTTTCACCGCCCGGGTCGGCTTCGCCGCTGGCATCGCCGACTTCACCACCGCGGTGATGCGGGAACCGGCATCGGTCACGACACCGTCCACAGTAGGTGGTTGACGGCGAGAGCCGTGGCGGCCTGGGCGGCCAACCACCACCGTCGGTGACAGTGGGGCAGGTGCGCGGTGGCTACCAGCAGCCAGACGGCGAACGGTAGCCAGATCCGCTCGACCTCGGCCTTGCTGAGCCCGGACAGGTCCGCCGCGAGCACCGCCGCCGTCGCCGCGAGGGGCAGCCACACGGTGGGTCCGGCGCTGGCGATCCGCTGTCGGAGGGCCGTCGCGAACGGTGCCTGCGGTGCTCGGATCGACACGGCGGCCACCGCCCGCCGCAGCGCCGGCCCGACCACCGGGCCGGCCGAGAGCAGCAGGGCGGCGAGATTCGCCCAGACCCAGTAACCGTACGGACGTTCCGCCGCCCAGCCCTGGTAGTAACGACGTGCCACCAGGTGGTAGCCGTCCAGCCACCAGAAGCCGGCGACAGTGAACACGGCGACGACGGCCGCGACCGCCGTCGCCGCGACCAGGAACACGGCGAGGCGGTCCCGCGCCCGGAGCAGCACCACTGTCAGCGCGAGCAACCCGACCAGGACGAACCCGTACGACAGGTAGAGCGCGAAGCCGAGCAGCAGCCCGCCCAGTGCGGCCCCTGGTCGGCCACCCACCGCCAGCAGCGCCAGCCCGGCGGCGACCACCGCGGCGAAGATCCCGTCCGCGGACGCGCCCACCCAGACCGCCCCCGGGAGGAGCACCAGGAACGGCCACACCGCTCGGGCCGCGTCCTCGGCGCCGAGTGCCCGCAACGTCACCGGAACCGACACCGACACCGTGGCGCCGAGCAGGACGCAGGCGAGCCCGGCGGCGGTCCCACCACCCAGGCCGATCCGCTCCAGCCAGACGAAGAACAGCAACGCTCCCGGTGGGTGGGCGGCGGCGTGGGTGGACCACGAGTCGGGCTGGAAGTCGAGAATCCGGTCGGCGAAGCCGGACAGCATGATGCCGACGTCCGTCACCCGGGGCACCTCGTGCAGGTACTCGGCCTGCACGGTGAGCCGCTCGGTCAACCCCGCGGACCAGCCGTCCACCAGGGCCAGCGACAGTGTCCAGAGCAGCGAGGCGAGGTAGCCGACCGCCAGCAGCCGCGGCCACGGCGTGTCGGTTCCCCAGCGCACGCCCCGCCAGACGAACAGCGCCGCGACGAGAAGCGCGGCGGGGGTGCCGGGCCCCAGATGGGGCTGCCAGGTCGCGTAGAGCGGCGCCGCGTCGGCGTGTAGCCGTACGCCCTGATGGTTGAGCAGGGCGCCGACGGCGACGGCGAGGGCGAGCACTGCCACCTCGGCGCCGAGGACGATCAGGTCGGCGGACCGGGTTCGTCCCGGCCGGGTCATCATGGTCATGGTGACGGCCGACGATACGACCTCCTACCAGGCATTCGGCGGCCAGACGGTGAGACGTCAGCGAGTCGTAAGATCCGTTGCCGTGTAAGCGATTCGTAAGGAGAAACGGCGGTCCGGACGCGCGGTGGCGGGCCTAGCGTCGCCGGTATGCACACAACGATCGACGTGGTGTTGCCGTGTCTGGACGAGGCGGCCGCACTGCCTGCCGTACTGAGCGGGCTACCGCCCGGCTACCGCGCCATCGTGGTCGACAACGGCTCCACCGACGGTTCGCCGGTCGTCGCGGCCGAGTACGGGGCCCGGGTCGTCCATGAGCCGCGACGCGGGTACGGGGCTGCCGTGCACACCGGCCTGCTGGCGGCGGAGGCGGATCTGGTCTGCGTGCTCGACGCGGACGGTTCGTTCGACCCGGCCGAGTTGCCCAGGCTCGCCTCGGCGGTGCTCGACGGGCGGGCCGATCTCGCCGTGGGGCGGCGTCGGCCGGTCTCGGCGGACGCCTGGCCGTGGCACGCCCGCGCCGGGAACGCGGTGGTCGCGGCCCTGCTGCGGCGTCGCGGCGTGCCGGTGTACGACATCAGTCCGATCCGGGTGGCCCGCCGGGCGGCGCTGCTGGGCCTCGGTGTCGACGACCGCGCGTTCGGCTATCCCCTGGAGTTGCTGCTGCGTGCGGCCGGAGCGGGCTGGCGGATCCTCGAACTGGACGTCGCGTACGCACCCCGGGCCGCCGGGACCCGCTCGAAGGTCTCCGGGTCGGTCCGGGGCACGCTGCGGGCGACCCGGGACTTCGCCGGAGTGCTGCGGGCCGACGCCGGTGGTGGCCGGTGAACGTCCTGCTCCTGGTCGCGAAGGCGCCGGTCCCCGGGCAGGCAAAGACGCGCCTCTGCCCGCCAGCCGATCCCACCCAGGCAGCCCGGATCGCGGCGGCGTCGCTGTTGGACACCCTCGCGGCGGTGCGCGCCACCGCCGCGACCATTCCCGTGTTGGCCCACACCGGTCGATTCGCCGACGCCGAGTACGGCGCGGAGTTGACCGCCGCGTTGGCCGGTTGGCACCTGCTTCCGCAGCGCGGTGACACGTTCGCCGACCGCCTCGCGAACGCCCACGCCGACACCGCTGCGGCATTTCCCGGACGGCCGGTGCTGCAGATCGGCATGGACACCCCGCAGATCCGGCCGGCAGTGCTCACCACCGCGCTCGACCGGCTCGCCGAACACGAGGCGGTGTTCGGGCCGGCGCTGGACGGCGGTTGGTGGGCGCTCGGGTTGCGCGATCCGAGGCACGCCAGCGCATTGCGCGACGTACCCATGTCGACAGACGACACCGGGCACCGCACCCTCGCCGCGCTGCACGGGCGCGGCGTAGACCCGGCGATCCTGCCCGTGCTGCGGGATGTCGACGACTGGTCGACGGCGCTGGCGGTCGCGGACGACCTACCTGGCACCCGGTTCGCGAACGCCGTCGCGTCGGTGGGCGGCCAGCTGCTGAGCGGACACCCCCGGTGAACCCGACGATCAGTCTCGACGGTTTCGACGTGGTGCTGGGCAGACTCGGCGGGTGGGCCGCCGACCAGGACGCGTACGGCACGTCGGTCGGCCCGAGACCTGCGACCCCACCCGACCACTGGCTGGTGCACACCGACGGGCGACGTGACCTGTTGCCGGTACGGCGCTGGCACGGTCCGCCCGAACCGGCAGTCGAGTCGGTCGCGGCACGCTGCACCGGGCCCACGATCGACCTCGGCTGCGGCCCTGGCCGGTTGACCAGGGCACTCGCCCAGCGCGGCCTCGTCGCACTGGGGGTGGACATCTCGGCCGAGGCGGTACGTCTGACCCAGGGGCGGGGTGTGGTGGCTCTACGACGCGATGTCTTCGAACCCCTTCCCGGCGAGGGGAGGTGGGCGCACGCCCTTCTCATCGACGGCAACATCGGCATCGGTGGCGACCCGGTCCGCCTGCTGCGCCGGTGCGGCACCCTGATCGCGGCCGACGGAACGCTGCTGGTGGAGGTGGAACCCCCGGGGGCCGGGCTGTGGCAGGGACAGGCGTACGTCCTGTCCGGGACCTCCGGCGATCGGGAACTGCGCGGGCCGGCGTTTCGCTGGGCGCGGGTCGGGGCGGAGGCGGTGGCCCGCGCCGCCGCCGCTGCCGGCCTGCGCGTCGTCGACAGTTTCCGGTTCGGTCAACGCTGGTTCGCCGAGTTGGCACGCTCTTGATCCGCCGGCCCCGCGTCCCCGCCCCCGAGGACTTCACCGCGCCCTCGCACTCACCGCTGGTCACCGCCCGGCTCGGCCTCTGGCTCGGGGTGGCGTTCGGGCTGTGTTTCGGCACCGGGCTTCTCAGCCACTACATCCAGCACCCGCCGGGCTGGTTCACCTGGCCGACCCGACCGGTCAACCTGTACCGGATCACCCAGGGCGTTCACGTGCTCTCCGGTGTCGCGGCGATCCCGTTGCTGCTGGCCAAGCTGTGGAGCGTCTATCCCCGGCTGTTCGTCCGTCCGCCGGTGCGTCAGCCGATCCGGTTGTCCGCCCACGCCCTCGAACGGATCTCCGTTCTGGTGCTGGTCTGCGGCGCGTTCTTCGAACTGGTCACGGGTCTGTTCAACGTCGCCCAGTCGTACCCGTGGGGGTTCTTCTTCCCGACGGCGCACTACGCGGTCGCCTGGCTGGTGGTCGGGGCGATGCTGCTGCACGTCGCGGTGAAGCTCCCGGTCGCCCGCGCGGCGCTGAGCACCCCACTACGGCGCAGGAGGGCGGTGCCGACTGCGACACCGGGGCCGGACGATCGGGAGTCGTCGGAGCGACGGGCGTTCCTGCGTACCTCGGCGGGCGTCGCCGGCATCGCCGTACTGGCCACCGCCGGGGTCACAGTGCCATGGCTGCGTCGGGTCTCGCCGCTGGCGTGGCGTTCCGCGTCCGGGCCGCAGGGCGTACCGATCAACCGCACGGCGGCTGCCGCGCGCATCGTCGTTCCCCCGGACTGGCGTCTGGAAATCGTCTGGTCGGGCGGGCGAGGCAGCCTTTCCCTGGCCGACCTGGCGGCCCTGCCGCAACGGACGGCAGAACTGCCGATCGCCTGCGTCGAGGGCTGGAGCGCCTCGGCCCACTGGACCGGCGTGCCCGTCGTTCAGTTGCTCCGCTGGGCCGGCGCCCCGACCGGCCGACCGGTTCGGGTCACCTCACTGGAGACCGACGGCCTGTACGCGGCCAGCACACTCCCTGCGGCCCATGCCCGCGACCCGCTGACCCTGCTCGCCCTGCGGATCAATGGTGAGCAACTGTCTCCCGACCACGGTTACCCGTGTCGACTCATCTCGCCGAGCCGGCCGGGAGTCCTGCAGACCAAGTGGGTGGCCCGGCTGGAGGTTCTGCGGTGAGAACCGTTCGGCTGCTCCTGTTCGTGGTCGGTGCCGCGGCCACCGCGTACGGCGGTTGGTTGCTCCTCCCCCAGTTCGGCCCCGCCCTGCCGTGGCTGATCGGCGGCCCGGTGCTGCACGACGTCCTGGTGGCACCGCTGGTCGGACTGGTCGGGGTGGCGCTGGGTCGACTGGTGACGAACCGGCTGCGCCTGGCGTGGATCGCCGCGGGCCTGCTGGCCAGCGCCACGTTGGTGCTGGTCGCGGTGCCCCTGCTGTGGCGACCGCCCTCGGCGCCTCCGAACCCGGGCCTACCGGACCGCGACTACCCGTTGGGGCTCGCCGTCGGGCTGGCTGTCCTCTGGGCCGTGATCGTGGTCGTCCTGGTCGTCGCCGCCATTGTCGACCGACGCGTCGCGCACCGACGGGCCGACCGTCGCTGAGTCGACCCCCAGCCGCTTTTCACTGTTCGCCCAGGAGGGGTTACACATGTCAGCAGGAGACACCAGCACGACCGATCGCCCGCCGGTCGCCGTGATCGGTGGATCGGGGTTCTACGAGTTCCTCGACGACGTCGCCGAGGTCACAGTGGACACACCGTACGGACCGCCGAGCGACGTGCTGTCCGTCGGGAGTGTCGCCGGGCGGCCGGTGGTGTTCCTGCCGCGCCACGGACGCGGGCACGCCCTTCCCCCACACCGCATCAACTACCGGGCCAACCTGTGGGCGCTGCGGGCACTCGGCGTCCGCCAGGTGCTCGCACCGGGCGCCGTGGGTGGCCTGCGACCGGATCTGGGGCCGGGGACGCTCGTCGTACCGGACCAACTGGTCGACCGGACCAGCGGCCGGGAGCAGACCTACTACGACGGACAGCCGCGCGCGGACGGGAAGCCCTCCCAGGTCGTTCACGTGTCCTTCGCCGACCCCTACTGTCCGGTCGGACGAGCTACCGTCCTCGACGCCGCCCGATCCGCCGGTTGGCAGCCGGTCGACGGCGGAACCATGGTCGTCATCGAAGGGCCCCGATTCTCCACCCGTGCCGAATCGCGCTGGTACGGGCGGGAGGGCTGGTCGGTCGTCGGCATGACCGGCCACCCGGAAGCGGTGTTGGCCCGCGAACTGGCACTGTGTTACACCGCGCTGTCAGTGGTGACCGACCACGACTCGGGCGTCGAGGTTGGCCAGGGCGTGACCCAGCAGGAGGTGTTCACTGTCTTCGCCCGGAACATCGACCGCCTGCGGCTCCTGCTCGGCGACGCGGTGAAGACGTTGCCGGAGGACCAGGGAGCCTGCCCGTGCGGACAGGCGCTGGCAGATATCGAGCGGTGAGCGTCGTAAGAGTTCCGAAAGGGTTCGCGAACAGTTCGACGGCGGTTCCGGCCGTACGCTGCGGGGGTGATAAAGCGGATGTTCCGGTCGCCGGTGGTCCGAGCCGGTCTCGCCGTCGTTGTCGTCGTGGCGATGCTGGGCCTCTACTGGTTCCAGCCGTGGAAGCTGTTCACCGACACCTACGTCGACGAGGCGATTCCCCGCGTAGCGGCGACGTCGGCCGCGCCGACTCCGGCGTCCGCGACCCCGGAGTCCTCGACGCCGGCCCCCGCGACCTCGGCAGCCACCCCCGCGGCGAACGAGATCCTGACCGTCGGCGAGTTCGTCACCCATGAGCACCGGACGACCGGCACTGCCGAGATCCACCGGCTCGCCAACGGGAACCACCAGCTGGTTATCCGAGACCTGAACACCTCGAACGGTCCGGACCTGCGGGTGTGGCTGACCGACCAACCGGTCATCCGGGGCACAGCCGGCTGGCGGGTGTTCGACGACGGCGAATGGGTCGAGCTGGCGAAGCTCAAGGGCAACAAGGGCAACCAGGTGTACGAGCTACCGGCGTCAGTCGACCCAGCCGACTTCCGCAGCGTCTCCATCTGGTGCAAGCGGTTCGCGGTCTCCTTCGGCGCGGCAGATCTCACGAGCGCCTGACCGGCCCACCCGGGGCGCAACCTGCCGGACACGGCATTGACATCTTTCACTGCGCGATCTAGCGTCGGGGCGAATCGATTCGACGCCGAGTCGGGTGTTTCGGCACCGTCGGGCGAACGGTCACGTGGTGTTCGGGCGCACTGTGATGGCCACCATCGATTCGACGACGGACTGGTCCTGCGTGGGCGGCGAGACCAGTGACGGAAACCTGTGTCGATGAGCCGGCCGGGGCGCCGCCGGCACATCGCGTCCTCTGGGGTTCGCCCGCGGCGAACGTGGTCGACGGGGTGACCAGCGGTGGCGCGTCGTGGCGGCGTACGGGTTGCCGTGGACCCCTTTCAACCAGTTCGTGCCGAGTGGCGGGAGCCCCTTCATGACAAGACGTAGACCCATCCTTGGACTGCTCGCGACGGCGGTGGCCGTCGTCGTGACAGTGAGCGCGGGAGCACTGGCCGGTGGCGCGAGCACCACCGCGTCGGCCGCGAACATCGGAGTGGCCGCAGCGACCGCCGGGTGCGGCAAGGCGCCCACGTTGACCAGCGGCCAACGGTCCATCCAGAGCAGCGGCCAGAACCGTAGTTTCATCCTGAGGATTCCTGACAACTACGACAGGAACCACGCCTACCGGTTGATCTTCGGTTTCCACTGGAACGGCGGCACCGCCAACGACGTCGACGGCGGTGGGTCCGACGGGGCAGCCTGGTCCTACTACGGGCTGCGGCAGCAGGCGAACAACAGCACCATCTTCGTCGCCCCCCAGGGCAACGGCAACGGCTGGGCCAACCCAGGCGGCCAGGACGTCACCTTCGTCGACGACATGATCAGGGTGATCGAGGCAGACCTCTGCGTCGAGACCACGCAACGCTTCGCGCTCGGCTTCAGCTACGGCGGCGGCATGAGCTACTCGCTGGCCTGTTCCCGACCAAGCGTCTTCCGCGCTGTCGCTGTCTACTCCGGCGGGCAGCTCAGCGGGTGCGGCGGCGGCACCCAGCCGGTCGCGTACATGGGGATCCATGGCATCGGGGACGCGGTGCTCAACGTCTCGGCCGGACGGTCCCTGCGCGACACGTTCGTGCGGAACAACGGGTGCACCGCACAGAGCCCACCCGAACCGAGGGCGGGCAGCCTGACCCACATCACCACCACCTACTCCGGCTGCCGGTCCGGCTATCCGGTGGTCTGGGCCGCCTTCGACGGCGGGCACACCCCCGGCCCGGTGGACGGCGGCGGCGACAGCGGAGCCAGGACGTGGACCAAGGGCGAGGTGTGGAGGTTCTTCACCCAGTTCGGCGGCAGCACCGACCCGACGACGCCGCCACCGACCACCCCGCCACCGAGTGGCACCTCGGCCCTGCGCAGCACGTCCTCCGGACGCTGCCTCGACGTCAACGGCGCCTCGCAGACCAACGGCGCGGCGGCGATCATCTGGGACTGCCACGGTCAGAGCAACCAGAGCTGGACCTCGACCGCCGCTCAGGAGCTGCGCGTCTTCGGCGGCAAGTGCCTCGACGTCAACGGCGCCGGCACGGCGAACGGCAGCTCGGTGATCATCTGGGACTGCAACGGGCAGTCCAACCAGAAGTGGCGGCTCAACACCGACGGCTCGATCACCGGAGTTGGTTCGGGCCGGTGCCTGGACATGGTCGGCAACGGCACTGCCAACGGCACGCGCGTCCAGATCTGGGACTGCACCGGCGCGGCCAACCAACGATGGAGCCGGAGCTGAGCCCGGCGAGGTTCCCGGGACGGGGACCGGCCCAACAGATGTTCCACCACCCACAAGGAGGCTCAACCGTGCCACTTCGCAGACTCTCCGCCCCCTGGCTGGGGGCAGCCATGGCGGTCATGGTTCTGATCGCCGTCGGAATGTACGTCCTCGCGACCGTCGCGCCGGCGGCGGCGGCCACCACCGCCGGCTGCGGCAAGGCGCCCGGACTGAACAGCGGCACCCACACCATCCAGAGCAGCGGGAAGAGCCGCAGCTTCACCCTTCGGCTGCCGGACAACTACAACAACACCTACGCCCACCGGCTGGCCTTCGGGTTCCACTGGTTGGGCGGCACCGCCAGCCAGGTCGCGGGCGGCGGCTCCGACGGAGCCGCGTGGGCCTACTACGGCATGCTCTCCCAGTCGAACAACACCACGATCTTCGTCGCCCCGCAGGGCCTCAACAACGGTTGGGGAAACTCCAACGGTGAGGACGTCACCTTCACCGACGACATGATCCGTATGATCGACAACGCTCTCTGCGTCGACACCACCCAACGATTCTCGGTCGGGTTCAGCTACGGCGGCGCGATGAGCTACTCGTTGGCGTGTTCCCGGCCGACGGTGTTCCGTGCGGTCGCGGCAATCGCGGCCCCGGGGGCGATCAGCGGATGCAGCGGTGGCACCCAGCCCGTGGCGTACCTGGGCATCCACGGCATCAACGACAACATCCCCAGCGGACGGTCGCTTCGCGACAGGTTCGTCCGCAACAACGGATGCGCCGCACAGAGCCCACCCGAGCCGAGGGCTGGGAGCCTGACCCACATCACCACCGCGTACTCCTGCCAGCCCGGATACCCGGTGCTCTGGGCCGCGTTCGACGGCGGCCACCAGCAGGGCCCGGTGGACGGGTGCGCCGGCTGTGAGAGCGGCGCGCGAAGCTGGGTCAAGCAGGAGGTGTGGCGGTTCTTCACCCAGTTCGGGTCGGACGTGCCGCCCACCACTCCCCCGCCGACGACCCCGCCACCCGGCCAGCAGAACGTGCAGATCGTGGGAAGCCCGTCCGGCCGGTGCATCGACATCCCCAACTCCAGCACCGCCAACGGCGCCCGCCCGCAACTGTGGGACTGTCACGGTGGCACCAACCAGCGCTGGACCCACACCGCCAACCGCACCCTGACCGTCTACGGCAACAAGTGCCTGGACGCCAGCGGCGCGGGCA
Organism: Micromonospora hortensis; assembly: GCF_022230935.1. Lineage (NCBI taxonomy): Bacteria > Bacillati > Actinomycetota > Actinomycetes > Micromonosporales > Micromonosporaceae > Micromonospora > Micromonospora hortensis. The sequence goes on from NZ_JAKKFE010000012.1 coordinate 321,908, forward strand.
GCAGCAACGGCACCGCGGTCCTCATCTGGGACTGCAACGGCCAGGCCAACCAACAGTGGAATCTGAACTCCAACGGCACCATCACCAGCGCCCAGTCCGGGCTGTGCCTCGACGCCATCGCCTCCGGCACGGCCAACGGGACACAGCTTCACCTCTGGGCCTGCCACGGCGGGGCCAACCAGCAGTGGGCCAGGCGCGCCTAGTACCGCACCACCCGCCATGTCGGAGACGCGCCGCTCGGGTCCTGTCCCGGGCGGCGCGTTGCCGTCAGGCGGTGACGCGGCGCAGACCGAGACGTGCGCGGTGACGATCCGCCAGCCGACGGGCAGGCGTATCCAGGCCCGGGTCCGCCGACCGGATCCGGCGATGAGGGCCACCACCGCGCGGTCAGGCTCGGTGGGATGGGGCACCGATGGCCAGCACAGCGGTGTCGTCGGTGAGTCCGGTGCCGAAGGTATCGAGGAGAGCGGTGACGGCGGTGACGGCTGCGGCGGCGGTCGTGGGGGCGAGAGAGCGGGCAAATTGGGCGAGAGCCGCCGCTCCGTAACGGCCGTCGGCGGTCTCACTGCCGACGGGACGAGCCTCGGTGAGTCCGTCGCTGTAGAGGAGGAACGTGTCGCCGGGGTTCACCACCACTGTGGTGTTGGTGTATCGGGAGTCCGGGAAGGCCCCCACGATGCGGCCCTTCGTGGGGTGGTAGTGGATTGAGCCGTCGGCCCGCAGTAGCAGTGGCTCCGGGTGCCCACCACTGGCGATGACAGCGGTGAAGCCGCCGACGGCGGTCGTGGGTGTGAGGATGCCGCACACGACGGTGCAGTAGCGGGCGTCCTCGCGGTATTCCTGCCAGAGCACCGTGTTGAGGTTGCGCAGCGCGGCGGCGGGGTCGGGGTCGGGGTCGGTTGCGGCCCGCAACGTGTAGCGGGCCAGGGCGGTGACGGCAGCCGCTTCGACGCCCTTGCCGCTGACGTCGCCCAGGAAGAACCCCCAGCGGCCGTCGACGAGGGGGAACAGGTCGTAGAAGTCGCCGCCGACATGGTCGGTGGAGGCCGCCCGGTAGTACGCGGCGCTGTCCAGTCCGGGTGGAGTCTGCAGCACGGCGGGGAGGAGACTGCGTTGGAGCTTGCCGACGAGGTGCCGTAGCCGTTCGTCCTCGCGCTCGGCGGCCTTCCGGGCATCGAGGAGCTCTCGTTCGTAGGCACGGCGCATTGTGGCGTCGAAGATCGCCGTCCGGATGAGTTGGGGTTGACCCTCGCTGCCGGCCTTGACGATCGACGTGACGAGGACCGGCATCCGGGAGCCGTCCTTGGTACGGAGTTCGAGGGACACACCGCCGATCTCGCCCTGCAGGGCCAGAATCGGCGCGAAGTGGGTCTCGTGGTAGATCCGGCCGCCACCGGTGAGGAGATCGCTGAAGCGGCGCTGACCGACGAGTTCCTCGCGGTGGTAGCCGAGCCACGTCAGTAGGGTGCCGTTGATTTTGGCGATGGTGCCGTCCAGGAGGGTGGACAGGTGCCCGCAGGGCGCGTTCTCGTACAGGTCTTCGAGGTCGTCTTCCAGCAGGGCGGGGAACCCTACTTCACTCGGCTGGGCACTCCTGTCCTCGCCGGGACGTTGGCCGTGAGGGTCGTGCCCCGCAGTGGCGGTCATCGGTAGGCGGCCCTGCAAAACGACGTGATCGCCGCGGCGGTGGCCTCCGGCGCGCTCAACTGGGGGCAATGCCCTGTCGCATCCACGGTCACGAGCCGACTTCCGGCTATCTGCGCATGCACGAACGCGCCGACTTCGGGCGGCGCGATGGCGTCCTGAGCACATTGCAGGATCAACGTGGGAACGCTCACCGCTGCGAGATCCGCACGGTTGTCGGACAGGAACGTCGCACGGGCGAACACCTGCGCCATCGCGGGATCCGTCCGGCAGAAGCTCGCCGTCAGCTCTTCACCCAGCTCCGGCCGCTCCGGGTTGCCCATGATCAACGGTGCCATGCTCGACGACCAGCCGAGGTAGTTGCTCTCGAGTGAACCGAGCAGGTCGTCGATGTCGTCGCGGGTGAAACCACCTCGGTAGTTTTCGTCATCGATGTAGCACGGTGAGGGGGTGACCAGGACAAGCGCGGAGAAGCGGTCCGGTTCGCGGTTCGCCGCGAGGACCCCGATGCTCGAACTGACCGAATGCCCCACGAAGACCGGTTGCTGGAGGTCGAGGTCCCGGCAGATGTTCAGCACGTCGTCGGCGTAGCCGTCCAGGGAGGAGTACCGGTCAGCGTCCCAGGCCGCCGGATCGGCTTGGCCTGATCCGACGTGATCGAACAACACCAGCTGGGCCCACTGTCCGATTTCGGCTGCCACGTGGCGCCACATGTGCTGGTCGCAGCCGAAGCCGTGCGCGAGCACAACGGTAGGGCCGCCCTCACGACCGGTCACCAGCACGTTGTTGCGGTCGCGTACACGCATTCGCCTATTTTCCATCACCCGCATCCCCGTACCAAATGTTGGTTCACCTGGGCGAACGTCGTCGCACGAACGACCTGGCAGACCCGATGGGCGATGATCACCAGGATCGGCAGGTGAACCGCTCCGTGCTGGCGATGGCCGGCACGGCGGCGGACAATTCGTGTCCTATCCGTTCGACCTTCGCCGCCGCCAGGACCTGTGCCACGCCGAGGGCCGCCAACGCCGGACGGGTCTCGGCCACCACGCCGCCCGAGGGGACCGGCCCGGCCCAGAGCGTTCGGTGCCGGGGCCGGTTGACGGGTGGCCCCCACCACGCCGGTGCCACCGGCCCGAAGAGCAGGACCGATGGCGTGGTGGAGGCGGTCGGGCCTCGACCCCGGTCGCGGAGTGGGCCGCGCCGACCAGAACCAGAGCCGCGCCCACCACAACGCCTGCACCGCTCAGGTAGGGCCACTCCCCCGATCGGCGCTCCCCAACCGAGAAGGGGACCACCGACCCGCGTTGGCCACCGGGATGTTCAGGTCTATCCCGGCGCTGCTCACCGCCAGCAGGTAGCTGACGCACGGAGCGGGGGCGCGCAGAGCCAACGTCACCTCGGCAGACTCCGCCGCGCGCTGTGTTCGCAGCAGGGCGCTGATGCCGTGGGCGCTGAAGAACGTCACCCCGGAGAGGTCGAGCACCAGACGAGCGGGTCGCCGGGTGATCACGTGTTCGGCCAGCTCACTGATGAGATGAGCGGTGCTCATGTCGACCTCGCCGGAAACGACGATCAGTGGCGCGTGCCGATCATTGCGCAGGTCGAGCGTCATGATCGGTTTGGCGGGCCGAGCGTCCTGCCGCACGGGCTGGGCGTCCTGCCGAGTGAGTTGAGCGTGCTGCCGAGTTGGCTGTTCGAGGATGGACATGACGCCTCCCGATCTGGTGCATCGGTGAGTCGGACCCTCCCGCGGCGACGAGGCGCGGACGGCGGACCTGGGCGCATGTCTTGACCCGCGAACCACCCTACCCACGATTTTCGCCGCCGACACCATTCGAGCGGTGGGCGAACCTCGATCCGGCGGCGATGGCGGGAATCCCCGAAGAGGTGCCGCTCGTCCGGTTTGGTCCGCCGGCCCGGGGTAGGGCACATGCTGAAGGGCGGTCGAGGCGAGGAGGCGACGGTGGCGGACGCGACGGTGGCGGACCTGGTGGTGGCTCGGTTGGCCGACTGGGGCGTGGACCGCGTCTTCGGCTACTCCGGGGACGGTATCGATGGGGTGATGGGGGCCCTGCGTCGGGCCGGTCGGCCCGAGTTCGTGCAGGCCCGGCACGAGGAGACGGCGGCGTTCATGGCGTGCGGGCACGCCAAGTACACCGGCGGGCTGGGGGTGTGCCTGTCGACCCAGGGACCGGGCGCTGTGCATCTGCTCAACGGCCTCTACGACGCCCGGCTGGACTCCCAGCCGGTGCTCGCCCTGGTCGGCCAGCAGGTGACGTCCGTGCTCGGGAGCGGCTACCAGCAGGAAATCGACCTGGTACGTCTCTACGGCGACGTGTGCGCGCAGTTCGTGCAGACCGCGTACACCCCGGAGCAGTTGCCGATGCTGCTCGACCGGGCGATCCGCACCGCCCTGGCGACCCGTAGCCCGACCTGTGTGATCCTGCCGCACGACGTGCAGACCGCCCCGGCCCCGCACCTCGGCGCACAGGAGCACGGGATCATGGTGACCAACCCGGGGTTGCCGGTGCCCGAGCTGCGGCCCCGCGCCGATGATCTGCGGGCCGCCGCGAACCTGCTCGACGCCGGGGAGCGGGTGGCGATCCTGGTGGGGCAGGGTGCCCGAGCCGCCGCCGACGAGGTGGTCGAGCTGGCCGAGGCCCTCGGCGCCGGCGTGACGGCGTCGCTGCTGGGCAAGCCGGTGCTGGACGAGGCGCTGCCCTTCCACACCGGCGTGATGGGCCACCTGGGCAGCACCGCCAGCAGCATGGTGATGAGCGAGTGCGACACCCTGCTGATCGTCGGCAGCAACGATCCCTGGTCGGAGTTCTACCCGGCGCCGGGGCAGGCTCGGGCGGTGCAGATCGACATCGACGGTCGACGCCTGGGGATGCGCTACCCCGTGGAGGTGCCGCTGCTCGGTGACGCCGCCGAGACCATCCGGGCGCTGCTGCCGCTGCTCACCGCCCGGCCGGACCGGAGCTGGCGTCAGCGCGTCGAGGGCGAGGTGACCCGCTGGCGGGACATCGCCCGGCAGCGGGCGACCGCTCCGGCCGAGCCGGTGAACCCGCAGTACGTCCTGCACGCCCTCACCGACCGGCTACCCGCAGACGCGCAGGTGGCGGTGGACGTCGGGTCGGTGACCTACTGGTACGCCCGGCACCTGCGGCTGCCCGCCGGTGTGGACGCGCACCTGTCCAGCACCCTGGCGTCGATGGGCTCGGCGCTGCCGTACGGGCTGGCCGCGAAACTCGCCACCCCGCACCGACCGGTGGTGGCACTCGCCGGGGACGGGGCAATGCAGATGAACGGGCTGGCCGAGTTGCTGACCGTCGCGCACCGGTGGCGGGACTGGGCGGATCCCCGGTTCGTGGTGCTGGTGTTGCACAACCGCGACCTGGCCGAGGTGAGCTGGGAGCAGCGGGAGATGGAGGGCGATCCCCGCTTCGTCGACTCCCAGCGCCTGCCCGATGCTCCGTACGCCCGGTGGGCGGAGCTGCTGGGCCTGCGCGGCGTCCGGGTCACCAGCCCGACCGAGGTCGACAAGGCCTGGGACGAGGCCCTGTCGGCGGACCGGCCGACGCTGATCGAGGCGATCGTGGACCCGGCGATCCCGCTGCTTCCGCCCGCGCAGCCCTACGAGAAGGTCGCCACCATGTACGAGGCGCTCGGTCGGGAGGACACCGACCTGGGCCGGCGGGCGCTGGCGCACCTGCGCCGGGAACGGGCCACCGAGGGCTTCGACGATCCGCAGTGACACCGGGCAGGCATGACGAACAAGATTCGGGAGAAGGATCCTGAGCAGGCGCGGAGCGGCACGAGCGACAGGGGGAACGTGATGGGCCGAGTGGGGCGCTCCGCGCACGCCTTCACCGGCGGCGCACTGGCGGTGGTGCTCGCCGGGCTGGTCGCACTCGTCACCCACCAGCCGTGGCTGTTTCCCAGTCTGGGGCCGGCGGTGATGTTGCACGTGGAGAAGCCGGCGTCGCCGGAGTCCTCGCCGCGCAACACGTTCATCGGGCACGGGGTGGCCCTGCTGGCCGGTTACCTGTTCCTGGTGGCCTGCGGGCTTGCCGACGAACCCTCGGCGCTCCAGGAGGGGGTGACCGGGATGAGGATCGTGGCGGTGGCCGGGTCGCTGGCGGTGACCGCATCGGTGCTGGTGCTGCTGAAGGCGTCGCACGCCCCGGCGGGCGCGACGACACTGATCGTGAGCCTGGGCCTGCTCCGTACCCCGACCCAGTTGCTCGTCGTGGCCGGCGCGGTGGTGCTGGTCACGGTCGTCGACTGGCTGTACGGACGGGTGTCGGGCCGGCCGATGCCACTGTGGGCGGCGCCCGCGCCGTCACCGGAAGGGGGACATCGTGGTAGATCGGATCGCTGACCCGTGGGGTGAGCGGACCCCGTACGGGCCGGGACAGCAGTGGCCGGTGCGGGTGGACCGGTACCTGGCCGACGGCCGGACCGACGCCGACGTGGACCGGTGGGTGCAGTCGGCTTCGTACACGCTCGGTGTGATCGGTAAGGCCGGCGCGGTTCTCCATCGCCTTCTGCATGTGCCCGGCCAAGGTGGCCTGGGTTTCGTACAGGTGGGCGTTGGCCAGGCCGACGGCGGCGAACCCGGCGAACGTCTGAGCGATAGCGATCGCGTCGTCGTCGAAGGCGTTCGACGTGGTGGCGTAGATGTTCAGCGCACCGGTGACGTGCTCGTGCACGGGCAGCCCGACCGACAGGGAGCTGTGCGCGCCGGCCTGCGCGGCGGTCTGGGCCCAGCCGGGCCACCGCTGCTCGCTGCTGGTGTCCGGCACGATCAGGCTGGAGGTGCTCTCGGCGGCCTGCAGGCACGGGCCGTAGCCACGTTCGTACTGCTTCTCGTCCAGGGCACGGGCGAGTTCGCCGGTGAACGCGGCGGTCTGCGGCTTGTTGCCGTGCAGCAGGGTGACACTGACCTCACTGGCCCCCGGGATCGTGCGCTTGGCCAGCTGCGCGATTCTGTCCAGCAGGGCGTCGAGGTCAACGTCCGCGAGTCGAATCCGGCCGAGCTCGGCGAACGCCTCGTGCGGGTCCATGGGTTCGACGTGCGTCATCAAAGCGTCCTTAACGAGGGCGCGTGTCACCACCAGCCGCCTGGGGTGGGGTGGAGTGCGCGGATCGCTGCAGGACTCCGCAGGCGGAGTCCGGGATCCGCGCCGCTTCTTGACGCTGGTCTCGACGACGCCCATCGAAGGCGCCGTGCCACAGGCTTCCAGCCTACCCGTACCGGAACCTCGGGCGGGCATCCACGTGCCGCGGTGGCGGCGCGCCGCCCCTCGCGACGATCGACGGCGGTTCCCGAAGGCGCGCACGCTCGGGGTCTGTAGTCGACGCCTGCAACCGTCGACCGAACCATCGTCAAGCAGCGGCGTAGGTCTAGGCCCCCCCGGAGCGGGGGCCTGCAGCGACCTACGCACGCCGGCCCCGCCGAGGGCGCCGGTGATGTGCCCTTTCCACACCCCGGCGTGTACCGGCGGCCTCGCCCTGACCCTCGACGAGTCGCAGTACGCGCTGGGCGAAGGCCCGTGCCTGCAGGCCGCACGTGCCACCACGATCGAGTCCGTCAGCGACATGGCAACCGAGAGCCGGTGGCCGGGTTGGACCGTCGGCGCGCTGGGGGCAGGAGTCCGCAGCTCCCTGTCCATCGGGTTGCCGGCCCGCGCCACGGGCGGCGGGGCGCTCAACCTCTACGCCACCGACCCCCACGTCTTCGACGCCGGCACCGTCGACGTGGCGCAGGTCTTCGCCAGCTACGCCACTCTCGCCATGGCCAACGACCATCTCAACGACGCCCAGGTGACCCTCTCGCAACACGTGAGCGCCGCCCTGGACAGTGAAGCCGTCATCGAACAGGCCAAGGGGATCATCATGGGCGAGCGGCGCTGCACCCCCGAGCAGGCCTTCGCCGGCCTGACCACGATGGCGCGCGACACCAACCGAACCGTCCGCGAGGTTGCCCACGCCATTGTGGAGCACACCGCCGAAACGGCCGGACAGTAGCCAACGGCGGCTCGCCCGCGCTTAATTGTCCCGGTTAGGGGAAAAATTGGCGACGATGCCACAGCCGCTGCAGCGGCGGGCATCCCGCGGCCGCCGGTCGAGAAGCCGGCCGGCGGCCACATGCGGGTGCGGCCCCGCTCCTGGCCTCACGCGACGCAGAACTCGTTTCCCTCGGGGTCGAGCATGACGACGTGCCCGAGGACGTCGCCGTACCGCTCCTCGCGGACCACAGTCGCGCCGGCGGCAACCAGTTCGGGCACCTTCTGCCGGATCAACCGGGCCCGCTCGGCCATGTCCCCGGAACCTGGGCCGGCCACCCGGATGTCGATGTGCACACGGTTCTTGGCGGATTTGCCCTCGGGGACCTTGAGGAAGCTGATGGCGGGACCCCTGCCGTCCGGGTCGACGATGGAGGCGTTGTCAGGCTCGTCGAACCCGGCCTCCTTCACATAGCCGAGGGCCAACGCCCAGAAGGCGGCGATCCGCTGGGGATCGTCGGCGTCGCATCCCAGGGTCCAGAGAGTGGCCACCGCGCCAACGTACGTCAGCTATGAGGCCCTGTCACCGACCCGGCTGACGCCCGGAGCGCTGGGGCCTTGGGTACGGCGGTGGTGGCTCAGTGGCCGCGGAACGCCTCCTCCAACCACCATGAACCGCGCGCGGCGCTGACCTTGGCGTCGATCACCAGCGGCCGGGTACGGGGACCAGCGAGCCACCGGCGTACCGGTTCGAGATCGTCGACGGTCCGGACGGTCAGCCCGTCGCAGCCGTAACCGCTGGCGATCGCGGCCAGGTCGGTCTCGGGGAAGGTGACGGTCTCCAACGGGTGCCCGTCCGGGCCGAAGTGGTGCACCTCGGCCCCGTAGGCCGCGTCGTCGTAGATCACCACGAGCAGGGGTAGCGCCAGCCGGACGGCGGTGACCAGTTCGGTAGCGGACATGACGAAGCCACCGTCGCCGACCGCGGCGACGGTGAGCCGGTCCGGGCGGGCGACCGCCGCGCCGAGCGCACTGGCCAGACCGAGCCCGACCGACTGGAACGCCTGGGTGAAGCAGAATCCGGCGACGTCCGGCACGTCGAGCCACATCGACGGGTAGCCCATGAAGTTGCCGGAGTCGACCACCACCGTCCGGTCGGCCGGCAGCAGGTCGTCCAGGGCGGTCGAGAGCGTCCTCGGGTCGATCGTCGCCGGGGCTCCGCCGCCCTCGTCCTGGTAGGGAACCGTCCGCCACCGGCAGTGGTCACGGATCCGTCGGGCCAGTTCCGGCGTACGCCATCCGCCGGTGGTGGCGTCCCCGGCCCCGGTGGAGCCGACGCTCAGCCGAGCGAGCAGCGCCTCGGCGACCGCCGTCACCTCGCCGGCAACCGTCAGGTCGACCGGACGGTGCACTCCGAACGCGGCCGGGTCGTGGTCCACCTGGACGACGACGGCGGAGGGCGGGATCAGTTCGCCGTGCCGGGTGGTCCACATGTTCAGCGTGCTGCCCCAGGCGACGACCAGGTCCGCCGTGCCGATCAGCTCGGCGGTGAGCGGGGTGGCGAAGCCGCCGGCCACGTCGAGGTTCCACGGGTTCCCGGCGAACAGTCCCTTCGCGGCGGCCGAGACCGCGAGCAGCGCGCCGCACGCGTCGGCGAGCCGGGTCAGCGGTTCCCGGGCCGACCGAGCGCCCCGACCGGCGATGAAGACCGGTCGGCGGGCGGCGTGGAGCGCGGCCAGCAACGGCTCGACCTGCGGGGCGGTGACCGGGGTCGGCGCGACCGTAGGGACCGGGCCGGACCACGGTTCGGTCACGGCTTGCTGCACCTCCAACGGGAGACCCAGCACCACTGTCGCGCCCCGGGCGGCGGCCCGGTACGCCCGGCCCGTGTCCTCGGCCGCGTGCGTTGCGCGTACCCGGTGGAAGTCAGCCCCGACCGCGGCGGCGAGCGCCGGTAGGTCGATGAAGAAGTTCGACAGCGGCGCTGTCGCCTCCGGGGCCAGGACCACCATCGGGGTACGGCTCTTCGCGGCCTCGGTGAGGCCGGTCAGCGCGTTGGTGACGCCTGGGCCCTGGTGCACCGAGAGCAGTCCGACCGTCCCGGCGGTGCGGGCGTACCCGTCGGCCATGCTGGCCGCGCCGCCCTCGTGGGCCGCCGCCACGAACCGGGCACCGGCCGCGACGAGCGCGTTCGTGACATGGAAGTTGCCACTGCCGACCACCCCGAAGACGTGCCGTGCGCCGTGTGCGTACAGGACCCGCCCGACCACCTCCCCTACCCGCATCGGTGGCCCGGCCTACCGTTCGACGAGAGCGAGGACCCGACACGGGCTGCCGGAGCCGGAGACGATCGGCAGTGGCCCGGCGATCACCACCGCGCCGGTCGCCGGCAACTGCGCCAGGTTACGGAGCTGGGTCAGGCCGTACTTGTCCTGGCCGAGCAGGTACGAGTGGCACGGGAACGGCGGGTCGAACGAGTGCGCGGCGCCAGCGTCGGTCCCGACCGTCTCCACCCCGACGCCCTGGATCGGTGACTCCTCGGCCAGCCACCGGGCGCACTCCACCGAGATGCCCGGGGTGCGCCCGGCGTTGGCGTACCGCTCCGGGTCGTCGCCGTACGCGTCCCAGCCGGTGCGGTAAAGCAGCCAGCCACCGGTGGGCAGGGCGCCGTGTTGCGCCTCCCAGGCCTTGACGTGGTGGACCTCGAGCAGGAAGTCAGGATTGTCGGCGGCGTCGGCGGCGTGGTCGATCACCACCGCCGGGGCGATCAGCTGACTCACCGGGACCTGCGACACGTCCGCGCCCTGTTGACCGGTGACCCAGTGCACCGGGGCGTCGAAGTGGGTGCCGGTGTGCTCGCCGGTGGAGAAGTTGTTCCAGTACCAGGCCGGGCCCCGGTCGTCGTACCGGCTGATCTCGCTGAGCTGAAACGGCCAGGTCTGGCCGAACTGCTCGGGCAGACCGAGGATCGGGGTCTGGTCCGAGAGCGGAGCGGTGAGGTCGACAACCTGGATCCGGCCGCTGGAGAGAGCGGCGACAAACTCCTGGAGCACCGTCATGCGGCGACGGTACACCCGCACATGCCTCCGAATTGGACCGTGGAATTGTCATCCGAGAGTGCTGCGGGTGCGTGCCGCGATGCGGATGGTGGTGCCTGCGGGTCCGCTGTCGACAAGGAGGTAGTCAGCCATGTTCCCGACCACCCAGAGGCCCATTCCTCCGGTGTCGGACAGCGGCGGTCGCTCGGCGCACGGGACGTAGCGAGCGGCGCGGAAGCCCCGTCCCTGGTCAGTGACTTCACAGGTGAGCTGACCGTTCAGGAGCAGGCGTAGGTCACCTTCGCCGCCCCCGTGCCGAATCACGTTGATCATCAGTTCGTTGACCGCGATGACCCAGTTCTCGATCTCGTCGTGGTCGAGGCCGCACCGGCGACTGACGGCCTCGACCTCGTGTCGGACGCGGTTGAGGTCGGCGAGGGTGAACGACGTCGAGAGCAGGGGCTTACCGACGGTGGGAGTGTGGTGGTCGAGCGGCGGGTTCGCCACTGCTTCCCCTCCCTGTCGGACGTGGAGCCGGTGACCTTACCGGTGGCACGAGGGAGGATAGCTCTCCGGAACGGGCTCACCAGTCGGGCACTGCGTCGATGTGACATCGGAAGGTACCCCGCATCGACGGCACGACACTGTTGATCTCGCTCCTGACGTGCCATCGGCGGCGTGCCGGCGTCTAGGCTGCCTGGGTGGCTGACGCCGAGGTGGTGACGAATGAGGAGCGGCTGCGACGCATCGAGGCGATCACCGATGCCGCCCTGTCGGGGCTGAACGTCGCCGACCTGCTCGACGAGCTCCTCGAACGGGTCCGGGATCTGCTCAAGGTCGATACCGCCACCATCCTCCTGCTGGACGACCACACCGGCGAGCTCGTCGCGACCGCGGCCAAGGGCCTGGAGGAGGAGGTACGCCGCGGGTTCCGCATCCGGGTCGGACGCGGCTTCGCCGGGCGGGTGGCGGCGACACGCGCGCCGGTCACGATCCATGACGTCACACCCGACGACGTGGTCAATCCGATCCTGCTCGCCACTGGCATACGTGCCCTGCTGGGTGTGCCCATGCTCGCCAACGGCAACCTCGTCGGCGTGCTGCACGTCGGCTCCCTGGCCCTGCGGCGCTTCGGCTCCGAAGACGTGAAACTGTTGCAGCTCGTCGCCGATCGTGCCAGCCTCGCAGGTCAGGCCCGAGCGCAGGTCCTCGACCGGCAGGCAGCGCTGGCCCTGCAACACAGCCTGCTACCGGGCCGGCTACCCGACATTCCCGGCCTGGACCTGGCCGCCCGGTACGTGCCCGGCCATGACCTGGGCATCGGCGGCGACTGGTACGACGTGTTCACGTTGCCCTCGGGCTGGCTGGGCGCCGTCATCGGAGATGTCTCCGGCCACGGGCTGCCATCCGCCGTTGTCATGGGACGCATCCGCAGCGCGCTACGCGCCTATGCCCTCGATTCCGACGATCCCGCCGTGGCGCTGACCTCTCTCGACCGCAAGATCCACCACTTCGAGGCGGGCACCCTCACCACCGCCGTCTACGCCCTGATCGCGCCCGACCGGGCAACGGTGCACCTCTCCTCCGCAGGCCATCTGCCACCGCTGCTGGCTGTACCCGGTCATCCCACCCAGCTCGTCAGCCTGACGGTGGACCGGCCACTCGGCGTGGGCCGACCATCCACCAGTCGCCGCACCACAGTTCTGGACCTACCGCCGGGAGCGACGCTCGTCTTCTACACCGACGGACTGGTGGAACGCCGCAGCGAACTGATCGACACCGGCATCGAGCGCCTCGCCGACGCCGTGCGGTCCGGGCCCGCCGAGGCGTTGTGCGACCACATCATGGTCACCACCGCGGAGGAGCACCCCAACGACGACATCGCCCTGCTCGTCATCCGCCGCCAACCATCATCGGACTAGACCGCCGGGGCTGGCATGTGGCGAAGCTGGATCTAGCCGCTGTGCCGGCTCGTCTGTGGCCGACGCCTCTCCGGGTGTCGACGATCCGGCGTCGTGGACGGCGGAGCGACAAAGGTTATAGTTGCCGTCGAACAAGTTCTACCTTCAGCAGCGAGGGACCATGACTGCCGCTTCCGCGGGAGGTACCTCGTGCACCCTTTCTCACCCGGTCAATGTCCGACTGAGCAATGCCTCCTGCGGGTCGACGTACACATCGAGACCTCGACGCGGGCCCGAGTCACCGCCGTCGGTGAGCTGGACGGCTGCGTTACCGATCACTTCGAACAGGTTGTGCAGGGCATCCTTCGCGAGCACGACATTAGAGACATAGAGGTGGACTTCGCCGGCGTGAGGTTCATCGACTCTGCCGGCATCAGGTGCCTGCTCACCTGCCAAGAACACGCCTACGAGACAGGATGCCGGCTGCGTCTGAGCAACCTGACTCCGACCGTGCACAGGGTCTTGGCCATCACCGGGCTACTGGGTGTCCTCGGCGTGCCCGACCGCTTGTCCCCGCCGTCTCGATCCGAAGCATGAGGGACACAGAGGGGGCGTTCACCGGGGCGTGCGCTGGGCCAGTTGGCCCGTCGCCGTCAGGGAGCTTGCGACGTCGACGAGTTTCCGGTTGGTGTTCTGACTGGCCCGCGCCAGGACAGCGAATGCCTGATCGGCGGTCAGCTTGTGACGCTCCATCAGGATGCCCTTCGCCTGCCCGATGACGTCCCGCACCGAGATCGCCTGATTCAGCTGTTCGAGATGCTGCGCGCCGGACATCGCCACCGCGGCGTGCGCGGCGAACAGCAGCCCCACGTGCGCCGAGTCGTCATCGAAGGCGTGCGTGCGCGACGAGTACAGGTTCAGCGCGCCGAGGTTGTCCTCCTGCACGTACAGCTGGAACGACAACATGCTCGACACGCCCAGCTCGGCGGCGCGCCGGGTGAACCGGGGCCACCGCTCCTCGACCGTCATGTCCGGCACGTGCACGGTCTGCTGCTCGTACACCGCGCTCAGGCACGGGCCCTCACCGACTTCGTACTGCACCCGATCCACCGCGTACGCCAGGTCGGCGGTGCCGGCCCGAGTGTGGACCTCCCGGCGGTGTTCCACCACGGACAGGGCGGCGTAATCCGCGCCCGGCACCGTGCCCACCGCTGCGCCGGCACTCGCCTGCAGGGTCGCTTCCACGCTGTCCTCGTGCTGCAACGTCCGAGCCAGGTCACTCAGCTTCGCCGCGAGATCGTCCACCGCTACGGGCCGTGGCTCGTCGGTGCCCGCATCGCTGTCACTGCCAGCCATCCCGCTGCTCCCTCACCTAGGCGGGCGGCCCCGGACGGGATTTCCTTACCGGCCGGGCCTGACCGGGGCACTTGTCGCGAACCGCGCCCCAGCTTGCCCAGGCCATGACGTCAAGACCACCGTCACGGAGCCGGCAACGCCGCCAGCGATAATCCACGCTAGCTGGTCACCCGCACCTTGCTGCGCGGATTGCGGATTGCAGCGAAACCCGGCTCGTTAATGGTTGTCCCGACGCAGATGTCAGGAAACCCGTCCGGCGGCTCCTGCGGATCCCTCGGCTCAGCCGGCTACTCGGACGATGCGTAAGCCGCCCCCGTCGGGGCACTGGACCATCGACTGCCGAAGGAGATTTTCTATGAGGAAGCCGCCGTACTCACCGCCGGGATCCCGCCGGGAAGTAACTGGCTGGCTCGCGGACGCGCTGGTCAGCCTCGCCGAAACCCCGAGTGACGCCTCGTTGATCGATGATCTGTTGCAGCGGATCGTGCGGCTGACCGCTGACCTCGTGGCTCCGGTGAGCTATGCGTCGGTCACCCGGACGCGCGACGGCGCGCCGACGACGGTCGCCATAAGCAGCGAGATCGCGTTCGCTGTCGACCGCGCCCAGTACGCCGACCGGGCCGGGCCGTGCCTGGACGCGCTCGACGCCGGTGTGCCCGTCGCCGTGCCGGACATCGCGGCAACCATGACCTGGCCCGGGTTCCGCGAGGCGGCGCTGAACCTGGGCCTGCGGGCATCGCTGTCCATCCCCCTGTTCGCCGGTGCCGGTGTGACAGTCGCCGCGCTCAACCTCTACGGCCATGACGCCGACGCGATGGCCCCGCTGACCGACCGGGTCTGGACGGTGTACGACCCGGAGCGCACCCGCACCGGAGCCTCGGACCCACCGTCGGCGGACCCGGGCACCGAGGAACTCGTCAGCGGACTCATCGAGGCCTTCGCCGTGCGTGCCGTGATCCAGCAGGCCCTCGGCATGATCATGCACCAGCGGCGCAGCACGGCCGAGGAGGCCTACCTGATCCTGCGGGTGAAGGCGGCCGAAACCGGCAGATCACTCATCGAGACCGCAACCTCCACGAGACACCACGATGACAGGCCCATACCCGAAACCTAGGACGACGGGCCAGCTGCCGAGGTCACGCCCTCGCCGTTTCGGGACGGCGAGGGCGCCGTCGGCCCAGCGCGGCCGGATCCACCGACCGCCGCAGGGCACCGGCCCGCACCTCACGGGATGGCGGTGAGCTGCATCCTCAGCTTGGCCAGCGCGCGGGTCAGCAGCCGGGACACGTGCATCTGTGACACCCCGATCTGCTCGGCGATGCCCTGCTGGGTCAGGTTGCCGTGAAAGCGCAGTGCGACGACCCTCCGTTCCCGGTCGTCAAGGACCGCCAGCGCCGACGTGAGAGCCACCCTGAGTTCGGCGAGGGCAAGTTCGTTGTCGTCGCCGCCGAGAGTGTCGCCCAGTTCCCTGGACGTGGTGCCATCGCCGAACGGGGTGGACAGTGAGACCGCGTTGTAGGCGCGGGCGCCTTCCAGCCCTTCGAGGATCTCCTCCTCGGTGAGGTCGAGATGTCGGGCGATGTCGGCGACGGTCGGTGAGCGGCCCAGCAACTGGGTGAGGCTGTTGTTGGCCTCGCCGATGGCCATCCGCCGCTCCTGCAGCCGCCGGGGAACACGGACGTCCCAGGTGCGGTCGCGGAAGTGGCGCTTGATCTCCCCCACGATGGTGGGGACCGCGTAGCTGACGAATTCGATCCCACGAGAAGGGTCGAACCTGTCGATCGCGTTGATCAATCCCAGTGCTGCCGTCTGGCTCAGGTCCTCGTTCGGCTCGCCACGGCCGTTGTAGCGCCGGGCGAGGTGATGGGCCAACGGAAGCCAGGCCTCGATGGCCCGGGCGCGGGCGGCGGGCCTGGACGGATGGCCAGTCGGCAGCGCGACCATCACGGCGAGGAGGTGGCTGGCCGGCGACTCGGGCGTGGTGCTGCGGTCAGCCAGGCTGTTCGTCGGTGCGGGCCGGCCTGTCGACGTGATGGTCATGGGTTCCTCCGCTGTCCGGTGTGGGCGTCGTCGCGACCCCCCGTGCGGGGAGGTCGCGTCGTGCTCAGACCGGGGCGGGTCGCCAGCCGTCGGCAAACCTGCGTCAATGGACATCAGGTGGGCCTTCACGGCCGCTGCGGTCGCTGGCTCGTCGGGTCACGTGCGGACCTCCCGAGACTCGGGATGGTGTCGGGCACGTGGCTTGACCCAGAGGAAAGCCTAGAACGGTGGGCGAACTTCTGCCACCGGTCAGCAGCTGCGGTGGGTGTCGCTCCGGTACCGGCAGGGCTGACTCACCGCTCAACCCAGCTCCGGTTTGCCGGCAAGAGGCAGGGGTACCAATTTCGTGGCGCTTCGGCCGGGCGCTGGGCGGCAAGCGGGTCGACCGCGTACACCACCCTCTCGATCCGATCCTCGTCGCCGCCCCCCTGGGCGCTGGCCGCGGGGGTCGCCTATCTGGCCCTCCGCCGAGTCGCCGGCACACAAAGGATCTAGGTCGACCCCTGCGGTAGAGCCGCGTCGAGGTCGGGTGGGCGTCGACCAGTGTGATTCGGCGGTGGCGGAACCGTCCACTGTTGAACGTGCTCGGTCGTCGGCGGCCGACATGGCACGATGGCCGTGTCCTGCGCCGCCGGTGGCCGGGCACGACACTGATGGAGTCGGGATGTCAGAGCTGGCCGGCCCGCCGGTGCCAGGGTTGGCGAAACTGTGGACGCACGACCCGGTCACCGCCGGCCCCTATCGCCTGGTCGGGCGGTTGGGCGCGGGTGGGCAGGGGGTCGTCTATCTCGGCGAGGACGACGCCGGTGACCGGGTCGCGGTCAAGATGGTCAACGTCGATCTGAGTGATCCACGGGCGCGGTCGCAGTTCGTCAAGGAGATCGCCGCCGCCCGCCGGGTCGCCCCGTTCTGCACCGCGCAGGTGCTCTTCGCGGAGGTGGACGGCGAGCGGCCGTACGTGGTCAGTGAGTTCATCGAGGGCCTGACCCTGCACCGGCACGTCCGCGAACGTGGTCCGGTGACGGGTAACGCCCTGCACCGGCTCGCGGTCGGCACCGTCACGGCGCTCGCGGCGATCCACAGTGCCGGGGTGGTGCACTGCGATCTGAAGCCGGACAACGTGGTGCTGGGCGAGGACGGTCCTCGGGTGATCGACTTCGGTATCGCCCGGGCGTTGGGCAACACGGAGACGGCGTCGAGCCGGGTCATGGGGACCACCGCGTACATGGCGCCGGAGCGGTTCCGCAACGACCCGATCGGTCCACCCTGCGACGTCTTCGCCTGGGCGGCCACTGTCGCCTTCGCCGCCGGTGGTCGGCCGCCTTTCGGCAACGACTCGCTCTTCGCCGTGATGCACCGGGTGCTGAACGATCCGCCCGACCTGCCGGCGATGCCTCCCGTTCTGGACGAGCTGATCCGGGAGTGCCTGGCCAAGGATCCGGCGGACCGGCCGGCCGCCGAGCGGGTGTTGGTGCGGCTGCTTCGGCAGGACGGCAGGGTCACCGAGCCGCTACGTCGGGAGAGCCTGCTCGAGGTCGGCAACGAGACGGCGGGCGCGCCGACTCCCGACCAACCGCTCCCCCAGCTCACGCCGACGGCACCGCAACCGGGCGCTACGCAGCCGCAGGTGCCGGCCCGGCCGACGGTGCCGACCCAGGCCCGACCGGTCCAGCCGGCGCACCTGCCGGTGCAAACCCAGCCGGCGCACCTGCCGGCGACGGAGCCGGGCGTTGGTGCTGGAGGCGGCGGCGGGTTGCGGCGGTTGCGTCGTGAGGCCCTTGACGCCTGGGGCATCTCGACAGCGCTCTTCCTCGCTTCTGTTGGTGCCGCCGCCGGCTACGTGGCGTCGAGCGCTGTCGGCCCGGCCGCCGCTGTCGGTGCTGTCGCCTTCGTCGTGGTCTACCTGGTTCGACTGCTGGTCGCGACGGCCCTCGGGAGGCGGTCCGACCGCTGGTGACCGGCACGCCGGGGGCGGGGTCGCCGACTGGCGCCGCATCGATAGGTTGACTGCCACCAGCCGCCCGCCGAGGAGGACGTCCCGATGGCCCCATCCGCTACGCGTACGCGGCAGTGGTTGCCGTACACCGCCGCCGTCACCGCCGGGCTGGTGGTCATCGCCGGGGCGTTCGTGTTCGTTCGACAGCGCGAAGCGGGCAACGACTGTGCGACCATCCTCCAGGTCAATTCCTCGACGGAGAAGGCGGCTCTGCTGGTCGACCTGGCCGAGCGATACAACGTGAGCGAGCGGTCGATCAAGGACGGTGGCTGCGCCCAGGTGCACGTCAGCGCGTTGAACTCGGGCAAGGCCACCGAGGCGCTGGCCACCGACTGGGCAAACACCGGCCTGCCGCAACCACAGGTCTGGCTGCCGACGTCGAGCCTGTGGACCGGCCAGCTCCGGCTGCTCGACGAGGCCGCCGGGCGGGAGTTGCAGACTCCGGACGACTACCCGTCGATCGCCAACAGCCCGTTGGTGATCGCCATGCCACAGCCGAAGGCCGAGCTGGTAGGCAAGCGGGGGGCGCTGGGCTGGGGTGAGATCCTGGGCCTGTCCGGGCGGGACGGGTGGGCGGACTTCGGCAAGCCGGAGTGGGGTCGGTTCACCTTCGGCAAGGACAACCCGAACCTGTCCACCTCCGGGCTGGCGGCGACCATCGCCACCTACTACGCGGCAGTGCGACGGGCCAATGACCTGACCGAGTCCGACCTGGCCGACCCGGCGGTGACCCAGTTCGTCCGCCGGATCGAGGCCAACGTGTCGCACTACAGCGACGATTCGGTGGACCTGCTGCGCAGCCTCGCCGAGGCGGACCTGACCGGCGGCGCGGGCAGCACCGAGGACATGAGTGCCATCGTTCTGCAGGAGGAGTTGGTGGACCTCTACAACACGGGCGCGCTGAGCCCTCGGCAGGAAGGGCAGGAGCGGGGCCGCCGGCCGAACGTCCCGCTGGTCGCCGTCCATCCCAAGGAGGGCACGTTCAACCTCGACCACCCCTTCGTGGTGCTGCCCTCCGCCGACAATCGGCAGCGCGCGGCAGCGGCCGACTTCCGGACGTTCCTGACCGAGGACGCCCAGCAGGAGAGCTTCGCCCGCCTCGGTTTCCGGGACCACGAGCGTCGCGCCTCGGCGGAGCTGCTCGCCAGTGTCGGCGCCGAGCCCACCGGCGGGCTGAACTACTTCGAGCCACCAGAACCGCAGGTGGTCAGCGCGATGCTGGACGGCTGGCGCACGCTCCGCAAGAAGGCCAACATCCTGATCACCTTGGACACCTCGGGGTCCATGCTGGCGAAGGTCGGCACCCGTACCCGTTTCCAGGTGGCCGCGACGGCAGCGAGCAAGGGCCTCGCGCTACTCAACACCGAGGACCGGGTGGGTCTCTGGTCGTTCTCCTCGGAGACGCAGCAGCGACCGAAGAGCCCCTACCGGGAGGAGGTTCCGCTCGGCGGGTTCGACCAGAAGCGGATCAACAGCAAGATCGCCGGCCTGCAGGTCGCTGGCGATACCGCGCTCTACGCGACGATCCGGGCCGCACACCGAGAACTGCTCGACCGGTACGACCCGCAGCGGATCAACGCGATCGTGGTGCTGACCGACGGCAAGAACGAGTACAGCAAGGACAACGACCTGGCCCGGTTGCTCGCCGAGGTCGCCCTGGACCCGCGGCGTCCGGTGAAGGTGTTCTGCATCGCCCTCGACCGGGAGTCGGACTTCGCCACCCTGGACCGGATCGCCAAGGCGTCGTCGGGCAAGGCCTACGACGCCACCGACCCCGCCAAGATCGACGAGGCGTTCGTGAAGCTGGTCAGCAGCTTCTGACACTTCCCGCTGGGACAACCAGACCGGTGGGGGCCAGGCGCTCGGCCTGCCCCCACCGGCTCTGCCGTCAGACGAGTCGGCGGCGGACCCACCAGAGGGAGAACAGGGACAGCACGGCGGTCAACGCGATCAGCACGCCGAACTCCCGCCACTGCAGGCCCCAGAACTTCGAGGCGGGCACGTAGCTCACCTTCAGGCTGAGGTTCTGCTCGCCCAGCCACCTCTGGCACGCCTCGCGCCCGCCGAGCGCCCTCGGTCCGCACCGGGTCATGTCGGCCGGACCGGTGAACTCCGCTCCGGTCGAGGTGATCGTGGTGCTCGACACGACCCAGTCACCCCTACGGTCGGGCTCGACGTGGACAGTCATCCGGCCGGTGTCGGAGCTCATCGAGATCCCGAAGTCGCCGTCGAACGTCAGAGGGGTGACCGTGGTGATCGGCTGGGCCAGCCAGGGGCGCACCACGAACGGCGCGGCGATCTGGAGGCTGACCACCACCAGCAGGGTCACCGCCATCGCGCCCAGGGTCCGCCGCAGCAGCAGCCCGGTGGCGACACCCACCACGAAGGCCAGCGTCGCGTAGCCAACCGGGACGATCCCCCGGGCTGCGAACACCAGCGGGTTCATCCGGTCCGCCGAGGCCCCGTCGATCGGCTGCGCCCACTCGGTCAGCACCAGGCTGAGCAGGCCGGCACCGAGCGCGGCGGCACCGACGCCGATCGCCAGTTTGACCAGCAGCCAACGCCCGCGGCTGACGGACTGGCTGAAGACCATGCGGTACGTGCCGGACTCCAACTCCCGGGCCACCAGGGGCGCGCCCCAGAAGATGCCCACCAGGGCAGGCAGCAGGTAGAGGGCCCCGATGGCGGCGATGTGGAACTCACTCGCCCATCCCGGTTGCAGCGCCTGGAGGAACGCCTCGCCGGCGGCACGGCAGGCGTCGCCCTGGCAGCCGGTGTATCCGGTCTGCGTGGCCAGCTCGGTCACCTCCGACCAGGTCAGCGCCAGAGCGCCCAGCAGCGCCAGCAACAGGGTGCCGGTGGCCAGGGCCGGGGTGCGGAACTGCCGCCAGGTCATCCAGATCATCGCTGCCCCTCCAGAACCCGACCCGTACCGTCGTTGGTGGCACCGCTCATGTACGCCAGCACGATGTCCTCCAGGTCCAGCCGGTCGACCTGCCAGGACGGGTCGACGATCGGCGCGGTGCTGCGCACCACCAGTGTCGACTGCACCTCGGTGTGACTCTGCTCGACCAGGGCTCGCCCGGCGCCCAACTCGGCGGTGTCTCGCCGCCGCCCGACCAGGCGGTGGTGGGTGGCGAGCAGGTCGTCCACGTCGCCGGCCACCCGCACGCGGGAGGCGACCAGCACGATCAGGTGGTCGCAGACCCGTTCCAGGTCGGCGACCAGGTGCGAGGACATCACGATGCTCATGCCCTGCTCGGCGGTCAGCTCCATCAGCCCCTGCAGGAAATTGCGCCGGGCGAGCGGGTCGAGGGCCGCCACCGGCTCGTCGAGCAGCAGGAGATTGGGCCGCTTCGCCGCGGCGACGGTCAGGGCCAGTTGGGCGCGCTGGCCGCCGGAGAGCTTGCCCGCCTTCTGTTTCGGGTCCAGGCCGACCTGGGCGATGCGCCGCTCGGCGAGCGCGGCGTCCCAGGACGGGTTGAGGTGCGCGCCCATCCGCAGGTGGTCGGCGACGGTCAGGCCGGCGTAGACCGGGGTGTCCTGCGCGACGAACCCGACCTGCGGCGACCCGCTGACCGGCCGCGCGCCGAGCACCTCGATCCGCCCCGCGGTCGGATCGAGCAGCCCACAGGCCAGTTGCAGCAGCGTGGACTTACCGGCGCCGTTCGGCCCGACCAGGCCCACGACGTGGCCGGCCGGGATGTCCAGAGTGCAGTCCTTCAGTGCGGAGCGCCGCCCGTACCGCTTGGTCAGGCCGTCCGCGATCAGGGCGCTAGTCATCCTCGGGCCTCCGAAAATGACCGAAAGCTGCTGAGGAAGAGCGCCTCGATGCTCTCGTCGTCCAGGCCCGCCTCCCGTGCCTCGGTCAGCCAGCGGGCCAGGCCCTGCCGCAGCGGCTCGTGCTTGCTCAGCGAGTCGCCGACCAGCGTGCGGGTGACGAACGTGCCCAGCCCGGGCCGGGCCGTGACCAGGCCCTCATACTCCAACTCGCGGTACGCCTTGGACACCGTGTTCGGGTTGATGGCGACCCGGGCCACCACCTCCTTGACGGTGGGCAGCTTGTCGCCCTCATTCAGGACCCCGAGCCGGAGCGCGTGCCGTACCTGTCGGATGAGCTGCATGTACGGCGCTACTCCGGACCGCGCGTCCAGGTGAAACTCGATCACCTCGCCACCCCATTCTACTAGTTGCCTAGTAGAATAGGGCCATGGAGGAGCTGTCCGCTACCTCGTTGCGATGGGTCCCACCAACGTGACTACAGGCCCAGGCCCCGCAGGGTCGGTACGGTCTGACCCACCCAGGCGAGGTCGGTGTCCTCGCGAGCACCCTGGGTGCGTTGTGTGCCGGCCAGGAACCACAGGAAATAGGTGGTGTAGCCGGGTGCGCTGACCACTGTGTGGTACCCCTCGGGCATCATCTGCATCACATGGTCACGGATGGTGACGTTCTCCTCGTACCCGTCGTCGGTGTAGACCCGGCTGATGCCGAACCCGTTCGCCGGGTTGACGCGGTAGTAGTACATCTCCTCGTGTGCTGCCTCGGCGGGCAGGTCGTCGACCTTGTGCCGGTGCGGCGGGTAGGTGCTCCAGTTGCCCGAGGGTGTGTAGGTCTCGCCGACGATGAGCCGGCGGGCTGGCAGCTCCGGCTGGGAGATCTCGGTGAGGATCTGGTGGTAGGTACGGCCGAAGTTGGCCGCTCCCCAGCGGCCGCCCACGACCTGCTCCGGCGCGATCACATAGGGGTCTGTGGCCAGTTCGCTGGGTGCGCTGGGTAGGGCTATCTCCACGGCGGTGACCGCCTCGACGGTCACCGAGGCGCCGGCCGGGATGTAGACCGAGTGCGGCTTGCCGGAGAAGACGTCCGGACGCTTGCCGACCTGCGGGAAGTGGTGGCCGGCGACGGTGAAGCTGGCCGTGCCACCGAGGATGACGGCCAGGATCTCCCGGTCACCGGACTCGCCCGTCCAGGATTCGCCGGCCGACAGCCGCAGCAGTGTGAAGTCCAACAGCCGGCAGGGATTGAAGGGCAACGTGTTCCGGCCGTCGACGGCGGGAATGGAACAGTGGTAGCGGTAGTCCATGATCACCTTTCGGGGATGCGGGGCGGAGCGGGTCGGTGCGCGGTGGTCACCAAGGGCTGGTCCAGCCGGGAATCGTGGCGCGGGTGAGGGCTTCCAGGTAGAAGTAGTCGCCCCACAGGGTTCCCTCGTCGACGCCGACGCTCTTGGGTTTGTCGTAGACGCCGTGCAGGATCAGCGCGTTCGAGGCCGGGTGGCCGCCGGTGGAGTAGTGGCCGATGAGCGAGCGCAGGATCTCGGCTGCGGCTTTCCGGTACCGGTCGGCGCTGGCCGTGTCGTCGGTGAGGCCGTCCGCCAGTTCGATCAGGCCGCAGACGGCGATGGCCGCGGCCGAGCTGTCCCGCTCCTGGCCGCTGCCGTCGCCGAACTCCAGATCCCAGTACGCGACGTGGTCGTCAGGCAGGTGAGCGAGGAAGCGGTCGGCGCAGGTCCTCGCGGCCGCGAGCAGCGCGGGGTCGCCGATGTGCCGGTGGTTGAGGCTGAACCCGTAGATGCCCCATGCCTGCCCACGTGCCCAGCAGGAGTGGTCGGAGTGGCCCTGCTCGGTCTCGCCGCGTAGCGGCGCGCCGCTGGCCGGGTCCCAGTAGAAGGTGTGGAAGGTGGTGCCGTCCAGACGCAGGATGTGCTGGCGCAGCTGAGCGGTGTGCCGGCGGGCCGCGGCGGCGTAGCGGTCGTCGCCGGTGCTCTGGCTGGCCCAGAAGAGCAGCGGCGTGTTCATGAGGCTGTCGATGATCGTGCGCCCGCGTTGGCGGGGGTCGTTCAGGTCGCCCCAGGCCTGGATGATTCCGGCTGGTTCGAGGACGCGCGTCATCAGGTGGTCGGCGGCGGCGAGGGCCGCGTCTCGGGCCTGTGGATCGCCGGTACGGCGGGCCGGGGTGACGCAGGCGAGGGTGTAGAGGAACCCGAGGTCGTGGGTGTCCAGGTCGATGCCGTGGGTCATCCGGGCCGCGAAGCTGTCCACGTGGGAGATCGCCGCCCGCAGGTGGCGCTCGTCGCGGCTCAGGTCGTGTGCCAGCCAGAGCATGCCGGGCCAGAAGCTCGTGGTCCAGCCGACGTTGGCGCCCTCGGGCTGGCCTGCGCTCGGTGGCCGGAGCGGGTAGCGGTTGGCGTCGGTGGTGTCCGCGGGGTACCGGTCGCCGAAGGTGGCGATGTTCGCGTCGACGGTACGTATCGCGGCGGCCACCGCGGCCGCCGTGGCTGCTGCGTCGGAGTTGGGACGGACGTCGGTCGCCGTCATGGATGCTGGTCTCCCTCGTGGGTCCGGTCCGGTGCCGGGCAGGTGTGTCGTCGGTGGGTCGGCTCGGTGGCCGGAACCTGGTGCTCAGGTGGTCTGGGGTGCGGTCGTCGGTGGGTCGAGGGCGGCGCGCAGTGTGAAGCGGCTGTTGGCCCAGACGACGTAGAGCAGTGGCGCGGCGGCGAGGCCGAGCGCGATCGCGGGGCGGGCCGCCAGGATCTGGGCGAGCAGCACGAGGACGAGCAGTGACACTGCGGTGAGGTACCAGCGGCGCACCGCCAGGTACACGCAGGCGCGGGCCACCTCACGCAACCGCGCGGTGGGTCGGTCGGCGAGGGTCACCAGCCCGAGCAGCGTCGTCGCGACGGTGAGGACGATCAGGGTCGCGAGGACCGGCAGGGCGAGTGCCCCGACCCGGTGGCCCCACGCGGCGCGGGCGTCGACGGCGAGCACGACCAGGGCAGCCATGGCCGCCGCCGTCCAGAGCATCGCCGGCCGGGCGGTGGCTCGCCAGGCGCGGCAGTAGGTGCGCAGCACGCCGCCGGTGTCGCCGGCCGAGTAGGCGGACATGACAGCGAAGGCCGCACAGAGCCCTGGCGCGCAGAGCGGAGCGGTCAGCGCGTACAGAGGCCAGGACCGCGCCGCGTCGGTGGTGAACGCGAGCGTCACCAGTGGCAGACAACCGAGCACCAGCAGCAGGTTGGTGGCGAGCGCGACGTAGAACCCGTCGAAGACGGCGGTGATGGTGTGGTGGCGCGAACGCATGGGCCTCAACCCTTCAGTCCGGTCGAGGCGACGCCCTCGATGAAGTAGCGCTGGCCGAGCAGGAAGATGACAGCGACGGGCAGCACTGACAGCACCGAGCCCGTCATGATCAGCGCGTACTCGGCGTTGTACTGGGAGATGAAGGTGTTCAGCCCCAACTGGATGGTGCGCAGCTCCGGACTGCGCAGGTAGACGAGCGGGCCGAGGTAGTCGTTCCAGGTGGTCGTGAACATCAGCAGGGCCAGACTGGCAAGCGCCGGCCGGGACAACGGCAGGATGATCCGTCGGTAGATGCCGTACTCGCTGAGCCCGTCGACCCGCGCCGCTTCGCTGAGCTCCTCGGGGATCGTCTCGTAGAACTGCTTCATCAGGAACACGCCGATCGCGCCGAACGCCTGTATCGCGACGATCGACCACAGCGTGTTCGACAGGTGCAGCTTCGACATGAGAATGAACTGCGGGATCATGTACGACTGCCAGGGCACCGCGATCGTCCCGACGTACGCCAGGAAGAGCAGGTTGCGGCCGGGGAAGCGGACGCGGGCGAAGCCGTAGGCCGCGAAGCTGCCGGTGAACACCTGCAGGAAGGTGACGATCACCGACAACAGCAGGGTGTTCCACAGCCACGTCGTCATGTCCGAGCGCTGCCAGATGTCGACGTAGTTCCGCCACACCACGGGATCGGGGAGCCACGTGATCGGGATGGTGAAGACGTCATTGTTGGTCTTCAACGACGCCACCACCATCCAGAAGAACGGCAGCAGCAGCCCGGCCGCCGCGAGCACGAGAGCGGCGTACCCGAGGAGCCGCCCGCCCAGGGACCGGACCGGTCGGCGGGGCGCGCGGCGATTGCCGGGCGCGGCGACGGCCGGGGCGGGCAGGGAGAGGTCGGTAGCGGTCATCAGCTGTTCCTCCGCTTGTTGACCATGAACTGGATGACCGTGATGCCGAAGCAGATGGCGAACAGGACGACGGAGACCGCCGAGGCGTAGCCGAACTGGTTCTCCTCGAAGCCCTTCTGGTAGATGTACTGCGAGAGCACGAGTGTCGACTGGCCCGGTCCGCCGCCGGTCATCACGAGGATGAGGTCGAAGACCTTGAAGCTCTCGATGGTGAGCAGCACCGTGACGAAGAAGGTCGTGGTTCGTAACCCGGGGAGGGTCACGTGCACGAACCGCTGCCACGGTGAGGCGCCGTCGGTCTCGGCCGCCTCGTAGAGCTGGGCCGGGATGGTCTGCAGGCCGGCCAGGAACAGCAGCATGTAGTAGCCCATGTAGCGCCAGGTGCCGACGATGATGACCGCCGGCATCGACCAGGTCGCCGACGCGGTCCAGCCCGGCGGATCGTCCACGCCGACGGCACCGAGAAGAGCGTTGATCGGGCCGTACTCCGGGCTGAACAGCTGGTTCCAGACGACCGCGATCGCCACGATCGAGGTGATGTAGGGGAAGAAGGCGATGGTACGGAAGAACCGCACGCCGCGCAGTTTGCGGTTGAGCAGCAGTGCCAGCCCGAGTGCTGCCACGAGGGTCAGCGGGATGTGGAAGACGGCGTAGTAGACGGTGTTGCGCAGTGCGGTCCAGAAGCTCGAGTCGTCCCACATCCGCCGGAAGTTGGCGGTGCCGGTCCACTCGGCCACCCCGAAGACGTTCCAGTTCGTGAAGGCCACGTAGAACAGCACGACGACGGGTACCAGGGTGAGCGCGGCGAAGCCGATGAAGTTGGGAAGGATGAACGACCAGCCGGCGACCGTGTTGCGCGACACCAGCCGCCGGTTTCTGGGTCTCGTGCGCGGCAAGGTTGCCATAGGGAGTCTCCGGAAGCGTTCGGCCTGGGGGCGGGACCGGCGTGCGGCACAGGCGCGCCGGGCCCGCCATCGGCTCACTGGTTGAGGACTTCGTTCTTGGCGCGGTCCCGCGCCTTGCTCAGCTCCGCGTCGACGCCCTTGCTGTCGGAGAGGATCGCCGAGTGCGTCTCGTTGAGGAGGTTCTGCAGGCCGGCGGTGTGCTTCGACACGGGGTTCTCCGGCTTGATGGTGTGCTTGGAGTAGGCGAACTTCGACAGGTCGTCCTGCGGTACGCCGTTCAGCCCGAACAGCGACGCGGTGACCGCGTCGGTGACCTGGGCCGGGGTGATGCCGATCCCGGCCAGCGCCTTGCCGGCCTCCGGGCCGGCCGCGTACTTCAGGAAGTCCTTGGCCGCGGCGGTCTTGGACTTGCTGATCTTCGGGTTGATCCCCAGGCCGGTCGGGTCACCGAAGGTGACAGGTGTGGCGGAGGTGCCGGTGGTGGACTTGTCGAACTGCGGCGCCGGGGCGATCCCCCACTGGAACGTGTCGGCGTCACCGCTCTGTCGCTGGTTGAGCAGCGTGGCCACGTACCAGGTGCCCATCAGCAGCATCGCCGACTGCTGCTTGCCGAACTGCGCCTGGTAGGTGAGCTTGTTGGTCTTCGCGGTGCCGAAGCTCGGCTGCGCGCCGGCCGCCTGCAGGTCGAGTGACCGCTCGTAGTACGGCTTCAGATAGCCGAAGTCCCCGGAGAGCAGGTCAGCGTTGGGGGTCTGGGCGAGCGCGAATCCCTGCACTGTCGACTGGAAGGTGTGCTGGTACGCGCCGGTCGCGTTCGAACCGGCCCCCTTCAGCCCGGTGTGCAGTCGCTTCGTCGCGTCGGTGTAGTCGTCCCAGGTCCAGCTGCCGTCCGGCGGCGCCACCTTCGCCTTCGCGAACAGGTCCTTGTTGTAGAACAGCACCCACGAGTCCTGCCGGTACGGCACCGCGTACGCCTTGCCATCGACCTGGTACGACGCGAGCGCCGGGCTCGAGCCGAGACCGGAGGTGGCGTCGGAGACGTCGAGCAGCTGACCACCGCTCTGGTACGTGTAGAAGTTCTTGAGGTTCTTCATGACGTAGACGTCCGGGGCGGTGCCGGCGGCCAGGTCCGTGATCATCTGGGTGTCGTAGTCGTTGCCTGGGGCGTACTCCTTGAGCTCCACAGTCACGTTCGGGTGGGTCGCCTTGAAGCCGTCGGCGAGCGTCTTGAACTCCGGCGTGGACGACAGGCTCCAGCCGGCCAGGCTGATCGTCACCGGGGCGTTGGGGTCGACTGGCTCGTCTCCGCCGCCGCAACCGGCGAGAACAAGCGTCAGGGCCGTCGCAGCGCTGATGACGGCCGGTATCGCTCGCTTCATCCCTTTCTCCTTCAGGTCAAGGGGCCCGGACGGGCCCGCACTGCTACCAGGACGCCTGGGTGGGCCTGGCATGCTCGGTGTCCAGACGTGTCGCCGTGCTGATCCCGTCGGGCCAGTCGACCGCCAGGTGAAGGCCGTCGGCGTCCTCGTCGACCGCGACCTGGCATGCCTGCTCGGCCGTGGCCACCGGCACCCTGGACAACTCGGTGAAGGTGGCGGCCCACGCGCCCGGCCGGACGGTGTGGTCCAGCCAGGGCACGACCAGCCCGCCGGCCAGGGGCCCGCCGTGCGCAACGGCGGTCACGCCGGCCGTTCCGCCGCCGTGCAGGCTTTCGAGCCGGCTGGTCAGGTCGGCCCCGGTCACGACCGCCACACCGCCGCCGGCGGTGGCCGTCGCATCCCCGGCGATGGCCCAGCCGCCGATCCTTAGCCTGAGCGCAGCCGCCTCGACGCCGTCGGCGAGGCCGTCGACACGGGTCAGACGTAGTTCCCAGGGGCCGCGGACCAGCGAGTACACAGTGAGGTGCCCGGCCGGTCGGGACCTGCCCACCCGGCCGCCGCCGTGATCGCGCTGACCGGGATCCGGGTCGACCCAGTGGGCGAGGGCACGTGACCCGGCCACGCCCACGCCGTCGCTGCCGACGCGAACGGTCAGCAGGCGCATGCCGGCGCGGTGGGTGACCCGGCCCGCGTCGTCGACGAGAGTGACGGACTGGTCGAGCGGACCGTCCCAGCCGCTGTCGTCGAGGACCGGGGTGGTGGCGGTGGAGTAGCCCAGTCGGGCGTAGAGCGGGGAATCTGAGACGGTGGCACCCTCGACGGCGTGGTCGGTGCCGTGGTTGACGACGCGGACGATGCCGTCGGCACGGGTGCCAGAGATCAGCCAGCCTGGCGCGTGTATCGCCCGCACCGCGTCCCGCTCCTCGACCGGCAACGGCTCCTCGGGAGCCGTCCAGATCGGATGGTCGGCGGGTAGCGCGATGCCGAGCAGGCCCTTGCTGGCCCAGTACGGCGAGCCCGGCCCGGAGTACGACTGCGCGAGTCGCGGCCACGGCCCGTGCCAGCCGAGGGTGAGCAGGCCTCGTTGATCCAGGGCGCCGTTGGCCACGAAGTGACGCACGATGCGGGTGGCCGCGCCGCGCAACCGGCCGAGGCTGACCGATGGCACACCGGCGATGGCGCCAACCCAGAACGGCGCCGCCGCGGCGAAGCGGTAGGTCAGGCTCCGCCCCTGAATCAACGGTGATCCGTCCGCGCCCACGAGCGCGACCGCGTCGCTCAGAAAGCGGTCGAGGCCGGCCACGTCCCGCTCGCGGCGCTGCTCGGCCAGGTCAGCGGCGCCGGCCATCCGCGCCCACAGCGTCGGGTAGAGGTGCAGGGCCCAGCCCACGTAGTGGTCGTAGGCACGGTCCGGCCCGTCGGACATCCAGCCGTCCCGGCGGGCGAAGCCGTCGTGCGAGCGAAGGTCCTCGGCCATCTCGTCGAGCGAGTGCGGCCCGCCCACCGAACGCAGAAACGTCTGTACGACCAGCCGGAACCAGACCCAGTTGATCCGTGGGTACGTGTCGTCGCCGACTGCCGGGCGCAGGTAGTCCACCACCCGCTGGCGCACCACGGATGGCAGTCGATCCCAGATCCACGGGCGGGTCATGTCCAGGACCAGCGCGATGGAGGCGGCCTCCACCTTGGCCTGGGGGTGCTCGTCCAAGCGCACCCAACGGTCGGCGGAGGTTGGGTCGGTGCCGGCGGTGATGCCTGCCGCGTACCGGTCCACGAGCTCGTCCACGCCCACCCCTCGGGCACCCGCGATGCGGAACCCGGCCAGCAGGAAGGTGCGGGCGAAACCCTCCAGTCCGTCGACGGCCCGCCCGTAGCCGCCCTCCGGCCCGGGGAAGGTGACGAGGGCGTGCCCGGGAGACGCGAACGGTCGGGCGGCGGCGAGGATCCGGTCGGCGAGGGCCAACCAGTCATCGCGGCTCCAGGTCGCGGCGGTAGCGACATCCGAGTCCGTCGCCGGTGCCACCCGGCCGGTCGTCCTGAACGTCATCCGTGGTCCTGTCGCATCGATCCGTCTCCGTCGACTGTGGCGAGCGGGGCGTTGCCCATGAATGTGACGTGCAGGCATCCGCAGGGTTTCCGAAGTAAAACGCTCACAAAGGAGCAAGTCAATGCCGTTCCCAAACCGATGTGAACACACTCGATCAAGAAGGCGCACAACACCGCCGTGACGCGCCAAGTGCTCTGATACGCTCACAATCGTTCATAGCCGCTCCACTACCGAAGGAGTCATGACCGACCCGGCGGAGCACGACTCCTATGCTCATCGTCGGTGGGGGAGATCAGCCGATCCGGCTCGCGATCGACGCCACCGCGTTCGGCCGGGCCGGCGAGGTCGTCCGCACCCTGCAAGAGTTTCCGCCGCACGAAGCGTTCCTCGGAGGTCCCCCATGACCAAGGACAGCCCCGTCGTCGCCACGGCGGAGGCCCCCCGAGGGCCGCTTCAGGTCGCCCGCCGCCAGCAACTGTTGGCAGCCCTGCAACGCGACGGCTCGATGCGCATCTCTGACCTGTCCCATGTGCTGGGTGCCGCGCCGGTCACCATCCGGCGCGACATCGCGGAACTCGCCGCCGAAGGGTTGGTTCGCCGGGTCCACGGTGGGGTCGCCCTGATCCTGCCGGACGACGTCCCGGCAGCCGACGAGCCACCCGCCGCTGGTCGGGACCCGCTGGTCGGGCGCGCCCTCGGCATGCTCGTGCCCTCCTTGGACTACTACTGGCCGGACGTGGCGCGCGGCGTCGAGGGGGCCGCCCGCGAGCTGGACATGCGTGTGGTTCTGCGCGGCTCCTCCTACGACAGTGAGGACGACCAGCCGCAACTGGCCCGCATGGTGGGGCGGATGGGCGTCAACGCGCTGATCATCGCGCCGAGCATGGACACACCGACCGCCGAGCGCACCGTCGAGTGGCTCGACCAGGTCGGCGTCCCGGTCGTCCTGCTGGAACGCACCGCCACGGTAGGCAGCCACCACGCTGTCATGGAGTCGGTGGTCACCGACCACGCGCTCGGTGCGGCCATGGCGGTACGCCACCTCACCTCGCTCGGACACCGCAAGGTCGGCCTGGTGCTCGACGCCAACAGCCCCACCAGCCAGCACGTACGGCGCGGCTGGCTCGACGCCACCTCCGAGTGCGGCCTCGACTCGGACGCGACGGTCGTGGCTGTGGTGCCCGACGCGCGGTCGCCCGAGCGGGACAGCGTGCTCAACGGCATCCTCGACCAGTGCCAGGCGACCGGGACGACGGCGCTGCTGGTGCACGCCGACGCCGAGGCGATCGCGCTGGTGCAGCACTGCGAGGAACGGCACCTGTCCGTACCCGGCGACCTCTCGATAGTGGCGTACGACGACGAGGTCGCCGGGCTCTTCAGCCCGCCGCTGACAGCGGTCCGACCGCCGCGACGCTCGATCGGACGAGCCGCCGTGCGTCTCGTCGCCGACCGGCTCGCCGACCCCGACCGCCCCACCCACCGGGTCGTCATCAGCCCGTCGCTGCGGATCCGGGAGTCGACCGCGCCGCCACCCGCGTAGGCGGCCTTTGCCGTGCCGAGACGTTCGCCGATCACGGACCAGCCGGGCGGCGGCCGCCGACCTCCAGGTCAGACGTAGTCCCGCCGCCATCCTGCCGGCGAGCGCGCATCCACCGGATGCGGCTACGTGAGCGCGTCGCTACCATGGGTCAGCAACCCAGAGGGAAGGGGTCGTGCCCGCGTGCGAAGTCCCGTCAGCGGAACCGCGTCGGCGTCTGCGCCGGACCGGTCCGCGCCGCTTGCGGCCGGCCGGTTGCGCAGGCTCGCCCGGCGGTTGGCGCTGATCGCGGCCGCCGTCGGGGCCGGTTTCGTCGTGGCCACCCTGTTTCAGGGGCCGGCCGCCGCCGACGGGATGCGTAGCGGGTCCGGCGACGAGCCCCATCGCAGGATCGGCGGTCTGGTCGGGTCGGTCGCGCGGCTGACTGTCGCCGAGCGCCCCAACCAGGACCGTCAACGGGCCCCGGCCGCCGACGACCGCCGCCAGGACAGGCCCCGTGCCCCGCTGGCAGTACCCACCGACTCGGTGGCCGCCCCCCGCGAGGATCCCCCCTCGACGGAGCCCCGACGGTCGGCGGGTGCGTCGAGGCTCGGCGCACCCGTCTCAGCCGGCACGCCGGAGCGCGAAAGACTCCGACCGGCCTCCATGACCCGCGCCGCTCATCGTTCGGCTCACCGGGTGGACCTGTCGCGGCCGGCCGCCGATCCGCCGCGACGGCCGACCACCGCCACCCCCGATCCGTCGGCGGTGCGGACGGCGCCCGGTCCGCCCGTGGTCGGCTTGGTCACCGCTCCCCTGCCGTACGTCGTCGACATCGTGCGCACGGTGCCGATCAGGCCCGTCGTCATGGCGCTCCTCCGTGTCGTCGATGCCGTTCTACCGCCGGTTCCCGGCCCGGTGATCGTTCCGGCGGCGACACCCGCACTGCCCGTTCCCCCGGTGCTCGGGCCAGCCGCCCCGCCGGTGACCCAGCCGGCTCCCGTACTGACAGCTCCGACGTCACCGGTGGTTCCGGCAGTGGCATCCGTACGCGCCACGGCGCCGCCGACCCCGGCCGCGCCACCGCCGAATTCCGCCGACGGCCCCGCGCGTGCCGCGGCCCCGACGGGGCACCTCGCCGCACGCCCGGTACCGGTGGCCGCGAGGGGTGTGTTTCCTGGCCAGCCCGTCGCACCCACCGACCAGGACGCCGTTCGTGTCGACAATGGACCGACTCCCGGGTCAGGGCTGGTCCGACCGCTGGACCGGCAGTCGCACCTCGGCGCCGGGCCACGCTGCGATCTCGTGCCACCTCTGGTCGAGAGCCGAACCCCGTCTGCGATCGCCCGCCCAGGCTGAGGCGGGTCGACCGACCCCGGTGGCTGGCCCGAGCGGCCAGCCTGTTCACCCGCTGGTCGGTCGATCAGTGCCCGCGCCCGTCCGCCGCGACGGTGCCGCGGGCCGATGCCCACCCGTCTGTAGCGCACGATCGCCCTGACCAACCCGTGGATGCTCCGGGATCGGTGGCCGTCGTGACGCGTACCGGAGATCGGAGAAAACGTGGTGATCCACGTTGTCGTCGCCGAGGACATGGGTTTGCTGCGCGGGGCGCTCTGCGCCGCGCTGTCACGCGAGGAGGACATGGAGGTGGTCGCCGACGTCGAGGGTGTCGGTGAGCTGTTGACTGTGGTCCGGCGGTGCCGACCGCAGGTGGTGGTGCTGGCACTGACACCGGAGCTGCCCGACCCGGTGGCGGTGGTCGCCCGGATCGACGTCGAGGCGCCGCACGCCGCCGTGCTGGCGATGAGCCCTCGGTGGAGCCCGGCACTGGTGGAGGCGGCGCTGGCAGCCGGCGCGCGCGGCCTTCTCGGGAAGGACAGCTCGCTGGCCGAGTTGGTGCGGGCGATCCGCGCGCTCGCGGCCGGGGAGCGGGCGATCGACCCGGCTGCGGCGATCGCGGTGCTGAGCCCTCCGGAGACGCCGTTGACGCCTCGGGAGATGGACGTGCTGCGGATGGCGGCCGAGGGCCTACCCCTGAAGGAGATCGCCGTACGCCTCTACCTGGCACACGGGACGGTGCGCAATCACCTGTCGGTGATTCTGCGCAAGACCGGGGCCCGCAACCGACTGGAGGCGGTGTCGCGCGCGCGGCGTAACGGCTGGCTGTGACAGTTCGGGGGCGGGTCCGGAGTTTCCGGGCCCGCCCCGTCGCCGTGCGGCCCCACCGGTTGCGTGTTTGAATGTTGACGTTGTGTGATCGCCATCGCAGTGCGGGAAGGTTCATCGTGATCCGTACCCTGCTCGCCTTGGACGGTGCCCTGGTCCTGGGCGCGCTGTCGTTGGTCCTCGCCGCCGAGGACGACATCCGTGTCGTGGCGGAGGTGGATCGCGGCGACGCGGTCTCCGCGGCCGTCCGCGCCCAACGCCCCGACGTGGTGGTGGCCGACCTCGACTTCGTCGAGGGAGTCGATCCCGACCGTCTCGACCGGTGTCCCGTCCTGGTGTTGGCCCACCCACGTCGGGCCCGGCGGCTGCGAGGCATGGTGTGCCCGACGAGGGCTGTCGGCATCCTGCGCAGTGACGCCGCGCCCCAACGGGTCATCGACGGGATCCGGCGGCTCGCCCGCCGGGAGCCCGTGCTCGACGCGGATCTCGTCGTCGCGGCGCTGCGCTCGGACGGCCCACTGACCAGCCGTGAGACGGAGGTGTTGCGGCTGACGGCCGCGGGCGCGCCGGTCGCGGAGGTGGCGGTGTCGCTCGGGCTCACCCGTGGGACCGTCCGCAACCATCTCGGTCGGATCGCCCGCAAGGTCGGCGCGCGTACCCGGGTGGAGGCAGTGCGGATGGCCGGCGAGGCGGGCTGGATCTGACCGGATGCGCGGGGTTCAGCCCTGCCGCGCCGGCGCCGCCGGGGACTGCGCCGCCGAGTCGTCCCAGCAGCCGACGAGCACCCCGTAGGTGGCCGAGCGGGCCATCAACTGGTCGTGGGTCCCCACCACGGGCTCGTCGCCGTCGAGGACCAGCACCCGTCCGGCCCGCAGCGCGGAACTGATCCGGTGCGCGATCACCACGAGGGTGCCGGGCCGCCGGGCGAAGGCCGTCTCGACCGTCGCTTCCAACACCGGGTCCAGGTGGCAGGTCGCCTCGTCGAGGACCACCAGCGGAGCGGGTGCCAGCCAGGCCCGGACCGCCGCGATGAGCTGCCGCTCGCCGGCGGAGAGCAGGGCCGGTGCGACAGGCGCCCCCAGGCCGCCCAGGCGGGTCGCCAGGGGACGCGCGCCGAGCGCGTCGAGGGCGCCCTCCAGTGTGTGATCGTCGGCGTCCGGCCGGAGGTAGCGGAGGTTGTCGGCCAGGCTGGCGGTGAAGACGTACGCCTCCTGGGGGACCAGCACTCGCATCCGGGCGAGAACGGCCGGCTCGATCTCGGCGACCCTCGTGCCGGCCAGGTGGACGGTGCCTGCCTGCGGGGGCACCACACCAGCCATCAGGGCGGCCAGTGTGGATTTGCCCGCACCGCTCGGGCCCACCACGGCGAGATGGTCCCGGTCGGCCAGTGTCAGCGAGAAGTTCCGCAGGACGGGCCGGGCGCGCGGGCCGTACCCGAAGGTCACTCCCCGGACCTCGAGGGCTGGCGGGCGACCGGCAGGACCGACGGGTGGTCCGGGGCGGGGCATCCGGGCGGCGAGGGCCGGTGGGCGCTGGTCGTCGGAGCCCGGATAGGCGCGCAGGATGTTCTCCAGGGTGACGGCGTAGCGGAGCCCGCCGCCGCCGAGGCCCTGCACCAGTGTGTGCAGGGCGGGTTGCAGCCCGGTGGAGACGTAGATCAGCGCGCCCAGCACCGCGCCGGCCGTGAGACCACGCTCGACCAACCACGGGGCGGTCACCATCAGCAGCAGCAGTGGCAGCCAGCCGCCGATACCGAGGCTGAGGCTGCGGATCGCCGCCATCCGGGCGAGCATACGTTCGGCGGCCGCCTGCGCCGACACCCAGCCGGCCACCTCCTCCGACACGCGGGTCTGGGCGCCGCAGGCCAGCACGTCGCGATGACCGGCCAGCGCTGTCGCCGCCGACTGGCCGAGCTGCTCACCGGCCCGGACGTAGGCGCGCTGGTGCGTGACCATCGCCGGCAGCGCGGCGAGGAACACGACCAGGCCGGCGACCAGCGGAGCGACCGCCAGCGCCGCCACCACCGGCGCGAGGGCGAGCAGGCCGAGCACTGCCGCGCCAGCGGAGAAGAGGAAACCGCGGGTCACCATCAGCAGACCGGCGAAGGTGTCGCGGACGATCTCCATCTGATGGGTCAACCGGGTAACGGCGGCGCTGTCCGGACGGCCACCCGCCCTGGTGGCGTCACGTAGCGCGCCCCGGATCACCTGGGCGGCCACCTCGTCGCGGAACGGCTCGACCACGGCGCCGAGGCTCCGGTACGTCCGACCGGTGGCCGCCGCGCCGACCAGTACGGCCACGGCGAGGACCCCCAACCAGGCCAGGCCGTTGAGCAGACGTCCGGCCAGGAAGCCCTCGTCGACGGCGCGGGCGACCAGGTAGCCGGCGAGCAGCGCGGGCAGCGACTCGACGAGCGACCAACCGCCGAGCCCGGCGAGTTCTCGCCGCCGGGCCCGCAGCGCCCGCCAGGTCACCCGGCGTACGCCGGGACCGTTCACGACCCACCGCCGGCCGGCTGGAAGACGGCACGGTAGTCCGGGTCGGCCCATAGTTGCCGGTGCGGTGCCAGGTCGCGCAGCCGACCGCCGTCCAGCCAGGCGACGAGGTCGGCCGCCGCGGCCGCCGCGGTCCGGTGGGTGACCACCAGTCGGGTACGCCCCCCGGCGCGCCTGAGAACCGCCTCGGTGATCCGGTGTTCGGTAGCGGTGTCGAGGCTGGACGTCGCGTCGTCCAGGATGAGCAGCCGTTCGGCGGCGAACGCGCGGGCCAGGCCGAGACGTTGGGTCTCGCCCCCGGACAGCGGTGTGTCCACCAGCGGGGTGCGGTAACCGCCGGGCAGACGCTCGATCACGTCGGCGACCGCCGCCATCCGGGCCGCCCGCAGAACCGCCGGTGTGGCCGGGCTCCGATCGGCCGGCGGCGCCGCCGAGTCGACCGGCAGCGCCAAGCCGATCGCGTCGTGGACTGTCGCGCCGATCAGCACCGGCCGGTCGAAGGCGTAGCCGACGGCCCGGCGCAGCGCCGTCGGGTCGAGGTCCCGCAGCGGCACCCCGTCCAGTCGCACCTCGCCGCCGTCGGGGTCGTACAGCCGTCCCGCCACGGCCGCCAGGGTCGACTTGCCGGCACCGGACGCTCCGACGACGGCCACTGTCGCGCCGGCCGGCACGTCCAGGTCGACGCCGTCCAGGATGGGCCGGCCGTCGTCGGCATGCACGCACACCCCGCGCAGTCGCAGGGCGCCGCCGCCGGGTGGAAGGGACCGGTCGCCCGCCGACGTGGCGGGCTGCGTCAGCAGCTCGGCGACCCGGTGTGCTCCCGCGCGGCTGCGGACCAGGTGGTTCAGTGTGGCGAGCACTGCGCCGAGCCCGGCGCCGATGGCCGCGTACCGGACCGCGGCGACCAGTTCACCCGGCGTGAGCCAGCCTGCGGTCAGGGCGTACCCGCCGACCGCGATGACGCTCAGGTTCAGCAGCGGCGCCACGGCCGAGGTGCGCGCACTCGCCCGGGCCAGCAGTCCCCAGGTGCGCC
Source organism: Micromonospora hortensis (assembly GCF_022230935.1). Lineage (NCBI taxonomy): Bacteria > Bacillati > Actinomycetota > Actinomycetes > Micromonosporales > Micromonosporaceae > Micromonospora > Micromonospora hortensis. Next base: position 359,419 of record NZ_JAKKFE010000012.1, read on the forward strand.
GGCCGTGCCGGTCCAGCTCCGGTAGGGCCGCCAGCACCCGGGCCTCCTCGCGGCGGGTGGTGCCGGCGGCGGCGATGGTCCGGGCGCCGGTGAGCGACTCCAGCAGTCGGCCGGCGATGGCGCCGAGCACCCGTTGGTACCCGGCGGTCGCGGTCGAGGCGTCGGCCACGAAGGCGCGCATGAGGACGGCGAGCAGGCCGAGACCGGCGAGCAGCGTAACCCCGAGGACCGGTTCCATGATGGTGAGCGCGACGACGCTGCCGAGCGGCGGAAGCACCGCCACGATGGCCAGGACCACGGCGTTGCCGGCCTGTCCCGCGTCGGCGGCCTGGCCGACCAGCCGGCCGACGAGGTCACCGACCGGATGCCGGCGGGTGGCGCGGACGTCCAGGGCGAACAGGTGACGCAGTAGCCGCCGACGCAGCCCGGCGGTGGCACGCGCCGCGCCGAACCCACTGGCCAGGTCCGTCAGGGTGTCGACGCCGATGAGGACGACGACCAGGGCGCCGGCGGACACCGCCCACCAGCCGGAGCCGCCGGCGAGGGCGGCGTCGACGGCGCGGCCCAGGGCCGCGGGGAGCAACAGTTCGGCGGCCGCGCCGAGCAGCGCGACCGCCGCGAGTCCGGCGGTCCAGCCGCCGCCCGCCAGGACCGTCTGCCGTAGCAGCCTGTCCCCCACGGCGAACGTCGGCATCGGTCCTCCCGTTGGTACGCGGGTGCCCTGGGTGGGCACGTCTACCCACCCAGGGCCCCACGTGTGATGGATCAGTTGCAGGTCGTGACGGAGAGCGAGCTGTCGCCGCAGAGCAGCAGGCTCGCCCGGCTGCCGCCACCGGTGCGGTCGGCCGGAGCCATCTCCAGGCCCTGGAGGTCCAGAAGTGCCATGTCGTTCACCTCCCTTCCTTCCGTTCGCCGATCAGGTCGCCCCCGCTGTCGCGGGGGAGTCTGTTCGCGCCCGGCAGGGGCGCGAGGAAGGGCAGCGCCGGCGGCTGGTCGTGCTCCGCGCTGGCCAGCGCGTACAGCACGCCGGCGGTGCCGGTGCCGAAGTCCATGGAGAGCCGCAGCAACTGCTCACCGGGGAAGGCGGTCCCCTCCCGGTACGGCAGCGCGTGCCAGGCCAGCCGATCCACCTGCGCGCGGAGTTCACGACGGTCGGCGTCGTCGGTCGAGGCGGCGAGGTAGGCGATGATGCCGGCCCGGCCGGCGAAGAGCCCGGACTGTGCGTAGAACGGTGACCGGGCGGCACGGCGTACCCCCGCGCTCGCCTCGGCGAACCGGTCGTCGGCCCGGTGGCGCAGGTACTCATCGAGGACCAGCCCGATCCCGACACTGCCGTGCGCCAGGTAGGGCATGGTGCGCCAGCCCTCATTGACCTCCAGCGCACCGTCCGGGCGTAGCACACACCGGCGCAGATCCTGGCGCAGCGCCGTGGCGGCGTGCCCCAGCAGCTCGTCGTCGCCGCTGAGCTCGTAGAGCCGCACCAGCATCAGCGCCGGTCCGGTCCGGCCGCGCAACAGCCCTGCGTACGGGTTACGTCCGCCGCTGACGTCCGGGCCCGGGTCGTCGGCCAACTGGCCGATCACCCGCTCGGCGGCCCGCCACGCGGCGTCGCGCAACGACACCTCCCCGGTACGCGCGGCCATCTCGGCCAGGTTGAGCGCGATCCCGGACAGTCCGCTGGCCAGGCTGTGGTCGAGCCCGTCCAGAGGTTCCCGCAGGCAGATGTCGAGAACGTCCAGCGCGTCCTGCCGGCGTCCGAGGTGGACGAGCGCGTACGCGACGCCGTGCAGCCCGTCGTAGAAGCCGCAGCGGGTGCCGGACGGGGGCGCTGTCGCCCGCCGCACCAACCAGTCTTCGTGCTCGGGCCACCGTCCGGCACCGCTCCTGTCGAGCGCGTACAGCACTCCCGCCGCCCCGTGGGCGAGGTTGAGGCCGCCGCTGCGGAACTGCTCGATGTCACCGGGGAAGAGCCGGTCGTCGCGCTCGGGGGTGGCGCTGGCCACGATCGCCGTCGTCAGCCGGTCCCGCATGGTGCGCCAGTCGTCGGCGTCGAGATCCCCTCGCGGTTCGGCGGTGAGGCGCGGCTCACCGGTGATTTCCTCGACCGCCGGGTCGAGGAAGGACCTCGGCACCGGGAAGTTCGCGGCGATGATGTCGGCCAGGTGGGTCACCTTCGCCGGGGCGAGCCGGACCAGCTGGGTCAGTGGCAGGAACAGCGCCAACCGCAGGCACGCCAGGGCGTACCGGTCGACAGCCGGCCCGCTGCGGTCCCTCGGTGCCGCGAAGCCCTGGTTACGCAGCCCGGGTCGGCGGTGCCCGGCGATCGGGGCGGCCACCTCGAAGTCGACAAGGGCCACCCGGTCGTCCGGCCGGATCATGATGTTGAACAGGTGCAGGTCCCCGTAGACCAGGCCGCGCTCGTGGATCGCCGCTACGACGGCTTCGACCTGCTCGTAGGTCTGGCGGGCCCACCGGGTGTACGCCGCCCGATCGCCGTCGGTCGCGTCGGCGTCGATCAGCGGGTACCTGTCGACAAGCACCTTGTTCAGCGGTCGGCCCTCGATGAACTCCAGCGCGAGGAACCGGTGCTCGCCGAGGGCGAACTCGTCGTGCACCCGAGGCACCTGGGGCAGGTCGGCGAGTTGCCGCAGGGCCTGCGCCTCGCGGGCCAGCCGGGCGACGGCGTCGGTGCCGTCGGCGTCCAGGCCGGCGTGCGGTCGGGCCTCCTTCAGCACCACAGCGGTGTCGGTACGCAGGTCCCTGCCCACGTACAGGCCGCCGCCGTTCGAGAAGTGGATCACCCGCTCGATCCGGTACGGCACCTGGTCCGTGCTGGTGCCGCTGCGGGCGGCCAGGTGCGGGCCGAGGAAGTCGGGCACTGTGACCCAGGACGGTACGTGAAAGACGGGCTCCCGCCGGTCCGGCACCAGCGTGCCGGAGTCGTCCTCGATCGCCGGCACCACCTGGCCGTCGGGCGAGTGGCAGTAGCGGGCGGCGAAACCGCCGTAGCGCACGTGCACCGGGCCGGCGCCGTAGCGGAGGTCACTGAGGATGTACGGCCCGGTCTCGCCGGTGAGCAGTTCGTCGAGTTCCTTGCAGGCCAGCTCCAGCTCCGCGTCGTCGCACGGATAGACGGTGATGAACTTGCCGCTGGCGGCCCGGGCGGCGTACTTGGAATTGCGCAGCAGCAGCGTGCGCGGCCCGCGCAGGAACTTGAAGGACAGGCCGCGGGGGACGCAGTAGTTCCAGACCGCGTCCAGCACCCGTTCGGCGTTCGCCAGACCCGCCGACACATGAATCTTCCAGCCCTGCTGCGGCAGCGAGCCGCCGTCGGGCGCGTAGATCAGCCAGTCGTCGAGCGGCTCGCGGCGCCAGCCGTTCGGCGTCGGCCGTTCGGCGGCCGGGAAGACGGGCTGTGCGACGGCGCTGCCGAGCGAGTCGTAGAACAGCGGATCCGCGGCGCAGTAGCTGTCGTAGCGTTCGTCCACCGTCTCGCCGCCCCTCGAACTCGGCCGGCTGGTGTTCCGGCGTTGAATCGAGTCTCATCGACGGGACGAGTGGGCTCCAGTGCGCTTAGTCACGACGTTCGATGCGGGGTGCACAGGTACTCATGACATTAGTCAGGTCCGCGCGCCGTAGACGGCGGCGCCCATGGGCTTGTCGACGTCGAGGTCCGTTACCGCGGCGACCCGGGCGATCATCATGTACTGCCCGATCACCATCAGGAGTTCGACCACCTCGCGCGGGGAGAGCAGCCCGGTGAGTGCGGCGGTGGTGTCGTCGGGCGGGCGGACGTCGCGGACGACCTCGGTGGTGAAACGCAGGACGATCCGCTGGTCTGCGGTGAAACAGTCGTCCCCGATCTCGTTGCGCCCGAGCGCGTGGATCATCTCGTCCGTGGCGCCGGCGGAGCGGGCGATGGGCTCGTGCTGAGCCCACTCGTATGTGACGTCGCTCAACTGGGCGACTCGCAGGATCGCGATCTCGCGGAGCAGTGGGTCGAGGGCAAGGTCCTTGAGCAGCGTGCCGCCCCAGCGCATCCAGTCCGGAAACGCGGTCTCGGCGTGGGCCATGACGCGGAAGAAGCTCAGGGGACGCGCGGCCTGCAAAGCGTCGCGGACCGGTGGCGGGGCCTCGGCCGGGTTCACATATGGCAGGCGACTCATGGTTCCCCTTAGAAGCGGCAAATCGGTTGTCACGGACCATATCCGATCCTGGTTGCGCTCGCGGCGGATCCCGTTCGGGGAGACCGGCGGCGGTGTGCCGATGAGCATTCGTGCGCGACGAAGGCGCGGGTGACCTGGGCAAATCCACGCTGATGCTCGTCGATGTTGCCAGAGCCGGCCCAGACGTGTTGGAATGGCTGATATCGCCGCAGCGCGGGGGCAACCGCGCTGGGAACGGCCAGCACGGGAGCATCGCAGCGCCGGCAGCGCGCCGCCTTGGCGGGCGCTCGCCTGGCGGATCGCCGGGCCATCTCTACGACGGCGGGGCACCTTGCCGGGCAATCATCCTCGCCCGCCGTCGGTAACCCCCGGCACGTGTCCCCCAACGGCTGACGCGCTCGACGCCCGACCCGACGGGGAGCGTCCGATTCGGCCTGCCAGCACCAGCACCGGCGACGAGGTGAGAAGCAATCATGATTTCCCGAGAGAACTTCGCGGGTTGGTACCGAAACCGCTTCGTGTGGGTGGCGGTGATCCTGCTGGTGGTATCGGCCGGCGCGGTCGTACTGGTCAACCGGGCCGATTCGGAGGCGAAGCCGGCGGATCTGCAGTCGCAGATCATCGCCCGGATGCGTACCACGCTCGAACAGGCGGACCCGGGGCAGCACAACCACGCCGGACACGGCGCCCAGCAGGCGGCCACCACGGAGAAGCCGGCGGTGATCTGCGGGGTCCGCGTCTACGGCTACGAGCCGACCGAGGCCGCCGCGCTCGCCGACGTGCAGACGGTCTACGGCTTCCACCTCTGCGGGGTCGCCGAACAGAAGCGCCCCTGGGATGTGGCTGTCAAACTGGCCGGCCCCGTGATCATGGACATGTCCACCCAGCCTCCGGGCATCCAGGTGGTCGAGGCGACCGCCGAGGTCATGTTCACCGACCGGGTGCGGCAGATGCTCCCGCCCAAGTACGCGGATCTGGCGCTCAAGGAGGCGCTGTCCGAGTCGGAGATGGCCGACCAGCGCCGCCGATACGACGCCGCAGCCGGCCTGTGACCCCGCCAGGCGAACGGTGGCGCGGGCGTTACCCGCACCCGGATCCGAACCGGGCGGCTGCGGACACCCCGGTCAGCTCGATCCACATCCGACCATAGATAGATAACGGTTGATATTTAAGTCGTGAGATGCAACAGTTGGCTTGGGAGCGTTCCCATACCGATAAGTAGTCCCGAAGAGCGGAGGATGAACAGTGCGTTCACTCAAGTCCGATCGATCCGGCGGACGATCCCGGTCACCAGTCCGTCGGTCGCTGCGAGCATTCGTCATGGTGTTCGCCATCGTGGCCGGCATGCTGCCCTTCACCGGGGCAGCCCAGGCCCACGGCACGATCATCAACCCGATGAGTCGCGCCTACCAATGCTGGAAGGCGTGGGGCAACCAGCACATGAACCCCGCCATGCAGCAGCAGGACCCCATGTGTTGGCGGGCGTTCCAGGCCAACCCCGACACCATGTGGAACTGGATGAGCCAGCTGCGCGACGGCCTCGGCGGCCAGTACCAGGCCCGCACCCCGGACGGCCAACTGTGCAGCAACGCCCTGTCCAGGAACGACAGCGTGAACCAGCCCGGGGCGTGGAAGACGACCACCGTCAGCCGCAACCTGACGGTCCAGCTGTACGACCAGGCCAGCCACGGCGCTGACTACTTCCAGGTCTACGTCACCAAGCAGGGGTTCAACCCGTCCACCCAGAAGCTCGGATGGGGCAACCTCGACCTGATCACGACGACCGGGCGCTACGCGCCGGCGCAGAACATCTCGTTCAACGTCTCGCTCCCGTCGCGCAGCGGAAACCACATCCTGTTCGTGCTCTGGAGGGCGTCGCACCTCGACCAGACCTACATGTGGTGCAGCGACATCAACGTCACCTGATCGGCGGCACCAACAGCTACAGAACTATTCCGGCTCAGGGCGTCAACGCCCTGAGCCGGATTGGTTGTCTCAGGTGGAGGTCACGCGTCGGCTTCGAGAGCGAAGGTGTTGCCGTCCGGGTCCTGGAACCAGGCGATACGTCCGCCTCCGGCCCGCGCGGTAATCCCCTTGTCGTCGTGCTCGAACTGCTCGTAGCGAACGAACTCGACGCCGGACGAGGTGAGTTCGTCGACGATCTGGTCGATGTCGTCGACGTACCACGTCGCCACCGTCGCCGAGGTCTGCCCGGCAGTGAACGACTGGTACACGTTCAGCGCCGGCCCGCCACCGGAGCCATAGACGCGGCTACCGTCGGCGATGGTGGCGCTGGGGCCGGACCGCAACGCGCGCAGGCCCAGCGCGCCTTCGTAGAAGGCCACGGCCGTCTGAATGTCGGACACGGCGACAGAGGCTCTGAGGTGGTACGTACTCAAGGGCATGAACCACTCTGGCAGGTGCTCGACGAATCGGGGCGTCGAATCGGAGACCGTCAGGTCCGCGCCCTGCGGGCAACGCGGCAGAGCACCTGGGCAGTGGTTGTCAGCGACGACGGCTCTCGCCACCGCCCACCCGGGCGATGCCGACCGGGCCGTGCCACAGGCCGGGGATTCGCTGTTTCGGGGTGCGGTTGATCGCCGCACCCGACCACAGTGTGCAGAAGGTGCGAAAGTTGAAGGAAAGGCCGAATCCCGACAGATGCTTCGGATCGCCTCTACATAGGCTCTGAGCAGGGAATTCATCCCTGCACCGTCGCCAGAAACGGCGTCGGATTCCGCCGAGGAGTCCGTCGGTGCATCTGATCAAGGAAGTGCCTCTCATGCACCGTACGCTTCGCCGAGGGCTGCTCGTAGCCGCCACGATGATGGTCGCCAGCATCGGAATCACCGCGACGCCAGTAACCGCCGCCCCACCAAGCCACAGCACAGCAGCGAGCCTCCCGGCGCGCGGCCTGCCCTCGTTGGGCAATGGGACCTGCACCCTGCTGTGGGACCTGCTGAACGCCGGAGGCCGCAACGGGCTCATCGCCATCGGTCTCACCGCCAACCAGCAGCTGATCAAGTTCGCCGCCAACCGCCCCGCCCTCGCCTGCACCATCGGCACAGTCGACCTGCCCGGCAGCGAAGCGCTCATCGGCATCGACTTTCGCGTCCAGGACGGACGTCTCTACGGCGTCGGCAACAACGGCGGCGTCTACGCGCTGAACACGCGCACCGCGGCGGCCACGACGATCAGCCAACTGACCGTCGCGCTCAACGGCACGTCGTTCGGCGTCGATTTCAACCCCGCCGCCGACCGACTCCGCATCATCAGCGACACCGGCCAGAACCTGCGCCACAACATCAACCCCGGCGGCACGACACTTGTCGACGGCTCGCTCACCTACCCGCCCAGCACCGCCGCCGTCGGTGTCACCGCCGCGGCGTACACCAACAACGACCTCAACCCCGCCACCGCGACCACACTGTTCGACATCGACACCACACTCGACCAGGTTGCCCTGCAATCTCCCGCCAACTCCGGGCAACTGGTGGCCACCGGCGCACTCGGGGTCAACGCGACCCTCCAGGCTGGCTTCGACATCCACAGCCCGCTGAGTGGAGACCGCGCCGTGGGGAACAACGCCTGGGCCGTCCTCAACGGCATCGCCGGCTCCCGGCTGTACCGGGTCGACCTGCTCACCGGTGCGGCTCAGACGACCGGCGTGTTCAACGGGCACGTGGTTCTCGATCTCGCCCTGCTCCTGCGGCAGTGACCGGCCACCGCCGCGTCAGTCGAGGCGGATGCTTGCGAGGGCCAGTCGTTGGAAGGGCTCGGTCTCGTTCCACCGGCTGTCCCGTGTGATCCAGGACAGGCTGTAAGCGCGGGCCCTGCTGTCGTTGACCAGCAGCCGGCGGGCGTGCAGCCGCACCCCGCCGGCCTGGTCGCAGGTGTACTCCCACTCCGCCGCGCCACCGGGGCGGATGACCGGCCCGATGCTGATCTTCTGGTAGCCGGCCAGCGCCCCGGTGGTCAGCGCGTCGCGCTCGGCGGCCTCCCACCGCCTCGACGGTACGGAGGAAGCCGCGGCGGCGGGGTCGACGGCGATGACCCGCACCTCGGCGGGGTCGCGGAAGCACACCAGTGCGCCCTCGGTGTGCCGGGTCCATCTCTCGGGCACCGCCAGCAGAAACCCGGCGGGGTCCTGGTGCCACGCCCACCCGTTCGGCAGGGCGTACGGCAGCGGCGCGTCGGCCTCCCGCAGAGGCTCGGCCTCGCTGAAGGCGGCATCGTCAAGGCAGGGGTGGGCCGGCGGTGCCGTCGCGGTCGACTCCACCACGCCGGCGGCCGCACCGCCTGGTTCGGCCGCCGCAGTGCTGTCCTGGCCGCGCCAACCGCCGATCACGACGCCGGTTGCCGTGACGACGACGGCCACGACCCCCAGCAGGCCCACCACGGCGCCAGCGAACGCCCAGCCGGTCGTCCGATCGCGGGTAATGGGTGCCAGGACCGGAATAACCATAGTGGTGATCGCGTCCGCGGCGATCGGATGCGTCGGCGTGACGGCCCGGGGTCGACGGCGCGAGGTGGCGCGCACACGAGGCCAGCGGCGCGCTCGCGGCACCGGCACGGGCGTCGCAGCGGCCACCTGCTCCAGTTGGTCGCGGGCCTCCTGCGCGGAGAGACGTTGGCGGGGGTTGCGCAGCAGGAGACCGGTGATCGCGGGTTCGAGCGGCGCGACGGTCATCCGGTCCGGCGTCTCGGTGGCCAGGGCGGCGAGCATGGCCAGTGTCGACGGCCGGCTCCAGGGCGGGCGGCCCTCGGCGGCCAGGTAGAGCGTCGCGCCGAGGGCCCACAGGTCGGTGGCGGGCGTGGCCCTGCCGTCGCGGGCCCGCTCCGGCGCGGTGTAGTGGACCGTCGACAGGCTCGCCGTGGTGACGGTCGCCGGATCCCGGGTGTCGAAGATCGACAGACCGAATCCGCCGAGCACGACCCGCCCATCGTCGGCAAGCAGCACGTTGTGCGGCCGGACCTCCCGATGCGTCACGCCCCTCGCGTGGGCGGCACTCAGTGCGGCGATCAGGTGCAGGCCGACGCGCGCCACCTCGGCCGGTGCCAGCGGACCATCGGTGGCAACCACCTCGGACAGGGACCGGGAGGGCACGTGCTCCATGACGAGCCACAGATATCCGTCGGTGCTCAGCACGTCCCACACCCCGAGCACGCCTGGATGATCCAGACCGGCCAGGCCGCGCGCCTCTGCGAGCGTGCCGTTCCGCAGCCGGGACCGCTCGGCGTCGCTCACCCATCCCGGCAGGGCGATCTGCTGGAGCGCGACGTGCCGGTCGAGCACCTCGTCGCGTGCCAGCCAGACTCGTCCCGGGGTCGCCGCGTCCCCGATCAGCAGGAGCCTGCGGTACCGGCCGGCGAGCAACTCGTCATCCATGCGAGTGATTCGGAGCAGTCCGCCGCCCGGATGGGTGGGTTGACCAGATGCACCAGGGGTCGGGCAGCGGACCGGGCTGGGCCGGCCACCGGTGTGACGGCGTCCGGCCCAGCCCGGTCTCAGCTCAGCCCGACCGTACCCACGATCAGCGTGGGGGCGACCGAACCACCGACGGGCTCGTTGGACACCCCGAACGTGCCCGCCTCGCCGACCGGACCGATGACAGTGGTCGACGCCCTGTCCCCCTCGGCGAGCTGTCCCACCTTGCGGGGCTCGCTACCACGGATGAGCCAGAGCTCGTAGATCCGCCCCGCACCGGGCGCGGGCAGGTCGCGCAGCAGCACCACACCCCGGTCGCGGTCACGGGAGACCACCACCGTGGCGGCACCACCGGGCGGCAGCGACCGCTCGAACACCCGGGCGTCCGGGGCGTCCAGGACGGCGGCGATCTGCCGGGCCTGCTCGCTGCTGGCCTGCTCGTCGCTGATCCGATCGTTGCTGACGGTCCAGGTGACCGCGCTCGCCCCACCGGCGACGAGGACGGCTGCGGCGGCGGCCACTGTGAGCCGTCGCCACCTGCCCGCCTGCCGTCCGCCGCTGGCGCCCGCGCCCTCGACGCGCAGCTGCGGGGTCCGGGCCGCCTGGGCGAGGGTCCGCTCCCGCAGACCCGGCGGGGTCGCCTCGATGACGGTGTCGTCGGCGAGGCGTGCGACGGTTTCCCGCAACTCGGCCACCTCGACGCGGCACGGCTCGCACTCGGCCAGGTGCCGCTCGAACGCAGCCCGCTCGACATCGTCGACCGCGTCCAGGACGTACGCACCAGCGAGGGTGTGAACATCGGCGCTCATGCCCGTCCCTCCATCTCGATGCCCAGGCAGTCGCGCATCCGGATCAGTCCGTCGCGCATCCGCGTCTTCACCGTCGGCAGCGGCGTCTGCAACTTCTCGGCGACCTCTCGGTACGTGTGACCGCCGTAGTAGGCCAGCGTCACCGACTCCCGCTGCACCGGCGTCAACCGGCCGAGGCACCGGCGGACCTGTTCCCGCTCCAACCGGGCGGTGACATCCTCGACCACCTCGTCGTACGGGACGTGTGCCTCGGTGGCGGCGACCTGCTGGGTGCGGTTGATGTGGGCCTGTTCGGAGCGCACCCGGTCCACCGCGCGGCGGTGCGCCATGGTCAGGATCCACGCCGAGGCGGAGCCCCGCCCGGCGTCGAAGCGACCGGCGGTGCGCCACACCTCGACCATCACCTCCTGCGTCACCTCCTCCGCCTGCGCCGGATCGCGTACGACCCGCCGGGCCAGCCCGAGGACCCGGCCCGCCATGGCGTCGTACAGCGTGGCGAACGCCGCCTCGTCACCCCGCGCCACCCGTGGCAGCAGCTCGTCGGCGTTCGGCGGGGTCGCGGTGTCCGGCGGCACCGAACGCAACCGCCGCCCCTGTTCCGGGTCACCGCTCATTCTCGGCATGTCCTCTCCTGTGCTGTCGGCGGCTCCGGTGTGCCGCCGCACTCGTGTCTAGGCGGGATGAGCGTGGGCGAGGCGCGCGTAGACGATGACATTGTCGCGGTAGTGCTGGGTGGTGTCGTCGAACTCGCCGCCGCAGGTGATCAGGCGTAGCGCCGCGTGGTCGGTCGCCCCGTACACCTCAGCGGTGGGGAAGCGGTCCTTGGGATGCTGCTCGACCTTGGTGACGGTGAACATCGCGGTGCTGCCGTCCTGACGGTCGACGGTGATCCCGGCGCCGACGGGCAGCTTGCCCAGGTCGAAGAACGTCCCGCGCCGGCCCTTCCAGTCGACGTGCCCGGCCAGCACGGCCGGGCCGAGAGCGCCGGGCGTCGGCGCCTTGGTGAACCAGCCCACGTCGGTGGCGCTGTCGGGAACCTGCATCGCACCGTCCGCCCGCAGGCCAAGGGCGACGATGGCGGCGGTGGCCTTCAGCGACGGGATCGACACCCGCGTCGGCGGTGAGCCGGCCATCAGCGGTCCCGAGGTCAGCTCACCCGGCCCGCTCGCCTGGGCAGGCGACGCGTTCGCGGCTGGTGCCGCAGCGGACGCGTCGGGTCCGGGTGGGTCGCCGCCCCGGTCGGCGACTGCGACACCGATCGTCAGGGCCGCCGTCGCGGTGAGGATGCCGGCCGTCGCCAGGAGCGCGCGGCGCCCCCGGCGACGGCCGGCCGGCACTGGTGCGTCACCGGTGTCCATCACGATCGCCGCCGGCTCAGCTCTCGCCGGCTAGCCGGCGTCGCGCGACGACCGCACCGGCGGCCCCGAGCAACGCGAGGCCACCCACGGCGTAGATCATCATCGGCGATCCGCCGGAGGTGCTGCCGTCGCCGGTGGCGACACCCCCAGCGGGTACGGAGCCGGCGGCCGCGCCGCTGACCATGCCGCACGTCGCGGGGTCGGTGGCCTCTGCGGGGATGCCGTTGACGCCCACGGACTTGGCGAACATCGACTCCCCGAGCGCTTCCATGTCGTATTTGCCGTTCTTGTTGGCGTCGATGCCGTGCTGCACGAGGTGCAGGTCCTTCAGGTGCGCGATCGTGCCCTGGGGCAGGTCCGCGGCGGGGATGGTGCGCTCGTAGCTGAGGTTGCCCTTCGCGTCGGCGGTCGGCATCCGGTCCACCGCCAGGCCGCTGGCCTTTGTCGTGTCTCCGGTGGTGGTCAACGAGATGAAGATGTCCCCGTACATCTTGAGGCCCTCTTCGGTGCTGACGTAGCCGTTGCCGTTGGCGTCGGCGGACTTGTCCGGGCAGTGGAAGTCCATGCCGTTCGCCGCGCCGTGCACGTGCTGGGCGTGCGGCGAGTTCGGCGTCATGCCCTTCGAGCGGATCATGACCTTCAGGTCACCGCCGCTGGTGGCAGTCAACGTGGCGGTACCGGTCGCGCCGGTCTCGTTGAGGTCCTGCAACTGGACCTGCACGCTCTCGTCGGCGTGCGCGACGCCCGGAAACGCGAGGACCAGCGCGGCGGCGGGCACGGCGAGCAGGGCTCGGGACAATCTCACAACGAATCTCCGTCTCCGCCTGGGTACGGCGTCGATGCTCAGGTGCTGTCATGGGGGATTCGTCGCCTCCCGTCCACCGGATTGGTCCGGGCCCGGATTCTTTTCCGGCCCGGACGGCGACCCGTCGGGCGCACCAGGTCAGGTGATGGTGACGGTGGTGCTGTGCCAGCCGGTCGCGCCGTCCGGGAAGGGCGCGGCCCGTTCGTCGGTCTGGGTGGCGCCGGTGGCATCGGTGGCCCGTACGCGCAGTGTGTGACTGCCGGAGGTGGCGTCCCAGCGGTAGGTCCACTGCCGCCACAGGTCCGGCGATGGGCCGTCGGCGAGGCGGGCCTGCCGCCACGGCCCGTCGTCGATCTGCACCTCGACGGCGGTGATCCCGCGCCGTTGCGCCCAGGCGACACCGGCGATCATGACCGGGCCGGCGCGCCGTTTGGCGAAGGGTTTCGGAGTGTCGATGCGGGATGCGGTCTTGACGGGCGCCTCGGCGGCCCACCCGCGCTGCACCCAGTAAGGATCGAACGCGTCGAAGGTGGTCACCCGCATGGAGGTGAGCCACTTGCAGGCACCGACGTAGCCATAGAGACCGGGGACGAGCATGCGGACGGGAAAGCCGTGCTCCAGGGGCAGGGGTTCGCCGTTCATGGCCACTGCCAACAGCGCGTCGCGGCCGTCGAGGATCGCCTCGAGCGGAGTGCCGATGGTCATGCCCTCCACGGAACGGCTGACGAGCTGGTTCTGCCCGGCGCGGATGCCCGCCTCGCGGAGCAACGGCGCCAGGGGGATCCCCGTCCAACGGGCGGTGCCGATGTAGGGTCCGCCGACCTCGTTGGAGACGCAGTTGAGGGTGATGTCGCGCTCCACCAGGCCACGGGCGAGCAGGTCATCGAAGGTCCAGGTACGGGGCCGGTCGACCGCTCCATCCACTGTCAGTCGCCAGGTTTCCACGTCGACCTGCGGGACGGTGAGGGCGGTGTCGACGCGGTAGAAGTCCCGGTTGGGGGTGAGGAACGCCGGGACCCCGTCCACGCCAACCGCGACGCCGCCGGGTAGCGGCGGCGCAGGTCGCGCCGGCGGCGGTATGCGAACGGCCGCTCGGGAACGGGCACCTGCGGCGCTGCGACGACCGACAGCCTGACCGATGGTTGCTGTGGTCCCGGCGGTGACCGCTGCCCCCGCCGCCGCGGCCAGGAACTGGCGGCGGTCGAGCAGCCGGGGCCGACCCGAGCCAGGAACCGGGACCGTCCCAGCGGCGCGCGCCATCACCAGCATCGCTGCCGTCCCGATGCCGGCGCCCGCCAGGACCGGCAGGACGTCCACGTATGTCGCCGTCGGGCGGGACAGGGCGGCGGCGACACCGACGGCAGCGAACGCGCCAAGGCCCGCCAGACCGTACCGGCGTCGTCGTAACGTCGCCGCGCCGAGCAGGACCGCGCTCAGGGCCAGCAGGGTGTAGACACCAGCGAGCAGGGCGACCTTGTCGTTGGCGCCGAAGGTGCGGATGGCGAATGCCTTGACCGGTTGCGGTGCCAGGTCGACAGCGACACTGCCGACTGCCAGCACCGGGTCGGCGGCCGGATCGACCAGTGCCGCGACGAGGTGCGCCACGCCGAGGGTGACCCCGGCGCTCAGCACGCCGACGACGAGGCCGCGGGCGGCGGTCATGCTTCGGGACGGCCCCGACCGGCGAGTCGCCGGTCGGGGCTCGATGGTGGTGGACATCCTCAGCTCTTGGGCATCAGGACACTGTCAACGATGTACACGGTGGCGTTGGCCGTCGAGACGTTCCCGCAGACCACCATCGAGGTGCCGTCGACGGAGAACGACGTGCCACTACCGGTCACCGTGACGTCGTCGCCCTGCAACGTCTTGTGGGTGCCGGCCAGGGTGTCCGGGGACAGCTGGGTCGTCACCACGTGGTAGGTGAGGATCTTCTTCAGCATGGCGTCGTCGGCCAGAACCTTGTCCAGGTCGGCCTTCGGGATCTTGGCGAACGCGTCGTTGGTCGGCGCGAACACCGTGACGCCCTGCGCGCCGTTGAGCGAGTCCACCAGGTTGGCCTTCTTCACCGCCGTCACCAGCGTCGACAACAGCGGATTGCCGGACGCGGCGGTGGCCACCGGCACCTTCGCCATCGCCTCGAAACTTCCCGGGTTGGACGCGTCGGTCGGCACCGCCGCGCACCCCGAGCCGAACTGACCAGACATCATCATCGACGGCGAGGCCGAGGCCATCGGTGCGCTGGCGGACGTGCTCGGCGCGCCGCTGGCGGTGTCCTCGCTGTCGGTACCGCCGCAGGCGGACAGGGCCAGCACGGCGATTACGCCGACCGTGGCAAACAGGCGCCGCTTCATACGAACTCCTCAGATGCTTGTACTCGATTGCTGCTGTCATGAGGCATTCGAGGCCGCCCCGCAGACGGATGGGTACAAGATCGGGAATTGTTTGCCGCCACCGATGACGAGCGCCCCGTCGGGGCAGGTCGACGGACCCATGGTCGGCCCGAGCGGACGTGGGGCCTACCCCTGCGAGAGCCCGTCGCCCGCAGTGGCGGTACGCAGCTCCTTGAGCACGTACGTGGCGGCCTTCTCGACGACGCGGATGCCCTCTTTCTGGCTCACGTGATGATCGGAGAGCACGGCGATGAGCCAGTCGTGACGGGCCTCGACGATCCGTCCGATGCTGTTGACCAGCCAGCGGCCGCCGTCGACATCAGCGGTGTCCCAGCCGTTCTTGACGTACGCGGAACGGCTGCCCGGCTCCCGCGCGGCGGTGACTCCCCACCGCTGCTCGGGGATCACCTTCTTCATGAGGCCCATGACGAAGGTACGGTCCTGCGGGGTCAGCGGTCCCGTCGGTGACGTGAGCGCGGTCAGCAGACGGAGTTGGTCGGCGACAGTTGTCGTGGTGAGTCCCCACTGCGAGTTGGGCTTCGTCTCACGCAGACCGAGCGCGCGGTTCGCGGCGGTGAGGCCGCGCGAGCCATCGATCCGCTGCCACAGGGCGACCGCCGCATCGTTGTCACTGGACACGATCATGGCCTCGGCCAACCGCCGGGTGTCAGAACTCAGGGCCTTTCCCGGCGGGTTCTGGCGCAGCAGAAGGGCCGCGAGGATGTTGACCTTGACGATGCTGGCGGTCTCGAACCGTTTGGCGCCGACCGTCACCGCAGCAGTTCCTTGTCGATCCAGTGCCGCGACCGCCAGGTGGCCGTCGTATCGCTGCACGTAGGCCTTGATGCGCGTTCTCACCTCCTCGATCCGGTCGATGGCCGGCGTCGTGGGGATCGGGCTGGTGGGCGATGGGCCGTGCGATGGTCCGACTCCGTCGCCGTCGCCACCGCGCGTGGCACCGAAGGCGGCCGTCCCGACGCCGGCCAGCGACATGGCGACCGCGGAGACGACCCACCGTCGCGGCAACTGCCGCCCTTTCCGCTCAACCAAGGCGGGCCACCGCCCTCGCCGCGATCTCGTCCACCGCGGCCTGGCTGCCCGGATCGGGCAGGCGGATCGTCGAGACCGTCTCGCCTCGTTTCAGCATCACGAAGTACGTGATGGTGTTCGGGATCTCCGCATGCGCGATGCGACCTCGAACGAGCATGCCGGTGCCCTCCAGATAGTGCGGATCGACGACGTCGAACGAGACCTGCGATCCGAGGACCGGGTAACTGGCGCACCGCAGGAGGACCCGACGGACGTCATCGACATTCCGCTCGGCCCACCCAGGTTCGTACGTCTCCACGACGTGGTGGGCCGGCGGCGAGCCGTCAGACGGCCGGTAGTAGCGCTGCACGGCAGCGCGCCGATGCGACTTGGCCAGGTAGTCGCTGCTCTTGTAGTTGGGGCAGCTGTCCTGCTCCCACGGCCAGGACGCCAGACCGGTTCGCGCCTCGTCCTCATGCCAGTCCGCTCCCAGATCGCCCGCCCCCAGCAGCGGGCTCCGGTCGCCCCGTTCCGCGTTTGCGGTGTGCAGCTCGTCGGGGGCGACACCAGGCTCCCCCCGATGGCACCCTGCGGCAATCAGCATCAACGCCGACAGGACCGCCGGCACGACCGCGACCGAACCTCGGCCTCTGCCGCGAATCCGGCCCCAGCTCGTCCTGCTACTCGATACGGACACCGAAAACCTCCCCCAGACGCAGGTACTTGGCCACCGCGGGTGGCGCCTCAGCCGACGACGCGCGGCGGCACGTTCGTCGCCGCCGCGGCACCGACCCGACGGTTACCGGCCGACGGTCCGACCCCATCGGGGATCCGCCGCACCCCGGCCGCAGGCGGGACCGGTCAATGGCGCTCCTCGGCGAACAGCTCGGAACGGGTCTCGCCGAGCAACTCACGCAGGCGGTTGAGGGAGCGCATGCTCTGGCTCTTGACGACGGCAGTGGAGACGCCCACAACCTCGGCGGTTGTCTCCACGCTCAGGTCGTCCCAGTAGCGCAGGACGATGATCGCCCGGTCCCGCAATGGCAAGGTGGCGACCGCGTCCAGCAACGTCATGCGCAGCTCGGCCGGATGTTCCTCGCCCCGTTCCGGCGGCGCCGACATCGCCAACTCCCGGCTGGAGCGACGCCGTTGCTGGTCGATCATGCAGCGCAGCAGTATCTTGCGGGCGTACGCGTGGGGGTCGTCGGCCCGGCGGACCCGCCTCCAGTTGGCGTACACCTTGGCCAGCGTCGTCTGGGTGAGGTCCTGGGCGAGATGCCAGTCGCGGCACATCAGGAACGCCGCGTCGCGCAGGCGGCCAACGGTCGCCTGCGCGAACTCCACGAAGTCTTCGTCAGCCATTCGACCGGGCCAGCTTCGGGAACCTCTTGGTCCCGTTGACGACGTACTCGGCCGGCAGCGTCGTCCCCCAGTTCGGGTTCGCGGCGACCTCGATCGCCTCCTTCACGGAGAGGACGGGCGGTGCCGGCAAAGTCCCCTTGGCGTCCCAGACCAGACAGGTGGAGATCATGAGATCGACCTGGAGGCCGGCGTGGTGGTGCACGGTGACCGTCTGGGTCTGCACGCAGTTGTCGGGTACTTCGGTCAGCTCCACCGTTCCCGGGGCGGGGTCGCCGCCGAGGCGGTCCCGGTAGATGGAGAGCCGCAGCATGCCCGGTCCATCGCCTCGGTCCAGGTAGAGCTGGACGTACGGCATGCCGGGGCCTGCCCCGCTGCTCTCCAGACTCGTGTAACCGCTGGTCTTCCCCTTGGGCAGCAGCCTGGTCAGCAGTTCCAGGGCACCCTGCGGTGTGGTGGTCAGCAGTTCACCCTCCGGTCCTGCCCCGATCCTCACAGTGTCGATCACCGTGGTCGAGGAAGTCGGCGGCGCTGGCCGAAAGGGGTCTCTCTCAGTGCCCGCTTCGAACCCGGCCGGAGCACCGCCGGAGGATCCAGCCGGGGACGGCGTGGTGGGGTCGACCGATCCGCCCGGCAAGCTCACGTTCGCCCCGCCGGGCTGACCGGCGTCATCCGCTCCGACGCCGAGTGGCCCGGCGGCCAGGCCGATCACGAGCAGCACCGCCAACGCCGATCCGCCGGCGCCGAACTGGGCCCGGCGGCGCTGGCGGCGCAGTCGGCGGCCCTGCGCAACCGACTGCTGGACCAGGTCACCCAACGGCGGTGCAGGGTGTCGGGCCAGGTCGTCCCTGAAACGCCCACGCACGTCGCCCATGTCCCGTATTCCTCCTCGGCCGACCGCCCCCGGTGGCGATCCGTCACTGACCTGACGGGTTGACCCGCCGATTTGGTTACCGAATATCGGCGCGAACTTTCCGCAAACGCGTCGGCGGAACGCGGTGTTTTCAGTACGTGTGCGGCCACCTTCGTAGCGTCACGCTCCGCTTGTGTGAGCGGTGAGGCACAACCCGCAGACCGTCCTAGGAGGTTAGGTCGACGCTCTTCGGCGATCCGGCCGTGCGATTGACCCTCGTCGAATCGGTTCCATAAGATGACCATCGATGAGGATCGCGGGTTGGAGTCGCGCCACACCAGCCGAGGCGGCAGCGCTGGCAGCACTCTTCCAACGCGCCGAGGGGGTCGCCCCGATCGGCCTGGAGCAGCGCGCCGAGGACGTCAGAAATCGACTGGCCACTCTCGGGCCGGACAGCGCCGGACGTACCCGAGTCGGCCGCGATGACACCGGCGGCGTTGCCGCGTACGGCGAGGTCGCCGACATGGGAACAGCTGACGACGTGCTCCGGATTCGCCTGACCACCGTGTTTCATCCCGACCTTGCCGACGACGTCCGCGCAGAGCTGCACCACTGGCTCATCGACCAGGCGAAGCAGTTACGGGATGACCGGGGATCGGCACAGGCCGTCCTCGGTATCCGGTGTGCCGAGAACGACCGGGCCGGCCGCGAGCGGCTGGTCCATGGCGGCTTCGCGCTGGTCCGACACGAACGGGACCTCGTCCTGGCGGTGCCTGATGAGCCGCCGGCTCCCGCGCTTCCGCCCGGTCTGGTGCTGACACCCGTCGACGAGCGCTACGACGAGCTGGCCCGGTTGGCCCACAATGAGGCCTACGCCGACAGTCCGGCAGCGGTTCGACCAGACCAGCGCACCTGGCCCCAGCACGCGACCGGACATCCGCGGTTCCTGCCCGACCTCTCCTGCCTGGTGCTCGCCGAGGCCGACCGAAGCGACAACCCGGTGGCCGCCTTCCTCTTCGCGCTCGCCGACGGCAGCACCGACACACCGACGGCGATTCTGCACTGTCTGGGCACCCGAGCACCCTGGCGCCGCAGCGGCGTGGCCACTGCGATGATCTCGCGGGTCCTGCACCGCGCCAGCTCAGCCGGCGTCAGACAACTACGACTCAAGGTCACCGACAGCAATCAACCCGCTCTGACGCTCTACCGGAAACTGGGTTTCGTGGAGTCGGGGCAAGGGTTCGCGGTGCTGATGCGGCAGCTCACCCCCGAGGCCGACGAGCAGCCGTAAGCCAAGCGGTTCGTCGGCGCGCGCTCTGCGCCGCGTACGCGGAATGTTCCGCCATTCGCCACAGCGCGTGGAGCCCGCCGACGCGTACGTCCAGCTTGTCGCCTCCGAGCCGGTCCACCGCGCAACGCCCGGTCGACCAGCCACCGTGCGCGGGCCTCCAATCCCGCCGCCCAGATTCGTAACAGGCCCGAAACTACCGGTTGAAAACTCTGGAATTTTCTGCCAGCCTGAGAGGCATCGACAAGTGTGAACGTTAACAAGATCCGTTAGGACTGGAGGCGCTCCACGCGACCGTCGGGCCCACCCACCTGGCCAGGTGCCACGTCCACCACCGAAAGAGCGCAACGCCCGCAACCACCCCCGACGGGCGACCGGGTCTACTTGCCACCGCCCCTCTATCCGCTGGCCAGGCATCCCGATCCGACTCGCATCCGGCCTGACGCCTGACCTGGGCTCCGGCCCGCTCGGGCGGACTCACCCTCGTGCCCGCCGCCATCCGGTGGGACCTCCCAACGAAACAGCGACAGGAATCTCTTACCCCACCACAGGAGGATCAGCATGGTTCCCCGAACCCGTCCCATCGGGCGCACCCGACTGCGAACGCTCACATTTTCCGGAACGGCCGCGATAATTCTGGCCCTAGTCGTGGCACTGCTGCCCAACCTGGCCCAGGCCGCCGAGACGACCCTCGGTGCCGCCGCAGCGCAGTCCGGCCGGTACTTCGGTGCCGCCGTCGCCGCCAACAAACTCAACGACAGCGCCTACACGACGATCCTGAACCGCGAGTTCAACAGCGTCACCCCCGAGAACGAAATGAAGATCGACGCGACCGAGCCGCAGCAGAACAACTTCACCTTCGGCAACGCGGACCGGATCGTGAACCACGCCATCTCCCGGGGTTGGAAGGTCCGCGGCCACACCCTGGCCTGGTACTCGCAGCAGCCGGGCTGGATGCAGAGCATGGAGGGCACCGCGCTGCGCAACGCGATGCTGAACCACGTCACCCGGGTGGCCAGCTACTACCGAGGCAAGATCGACTCGTGGGATGTGGTGAACGAGGCGTTCGAGGACGGCAACAGCGGCGCCCGCCGCAACTCGAACCTCCAGCGCACCGGCAACGACTGGATCGAGGCGGCGTTCCGCGCGGCCGACGCGGCGGACCCGAACGCGAAGCTCTGCTACAACGACTACAACACCGACAACTGGACCTGGGCCAAGACGCAGGCCGTTTACAACATGGTGCGCGACTTCAAGTCTCGTGGGGTGCCGATCGACTGCGTCGGCTTCCAGTCGCACTTCAACGCCAACTCGCCGTACAACAGCAACTACCGCACCACCCTGTCCAGCTTCGCCGCCCTCGGGGTGGACGTGCAGGTCACCGAGTTGGACATCGAGGGATCCGGCACGACGCAGGCCAACACCTACCGCAGTGTGGTCAACGACTGCCTTGCCGTGGCGCGCTGCAACGGGCTCACCGTCTGGGGGGTGCGCGACTGCGACTCGTGGCGCTCCGGCGGCACTCCGCTGCTCTTCGAGTGCAACGGCACCAAGAAGGCCGCCTACACCTCCACCCTTGAGGCGCTGAACAGCGCGGGCCCCACCAACCCGCCCACCGACCCACCCACCAACCCGCCCACCAACCCGCCCGGCTCCGCCGGCGAGATCGTCGGCACGCAGTCGGGCCGGTGTGTCGATGTGCCCAACGCCTCGACCAGCAACGGCACCCGGGTGCAGCTCTACGACTGCAACAAGCAGACCAACCAGGCATGGACCTACACCTCGGGCAAACAGCTACAGGTGTACGGGAACATGTGCCTCGACGCCGCCGGGACCGGCAACGGTGCGGCGGTGCAGATCTACAGCTGTCACAGCCAGACCAACCAGCAGTGGAACGTCAACTCCAACGGCACCATCAGCAATGTGCAGTCCGGACGATGCCTGGACGCCTGGAGCACCGCCAACGGTGCCCAGATCCAGCTCTACGACTGCCACGGACAGACCAACCAGCAGTTCCGGCTCGCCGCCTCGGGCGGCGGCTCGACCCCGACGCCGACCCCGACGACGCCGCCGCCTACCGGCGGCACGTGTGACCTTCCGTCGTCGTACCGCTGGTCGTCGTCGGGTGCGCTGGCGCAGCCGAGGTCCGGGTGGGTGTCGCTGAAGGACTTCACCGTCGCGCCGTACAACGGCCAGCAGCTCGTCTACGCCACCACCCACGACACCGGCACCACGTGGGGCTCGATGAACTTCGGCCTCTTCAGCAACTACTCGCAGATGGGCTCGGCCAGCCAGAACGCGATGAACTCGGCGACCGTCGCACCGTCGCTGTTCTACTTCGCGCCGCGCAACATCTGGGTGCTGGCCTACCAGTGGGGCGGCCCGGCCTTCTCGTACCGGACCTCCAGCGACCCGACCAACCCGAACGGGTGGTCGTCGCCGCAGACGCTGTTCAGCGGCAGCATCTCCAACTCCAGCACCGGTCCGATCGACCAGGCGCTCATCGGTGACGACCAGAACATGTACCTGTTCTTCGCCGGGGACAACGGCCGGATCTACCGGGCCAGCATGCCCATCGGGAACTTCCCGGGCAGCTTCGGCTCCAACTACACGACCATCATGACCGACACCACTAACAACCTCTTCGAGGCCGTTCAGGTCTACAAGCTCCAGGGCCTGAACAAATACCTGATGATCGTCGAGGCGATCGGTTCGCAGGGCCGGTACTTCCGTTCCTTCACGGCCACCAGCCTGGGTGGTACGTGGACGCCGCAGGCCACGTCGGAGAGCAACCCGTTCGCCGGCAAGGCGAACAGCGGCGCCACCTGGACCAACGACATCAGTCACGGCGAACTGATCCGCAGCAACGCCGATCAGACCATGACCGTTGACGCCTGCAACCTGCAACTGCTGTACCAGGGGCGTTCTCCCAGCTCCGGCGGCGACTACGGCCTGCTGCCGTACCGGCCGGGTCTGCTGACGCTGCAACGCTGACGACCGGACAACGCCGGGGCGGGCAGGCTCGGCACCACGCCGGGCCCGCCCGCCCCGCACCCATCCACCACCACCACCAGGAGGTAGCGATAGTGCGAGGACACGGGCACCACCCCCCGCCCGCGGGCAACACCCACACCGAGCGAGTGTCCCCCCGTCTTCGGGGACGGCTGTTCAAGCTCGCCGCGGCAGGGATCGCCGCCGCGGTCGGGTTGCTCACCATCACCGTGGCGACCGGATCGGCGTCGGCCGCCGACAACCCGTACCAGCGGGGCCCGGACCCCACCCGGACCAGCGTCACCGCCGTGAACGGCCCCTTCGCCAACACGTCGGTCAGCGTCCCGACCGGGTACGGTTTCAACGGCGGCCGGATCTACTACCCGACCGACACCAGCCAGGGCACTTTCGGGGCCATCGCGATCTCGCCGGGCTACACCGCGTTGTTCTCCGCCGAGCTGGCCTGGATGGGACCGTGGCTGGCGTCGCACGGCTTCGTCGTGATCGGCATCGAGACAAACAGCCGCAACGACTTCGACACTGCCCGAGGCACCCAACTGCTCGCCGCACTGGACTACCTCACGCAGCAGAGTCCCGTACGTGACCGGGTCGACCCCAACCGGTTGGCGGTCGCCGGTCACTCGATGGGCGGCGGTGGCGCGCTGAGTGCGGCCACCCGACGCTCGTCCTTGAAGGCAGTGGTCGGCATCGCGCCGTACTCGCCGTCGTCGAACCTGGCCAACGACCGGGTGCCCACCATGATCTTCTCTGGGCAGGCGGACACGGTGGTCACCCCGTCCTACGCCACCGGCCTGTACAACAGCCTCCCGGCCACGACGGAGAGCGTCTACCTGGAGGTCGCCGGTGCGGATCATGGCTTCATGGTCGGACGGTCGAACCCGGTGATGGTCCGGACCATGCTGCCGTTCGTCAAGATGTTCATCGACAACGACACCCGGTACAGCCAGTTCCTCTGTCCCCTGCTGGACTCCAGTGGCGTGGTCACCTACCGCAGCACCTGCCCGTTGCTGCCCTCGACGCCGACCGATCCGCCGACCGATCCGCCAACCCCCACCGATCCGCCGACCGTTCCGCCCGGCTCCGCCAGCGAGATCGTCGGCACGCAGTCCGGCCGGTGCGTCGACGTACCCAACGCCTCACGGAACAACGGCACCCGGGTCCAGCTCTACGGCTGCAACAAACAGACCAACCAGGCATGGACCTACACGTCGACCAAACAACTGCAGGTGTACGGCACCATGTGCCTCGACGCCGCCGGGACCGGCAACGGCGCCGCAGTGCAGATCTACAGCTGCCACAGCCAGACCAACCAACAGTGGAACGTCAACTCCAACGGCACCATCAGCAACGTCCAGTCCGGACGATGCCTCGACGCCTGGAGCACCGCCAACGGAGCCCAGATCCAGCTCTACGACTGCCACGGACAAACCAACCAACAGTTCCGGCTCGCGCCGCTCGCAGGCTGATCGCGGCCGCGTTCGCACAGCACCTGTTCGGGGGTCTGCGGATGGACCAGCGGCAGGGCGAGATCCCGCACACCTGAAACGGGCGGACCCGGCGTCGCGCCGGGTCCGCCCGCATCACGTCGCCGAGGTGCGGCGACGCCCGGCGTCTCGCACCAGCGTCAGGGCGATGACGAGAAGACCGAGCAGGGCGACGACGGCATTGGCGGTTGTGAGGAACACCTTCTCGCCAGGGGTGGCGTGGTGCAGATGGGTCAGGTGGAAGAAGAAGTGGGGTATGGCGAAGGTGGAGAACGCCGCCGCGGCGGGGATGGTGAAAACGGCCCGAGGTGCGACGAGCGCTATGCCGAGGACGACGGCCAGGCCGAGGGTGGCTCCGCCGAAGTCTCGCGCGTAGTGCTCGCTGAACGGCGGGGTAAGGCTGACGGTCGGGAAGTTGTTGTAGAAGCTTTCGGGGAAAACCTGGTTCCAGAACCCGACAACGAGTTCGTCGAGGAAGAGGACGGCCAGGGCGATCCGGATCAACGCGGTCAGCGCGGTGTCGCGCCCCTCTGTTGACGTTGCCCGCGGTGCGGCGGGGGTGGGTGACCGGCCCTCGTTCACCGGGTCCGTCCAGCGTCGTTCCGCGCTGCCGGGCTCGCCAGCCACTGGTCGAAGGTTTGTCTGCCTCGCGGACCGGGGCCGGTGGGCAGCAGGCCGTTTCCGGCCATGGCTCGACCGGTCGCTCCCGGAAGTCGGACGGGCAGGACAAGGCGGTGACTCCCGCGGGTGCGGAGCAGGCGGCGGGCCATGGCAGACATGCGCAACTGCTGCGGGCCGGCGATGTCGGGCGCCCGGCCGGCCGGTTCTGCCAGGGCGAGGTCGACGAGACAGTTGGCGACGTCGTGGGCCGCGATCGGCTGCATGAGCATCTGGGGCACCACCGCGATCGGGCCGGGAATGGTGGCGAGCATCTGCGCGGCCAACTCGTAGAACTGCGTCGAGCGGAGCACCGTCGCGGGTACCGCACCGCCCAGGACGAGGCTCTCCTGGCGTCGTTTGCCCGCGTAGTAACCCCAATTGACCCGGTCGGCGCCGACGACCGACAGTGCGACGTGGTGCCGCACCCCGGCGCGCTGGCCTGCGGCGAGCAGGTTCGTCGTCGCCGCGCCGAAGAAGCTTTCCGACTTCTTCCGGTTGATCGTCGACACGTTGCTGACGTCGATCACGACCGGCACGCCGGTCAGCGCCTCGTCCAGCCCGGAACCGCGGATCAGGTCCACGCCCGTGGAGCGGGCGAGGATGACCGGCTCGTGGCCGGCGGACCGTACGGCGTGAACGACGAGACGTCCGACGCCGCCGGTCCCGCCGGCTACCGCGATACGCACTGAGCTACCTCCCGATCCGCGTTCGCCGTTACGCCGCGCTGGCGGGTGGCCCGGACCCGGGGCCGGGGTGAGAGGGGGATGAGCCGCTGTGATGTCACCGTTCTACCTTTCCGAGACTTCCTGTTCACGACATAGACCGCGCAATAGCCCTAAAGGGTGGAACCTTCGCCTGGGTCGGTGCGCTTGCTGGCGGCGTAGACACCACGGGAGAGCGTCATGATCGCGAGGAGGAGAGCCAGTACCACTACACCCGAGGCGGCGTACAACGCGACGACGCCGCCGTGCGTGAGACGGGCCCGAAGCGGATTCGCCGCTGCGGCCGCCGCAGCCGCCGCTCCCACTGTGAACTCCGCGGTGCCGGCCACCGGGTGTCCGTCGGTGAAGGTCGCTCGCCAACTGATCTCGTACCAGCCGTCAGGCATATCCGCTCTCACCTGATGGCGCAGCGTCGCCCCCTGGACAACCGGCCGACCGCCTGTCCAGTCCGTCCCCGTGTGGTCCGTCACCGTGACACTGCTGTCGGACGTGATCTCGCCAGCGAACACCACCTCGACCCGCTGCGGGGCCTTCGCGAGCCTGGCACCGGCGGTCGGCGTGATCGAATGCGTCGCGCCGTGCGCGAACGCGGGCACGGGCGTGACCGCCAGCGGGAAACCGGCAGCGAGCGCCACCGTGACAATCAATCTGACGGTAGGACGAATGCGAGACGCCCGACCGGTGTCTGACGTGTCGGTCACGCGAGCCGCAGTGCTTCTCTTCATGGCGTGCTCCCCTCCGCCGCGAACGACCGCGGCGTCTGCGAACAGGACCGAGCGGCCCCCCGATTCGTGACAGCAGAGGCCGCGGCCGGGGCCCTGTGTCACGAATCGGAGACCTGCTCGGTCCGTACCTGGTGACACTCGCCCACCACCGGTACAGCGCAAGGAGCGACGATCATGACCGCCATCATCCGCATCGCACTGGCAATCGTGTTTCTCGACAATTTCGTGGTCGGGGCCTGGAACGCGATCTGGCCGGCCAGCTTCTACGCGAACTTCCCGACAGTGGATCTCACGCCGCCGTTCAGCGAGCACTACGCGCGGGACTTCGGTACGGCATCACTGGCGATCGCCCTGCTGCTGGGCATCGCGGCGGTCAAACCCAAGGCCCACTTCGTCATCCCCGCCGCGGCTGCCTATTCGGTCTTCGCGCTCCCTCATTTCTTCTATCACCTCACGAACATGCAGGGGGCGACAGTAGGTGAGGCGATCCTCCTCACCACCGCAAACGCGGCCGTGGCGCTCATCGGCCTGGTGATCATCTTGCTGACGGCGCTACGCGACCGTTCGGCCGCTCGGCGCGACCTCGCCTCGGCTCGGGCCGCCCACTGAACCTGCTGCGTCAACCACTGGGAGAGCCGATGGTTCCCGAACCCCTCCGGCCACTTCGGCCAAACGCGCTACCCAGCGCGTTCTGCGTCGTCGTCGCCGAACGACGCCTCCTCAAGAACCTCGCGTACCAGCTGCTGGGTTCAGTCGACGTCGCTGAACACGCGGTACAAGCGACGTACACCGTCTGGTACACGATGCCGGACGACGAACAGGATGGCATCGACAGTCCCTTTACCTGGCTCGTCGGCAGGCTCGTGCAGGTCTGTATCGGTCTGCTCACATCGTCGCCGACCCAAGCCGCTGGCCAGAACACCGCTCAAGTGCTGTAGTACGGCCCCGCAAGGGGTACCTGTGTGGCTGGCGCTCAACAGACAGCAGCGATATCGGCGGCAGTGCGAATTCAGGGATAGGGGCGACGAGGCGGCCATGGCAGGGCAAGGAAAAGGCGGGGCACTGGTCGACGCGTTGGCGGTGTTCGACGCGGTCCGTCCACGGCTCTTCGGCATCGCCTACCGGATGCTCGGCAGCGTCGCCGAGGCGGAGGACATCGTGCAGGAAGCCTGGCTCCGGTGGCAGCAGACCGAACGCAGCCAGGTACGGGACCCGGTCGGGTTCATGGTCACGACGACTTCTCGGCTCGCCCTGAACGCCGCGACGTCGGCCCGCGCCCGCCGCGAGCTGTATCCCGGACCGTGGCTGCCCGAGCCCGTCGACACCTCCGCCGACCCGACACTTCAGGCTGAACGCAACGAGTCACTCGAACTCGCCGTGCTACTCCTGTTGGAACGGCTCACCCCGGCCGAGCGGGCGGTGTACGTGCTGCGGGAGGCGTTCGACTACCCATTCCGGCGGATCGGCGAGGTACTCGACGTCAGCGAGGCGTACGCACGACAGCTCGGCCACCGCGCCCGCACGCACCTGGCCCGGCAGCGGCGCGAACCGGTCGGCCACGCCGACCGCGACCGCCTGCTGTATGCCTTTCTCGCCGCGGCCCGCTCCGGTGAGCTTGCCCAGCTCGAGGAACTGCTCGCCGAAACAGCCATCTCCTACGCCGACGGCGGCGGCACCGTCCGGGCCGCCCAGCTACCCGTCGTCGGACGTGACAACGTCGCGCGTTACATCCTGGGACTGATCCGGAAGTTCGGCCGCGACCTCTCACCGGAGATCGTCGAGTCCAACGGCCACGCCGCGATCCGCGTCTCACGGCCCGGGGCAACTGTCGCTCTGGTCACCATCGACGCCTCACCAGCCGGGATCGAACGAGTGTTGATCGTCCTCAACCCGCAGAAACTAGCCCAGTTCCAGCGGTGACAGTCGGCACCGGCGCCTGGCGACGCGTGGTTCGTCGACGGCACGTACGTCGAGGTCGGTGGTCTGGCGCCTGAGTCGTCGCCGAACCTGCCGGTGCCGCTCGCGCGAATGGGATCGTTGCTGAGTGACGAAGTCGCTTGACCTGCATCTGGAGTTCGATCGGAGTGCGGGTTCCCCGGGTCGCTCGCTGGAGAGCGCGTTACGGGAGAGCATTCGGACCGGCCGGCTGCGGGCCGGGTCGCGCCTACCTGGCAGCCGGAGCCTGGCCGCCGACCTGGGCCTGGCCCGGGGCACCGTGGTGCAGGCGTACGCGCAGTTGGTGGCGGAAGGGTGGCTGCTGGCGGCACCCGGCTCGGGCACCCGGGTCGCTGACGTGCTCCATGATCCGCCCCGCACGCGCGGACAACCGCGGCCGTCGCCCCCGGCCGGGCCATTGATCGAGTTGCGGCCGGGAATTCCCGACCTCGCGTCGTTCCCCCGAACGGCCTGGGCGGACAGCGTCCGCCGGGCGCTGACGACGGCTCCACGCGGCACGCTGGACTACTCCGAACCGACCGGGCTACCCGCACTGCGGGCGGCGGTGGCCGGCTATCTCGCGCGCACCCGTGGGGTGCTCTGCGACCCGGAGGCGGTGGTGATCACGGCGGGCTTCACCCAGGGCCTCTCCCTGCTGGCGCGGACGCTGCACCGGCGCGGCGTACGCGCCATCGCCACCGAGAACCCCGGTCTGGCCCATCACCGCACGGTGCTGCGTGCTGCGGGCCTGACAGTCACCCCGCTCACCGTCGGCCACGGCGGGGCCGACCCGGATGACGCGGCGGGTCAGGCCGCGCTGCTCACCCCGGCGCACCAGCATCCGACCGGAGTGGTGCTCGCCCCACGGCACCGCTACCGGCTCATCGCGTGGGCACGGAAGCACGACGCGTTCCTGATCGAGGACGACTACGACGGCGAGTTCCGCTACGACCAGCGGCCGGTGGGCGCCATGCAGGCGCTGGCACCAGAGCGGATCGTGTACGCGGGCAGCACGAGCAAGTCGCTGGCGCCGGGCGTCCGCCTGGGTTGGTTCGTCGTGCCCGAGCCACTGCGTCGTGACCTGACGACGACGATCGCGGAGGCCGGCGCCGCAGTTTCCGCGATCGACCAGCTCACGATGGCCGACCTGCTCACGCACGGCGACTACGACAGGCACATCCGCCGCATGCGCCTTACCTACCGACGTCGCCGGACCGAGCTGGCCGCCCGCCTTGCCGAGGTGACCACCACTGCGCTGGAGGGCATCGCTGCCGGCGTGCACGCGCTGCTACCGCTGGCTTCCGTGGCGGAGGAGCGCTGGCTGATCCAGGCCGGACGCCGCGAGGGACTGCGCCTGATCGGCCTGCACGGCAACGGCTACTGGCACGATCCCGCGGATGAGCGGCAGCCGGCGGCCCTGGTCCTCGGATACGCGGCGCCGCCGGCTCACGCCTGGCAGGAGGCACTCTCCGGACTCTGCCAACTGGTCCATCAGACCGGTCACCAACTGGTCCATCCTGCTGGTCCGGTCGGGGATACGTTCGACTCATGCAGACCATGAAGATCGGAAATAACGAGATCGTGCTGCTGGGCACGGCCATGCCACCGGAGTTGCCGGATGGCTCCCACGTGATGACAGCGACGATCGAACTGCCACCGGGCGACCCGGGCACGCCGCCACACCGGCACTCCGGCCCGGTCTTCGGCTACCTGCTCGAGGGCGAGATGATCTTCGAGCTGGAGGGCGAGCCCGAACGGGTGATCAAGGCCGGTGAGGCGTTCTGGGAGCCAGGCGGCGACGTCATCCACTACCGGTCCGCCAACAACCTGTCCGATCGGGTGACCAAGTTCCTGGTCGTGATGGTGTGCGCGCCCGGCCAGGAAATGCTGGTGCTGGTGAGCCCCGACGAGCTCGAACAGCGTAAGAACCGCCGCTCAATCCGGCCGAACTGACGGAAGAGGCACGTCATGCGTATCGTTCTCGCCGGTTCGACCGGCGTCATCGGCCGCCGGCTCGAGCCGATCCTGACCGCCCGGGGGCATGAGGTCATCGGGTTGGCCCGCAACGGCCCGGTCGCCGTCGACGTGCTCGACCGGGACGCGGTCGCGGCCGCCGTCCGCGACGCCCGGCCCGACGTGGTGATGCACCAGCTGACCAGCCTGAGCACCGGCGACTTCGCCGCCAATTCGCGGCTGCGCCGGACCGGGACCCGCAATCTGGTCGACGCGGCGCTCGCCGCCGGGGTACGCCGGATCGTGGCACAGAGCATCGCCTGGGCGTACGAGCCGGGCGCCGAGCCCGCGGCCGAGCAGACCCCGCTCGACCTCGACGCCCCAGAGCCACGCCAGACCAGTGTGGCCGGTGCCGCCGCGCTCGAATCCGCCGTCCAGGAGGCGCCCGAGTGGGTCCTGCTGAGGTACGGCACCCTCTACGGCCCGGGCACCTGGTACGCCCGCGACGGTCTGATGGCCCAGTTCGCCGCCGCCGGCAAGGTCCCCGCCGACGCGGACGTGAGTAGCCTGCTGCACGTCGACGACGCCGTCGCCGCCGCGGTCGCGGCTCTGGAGTGGCCCGTCGGCGTCGTCAACGTCTGCGACGACGAGCCAGCCGCCGCCTCGCAGTGGGTGCCCGCGTTCTGCGCGGCGGCCAATGTGCCAGCGCCAGCGGTGACCGAGGGCGAGCGGCATGGCTGGGCGCGAGGAGCGAGCAACCACCACGCCCGCACGCACCTTGGCTGGAACCCGACCTACCCGTCCTGGCGTCAGGGATTCGCCACCCTGTGAGGCGTCCGCACAATTTGATCTTGCAGAAGCAACGGAGACGAAGAGTCATGTTCGATCACCCCGAACTCGCCGCGCTCAGCGACGACTATGCCCGCTTCGGGCTGGAGCGCGATGCGGTACGCGAATGGGAGGACGGCGCCCGCACCGACAATCGCGCCGGGTCGTACGAGTGGTGGTACTTCGACGCCCACCTCGACAACGGCGCGAAGGTTGTCGTGGTGTTCATGAACAAGGACCTCGGCGCGGCGGGTAGCCCGCTGTCACCGCAGCTCCGGGTCAACCTGGAACTGCCTGACGGGACGACGTCCCACAACACGATCGCGATCCCCGCAGCGGACTGGTCGGCGGCGAGCGGGCGTACTGACGTCCGCATGGGGCCGGGCAACCGCTTCCACGGCGAGAGCCTGCGCGAGTACCGGATCCAGGCGACCGCCGGGGGGCTGAGGGTCGACTTCACACTGACGTCCGAGGTCCCGGCCTGGCGTCCGGCCACCGGGCACATGCTGTTCGGCCCGGAGGGCGACCTCGAGTTCAACTGGCTGCCCTCGGTGCCCCAGGGAGCCGTGCGGGGCTCGTACACGATCGACGGGGTGCGGCACGAGACGACCGGCGTCGGCTACCACGACCACAACTGGGGCAACGTCGGGCTGCCGAAAATCATCAATGACTGGTATTGGGGACGGGGGCAGGCCGGACCGTACACGGTCATCGCGTCGTTCATCACCGGCGCCGAAAAGTACGGCTTCGCCGAGATTCCCATCTTCATGCTGGCCCGCGACGGCCGGATCATCGGCGACGATCCAGCGAAGATGACGTTCGAGCGGGACGGGGTCTACACCGACGCGAAGACCGGCAAGCCGGTGGCGGGCATCGTCCGCTACACCTACGTGGACGACGACGACACGTACGTGGTGACCTTCGACCGCGAGCGCGACCTGGTCCGCAATCCCCTCACCAAGGACCTGCCCTGGCTGAAGCGGGCAGCGGCCCGGTTGGTCCGGTTCGACGGCGCCTACCTCCGCTTCGCCGGCCTGCTCACGATCGAGCACCACAAGGGCGGACAGGTGGTCGAGGCGTTCGCCGAGGACGCGATCTGGGAGCTCATGTACTTCGGGCACGCCCGCGCCACCGTCGCGGGTTCGTCAGTGCCCGGTCGGCGGGTCGCCCGGAAGCGGCACTGAGTCCATCGGCTGGCGAAGGCGCTCGATCAACTCGCGGGCGGCCTCGGCGTACCGCTGCTCCGATCCGCGGGGCCGGTGCCCCTGGATCGGAGGCGGGACGCTGTCGCCGGGTAACGGCACCACGTCGGCGGGATCCCGTAGCCGGCGGTCCACCGTTGCCGCCCTCTGGCCGACGGTCGCCGGCACTGCTGTCCGGTGGGCGGTGAATATCCAGCCGCCGATCGAGTCGGTGTCACGCCACAGGTTCACCCACCGCCAATCGACGCGAGAGCCGATCTCGTGCAGCACCTCGTCGTCGACGAAGGCGGGGAACAGTCGCGCGTAGAGTCGGCTCAGTGGCGACCCGTGGGTGAGCAGAGCGACTCGACTGCTGACCTGGGGCGGCAACTGGAGCACTGTCGCGGCGGCCAGGACCGCACCGTGGCTGTGTGCGGTGAGCAGCACGAGGTTGCCGCGTCCGACCAGATACGTGATTCGTCTGGTCAACTCCGGCACCGCTCGTTCGGCGTAGCAGGGTGGCGCGAACGGGTGGGCGGCCCGTGGCCAGAAGGTGCCCAGGTCCCACAGGACACCGACGTGGCGCCTGAATTCGGCCGTCCGGTAGGCGAAGATGCCGCCGATGATAAGGCCGAGGATGATCGCGGCGATCCCCCAGCTCCCGAACGCGATGGAGAAGGTGATCAGGTCGCCGGGTACCCGTGCGTACCGCTGCACAGACTCGCTCGGCAGCAACTCCAGCAGACCGAGGGTGGTGGTGGCCGTGCCGATTCCGGCCAGGCAGGCGTAGACCACCGCCAACGGAATCAGCCTTTCCGTGAAACGGGCCCTGGCTATCGCCTCCTGCACCTGCCGTAGTCGGGTCGCGGCTGCGGGCGGGCGGTCCGGAAAGTCGCAGGCCACGATCGCCGCCGCGGCACGACGTCGACGGCGTCGAGAGACGAGGACGACCGGAACCGCTACCACCAGCGTGAACAGCACTGTCCGGAGAAAGCCGAAGATCGCCCAGGTGAACGCCGGCGGCAGACCGGAGGCCAGGCCCTCTCCGGTCGGCGCGTCGCGATCCAGTAGATCCGCCACCCGGTAGACGAACTCAGCGGACACTGCCACCGCCAGACTGACCGCGCTGGCCGCCATCACCAGCGCGCCCAGCCCGAGCAGCGGGATGGCGTCCCGCCGCCGTACCCGGCGCCAGAGCAGCACAGCGCCGAGGGCGGTCAGCAGGGTCGTCTGGGCAACGAACAGCGAGGTGAGGAGTGCGCCGTAGCCGGGTAGGCCGCCCCCCTCGTGCCACGGCGCCGGGCTGGCGAGGACGTGGACCGCCACCACGATGGTCAGGGCCACGGTTACCGTCCGCACCGTGCGGGTGATTCGGTCCAGTCGCTGATCCGAGGCGGCCCGGTCGAGCAGCGCGGGCAGGCAGAGCAGGACCACGCAGCCGGCCAGCACCGTCCCGGTGGCCACGGCCAACACGATCGTGCTGGCCGA
Organism: Micromonospora hortensis; assembly: GCF_022230935.1. Lineage (NCBI taxonomy): Bacteria > Bacillati > Actinomycetota > Actinomycetes > Micromonosporales > Micromonosporaceae > Micromonospora > Micromonospora hortensis. The sequence goes on from NZ_JAKKFE010000012.1 coordinate 392,892, forward strand.
GGCGCCGTTCGCGGCTCGGGCGGCGAGCAGGGCGACGTCCAGTGTCGCGAACGCCGCCGCGACGTGAATCGAGCGCAGCCGACCCACCAGCGGCCCGGCGTCCCACTGACCGATCCCACTGAGTCGGTGCTCGGAGACCTCGTCCGCCGGAGCGCGGAACGCGTCGAACATCTTTCCCGGCCGGGTGCTGGCCCGCCAGAGCAGGCCGATGGCGACGGCCGGAACCACAGCGAGTACCGCGAGGCGCAGGCCCACAGGTTGCCCACCCAACCAGGACAACCAGGTACGCCCGGCCAGGCAACGTGACGAGCCCATGCATTTCCACGCGATCAGGTCCAGCGTGACGCCGACGAAGGCCAGCACGTACAGCGCGGTGAGGGTGAGCGCCAGCAACCGGCACAGGGATCTGACCGTCGCGTCGGAGCCAGGGCTCGCCGGTCGCATCCAGATCGCCAGGTTGGCCAGCATGAACGGCAGGAGGAACACCAGCGTCAGTGTTCGGACCACGCTTCCGGCGGGAAGGTCACCCCAGCGGTACGCCTCAGTCACCCGTTCGCCGCCGCCGCACGAACATGGGCGTCGGGGTCGGTAGAAGCCCCCACTGCGGTCGCCCGCGACCTGCTCGACCTGCGCCACGTTCAACACCTGGGCGGCGCTTGCGCTGGCGGCGCCGTGTACCCGCAGTTCCACCACGTCATCGGACGTCCCGGGCCCGCCTGACCGCGCTGATGCACCCGACATCGGCCCCTCCGAAGCACCTTCGGTGGCCAAACCGGGTGAACCCAGCCCCCGCGCCACTCGCGGCGGTGTACCCCGCCCGGCCGAGACCAACCGTGCGCCCGCCGCACGGCTGGCTCAGCGCTTACAGGTCCTCGGGCCGCACAAAATTCCTGTGTCGATCTGGTAGGCGGTGGCTAGCGTACGCGGATGAGCATCGTCCCAAGGACCGGCCTGCGGCTGCGGTTCCTCAGCGATCCGGGCGAGTTCCTGGCCGTTGCTGGTGACTACCTGCGCGCCGATCCGGTCGTCAGCACTGTCGTGACCACCATCGCGCACCGGCTGTTGTCGCAGCGGACCGAGGGGATCCCGCAGCCCGACCGCAACTGGTGGCTGGTGGTCAGCGACGACTCCGGTGCCGTGGTCGGCGCCGGGATGCGCTCGGCGCCGTATGCCCCCTATCCCCCGTTCCTGCTGCCCATGCCCGACGAGGCGGCCGCTGCGCTGGCCCACGCCCTGCACGAGCGCGGGGAGGAGGTCCTCGCTGTCAACGGGGCCCTGCCTGCCGCCGAGCTGTGCGCCGCCGCGCTGGCCCGGCTCAGCGGGGGTGACGTTCAGGTCGCCCAGCACACACGACTGCATGAGCTCGGCGAGCTGACGTGGCCACCATTGGTACCGGGCAGCCTGGTTACCGCGACCGAAGACGACGCGGGACTGGTCACGCAGTGGCTCGCCGCGTTCATTGGCGACGCCGACGAACAGGCGGGCCGCCCGCCCGGTACGAGTGCGCACGAAGCGCCCGACCACGCGGAGGTGCTGCGTCGGATCCGAGCCGGACGGCTGTGGTTCTGGGTCGACGAGACCGGGGAGCCGGTGCACCTCACCGGCGCGAACCCACAGTCGTTCGGGGTGGCCCGCCTGGGCCCGGTGTACACACCGCCGGCCCAGCGCGGACGCGGTTGGGCCAGCAACGCGGTAGCCGAGGTTTCCCGCCGAATCCAGGCCGAGGGCGCGCGGGTCTGCCTGTTCACCGACCAGGCCAACCCGACGTCGAACAAGATCTACGCCGCCCTCGGCTACCGGCCGGTCGTCGACATGGCCAACCTGGTCATCGTCCGATGAGCAACTGGCGGAGCGGCTCCACCGCTCAGGTCGAGGTTTGCTCGCGCAGTTCGCGGGCCGTTCATCACTGGGCGAGCCCGTTCGGCCAGCCAGAGTTCACTGTGCTGATGCTCTGTGACCGCGACGACGAGGCGACTCTGTTGCGGCAGGAGATCGCCCGCGCGGACGCCGGTACGCCTCACCGAGACGGGTTCGCTGATCGTCGGCCGTACGAGACGGTTGTCCCCACCAGCAACACCGCTCCTGCGAAGAAGTAGGTGTTGACTCCGATGCCGGCCCAGAACTCGCCCGTCGAGATGTCCGCCACCCCCACGAAACCACCGCGACGGACACCGCTGACCATCAGAAGATTCTCGACCATTCCCGGAACACCCCGGATGACGAGCAGGGTGCTGCCGAACAACAGTGGCGTCAGCAGCAACCATTGGGGAAGACGTCGAGCCGGCGGGCGGACTGTGGCCAGAACGACGGCTGCTCCGATGGCCGACATGGAGATGAGCACCACGTTGAAGATCACGTAGGCCCTCATGCCCCACGGTCCATCACCGGTTGGATCGGGCCCGGGGAAGAACACCAGGATCACATGGGACACCACAAAGAAGATCAACCAAGCCAAGGCGCCGTACGCCCAGCGACGGCCTCTGCGAGCGGACATACCAGCACTCTCGCCAAGGCGGCACCGTGACGCCTCCCGCCCTGGGTGGGTTTCGCTCCCCCAGCAGAGCGAGGTGCGGGAGTGTCGAATGCTGCTACCGGGGTGCCACTCTCGGCATGATTCTCCGTTCGCCGGTGGCGGCCATCGAGTGCATCGCGCCGCTGGCGAGCGGAATCAGCCGAGCCAGGCCCGCCTGTCCGTTGCGTCGCGCCAGATCGGGCCCGAGACGAGCCATCAGCAGGGTGAGCGCCGGCAAGGGCCGGACGTAGAGGGTGATGTCGCTGATCAGGCCGTCGGCGCCCAGACGCAGGCGCTGGGCTTCGTAGAGACGCACCGCGCCGACCTGCGCCTCGTAGAAGAGCGCGACGGTGCGGCCCTCGGCGACCTGGTCGGTGTAGGTGATGTCGTCGATCGCGGCCAGGGCCACTTCGAGCAACGTGTGTACCTGCTGGCGGCCTTGAAAGGTGAACTGCTCCGTGATCGGCGAGACCACTGTGACATCAGGGCTGAGGGCGGCGACCGCGCCGGCGGCGTCACCGGCCTCGCCGGCGGTCCGCCAGGCGGCGACGGAGTCATACGACTGATTCACGGGCCCTCCCCCATGTTTGCTGTGGACACCGGAGGCTCTGGTACTGCATGCCGCTGTCACGTCAGGGCCGCCTTGGGGAGACGGCTCTCCGCCGTCGGCACGTTCGTCCCGCAGCGATCGTTCGGCAATCAGGGCTGGGGTGCGTACGTCCAACGTAGTTGGTGAATGGCGTACACGACGTCCCGCGTTCGACAACCGGGCTCGCCGCTCGTGCAGCCAGACCAGCACCACCATGGCGACGTGGAAGGCAACCGGCGCCGCGATCGCCACTTCGGCCCGTCTACAGCCAGTCGTGTTCGCGGGCGTAGCGGGCCGCTTCGTGGCGGGTCCGGGTCTGGGTCTTGCGCATGGCGTTGGAGAGGTAGTTGCGGACGGTGCCCGGCGCGAGGTGCAGGCGTGCGGCGATGTCGGCGACCGAGTAGCCCTCGCCAGTGACCCGCAGGACGTCGGCTTCACGGTCGGTAAGTGGGGAGTCGTCGGTGACGGCGAGCGTGGACACGTCCGGGTCGATCCAGCGTTTGCCCGCGTGCAGGGTGGCGATGACCGAGGTGATGTGGGCCGGTTCGGCGGACTTGCTGACGAAGCCCTGGACGCCGAGCTTCAGGGCCTTGCGCAGCACGCCGGGGCGGGCGTGTCGGGTCAGCATGAGGATCACCTGCTCCGGTCGCTCGCGGCGGATCTCCGCGACCGCGCCCAGGCCGTCCACGCCGGGCATCTCCAGGTCGATGACCAGCACGTCGGGCCGGTGGCGCAGGGTGGCGGCGATCGCCGTGCGGCCGTCCTGCGCCTCGGCGAGAACGGTGATGTCGCCCTCCATCGGCAGCAGCGCGGCCAGGGCCGTGCGGAGCAGCGCCTCGTCGTCGGCGAGCACGATGGTGGTCATCGGCCGTCCTTCCCGGTAGCCGTCGGGGGCGCGTCGACCCGAGTGGGTGGGAAGGTCGCTGCGGTCAGGAACCGCCCGTCCTCCTGTTCCACAGTCAGCTCACCCCCATCGCCCGCCACCCGTTGCCTCAGCGCCGCCAGTCCCCTGAGTTCCGGGGGCGTGCTGGCGGTCGCGCCGTCGTTGACGATGGTGATGCCCGACGCGGCGAGCGTGATCTGCACCTGGGTGGCCTGGGCGTGGCGCAGGATGTTCGTGGTCGTCTCGCGCAGCACCTGCCCGAGCAGTTCGCTGGCCCGGGCGTCGACCTCGGCCTCCCGGGTCACCCGGACCCGGATTCCGGCGGCCTCGAACAGGTTCTTCGCGTTCTCGATCTCGGCGGTGAGGTTGAGCCGCCGTTGCGCGTAGGCGAGTTCCTTGGTCTGCGCGATGGTGTCGCTGACCAGCGTGTACGTCTCGCGCAGTTCCTTCTCCGCCCGAGCGGTGTCGCGGAGCAGCAGTCGCTGGGCCAGGGCTATCTTCAGCTTCACCACGTGCAGGGTGTGGCCCTGGATGTCGTGCAGGTCGCTGGCGAACCGCACGCGCTCCCGCACCACGGCCAGCTCCGCCTCGCGTTCCCGGGTCTGTTCGAGCTCCCGGATGAGGTCGTAGAACCGCTCGCCCACCACCGTGAAGACCGTCACGACGATGGTGAGGGCGGTCGGGATGAGAACGTAGGTGACCAGGACGTGACCGACGTCGTCCCGCTGCACCAGCAGCCGCGCCGCGCCGACGACAGCGACGTAGGTGAACAGCCCGGCCATCACCAGCTTCCGGCGTCGTCGCACCTCGCGCAGGGCAAGTGAACCTACGGCGCAGACACCCCAGTAGGCGTTGGGGCTGCCGGTCACCAGGACCCCGAGCGGCCAGACCGCTGCCGCCACGACCAGACAGGGCAGCGCGACCCGGGCGAGGTCGTTTGCCGTCCACCGTTCGAACGCCACCACGGCCGCCACGGCCCCCGGGGCCAGGACGACGACGTGCCACCAGGCACGCGCATCGGTGTAGAGCAGGACCACCGCGGCGAACACCACCGGCGGCAGTGACGTGGCCAGGTTGAGCCGGCGCAGCCTCCCCTGCGTCGACTCGGTGAAGCGCGGCGATCGAGCGGTCACCACCTCAGTATCCGGCAGCCAGAGGCGCCGACCAGTGACACCACGTCACATGCGGTGATGACGTGGTGCCACTGACGGGTCGGCCGCGCCCGCGCTGTCATTGGTGCATGTCCACCACACCCGTCATCGACGTCGAACGGCTGAACCTCACCTACGGCGACTTCCACGCCGTCAAGGACCTCTCCTTCCAGGTACGACCCGGAGAGCTGTACGCGCTGCTGGGCACCAACGGCGCCGGAAAGACCTCGACCCTGGAGGTCATCGAGGGACACCGGAGGCCAACCTCGGGCTCGGTACGCGTCTTCGGGCACAGCCCCGACGCCCGGAGAGCGGTACGTCCCCGAATGGGCGTCATGCTCCAGGAGAGCGGATTCTCCCCGGACCTCACCGTCCGTGAGTCCGTCGGTCTGATCGGCCGGCTCAGCGGGCGTAGCGACGACGTCGACCGGGTGCTCGACATGGTCGACCTCACCGGCCGAGCCGGCCGCAAGGTGTCGCAGCTCTCCGGCGGAGAGAAGCGGCGGCTGGACTTCGCCACCGCCGTCTACGGCACCCCGGAGCTGATCTTCCTCGACGAGCCGACCACCGGCCTGGACATCCAGTCCCGCGACGCCGTCTGGGCGACCGTCGACCGGCTCCGGGAGAACGGCGCGACCATCGTGCTCACCACCCACTACCTGGAGGAGGCACAACAACGCGCGGACCGGATCGGCCTGATGCACCAGGGCACCCTCCACCGGGAAGGCACCGTGGCCGAACTGACCCGCACCCTGCCCGCGGTCATCCGCTTCTCCCTTCCGGCACCGGCACCGACGCTGCCGGTGCGGGCCGCCGTCGACGCGGCCGGGAAGGTCGTGGTCGAGACCTTCGAGCTGCAGAAGGACCTGCACCTCCTGCTCGGCTGGGCGCAGGACCACGCCGTGGAGCTGCGGGACCTGGCGGCAGGGCCGACCCGCCTCGACGACGTCTTCCGCGCCATCAACAGTTGATTCGATCTTCCGCGAGGAGCCTCACCGTGTTGTCCATCGCGTCCAGCGAACTGATCCAGATCTTCCGCAACCGGCTCGTGCTGATCACCAGCCTCATCATCCCGGTCGCGGTCTGCGTGTTCTTCGTCCGTCAGCACGAGACGTACGCCGCCATCGGGAGCCTCGGCTACATCGCCGCGATCGTCACGTTCACGGTGGCCGCGTTCGGGCTGTACGCCACCGCCGTCACCACCCTGGCGTCCCGGCGACAGAATCTCTTCCTCAAGCGGCTGCGCTCCACCGCCGAAGGCGACGCCGGCATCCTCGCCGGCCTCCTGCTGCCAGTGGTCGTCCTCGCCGGGGTGCAGGTGACAGCGATCCTGACCGCCCTGGCCGTGGTCGCCGACGCACCGGCGAACGTCGCCCTGCTGGTGGTGGCGGTCCTCGCGACAGTGGCCATGATGATCGGCCTGGCGCTGGCCACGGCCGGATTGACGAACTCCCCCGAACACGCCCAGGTCACCACCCTGCCCGTTACCCTCGGGGTGATCGCCATGGCCAGCTGGGTGGGCATCACCGGCACCGAGAACCTCGCCTGGCTCAAGCGGCTGCTGCCCGGCGGCGCGGCCACCGAACTGACAATGAACGCCTGGAACGGCGGCGTCGCCGTGACCGACTCCCTGTTCCTGCTCGCGCCCACGCTCGGCTGGGTCGTCGTCGCCGTCGCTCTGGCCACCCGACTCTTCCGCTGGGAGCCGCGCCGATGACCATCGAAGCCCGATCCGACGCGCCGACAGTGGTGGAAGATCTCCTACTACTCCTGTTCCAACCCAGATCCGGCACCATCGCGGGAGAGAACACCCTCTTCTACGTCCTCGGCGGCGCCGTTCTCGCGGACCTCGCCCTCGGCGACCACCTGACCACTGCGGACCGAGGGCGGCTCAGGAGCGTGGCAGGTCACCCACCGACCGATGGCCTCCTGGGCTCCGCGTGGGACTACCTCGCCGAGAAACCGAGGGGGGTGCAGACGGCCCTGGCCGCGATCGGTCCAGCCCTGCGCCAGCCGGTGCTGGAACGGCTCATCGCGCGGGGCGACATCGACCAGGAGCCCCGTAAGGTGCTCGGCCTGTTCCGGACGACGGCCCTTCGGGAGGGCAGGACCGAACGACGGGCCCGCCTGCTCGCCGACGTTCGGCGGGTCCTGGTGGACGGCGCGGAGCCGCAAGCCCGTGTCGCCGCGCTCGCGGCGCTGCTCTCGGCGAGCGGGACGCTCCCGCAGTTCGACCGCGAGATCCCGTGGACGTCACCGGTGATCAGCCGGGCCAAGGAACTCGAGCGGGGCAACTGGGGTGCCGACGCCGCGGCGGCGGCCGTGACCCGCACCGTGACGGCCACCGTCGTCAACAGCGCCATCGCGGCCATCACAGTGCTTCCTCGAAGCTAGCTTCGAGGAGAGCGCGGGAGGCGCTGGCGGCCGTGGAGACCGTCACACGGCCGGCAAACTGGTGCTCACTGTCTCCGTCTGACGACCGGCGACCCGCTGCCAGGGTGCGGCAGCACACCGCGCCCCGGCAGCGGCCTCCGCAGGACCGACGGACGTGTGCGGGTCGGTGGAAGCCTTCTACGCTCCCTCTCGGGTGTTGGACGGGTGCGGCCGTTCGGGTGGTTTCCCCTTGGCGTGGACGGCGTCGGAGGCGGCGATGCCGGCGAGGACGATGACGGCGGTGACGGCCACGGCCAGCGGCGGCAGAAGGATCATGAACGGTGAGGCGGCGGCGAGCGCCAGAGCGCCGACGATCCGGGAGCGGGACACCCGGGCGAATACGGCATGTTCCACCAGGGCTCGTCCAATCAGGAAGAGCATCGGCCCGCCGAGGACGACGAGAACCCACGCCGCGTTGGTGTGCCCGAACGGATGTTCGATCACGATTTCGTACCCCACGGCAACGGCGACGATCCCGGCCACCATGAGTACGTGCGCGAGGAAAGCCTCCCGGATGAGGTGCGCGGGCTCAGCGGCGACCCTGATGGCTTCGGGCAACAACTGGCCCGCCCTGAAGACGTAGACGCGAAACAGCAGCACGGTGGTGATGAATGACACCGCGAAGGCTGCCGCGGCTCCGCCGTGCCGAAACGAGGTGTCGCTGTAGGCCGAGCCGGTCGTCAAAATAAGTTCGCCGAGAGCGATGATGAAGAACTGTCGGTAGCGCTCAGACAGGTATTCGGCCAGGACGGGCCACTGCCGTTGCGTGGGACGGGACCACGGCGCGGGATAGAACAGCAGCAGTGCCGCGCCGTCGATGGCGATCGCGAGCGTCCACAACAGGCTGCGGGCCAGATCCGTCACGATCGCGCCGGCGATCCACGGCACTGCCGACAACGTGAACCAGAAGAACACCCCAGCCGCTCGGCGCTGAGCTTCGTGGCCACGCAGCAGCGGCACGATGACCAGCCCACGAATGATGTGGACGGCGACGTAGGCCCCAGCGAAGGCCAGACCTCTGTCCCCGAACGCGTGCGGCACCGCGACCGCCATCACCAGCGCGCCGAGCATGGCCGTGTAGACCAGCACCTGAAGCTGCGGCCGCTGCGGATCGTAGAGGTCGGTGACCCACGCCGTGACGAACCACAGCACGATGAAGGCCAGCAGCAACAGGAGCGTCTCGCCGACGTCGATGAGGACGACGCGCTGCTCGGTAAGCTCCGCGACCAGTCGCTGTGAGACCCGATTGAGGGCGAAGATGAAGACGAGGTCGAAGAAGAGTTCCAGAAGGCTCGGACGCTGCGGTTGCCCGGGTTTTCGAAGCAGCGCTGCTGCCCTTGTCGACATGGGCCGCCCATTCCTGCCGGCTTCGCCTATCCGGGTATTGGTACCACGCCGGAAGGGTCGTCGAGTCGATACCCGAAGAATGCCGGTGGGCCACAACCTCTTTTGGTAGGCGTCGCGATCCCCATTCCTCCGACGGGTTGGTCCGCCACCTCTAATGGGCACGATTCGGCGCGCTACGAGCGCGGGGTTGTATCCCCCTTCGAGGGGTACGCCCGTTGCGCCACGCGGGCGCCGTCGGATCAGCCGAGCGGGTCGGTGTGAGCCGCGTACGCGCCGGAGGGCCGGTACCGGATGGATCAGCGAGACGCTGGCGGGCGCGCCAGGGCCGACGGCTTCGTGGAACTGCGGGTGCACGGGGTCTCCGCCACCGGACCGGACGACCTCCTGGATCGACAGCACGTGCAGCAGGTGGCGGGGGACCACAGGGGCGGCTTCTATCGACCCCGGCCGGGAAACCACGAGGGCGCCGAGACGGACGGGGTGACGCTGGAGGCCTACCGCTGGAACAACCTGCCCGCCGGCAACGCGGTGCGAACGCTGTCGATGGTGATCCTGTTGCCCTTCATGCTGATCAACCTCGCCATCTGGATGCGTCCGGCCACAGCCGGCTCCGACCCGGTGATCAAGGCCCTGTGCCGGTTGTTGGCGCTCACCCTGACCGGGATGTACGTGCTGAGCATGGTGGGCATCGCGCTGGATGTGATTGCGTGGAAGTGCATGTCCTCACCGGAGTGCCTGGCGGGACGCAGTTGGCTCTCCTGGCTCGGGGGGCGTCCTGCCGGACTGCGCCTGGCGGTACTCGCGCTGGTGCCGGCTGCGGCCATCAGCCTGGTGTGGGGGCTCAGCGCTCGCCCGGCACTCCCGTCTCACGTCTTCCGCTCGGCCGACCAGCCTCTTGCGTCGAATCGGCTCACCGCCGTCGGCCGGTGGGACAATGAGCCGCTGGTCGGTCGACTGCGCTCGATTCACGTCGCGGCGGCATTTGCCACGCTGGACCTCAGCCTGCTCGGTGCCCGGGCCGCACAGGGTTTGTCGATCGGCACCGTCGCGCTGGCGGCAACTTGCGGACTCCTGCTGATCATGAGTGCGGTTCTGCTCTGCATCCCACCCCTGACCAGGCCAACGGAGTGGCGGCTCGACCGGTTGGTCAGCGCGCTGCGCACGATCGCCCTCGGTCTGACCGTGCTGGTCTGGATCCACGTCCTGACCAGTTCAGCCTCCTGGCCGGAACGGAACGGGCTGCCCGGCTACAACCTGACCGTCGTCGGGCTGTTCATCGGTCAGGCGGTGCTGCTGGCTGCCCTGGGGGTGGTGCTGTTCTGGCATCGGCGTCGAGAGCCGGGTGTCGCGCCCGCGCTCGGATTCGGCGCCCTGGCGACCTCCGTAGCCGCGATCAGCCTGGCGCTCACGTTCTCCGCCGAACTGGTCTATCGGGTGTCCGACGTCCTGAACAGGGGGGCGCCGACCGCGGAGGCGTTGATTACCAGCCCACCGCGTGCCTGTATCTGGGCGATCCTCGGCTTCTCGCTGGCGGTGCTGGTGACGCTTGCCGTCGCCGGTGTGGTGTCGGTGGCATCACGACCGGGACGGATCCGGGCCGCGTCGGCAGTCGTTGCTCGTGACTTCCCGGACGCGCCTGCCGATGCCACGCCGCGGCTGCGGCAGGTGCGCAAGAGCATGGCCCGCGCCCGGTTCACCGAGCGGCTGGTGCCGCTCGCGGTTCTCTACGCCTGCCTGGCCGGGATCGGCATAGCAGCGGTCGCGCTCGGCCTGCTGCCGACGCCTCCCAGCGAACTGGTCCAGCGCTACGTCGGGCTGCCGGCCGGCTTCGTCAACTTCGGCATCGGTGTCGGCAGTTATCTGATCGCCGCCCTCATCGTCGGCCTGGTCGTCGGCGGAATCTTCGCCTACCGCACCCCCGGATTCCGCCGGTACGTCGGCGTGCTGTGGGACCTGGGCACCTTCTGGCCGAGAGCCGCGCACCCGTTCGCCCCACCGTGTTACGCCGAACGGGCCGTTCCCGAACTGACCTGCCGGATCACTCACCTCGTCGACTCCGGCAACGCTGTGGTGCTCACCGGGCACAGCCACGGCTCCGTCCTGCTCGCCGCGACAGTGCTCCAACTGCCGCCACGGGTCACCGACCGGGTCGCGCTGCTGACCCACGGTTCGCCGCTGCGTCGGTTGTACGCCCGCCTCTTTCCCGCATACGTCAGCGACGAGGTGATCCACGAGATCGCCGACCGGGTGGACTGGCGGTGGGTGAATCTGTGGCGGGACACCGACCCCATCGGCGGCCGCGTCTTTCCGCCGCATGGCCCCGACGAGACGCCCGCGGCGTACGACCGAGAGGCGACTGTGGACCGACGGCTTCGCGACCCGTACGGCGTCACGCCTCCGTCCGGCGACATCTTCCCGCCACCGATCAAAGGGCACCGGCCCTGCGAATCCGAGGAGTCGTTCACCGAGGCGGTGCGTCACCTGGCCGACCACCTCCGCTGAGGGCACCGATCGCAGGGTGCCTGGGTCTCGGTGTGATGCGGTCAGCGACAGCAGACCCGAGACGTCCCCCATGTGCTCGCACTGCGCAGAAGTGCGGTCACGAGTAGCGGACAGCCGACACCAGACCACGATGTAGCCGACTGTGACCATCAGATCACTACGCGCACACTCCTCTTCGACATGTTCCCGTCGACTGGAGGAACAGATGCGTCTCCGATCGTTCGTCACCACGGCGCTGGCCGCCGTCCTGGCCGCCAGCGCACTCGCGCCGCCGGCACCGGCGGCGGCGGCCACCGCCGACCGCTGGGGCTTCGCGTACGTCAAGGACCCCACCGTGTCGGTCTGGACCGTGCTGGACACCAGCCGGCAGTGGGGTAGCTGGAAGACCGCGTTCCCGGCCGCCTGGGCCGACGGCATCAAGCTCGCACCGGGCCGGTTCCAGGTCCGTTTCCCGCAGATCGGCGCCGGTTCCCGGGGCGTGCCGCACGTGACCCCGGTGAACCGGACCGGTCACTACTGCGAGGTCGTTCGCTGGTTCCAGTCCGGCGCCGACGAGATCGTCGACGTGCAGTGCCACAAGCCGGGCGGCGCGCGCGATGACTCTCCGTTCACAGTGCTCTGGACGACCAGCTCGGGCGTGCTTCCAGCCGGCACCGCCCACGCGTACGCGCAGTGGAGCAGCGGCCTGGTGGCGCAGTCGTACAACTCCACGGGTGCGGTGAACACTGTCGGGCCGCTCGGCGTCGGGCAGTATCTGGTGCGGCTGCCCGGGGTGGGACTGGCCGGAGTGCTCGCCGGCAACGTGCAGGTCACCGCCGTGCAGCCGAACGCCGGTCCGCGTCGCTGCAAGGTCTACTCCTGGAGCGCGGTCGGCACCGGCGTGCAGGTGTACGTCTTCTGCTACGACCAGGCCGGCGCGTTCGTCAACACCGACTTCGCGTTCTCGTACCACCGTCGGCGGCCGGTGATCGGCTCGCTCGGACCGCCGTCGTACTTCGGTTATCTGGGCACCGCCGTCGGCGGGCCGACCAACGACAACTCGGTGCTCGGCGTCGGCGCGAACACTGTGGCACCGCTGGCGCCCGCCGGCCGTTACCTGGCGACCTTCCCGCAGGTCGGCCTCAAGGAGACGCACGCCCAGGTGGTGGCGCAGGGCACCGGTAACAACTACTGCCACCTCACCCAACCCTGGCCGTACACCACAAACGCCGACGTCGACGTCATCTGCTTCGACAACGCCGGCGTCGTCACCCCGCACCGCTTCCTGGCCACCTTCACCTCCCGGCTGTGATGTCGGGCCGCGCCGGCGGTGACGGTTTCCGTTGCCGCCGGCGCGGTCAAGGGCCAGCAATCGTGGTAAGTCCGCTGAGTCTTCGAGATCCGGCGGACCCGAGTGTCTAGAACCCGGTGCCGTGCGCAGCCCGCCTGGCCGTCCATCGAAGCGTCGCGGTGCTGGGGTCACGCTCCATTCGTGGCCGCCAGATCATCGTCCTGCCAACTCGAGACACCCACGACAATCCTCCCGCTCGGACCAGCTTCGTCGGTTCAGGTCGGCTGGCTCCAATCGGGCCTGGTCGAACTCTGAGCGCACCGCCATCCGGAACTGCCAGATCGCCTCGGCGAACTCGTGGTAGGCGCGGTGGTACTCCTCCGACGAGAGCGTCACGCCGGAGCGGATCGCGTTCCGCACCCCGATCAACCCCTGGTAGGCCATCTCCCCGGCCTTGACGATCTCTTTGGTACCGGCGACGAGTAGACGTTCTCGCGCGGTAAACACGTTCGCCTCGTGGACGACGCGGCTGGCGGAACGGAGACCATGTGACGCGCCCTCACCGCTTTGGGCGATCTCCCGAAGCGCGCTGTGGGCGGTGTCGAGCGCCACGGCAAAGTCCAGGTAATAGCCGATGCGCTCCCCCTCACGGCCGCGTCGACGCTCGGCACGGTTGCGCTGTACCTCGACGCTCACCGCACTGGCGAGGGCAATAGCGGCTCCGCAGATCGCACCGACGAATGGTATCCATTCCACGTCTTCAGTATCCGCCGACGATGTGTCCGGCCAACCATGTGTTCCTGTCTCCGGTATGACTGGGGTCAGGAAACACCGGCGGAGGGTGTTACCGGAATCGTGGCGGGATTACCGGCGCGTCCAGACGACACAGAGACCCGCCTTACTGGCCTCTCTGCGCGTCGCCCAATGCCGTCACCACCGGGTCTACGCGGAGGGAAATCCCTGCTGCTCACAGTCGCGGCACCGTTCACGGTCCGACCAGTCTCGCCGGCCGATCGCATCCGGGGTCAACGGCGACTGCCCCAGGTCGGCCCGCAAAGCCATCCGGAAGGTCCACAGCGCCTCGGCAAACGGGTGGTAGACCTGATGGTAGGCCGCCTCCTCCAAACGCGCCCCGGTCCGGATCGCGTCCCGAACCGCGATGAGCCGCAGGAACGCCGCTTCGGCCGCGCTCACCAACGGCACGGTGCCGAGCACGAGGAGCCGCTCACGGAGCGCGTACACCCGTGCGTCATGGAGCACCTCATTGGCTGGGCCACGTCGGGCCGAGGGCGGCAGGTCGGCACGGGCGACGGCGCGCAGGGCGTTGTGCGCTTCGTCGAGAGCGAGCATGAACGCGACGGCTGTGGCCGACGAGACCGGCAGCTCAGCCTCGGCGAATGGCTCGTCGGTGCGGTGCCGAGATGTCGCGACGTCGCGGCGACGCTGGCGGGGCCACCCGAGCGGCGAGTCCGGCGCGGGATCGCGTGGCCCCGTCCGTTCGGGCGGGTGCGGGTCACGCAGCTGCGCCCGCGCGAGCTTGGCCAACGCGCCTCCGGTCCCCAGCGCCTCGTCGCAACGCTCCGCCAACTGGATGTTGCCCGGTGCACGGCCTGTCTCCACCTTGCTGAGATAGCCGCGGCTGTAGTTGACTTTTCGGGCGAGCCCGGATAGCGACAGCCCGGCGGCCTTACGGCGTCGGCGGAGGCACTCTCCCAGCCGTTCCACGGTGTCGTTAGGCGGTTCGCATTCCTCGTCGCGGGCGGCCATCATGGCGCAGCGTCGCCTTGGCAGGACACATCGTAACTGTATCAAGGTCAACCTTCGCACGGCGGTGGTCCGGCGGCCGGAGGTGACCGCCGGACCACCGCCACGATCAGCACACGGGCGTCGACACCTGGGCCGCGACCAGCGAGGAGTGGATGAAGCCGCCCGTCGGGGCACTGACCCTGAACCAGCGGTTGGACGCGTAGTTGGAACTCGGCGGGTAGACCCACTGGGTGTCGGTCCAGCAGACCATCGTGACGGACGTGCCGTTGCCGTAGTACCCGTTGGACGAGCACCCGGTGTAGGCGCAGCTTCGGATGTTGGCGCCTCCGGAGTTCGAGCTGATGTATGGACCGGCGGCGGATGCCGGCACACTCGTCGCCGCCACGAGAGCCCCAGCCGCACCGACGATCGCGGTCATCCGCCCGAGACGGCGGTGGAAGGCAACCCTGGTTTCTGACATCGCGCACTCTCCCCTGCACTCTGGACTGGTAGGAGGACCAGCCGACTGCCATGAGCGTCAACCGTCCGAACCTCTTTCCGGAACGTGTTTCCTGTTGCATCCGACAGGAGGAGACGGCGCACGTTCATCTCCGCCGAAGCCTGGCCAGACGTCTCCCGTGTGCGGCCGCACGCGAGAACAGACGTCGGTCGTCCAGGTTCAGTCCAGGTCTGGCAGTTGTGCTCGGATCGCGGATCCGAGCGTCGCGACCGCCGCTGACCAGGAGAAGCGGAGGAGCAGCCGCTCGCGCAGGCGGTGGATCTCCGCGAAGGCGGTGGGCAGGTCGTCCAACACTCGCTGCACCGCGTTTGACCACGTCCGAATGTCACGGTCGCGGTCGTCGGTGATGTCGACAATCAAGCTGTCAGCGGAGGCCCCCAGTTGTTCCCGCAGCAACTCCGCCAGCCCGCTCTGCGCGCTGACGAGGATCGGGGTGCCCACCGCGAGCGCCTCCCACGCCGCCAGACCGAAGCCTTCAGCCCGGGAAGGCATCAGGCACAGCGCCGCACGCCGAAGGTCCCGGCGCACCGCCACGCCGTCCTCCGAGAACGGGCGTACGTCGACTCGACCTCGGGCCAGGTCGGTAAGGCCGACGAGCGTGGCGCGCACCTGCTCGCACTGCTCGGCTGGGGCGCCGCGAACGTACAGCAGCGGAGCCAGGCGGTCGGGCCTGTCTGGCAGGGCGGCGACAGCGCCAGCCGCGATGTCGAGGCCCTTGAGTTCTATGTCTCCGGTACGGCCGAGGACCATCACATTCGCGCGTACCGGAATCCGGCGTGCCCGGTCGAGGGGGTCCGGGTCCAGCCCTGGGTCGAGGCGGAACACAGGGCGACCCCCGTAGCCGTCGTCGAGGAGGTGTGTGGCGTACCGGGCCAGACGGGGCCCCACGCCGACGACGACGTCAGCCTGCCCCGCTAGATCAACGGTGTATGCCTCGCGCGCCTCCACCCGGGCAGACGCCTCACCGCTACCCTTGTACGGTTCAATCTCAGCAGGGGCGGTGTGCACTATGTGGACCATCGCGGCGGCACCGAACTTACGGGCATAGAGCCAGCCGATGTGCCCGGTCACGCGGTCATGCCCTACGACAACGTCGGGTTGCCGTGCGACGACCTCAGCAACTGGCAGGTGGAGGTCCGGACCCGCAGGCGTGCGGTCGGCGACGAACAGCCGGACGCCATGTCGGGCAGCGTCGGCGCGCTCGGCATCCGTGGCCTGCGCGACAAGGCACAGCACAGCGTCGCCGCACCCGGCGAACGCGACGGCCAGGGCTCGGTTGAGCACGGAGATGCCACCTTTTGCAGGCGACCACTCGTCGCAAACGAACAAGATGGTCAGCGGTGTCTCGGTCATGGCGGCAGCCGACCAGCACAAAAGAATGAATTCAACACCGATCGAATGAAGATCGTTTGGAGTCACTGATGCCGGATGAGGCGGCGTGGCGGACGATGGCCACCGGGCTGGTGACCGTCCGAGACGTCATTCGCAAGGTCAACCGCGGTTGCACCCGATCGGTCGAGCGGGCGGCGCTGGCCAAGGTCGCCGACAGCGCCGCGTTCGTGGGGCTCGGTCCGTCCTCACCGAACCGCGCGAGTTGGATCGTCGGACGCATCCGAGGCTGCCTCCTCGACCTCGAACGCGCCGTCGCCGGGGCAGCCGCGGACCGGGCGATCCGCTGCTGGGCCCGATACATCGACGAGGGCCTGACCCCGGTTGAGCTGTACGGCGCGTATCCCCACCTCATCGTGAACGACATACCCACAGACAGGGCTACTGCCCAACGTCAACGCGTGCAGAGCCTCATGTGGGCTGGCGGCGCACGGGGGGACAAGGATTCCCTCCCGGGCGTCCTGAGGCTCGCCGCCGAACTGCGCACCGCGCTCTCCACGGATCTACCCGACGGACCCCGAATGGACGCCACGACCTTCGAATACGAGTGGAAGCGCCTCGCCACCGCGGCACCGAATGGCCGTGACCTACTCCAGGTGCTGGCCCGGCTGGCTCCGGCCAACCCGTTCCCGAACTCGCTGCTGCGCGAGGCGGGTGACTGTCTACCCGGCCGCGCCGAGGTCGCATGCGCTTCCCCCACCGCGCTACGAGAGGCGTGCACAGCGCTGCGGACCCGGGGCCTGCTGGACATAGATGGCGGTCACGTATCAGTGCCGACGAATATCGCCGTCCATGTGAGAGAGCAGGTGACGCCTCAGCAGGATGCTCACTGGACCGCTGCCGTGCTGCGTTTCCTCACCCATGCGCTGCGGTCCGATACCCACCACAGCGACTCATGGACGGAGTGGGAGTCCGGGTACCCCCACGTGCTGGCCGTTTGCCGGGCGGCGGAGCGGCACCAGGTGCAGTTGGGTGATGTTGCCTACCTACTCGACCGTGCATCGGTGTACGTGCGCGAGGGTGTCGAGGACCCGGACGCGGCGACCGTGCTCGCGGAGCGCGCCGTCGCGATCGCCCTGGCCGTGCAGGATCGCGAACTGACTGGCGACAGCTTGGGAAATCTGGCACTGGCACACCGCGCGGCCAACCGGACAGCAGATGCCATCCGTACCTCGACAGAGTCGCTGGACCACGTCGCCGCGGCGTACGGCACCGGCTGCGAGACGTACGCCGAAAGCCTCACGGTGCATGCCAACATCCTTGCCGCGGCAGGACGCGCTGCGGACGCCGCCGCGGCTCACGAGCAGGCGGTCGGAATCCTACGGACGTTGTACGGGACATGTTCGACGGACCACATTCGTGGGCTGCTGGTCGATGCCCTCAACGACCACGCGGCGCACCTGCTGTCCAGCGGTGCGCCTACCGCTGCCGCTCGGAAGCTGCTGGATGAGGCGAACAAGCTGGTGCGACACGGCGATTACGGCTGGACGCAGATCACGTTGAACCTCGCCCGGGCATGCCGTGCGGCCGGTGATCTGACTGAGGCGCGGGACTACCTTGAATCTCTGCGGGAACACTGCGTCAAGACCAGACTCAGTGTGTCGACCACCCATGTGTGCACAGTGGTGGACCTGGCCGAGGTCTACAGCGATCTGGGCGACCCCCGCGCCGACGCCACGTTGCGCGAGGCACACCGCCTCGACAACGCGCTGGCGAACGCCTTGAATCGGCCGCTGCGCCACGGCCGGAGCAGGTGAGACACGCCAGAGCGACCCGGCGTCCGGCCACCAGGTGTCCCATGACCAACAGGCCGGTCCCCTGACCATCGCCGCCAGACCCGAGCAGCATCCCGGCGAAGGTCGTCCGGTGTCGTCAGTGACCTGCCGGTCCAGGCGACCTTCGGGTGCAGGCCGTTCAGGCAGCGGGGCGGCCCGGCGATCGAAGCCCTCCGTGAGGGATTGATCGCCGGGCCGCACCGGTGACGAGCCGCGCGCGGCGGCCCGCCGGTCAGCCGGTCAGAGGCCGGCGGCGTGCGCGGCGGCGGTGCCGCCGACCACGGGGAGGACGATGTTGCTGCTCTTCAGCGCGACCTGCAGGTTCGCGGCGGCCGTGTCCGCCTGGCTGGAGTACTGCGGGTAGCTGGCCACGATGATCACGCCGATCCGGTGGCCGGGCTTGAAGACGTAGTCCTCCGGCAGCAGCGGGAAGCTGAAGTTGTACGACTCCCCCTGCACCAGTGGCACGGCGACGCGGATCGACTGCCGGTTCTGGGCGTCCATGATGCCCTTGGTGACCAGCTCGTAGTCGGCAGTGGCCACCCGCTTCGTCGTCTGCTTGTAGCAGCCGTCGTCGGTCGGGCTGCTCTGGCCCCAGCAGTCCTCGGTGGTCAGGGTGATGATTCCCTCGCCGGAGGCCCGGTGCGCGACCCGCTCGTCGGTGCCGTAGTCGACAAGGATCGCCCCGAGGTTGGTGTCGGTCTGGTCGGCGGAGGCCCGCAGTTGCACTGTGGGTGTGCCGGAGATGTGCAGCGGCGCGGTGAGTGGCGCGGAGAGGAAGGCCAGCCGGTTGGGCTGCACCACGTCCGGGTTGAGGATCATGGTGTTCTGGCTCTGCGTGCGGCTGTCCTGGAACGCGCCGGTCGCCGGCTTCGTGGTGGGCACCAGCCCGAGACCGCCCGCGCCGGTGGTGCCGGGCTGGAGGAACACCTCCGTGTCGGCCTTGCCGGGGATCGGCCAGTCGGCGTGGGTCTCCCACACGTCGGCGGAGCGTTCCAGGTCCACCCGCGGCTCATCCATGATGCCGTTGGCGACGTTCTGCAGCCAGAAGTCGAACCACCGGTGCAGCGTCGACACCCACACCGCGCGGCGCGAGTCGAACGGGTCGACGTGGCCCTCCTGCGACAGCCACAGCTTGCGCGGCACGTTGTTCTCCGCCAGGGCGTACCAGAACTTGCTGAAGTGGTCCGGCCGGACGTTGTCGTCGTTGAGGCCGTGGTAGAGCAGGACGCTGGCGGTGACGTTGGGGACCTTCTTGACGTAGCTGCGCTCGTTCCAGAAGGCCGTGTAGTCGCCGTGCTCGTCGCCGTCGGCGGCGCCTATCGCGTCGCGCACCGGCTTGCAGTAGTCCCGGCGCTCGGGGTTGGTGACCGTGTTGGCCAGCGAGGACACGTAGCTGTTGCCACGGGTGACCACGCCGTTGCTGCGCACGTAGTCGTAGTACTCGGTCGGTCCGCTGATGGGCACGACAGTGGTCAGGCCCTTCACGCCGGTCACCGCCGTGGCCATGGCCAGCGAGCCGTCGTACGACTTGCCGATCATCCCGGTCTTGCCGTTGTGCCAGTCCGCCTTGACGACCTCGCCGGCGGCGTTACGGGCGGTGGCCCGGCCGTTGAGCCAGTTGATGGCCTGCTTGGCGCTCAGGTTGTCCTGGTTGGCGTTTGTGGTCGGGCAGCCGGTGGAGTTGTTGGTGCCGACCATGTCCAGCAGGATGACCGCGTAGCCGCGCGGCACGAAGTAGTTGTCGTAGAACAGCGGCCACTTGTCGAGCAGCCCGTCGCCGTCGAGGTCCGCCTTGCACTCGGACTCGTTGCCTCGGCAGACCGTCGAGTAGTAGGGGCTGGCGTCCATCACCACGGGGGCCTTGAGCCCCTGCGCGGTGGCCGCCGGCCGCATCAGGTCGAACGCGATGATGTCGCGCAGACCATCGTTGTCGCTGTCGAAGGTGGAGTCGATGAACAGGCGTTCCCGAATGGCGTCGGCGTAGCCGAACACCGGCTGGGTGACGCCGTCCTGGACGACGATCGACGGCGGGCCGTCCGCCGCCTGCGCCTGCGGCGCCGCGCCGAGGGCGGCGAGCACAGTCGCGGACAGTACGGCCACGCCTGTGCGCCAGCGCGTTCCCACTGTAGGCATGCAGTCTCCTTGATGTGTCCGAGGCTGCGTACGCTACGAGCCGGTGGCCTGCGCCACCACCTGCACCTGTAGGAACTTCGCCGGGTGTGCTTCGACGCGGGCCGTACCCGGGCGACGGGACTTACGGCGTGTCGGCCAGCACCAGTTCCCGCAGCCGCCGGTCGAGTGTCGGGGCGTCCAGACCGCCCGGCCAGCCGCGGAGCAGGGCGCCACCCTTGGCCACCAGCACAACGGTCGGCGGCTCCCGCACCGCGTACGAGCGCCAGATCGTCTGCTGGTCGTCCAGGACGACCGGGTACTCCACCCGGTGAGCGCGGAGATAGTCCTGGACCTCGTCGGCCTGGTCCGCGCCGGCCACGCCGACGAAGACCACCCGGTCCCGATAGCTGCGGGCCAGCTCACCGAGGGCGGCCTGGCTGCTGGCGCAGGTGGTGCACCAGGAGTTGAAGAAGGTGAGCACCACGGGTCGCTGCGCCCACAGCTCGGCGGCGACGAACGGTGTGCCGTCGGTCAGCGCGCCGGTGAACGCCGGGGCGGCCGGGGCGGTGCCGGGCGCCGGGCGCAACGCCAGGTCGGCGGGGACCGGCCCGGGCAGTGTCGCCGCCCCTCCGGCGGGCGTCGGCGCGGGCGCGGGCTCGGGCGTGCTGCATCCGCCCAGCAGCGCCGCCGCCAGCACCAGCGGCAGGAACACCCGCCTCATGACGGCACCACCGCCACCAGCGCCGGGCCCTCGCTGCTGTCCGGCGTCAGGTCGAGCGCCGGGCGCCCATCCACCTCCAGCCGGTAGGAGGTCCGCTGCGGCACACGCACTCCGACGGCGAACTCGCAGTAGGTGGGCAGGCGCTCGACCCCCAGATCCTCGGCGAAGGCGGCCACCGCGGTCCCCGCCGGCAGCTGCCCGCTGGCCAGCGCCACCCCGTCCGGGTCGAGCACGCGGAACGGCGCCCGGTTGTGGAAGTGCTGGTACGGGCCGGTGCCGGCGCAGTCCACGCCCGCGGCCCGGATGTTGATGTCACGAACCAGGACCCGGACGGTCGTCGGATCGCCGGCCTCCTGGGCGGCGCCGACGGTGCCGCAGCCGGTCGCGCCGGCCAGCAGCAGGGAGAGCAGAGTCACGATGCTTCGCCGCACGTCATCCTCCTTCCGTCCGCCTGCCGGGTCCGTGGCGGCCTACCGCCGCGGACCCGGCAGGAACGGGGTCAACCTCGGACGCCGGTCAGGACTTCTCGACCCGGCACTGCTTGGTCACCGTCTTCGTCGGGTCGCTCTCCGAGGTCGCGATGAGCTTCACGAAACCGGTGTTCGCGGCGGCGGCGGTGGCACCCACCGACACCTTGACCGTGGTGGCCTTGCCGAACTGCGCGGTGGCGAGCTGGTTGGGCAACCAGGTTCGCCAGCCCTTGCCGGCCACCTCCGCCGACAGGCGATAGACGTCCGACTTCAGGTACGCGCTGACGTCCTCCGGGTGCTGCTGCCCGCCGGCCGAGTAGGAACCGGTGTTGGTCAGCTCGAACGAGCAGGTCACCCCGCGGTTGGTCGGCTTGCCGCCGCCGGTCACCTCGCCCTTGCCCAGCAGGACGTCGTGGCTGCTCGGCCCGCCGGTGCCGTCCAGCGAACGCACCGCCACCGTGTAGGAGAGCGAGCCGGCCGAGTCCCGCTTGAGGTCGATGATGTAGAAGTGCAGTCGGTTGGCCTCGTCGACGTACTCGTACTGGCTGCCGGTGTCCGCGCCGGCGTGGAACAGCGCGTCGGAGAGCTGCCGGTAGTCACCCATGGTGATCTTCTGCGGGGTGCCGTCGGGCCGATAGAAGTCGATCATGTCGATGTCCTGCGGGTTGGCGTCCACCACCCACTGGAACGGCGCGCTGTCGGCGTTCTTCGTCTTGCTGACCAGCACGCCGCTGTCCGGGGTGAAGGAGTCCGCGCCCATCCGGTCGACGACCTCGACCGTGTAGTTGTTGAAGCTGCCACCGTCGCACAACGGGTCGGTGGTGACACCGCATGTCGGCGACAGGTCCTTGTTCAGCGCGATGTTGACGCCGCTCAGACCCTTCGGGCCGGCGTCGACCGCCCGGGCCGTGACCTGCGCGACCACCAGGCCCGAGGAGGCCAGCGACTCCCGCGAGAGCCGCAGCACGTGTTCCTCACCGAGTAGGCCGATCTTGAGCTTGTCCCGCACCGTGTGCAGCGAGCCCATCGAGCCGCCGTTTGTCGGCGGGATCTGCCAGCGGGTGTGCGGACCGCCCGGGCCGTTGAACGACCCGCGCGACATCATGCTCCAGATCCCGGTGTACGCCCTGCGCAGCGGCTCGCCGTACGGGTTGTTGTAGTTGTCGCCGATGCCCAGCAGGTGGGTCAGCTCGTGAGCGTAGACGCCCATGCCGGAACTCTCCCCCTGCGTCGAGGAACCGCCGCCGGCGTTCGGCCACAGTGTCGCCGCAGCCTTCCACGAGGTCCAGTCCACGTAGCGGGTCTTCGCCCAGTTCGGCAGGGTGGGGTCCGGCGGGCCCCAGGCGTCGGGCACATCCTCCTTGTTCTGGAAGATCATCTGCCCGAACTCCTGCCAGGTCGACGACTCGTCCTGGCCGGCGCTGAGGATGAACACCAGCTCGTACTGGTTGGCGACCTCCTCGCCGACGGCAGCCCGCCAGGCGCCCAGGCCGTCGGTGCGGATGTTCTTGCCGCACACGTCCCCGCTCGGGCAGGCGCCCGGGTTGAACCCGTTGTCCAGCCCGTACTGGTAGGACTTGGCCGGCATCTGGTACGGCCCGAACCCGGTGAGGTCGACGCCGTAGCGACCGTTGGAGTCCTGCATCCAGTACTCGTGCAGCGTGTGGCCCTTGTTGAGGGTGTTCGGGGTGTTCAGGAAGTCCTGGTAGAACGTCGGCACGTCCGTCCGGGGAATGTTTGTCGCGACGGACTGAGGGTTGCCGAAGACCGTCGAGCGGGCCCGCTGGGACACCGCGAACGTCTCGTCCGGATAGTCGAGCGCCACCAGGGCGATCTTGAAGTTGCGGACCGAGCCGGACACGCTCGGGTCGGCCCAGTTCTTGCCGGGCACGGCCTTGTAGTCGTTCCAGGTCATCGTGTCCGGGTTCTGCCAGGCCTGCGGATCGAGGACCTGGAACGGCGCGGTGCCGCCGGCCGGGTTGGCCGGGGCCGCGGCGGCCTGCGCCGCGCCGGTCGCCACGAGCGTGGTCACCGCGGCTGCGGCCAGCACGGCCCGCCTCAGCCGGGTGCGGTGGGGGGTAGCACGGTGCACGGAACCACCTCTCGTCGGAGGAAACGCGGCGCCGGCGTTCCGGTGGGGGTGGAGGGGAACACCTGTCAGCAGGCCGCGCAGCGAATCTAGGAGTACGGGCCGGTGCCGGTCACTGTGCAGATGTCGGCAGGTGGGCCGGCGACTTCCGACACCTGAATGACCGGCGCCCACCGGAGGATCAGCCAGGGCCCGTCCCGGAAGCCGGATCGGCAGTTGCCGCGAGGGCCCGCAGCACGTCGCGGCGCACCCGGTCGGCGGCAGTCCCGGACAGCGGTCCGCGCGGTGGGCGGCACCGCCCACCGAACCGTCCGGCGCACTCCATGGCGAGCTTGACGGCCTGCACGGCTTCCGGCCGGGAGGCCCAGCCGAGGATCGGGTGCAGCTCGGCGTAGAGCGGCAGCGCCCGGCCCAGGTCGCGGGCGGTGCACAGCTCGTACAGGCGCACGGCCTGGCGGGGCAGCGCGTTGGGCAGGGTGGCGACCCATCCGGTGGCGCCACACAGCACCAGTTCGAGCACCACGTCGTCCGCGCCGACCAGCACGTCCACGTGCGGGCAGAGGTCCCGCAGGCGGTGCAACCTGCGTACGTCGCCGGTGACCTCCTTGACGGCGACGATCCCGTCGATCTCGGCGACGGTCGCCAGCAGGTCCGGTGTGAGGTCCAACCGGGAGTCGTACGGGTCATTGTGGGCGACGACCGGCAGGCCGACCGCCGCCACCTCCCGGTAGTGGGCGACCACGTCGGCGGCGCGAGCGGCGGGTCCGTCGGGTGGCCGCGCGAGCACGCCGTGGGCGCCGGCCTCGGCGGCCTGCTCCGCCCAACGGCGGGCCTGCCTGCTGCCGTAGCCACCGACGCCCGGCACCACGGCGCAGCCGGACGGCGCGGCCTGCACCGTCGCCCGCACCACTGCGGCCCGCTCATCGTCGGAGAGGGCCCGGTACTCCCCCATCGACACGCACGGCGCGAATCCGTCACACCCCTCGGAGGCGAGCCAACTGACGTGTTCCTGGAGCTTGTCGAAGTCGACCGACAGGTCGGCGCGAAACGGCGTGGCGATGGCGACCAGCACGCCCCGCCAGGGCCTACCAGCTCCCACTCGGCGATCCCCCGCCCGTCATCCCACCCGCACCGTGCGCGGCGGCGCTGGTGCGGTCCGTACCGGAACCCTAGGAACGCCCGTCGCCCCCGGTCTTCGGACAGATGCCGGAACAGTCGGGGCGACGTCCGTCTTTTTGTCGTGACTTCGACAGTGGACCTTGCGCGATGACCCACCGGCACCGGAGGGTAAGGACTGGCGGTCGCGCGATCCCTGTCAGCAGCGCAACCTGGGGAGTTACATGCACGGTGAGCTCCAGCGAATCGTCGACGCCGTCGCCGCCCGGGTGGGGCGACCCGCCCTCATCGAGGACCGGCGGCAGCGGGTGGTCGCCTACAGCGAGCACGACGGCCCGATGGACGACGTCCGCCGGACGTCGATCCTGCGCCGGCAGACGACGCCGGAGGTGATCGCCTGGTTCCGGGACAAGGGCGTGCTCACGGCGCACGCGCCGGTCCGCACCCCCGCGTGCGCCGAGCTGGACCTGCTGGCGAGGGTGTGCGTGCCGATCCGGCACGACGACCTGCTGCTCGGGTTCGTCTGGTTCATCGACGCGGACGGTTCGATGACCGACGCCGACATCGCCACCGCGACCGGCCCCTTCACCGACCTGTCGTTGGCCCTGTACCGGGAGAACCTGCTCGGTGAGCTCGCCTCACAGCGCGAGACCGAGGCCACCCGCACCCTGCTGGTGGAGAGCCGGCAGGCGCGCGAGCACGCGGCGCGGGCGCTGGTGGAGGAGGGGGTGGTCATCGCCGACGGGTCGACAGTCGCGCTCGTCGCCCAGCTCGTGCCGGCTCCCGGGCGGCAGCCCGACGAGGTGGCCCGGATCGCATTGGAACAGGCCCTGGTCGCCACCCGCCGATGGATCGGCGTGCGGGAGACGCTGCACCTGGTCTGGCACGACCACGGGGTGCTGCTGGTCTGCGGCGACCGGGTCGCCGGCCGCCCCTCGGCGGAAGCCTCCGCCGGGCACCTCAACGACGCGTTGGGCACCGCGACCCGGGGCCTGGCCTCGGTGGGCCGGACGGTCACCGGGATCGGCCAGCCTCGCGCAGGGCTGTCCAGCGCTGTGGAGTCCTACCAGGAGGCTGCGCAGGCCGCCCGGGTCGGTGTGCAACTGCCCGCGTTGGGCGGGGTGGTCTCCTGGGCCGGCCTGGGCATCTACCGGGTGTTGTCTCAACTGGACAGCCAGCAGCTCGACGTCGCGGGTGTTCATCCCGGGTTGGAGCGGCTGCTGCGCGACGATGCCCACCAGGTGCTGCTGGAGACCCTGGAGGCCTACCTTGACCTGGCGGGCAACGCGCACGCGACCGCCGAGAAGCTCCGACTGCACCGGACGACCCTCTACTACCGGCTGCAACGGGTGGAGCAGCTCGCCGGGACCGACCTCAAGGACGGCAACGAACGGCTGTGCCTGCACCTGGCCATGAAGCTCGGTCGGCTCACCGGTCACTACCGCACGCCGTGAGGCGGCCGCCCGCCCGTGGTGCCACCGCGGACAGCCGGTCGCGGGCGTTCCTCGTCAGACGAGGCGGGTCATCCAGCCGTACGGGTCGGCGGCCCGGCCGTACTGGATGTCGAGCAGATGGCGGCGCAGCCGCATGGTCACCGAGTCCTCGGCGCCGGCCTTCGGGGCCGTCACCTCGCCGCCGTCCCAGACCAGGCGCCCGACCGGCGTGACCACCGCGCCGGTGCCACACGCGAAGACCTCGGTGATCGCGCCGGAGGCCACCCCCTCCTTCCATTCCCTGATCTCCACCGGGCGCTCCTCGACCTCCAGGCCCAGGTCCTTGGCCAGGATGAGGATCGATCCCCGGGTGACGCCCTCGAGGATCGTGCCGAGTTCCGGGGTGATGATCCGGCCGTCGGCCGTGATGAAGTAGACGTTCATGCCGCCGAGCTCCTCCACGTAGCGGCCCTCGGCGGCGTCCAGGAAACAGACCTGCTCACAGCCGTGCTCGGCGGCCTCGACCATCGGCGCCAGGCTGGAGGCGTAGTTGCCGCCGCACTTCGCCTCGCCCGTGCCGCCCCGCGCCGCCCGGGTGTACTCGGTGGAGAGCCAGATGGAGACCGGCTTGACGCCACCGGAGAAGTACGCGCCGACCGGGCAGGCGATCACCATGTAGGTGATCTCCTTCGCCGGGCGAACCCCCAGGAACGGCTCGGAGGCGAACATGAACGGCCGCAGATAGACGCTGTATTCGTCCTCGTCCGGCACCCACACCTGATCGGCACGGACCAGGCCCTCGACCGAGGCCATGAAGTCCGGCACCGGCAGTTCGGGCAGTGCCAGCCGCCGGGCGGACCGGGCGAAGCGCTCGCCGTTGGCCTGCGGCCGGAACGACCAGATCGAGCCGTCACGGTGCCGGTACGCCTTCATCCCCTCGAAGATCTCCTGGGCGTAGTGCAGTACGGCAGCCGCCGGGTGCATGAGGATCGGACCGAAGGGGACGATCTCGGAGTCCTGCCAGCCGCCGTCCGGCCTCCACACCGCCCGTGCCATGTGGTCGGTGAAGTGCCTGCCGAACCCCGGATTCGCCATGATCTCGGCTCGCCGCTGCGCGCTCGCCGGGCTCGGATTCTGGTGCAACGGGAACGACAGGCTCATCGCCGGGTCCTCTCAATGGCCGCATCCCTGGGCGCTCAGGTCACCGAGAACGAACACGCCGGGGGGGAAGGTTGTCGGATGACCGGTGCAGAATACCGACCGTAGTGTCTCCGGCCGTAGACCGCCGAGCCGCCGCCCCACTTCGTCGAGATCGCGCATCGCACCGGCGTCCAACTCGACCACGAGGCCGCCGCCGAGGTCACGAAATTCTGCGCCGCGGTCGTCGCACGGCGAATGGTTGGACGCGGGCGTCCTTGCCCGACTGCTTGACCGAGGACACCCGCCGGATCACCCTGGCAACGGCGCGAGCGGCGATCTACCTGCTGCATATCCGCGGCCGGGGCCCTAGTCCCTTCGTCGGTTCGGTCTACACGGGTGACCTACCCGGTGCCGGCCGACGAAACCGTGCGAGCTCGACCCGCGCGCCCTTTCAGGCGGTGAGGGAAGCCGTACGACGGGAGGATGGTGTTCTTGCCGTGGGCGGCCACTCTCGACCCTGTGATGGACGGCCAACCTGGCGTCGAGGCAGTGTCGCGGGAGCCAGCATGGGCGGCATGGGTTTTCGGGAGGAGGCGGACGCGATCTGCTGGATCGCTATCCGCTGGCGGGTAGGTGGATGACGAGGATGACGGTGTCGTCGTGAACGTGACCGGCGGTGAAGGTGGTGACGGCGTTGTCGATCGCGTCGACGAGCCGACCGGCGGAGGTGGCGCCGTTGCCAGCGAGGACGTGGTGTAGTCGCTCGATGCCGAACAGTTCACTGCTGTCGGCGCGGCGGCCTTCGGTGACCCCGTCGGTGTAGAGGATGAGGCTGTCGCCGGGGCGTAACACGGTGCGCTTGTCCCGTAGGACGGGGTGGTCTATGAGGCCGATGGCCACGCCGTGATGGCCGAAGGACTCCACCCGGCCGTCAGCGCGGCGGATCAGGGCGGGTTCGTGTCCGGCGCAGCTGATCTGGGCGCTGATGCCCTCGGGGTGCAGGCGCAGGGTGGCATAGGCGGCGGTGAGGAAACGAGGATCCTTGGTCTGCCAGGCACGCAGTGTGGTGTTGAGGGTGGCGAGGTTGCGGCTCGGGGTGATGAAGCGACCCGCTGTCGCGCGCAGGGTGTAGCGGGCCAGTGCGGTGGTCTTGGCCGCTTGCGGACCCTTGCCGCACACGTCGCCCACGACGACGGCCCAGGTGTCGCGCGCCGATGGGAAGACGTCGTAGAAGTCGCCGAGGACTTCGGCGGTGCCGCCGGCGCCGCGCCGGTAGCGGACGGCGATCTCGACGCCGGGCACCTGTGGCAGGTGTGGGGGCAGCAGGCTTTCCTGCAGCGTGTCGGCCAGTTGTTGCGCCTGGTCGGCGGCGGCGCGCGCGTCAGCGGTCGCCTCGTTGGCCCGGGTCGTCGCGGCCTGAGCGTGGATGGTCGCCGTTTCGGCGTTCTCGACGGCTTCTCGCAGTGCGATCTCGCCGGCTGCCGCCAGCGCGAGAGTCTTGAGGACTTCGATGTCGTGGGGGGTCCAGTGCCGTGTCGAGGTGTCGACGGCGCAGAAGGTGCCCAGCACGTGACCGTCCGGGGAGCGCACCGGGAAGCCCGCCCACGCGGCGACTCCCATCAGCTCGATGGAAGGGTTGTCAGCGGTCCGCGGATCCACGCGGGCGTCGTCGACGATGAGTTCGGCGTCGGCCTCGATGACGTATCGGCAGAACGACTGCTGCACGCTGTTCTGCCGGTCGGCGAGGTGGGTGCTGCTGACGCCGATGCAGCTCTTCCAGAATGATCGGGTCTCGTCGACCAATGTCACGAACGCGAATGGGGTGCCCAGCAGGGTCGCCGCCAGACCTGTCAGCCGGTCGAACGCCACTTCCGGCCCGGTGTCCAGCAGCCGGGTGCGGTACACCGCGGAGATGCGGGCCGGGTCGAGGACACGGGGGTGGTCCTGCGTCGACCGGGTCACCGGCCCGCCTGATTCACCACTGCGAGCTGCGTGACCAACGGTGCGGGCAGCGGGCGGTCGCGGCGCTGCCGGTGTCAGCATGATCAGCTTCCGGCATGGGGTCATTGTGACCACACCGCCGCCACTGGTGGTAGCGGCCGATCGGCTCTGCCGCTGAGCGATCTGTCACCGGTGTCGCCGGAAGTTGCCTGACCCGTACCGGCGGCTCAGGCCGTGGGCCGTGTGGGGCACTGTTCGGTGTTCTCGGAACGCATCGTGTGGTGGTGGACACGAAGCCGATGCTTCGCCGTCAAATTCGGCCGGTGCGACGTAGCGTTGAGGGCTGCCCGGGGCGGGTCCGCTTGCCGCACGCCTGGTTGACGCTGATCCGCGAGCTGAAGATGGTGAACGCCCGGTGCCCGTAACGAGTGATCCACAGATGGTCGCGCTACCGCCGACAGCTGCCGCACCGGTGATCCCGGCGGTGTTCCGATCCTCCACGGCCCCGCCCCGCCGCACGCTGGTCGACATTCTCGACGACTCCGTGCGCGCGCATCCTGAGGCTCTTGCTCTCGACAACGGTGCTACGGCGCTGACGTACCGCGACCTGGCCGATGAGGTCGAGGCCTTACGGAGGTCGCTCGCCGGGTACGGAATCGGTGTCGGCGATCGGGTTGGCGTCCGGATCTCCTCCGGTAGGGCAGAGCTGTACCTGGCTATCCTCGGCGTTCTCGCGGCGGGCGCGGCCTACGTGCCGGTCGACGCGGACGATCCCGAGGAACGCGCCGAGCTCGTGTTCGCCGAGGCGGGGGTCGTGGCGGTCCTCGGTGACGGGCTGGCGGTGTCGCTGCGCCGTACCCCCGCGGGTCGATGCGGCCGGCCCGGCCCGGACCACGACGCCTGGATCATCTTCACCTCCGGTTCGACGGGCACCCCGAAGGGTGTGGCGGTCAGCCACGGCGCGGCGGCGGCTTTCGTGGACGCCGAGGCGCAGTTGTTCCTCACCGACGAGGCCAGTGAGCCGATCGGCCCACAGGATCGGGTCCTGGCCGGGCTGTCGGTGGCATTCGACGCGTCCTGCGAGGAGATGTGGCTGGCGTGGCGACACGGCGGGTGTCTGGTGCCGGCCGCGCGGTCACTCGTCCGTAGTGGCGTCGACCTCGGTCCGTGGTTGGCCGAGCAGCGCATCTCGGTGGTGTCCACGGTGCCGACGCTCGCTGCGCTGTGGCCGGTCGACGCGCTGGAGGAGGTCCGGCTGCTGATCTTCGGTGGGGAGGCCTGCCCACCGGAGCTGGCGCAGCGCCTGGCCGTCGAGGGTCGCGAGGTCTGGAACACCTATGGACCGACCGAGGCGACGGTGGTCGCCTGCGCCGCGCGGTTGACCGGCGAGGAACCGGTACGCATCGGGCTGCCGCTGGCCGGCTGGGAGCTCGCCGTGGTCGACGGCTTCGGTGTTCCGGTCGAGATGGGTGAGACCGGTGAGCTGGTCATCGGTGGGGTGGGACTCGCCCGCTACCTGGACGAGGCCAAGGACGCCGAGAAGTTCGCGACGCTGCCCGCGCTCGGCTGGCAGCGGGCGTACCGCAGTGGGGACATCGTCCGGGCGGAGCCAGAAGGGCTCCTGTTCGTCGGTCGCGGTGACGAGCAGGTGAAACTCGGCGGACGTCGGATCGAGTTGGGTGAGATAGACGCCGCACTGCAGGCGCTGCCCACCGTCGCCGGTGCGGCTGCGGCGGTGCAGCGCACCGCCGCGGGCAATCAACTGCTGGTGGGGTACGTGGTTCCGCACGACGGCGCCGCATTCGATGCCGCGGCGGCGGCGCTGCGGATCCGTGAGCAACTGCCGGCCGCGCTCGTGCCGCTGCTGGCCGTGGTGGATGCGCTGCCGACCCGGACATCAGGCAAGGTTGATCGAGCCGCGCTGCCGTGGCCGCTGGCCACCGCGGGCGCCACGGTGGCTGAGCTGACCGCGACGCAGGAATGGCTCGCCGGCGGTTGGGCGGAGATCCTGGGCGTACGCCCCACCGAGGCGGACGCGGACTTCTTCACCTGTGGCGGCGGCAGCCTGAACGCGGCGCAACTGGTGGCGTGGATCCGGCACCGGCACCCGCGCGTCTCGGTGGCCGACATCTACCTCCACCCGAAATTGTCGCGGCTCGCGGCCGTGCTCGACGCGCTCGACAGTTCGGCGGTGACGCGCCGTGAGGTCCGGCCGGTGCCGAGGCGCGCCGGGCTGATCCAGGCCGCGATGATGGTGCCGATGCTCGCGCTGGTCGGGCTTCGCTGGTTGACCGTTCTGGCCGCCCTCGGCAACGTCCTCGCCCTGTTCGCTCCGGCACCTTGGGCACCGGTCGTTTCCTGGTGGTGGGTGGCCCTGGGCTGGCTTGTGCTGTTCAGTCCGCCGGGCCGGATAACCCTGGCCGCCGCGGGAGCGCGACTGCTGCTTCGTGGGGTCCGCCCCGGCAGCTACCCGCGCGGCGGCGGTGTGCACCTGCGGCTGTGGGCCGCCGAACGCCTCGCCGAGCTGAGCGGCGCCACCAGCGTCGCCGGAGCATCCTGGATGATCACTTACGCCCGGGCCCTTGGCGCGCAGATCGGGGCCGACGTCGACCTGCACTCCGCGCCGCCGGTGACCGGCCTGCTGAAGCTCGGCCGAGGCGCGGCGATCGAGCCGGAGGTCGATCTGTCCGGCCACTGGGTCGACGGCGATGTCGTCCGCATCGGCAGGGTTCGCGTCGGGGCCGACGCCCGGGTCGGGTCCCGCAGCACCCTGATGCCGGGCGCTCGGGTCGGCAAGGGTGCCCGGGTCGCTGCGGGCTCGACGGTGGCCGGCGCCGTACCGCCGAACCACCATTGGGCCGGCTCACCGGCCGCCGCCGCTGGCAAGAAGGATTCGAACGGGTGGCCCGGCCGGCGTCCCCCTCGATCGCGGATGGGCGCACGCCTCTGGCCGCTCGCGTATGGGATGACCGCCCAGGTGCTGGGGCTGGTTCCGGTCGTGGCGGCCCTGCCGGCGCTCGCCCTGCTCGGCTGGACGCTCGCCGTCCGACCGACGGTCGGCGCCATGCTGGGTGCCGTCGCGGTGGCGACCGTCGCCTACGTGGTGGGCTACGCGCTGCTGGTGCTCGGAGCGGTCCGGGCGCTCAGCGTCGGTCTGCGCGCCGGCTATCACCGGGTGCAGGGGCGGGTGGCGTGGCAGGTCTGGACGACCGAGCGGCTGATGGGGATGGCCCGGGTCGGACTGTTTCCGCTCTACGCCAGCCTCTTCACACCGGTGTGGTTGCGGCTGCTGGGCGCGAAGGTGGGACGCGGAGTGGAGGCATCCACAGTGCTCGCGCTGCCGGCGATGACCACTGTGGCTGACGGGGCCTTCCTGGCCGACGACACAATGGTCGCGACCTACGAGCTGAGCCACGGGTGGCTGCGGGTCGCCCCGGCCCGCATCGGTAAGCAGGCGTTCCTCGGCAACTCAGGAATGGCGGCGCCAGGGCGTTCGGTGCCCAAGCGTGGACTTGTCGGCGTGTTGTCGTCGGCGCCGTTCAAGGCGAAGAAGGGCTCGTCGTGGCTCGGCGCACCGCCGATGCCGCTGCGCCGGACCGTGGAGGCAGCCGACACCAGCCGCACCGTCGACCCGCCGGTCCGGTTGAAGCTTGCCCGGGCGGCGATCGAGTTGTGCCGGATCGTTCCGGTGATGTGCGCCGGTGCCCTGGCGGTCGGCGTCCTGGCCGTACTCGCGCTCGTGTGGCGCGCTGTCGGGTGGTGGGCGGCCGCGCTCGGGGCCGGGCCGGTGCTGCTGGGTGCGGCGCTCGTCGCCGCCGCCATCGCAACGGCCGCGAAGTGGCTGCTGGTCGGGCGTTTCCGGGTGGCCGAGCGCGCGCTGTGGACCTCCTTCGTGTGGCGCAACGAGCTTGCCGACACGTTCGTCGAGGTCCTCGCCGCGCCGTGGTTGGTGCGCTTCGCGACCGGCACGCCACTGCTCGCGGCGTGGCTGCGCACGCTCGGCGCGAAGATCGGCCGGGGTGTGTGGCTGGAGACCTACTGGCTGCCCGAGTACGACCTGGTGCGCCTCGGCGACGGCGCGACGGTGAACCGCGGTTGTGTGGTGCAGACCCACCTGTTCCATGATCGTGTGATGAGTATGGACGAGGTGACACTGGGCGCGGGAGCCGCGCTGGGCCCACACGGCATCATCCTGCCGGGCGCGAGCATCGGCGCGCGGACCACCGTCGGGCCCGGTTCGCTGGTGACCCGCGGTGACGCCGTGCCGTGCGACAGCCGGTGGTTGGGGAATCCGATCACCACCTGGCCGGCGCCAGCGGCACGGTCGGCATGAGTCCGAAGGCGTCGGCGTCGAGCGGCGCAACGTCCGGCGCCAGCCACTCCGGCGACTCCTACCTGCCCGAGCACGGCAACGGCGGCTACCGGGTGCTGCACTACGACCTCGACCTCGACTACCGGGTCGTGTCGAACCGCCTCGGCGGGCGGGCGGACATCACCGCGGTGGCCGTGCAGTCGTTGTCGCGGTTCACTTTCGATCTCGGTCGGCTCCGCGTCCAGGACGTCCGGGTGGACGGGCGACCGGCGAAGTACCTGCACCGGCCGGACAAACTGCAGATCAAACCCGAGCGGCCGATCGGTGCCGGGGACACTTTCCGGGTGGAGGTCCGGTACGCGGGAAAGCCGGTGCCCATCTCCGGCCGTTGGGGCGAACTCGGGTGGGAGGAACTCACCGACGGGGCGCTCGTGGCCAGCCAGCCGAACGGATCGCCGTCC
Organism: Micromonospora hortensis; assembly: GCF_022230935.1. NCBI lineage: Bacteria > Bacillati > Actinomycetota > Actinomycetes > Micromonosporales > Micromonosporaceae > Micromonospora > Micromonospora hortensis. Next base: position 426,807 of record NZ_JAKKFE010000012.1, read on the forward strand.
TGGTTTCCGTGTGACGACCAGCCGGGCGCCAAGGCCACCTTCCGGGTGGCGGTCACGACCTCCTCCCCGTACACAGTGCTGGTGACTGGCGATCCGGTGCTCCAGCGCCGGGGCGCGGGCAGCACGACCTGGCTGTACGAGCGACGCGAGCCCACCTCGCCGTACCTGATGAGCGTGCAGATCGGACGCTACGAGGTGGTGGACCTGACCGTCGGTGCGGTGGTGCAACGCGCCGCGATCCCGCCCGCGCTGCGCAGGAACGTCGCCCACGACTTCGGTCGGCACGGCGAGATCATGTCGGCGCTGCAGCGGCTCTTCGGACCGTACCCGTTCCGCGAGTACGTCGTCGTGGTCGCCGACGACGACCTCGACGATCCCGTCGAAGCGCAGGGCATGGCCGTCTTCGGCCGGAACCACGTCGACGGGCGGCGCACACACGAACGGCTTGTCGTCCATGAACTGGCCCACCAGTGGTTCGGCAACAGCCTGACGGTGGCGGACTGGCGGCACATCTGGCTCAACGAGGGCTTCGCCACGTACGCCGAGTGGTTGTGGTCGGGCGTCTGCGGCGGCCTGCCCACTGACGCCCTTGCCGCACAGTGGTACGCGTGGGTCGCGGATCGTCCGCGCGAGGTCGTCGTCGCGGATCCCGGCGTCGACCGGATGTTCGACCCGCTGGTCTACAAGCGTGGCGCGCTCGCGGTGCACGCCCTGCGGAAGAGGGTCGGTGACGACTCGTTCTTCGCGTTGCTGCGAGCCTGGGTCGCCGAGCACCAGCACGCGACGGTGACGACCGAGCAGTTCCGGCTGCACGCCCAGCGCTTCGCCCGCGAGCCACTGGATGATTTGTTCGCTGCCTGGCTCGACAGCCCGACGCTGCCCCCGCCACCCCGCTGACCGGGGCCGAGACGCGACCGCCTCGCGAAACCGAATGCCGGTCCCGCAACGACCGACGCAGCCGCCCGCGGCTGGCCGGCTGGGCCGGGACCGGCACCTCGACGGTCACTGCCGGAGCCACCAGGGGCTGGTGTAGGCCACGCCGAAGTCGTTACACGGGTGGCCGGCTGGGCCGGGGGTGCCGTTGGGCACTGACGGGTCGGAGATCCGGAGCACCACCCAGTCGCCGTCGGTGACGTTGAGTGGCACTGTGAAGTCGGTGACCTGGCCGTTGACGGTGTCGATGACGTCGACGACGGTCGGCGCCGAGGTGCCGGGGCGGAGGACCTGGATCCGCAGGGGTTTGCCGTCCCACGCCGAGCCGCGGTCCAGGTCCAGCAGGAACCGGACGTCGCCGGAGGCCACGTTCAGCACCCCGCCCATGCGTACGCCGTTGGCGGTGGCGTCCACCCGTAGCCCCGAGACGCGGGTGGCGAAGGAACGGCGGGAGGCCATCGCCTCGAACACCGCCGCGCGGGTGTTCTCGGCGACCCACAGGCCGCTGCGGCCCTTGCCCTCGTGGAAGCCCCACGTGGTGCCGTGCTCGTCGGTGACACCGGTCAGAGCGGGCCGCCAACCGGCGTTCAGGCAGGCCACCAGCGGCGACGCCACGCCTGACGACCAGCCCTCGAACAGGAAGTCGTCGGTCCGGTTGAACATCTCCAGCCCCACGAGCTGATCGCGGACCGAGGCGTTGAGGGAGAAGTTGTTGAACCGGCCCGCCTCCCGACCGGGGTGGTTGAAGCTCGCCAGACCCCCGGGCCGGCCGGCGAGCCAGTTGTACAGGCTGCCGGGGCTGCCGGCCCGCAACAGGTCGGCGAAGTCGGAGGTGTTCCAGACGTTGATGTGGCCCTGCAACGGATGCGACCACTCGAATCCGCGGATCGCTGTGAACTGACCGGGGTCGTTGGCCGCGTTGGCCAGTTCACCGGTGGTCCGCCACTCGGACGAGCTGAGCCCGTCGATGGCGAAGAGGGTGGCGTGATCGGTCAGCGCGGCGACGTCCAGGCCGGCCTCGCGCATCGAGGCGAACGCGGCCTCGGCGCTGCCGTCGCCGTCCGACATGACCGTGTGGTTGTGCATGTCGGCGTGGACCAGCGTGGTGCCCTGGGTGATCAGGGACGACCGGCCGGCGCCGACCGCAGCGGTCGGGGCGCCGGCCATCGTCGTGTTGGTCGCCCTGGCGGCGGTCGGCAGCGCGGCCAGCATCAACGTTCCGCCGGCACCGGCCAGGAGCGCCCGTCGGCCGAGGCCCGCGGGAATCTCCACCTGGCCGTACGGCACGTCGTCGTCGGATCCGTTGTCGTGGTGGCAGTGGTGTGGGTGATGTGCGGTCATGGCTATATGGATGTAGATGGATCTGGCCGAGACGTCAAGCCGAGTCGTCGGTCAGGCGAACACTGCGGTACGCGTCGTGTTGCTGGGTGAGGGTTGGTCGCCGGACCAGGTCGGACGCCGTTCGTGCGTCCCGGGGCTCCCTCGACCGGCCGGTGGACGCGACGACCGGCCCCCGCGAAGAGTCGCCGCACGCAGGTTCGTGGCCACGAGGGTCGGCCACTCCCCCGACTTCCCGGCATCTGTAAACAACCCTTGATATTAACTCTCATGAACGTCAATATGTGGAGGTCGCGGGTCATCGAAGCCTGGGGAGTGAGCCATGAGAAGCCGTCGAATATTCGCAGTGGTAGCCGGGGCGGCGATGACCGTCACGGCCGCCGTCGCCTTCGTCCCCAGCAGCATGGCGGCCGTGCCCTCGGCCAACGCCGTCCCGATGGTCGCCTGCACCGCCCCCACCTGGGCCGAAGGCCCCACTTACCAGACGGGCACCCAGGTCACCTACGGCGGCCGGCTCTACCAGGCGCTGGTCACCCACACCGCACACCCCGGCGCCGGCTGGAACCCCGCCTCGACCCCATCGCTGTGGCGTGACCTCGGCGCGTGCTCGGGAACCACGCCACCGCCCACCACCCCACCACCGACGACCCCGCCGCCCACCACCCCACCACCAACCACACCTCCCCCCACCACACCGCCGCCGACCGGTGGGACCTGTGCGGTGAAGTCGCGGCCCACCGGCAAGGTGTTGCAGGGCTACTGGGAGAACTGGGACGGAGCCTCCAACGGCGTACACCCCGGCCTCGGCTGGATCCCGATCACCGACAGCCGGCTCAACCAGCACGGCTACAACGTGATCAACGCGGCGTTCCCGGTGATCCGCTCGGACGGCACCGTCCTCTGGGAGAACGGCATGGACGTCGGCGTGAAGGTGGCCACCCCGGCCGAGATGTGCCAGGCCAAAGCGGCCGGCGCCACCATCCTGATGTCGATCGGCGGAGCCGCAGCGGGCATCGACCTGAGCTCCGCCGCCGTCGCCGACCGGTTCATCGCGACGATCGTGCCGATCCTGACGGCCTACCACTTCGACGGCATCGACATCGACATCGAGACCGGCCTGACCGGCAGCGGCAACATCAACACCCTGTCCACGTCGCAGGCCAACCTGATCCGGATCATCGACGGCGTGCTGGCCCGGATGCCGTCGAACTTCGGCCTGACCATGGCACCGGAGACGGCCTACGTCACCGGCGGCAGCGTGGTCTACGGCTCGATCTGGGGCTCGTACCTGCCGATCATCAAGAAGTACGTGGACAACGGCCGGCTCTGGTGGCTGAACATGCAGTACTACAACGGCAGCATGTACGGCTGCGCCGGCGACTCGTACCCGGCGGGCACCGTGCAGGGCTTCACCGTGCAGACGCAGTGCCTGAACAACGGGCTCACCATCCAGGGCACCACCATCCGGGTGCCGTACGACAAGCAGGTCCCGGGTCTGCCGGCGCAGATTGGGGCGGGCGGCGGCTACCTGCCGACGTCGCTTGTCACGCAGGCCTGGAACTCCGTGCCCGGCCTCAAGGGCCTGATGACCTGGTCGGCGAACTGGGACGGGTCGAAGGGCTGGACCTTCGGCGACAACGTGAAGCGCCTGCAGGGCCGCTGACGGGTGACGGCGCCGGGCCTACCGCCAGCCGGTCTTTCCGGCGGGCGGTAGGCCCGGCGCTTCGAATGGTCGGCACACCGGAATCGCACTCGGTCGTGCGGCGCGCCGACCAGGAACGAGAAGTCGTGCCACCATTGCGAACCAAAGTTCGGTGCCGCTGCGATAGGTAGGCATGACCGTCCAGGACGACGTCGGCCTCCTGGCCCTGATCGCAGGCGGCGACCGGAACGCGTTCGAGGCGTTCTACCGCCGGCACGCGCCGTGGCTGCGTCTGCGCCTGTGCTACCGCTGCGCCGACGACGCCCTCATCGACGATGTCGTGCAGGAGACGTTCCTCGCCGTGTGGACCGGCGCCGCGGCTTCCTTCCGCCCTCGCGACACCGACGCCGCTGCCTGGCTGTGGCGAATCGGGTCGCGCCGGCTCATCGACGCGCTGCGTCGCCGCACGTCCCGCGACCGGCTCGGCCGGCTTCTGGCCCGCCTGCGCGGCCGCGACGAGTCGTCCGCCGAGGAGCAGGTCCTCATCGGTCTCGAGCACGGCGACCTCGGCGGCGCCCTCGCCCGTCTCTCCCCGGAGCTACGCGCCGTCATCCGCGCCACCGTCCTCGACGGCCTCTCCACCGCCGAGGCCGCCGTCCTGCTCGGCATCCCCGCCGGCACCGTCAAGACCCGGGCGATGCGCGCCCGCCGGCAGCTGCGAGAGGAGTTGACATGACCTGGCATCTACTCGACGAGGACCTACGGGCCTACGCCACCCGTACCCTCGCCGCCCCTGGTCTGTGGTCCACGGAAGCGCACCTGGTCGCGTGCGGTGAGTGCCGCGAACGCCTCGCCGCCGCCGCGACAGTCGACCTCCGGTGGGCGGTCGACGGCGGCTGGGCCCGCCTCGACGCCACCCTGGACGCGCCGCGACCGGGGCCTGTCGAACGCTTGATGACCACGGTGGGCGTGCCTGACCACACCGCGCGGCTGCTCGCGGCGACGCCGGCGCTGCGACTGTCGTGGCTGCTGGCGATCGCGGTCACTGCCGCGTTGACGGCGACGGTCGCCGTGTTCACCGACCCGGTCGTCTTTCTCGCCGTAGCCCCGCTGTTGCCGCTGGTCGCTGTCGCGATGTCCTTCGCGCCCGGCATCGACCCCACCGACGAGATCACTGTGGTCGCTCCGATCCGCTCGTTCCGGTTACTGCTGTTGCGGTGCCTCGCTGTCCTGTCCGCGACCACCGCGCTGTCCGCCGTGGCCAGCCTCTTCATCTACGAGTACGGGCTGCGCGCGACCGGCTGGTTCCTGCCCTCGCTCGCCCTGACAGTGCTGTCGGTGCTGCTCTCGCCTCGGCTCGGCGCGGTGCCGGCCGCGGTCGTCGTCGGCGTCGGCTGGGCGGCGGTGGTCGCCGTCACCGTCGGCGACCGGCTCATCTTCACAGTGGCCGGGCAGGTCGGCGTCGTGATCGTTGGCGGGATCGCCGCGGTGGCGCTGTCCCGTCAGCGCGGCACCTACGACCGCTACCACGTCCCCAACTTCATGAGGAGGGTTTCATGACTGCCGTTCAGGCAACCGGTCTGGCGCTGCGGTACGGGCGCACCACAGCGCTGGAGGACGTGTCGTTCACGTTGCGCACCGGGGTGACCGGGTTGCTCGGCCCGAACGGCGCGGGCAAGACGACGCTGCTGCGGATCGTGGCGACCGCCCTGCCGGCCGACGGCGGATCGCTGCGGGTCTTCGGCCACGACCCGAGCACACCACCAGGGCGGCTCGCGGTCCGGCGGCTGCTGGGCTACCTGCCGCAGGACCCGGGCTTCCACCCGTCGTTCACCGCGTTCGAGTTCGTCGACTACGTCGCGATCCTCAAGGAGCTCACCCACCGGGCTACGCGGCACACCGAGGTCGCCCGGGTGCTCTCCGCCGTCGGCCTCGACGACCGACGGCGATCCCGGATCCGGACCCTGTCCGGCGGCATGAGGCAACGGCTCGCGCTGGCGGCCGCCCTGGTCGGCGACCCGGACCTGGTCATCCTCGACGAGCCGACGGTCGGCCTCGACCCGGAGCAGCGGCTGCGGTTCCGGGAGCTGATCGCGGACCTCGGCGAGCGCAAGACGGTGCTGCTGTCCACCCATCAGACCGAGGACGTCATGTCGCTGTGCCAGGAGGTGATCGTCCTCGACCGGGGCCGAGTGCGGTTCGAGGGCACCCCGGTGGAGCTGGCCGGGCTGGCCGCCGGTCGGGTGTGGACGAGCGCGGCGCGCCAGGCAGGGGCGTTGGCGTCGTGGCGGACGGGCACGGGGCTGCACCGCCACGTTGGCGACCCACCACCCGGGGCCGCGCTGGTGCAGCCGTCGATCGAGGACGGCTACCTGACGCTTGTCGGCGTCGTCACCGAGGCATCGGCGGTCGCGGGCGGCACGCGATGACCGCGACCCTGACGGTGGCCGCGTCGGCCCGTCCGACGCCGTCGTCCACGCACGGGCGTCGGCGAGCGATGCTCGCCCTCACCCGGTTCGAGTCGGTCCGGATGTTGCGACACCCGCTCACCATCGCGGCCGCGCTGCTGTTCCTCGGCCCGTGGCTGTGGGGCTCGTTGTCCGGCTCGGCCAACCGATATCCGGTGCTCCCCGACGAGCTGATCACCATCCAGCTGCTCGCGTTGCCGGTCCTCGGCGGGTCGGCGCTGATCGTGGCGAACCTCGTCACGCTACGGGCGCACCGACACCACGTCGACGCGTCCTACGACGTGCTGGTCCTGCCGCCGGCCTGGCGGGTCGGCGGGTTCCTGCTGGCACTGCTGCCGCTGGCCGGCCTCAGCCTCGTGCTCGTCGGCGTCCGGGTCGGGGTCTCCGCGGCGCTCCCGGGCGCTGCCGGGTCGGTCGACGTCGCCACGTTGCTGACCCCGTCGGCGCTGACGCTGCTCCTCGGCGCCGTCGGGGTGCTCGCCGGGGTGCTGATCCGCTCCGTGCTGGTCGCCCCCCTGCTCGCCCTGCTCGTCCTCGTGCTGGAGTACGCGGCGATCATGGTGACCACCCTGATGCTCATCGGGACCGGCTGGCGCTTCCTGTTTCCGGTCTACATCAGTGAGTTCCCGGCTCCGGTGCCCGCCGGTGTCTCCGACCGGCCCGCGGCCCGGCACCTGGTCTACCTGCTCGGGATCACCGTGCTGCTCGTCGCGGCCGCCGTGGCTCGGGCCCACGCACGGCGGTCGGTCGTCGCGGCCGGGCTCGCCGTCGGGCTGATCCTCACCGTCGGCGGCGGGCTGGCCCAGTCGCGACCCGACCCCGACATCGCGGTGGCCCGCGCGACCGTCAGAGACCGGCCGGCGAGCATCCAGTCGTGCACCATGCGAAGCGACGTCACCTACTGCTACTTCGACGGGTTCGACGGGTTCGTTCCCGGGTGGGAGTCGGTGGTCACCGCCGTACGCGCGGTCGTGCCGGACAGCGCCGCCTCGTCCGGGCCACCGCTCGCGGTGCGGCAGCGGGCCCTCGCCGAGGAGATCTCGGCCGGGGGTTCCGGGTCCGTCGCCGAGGCCATGCAGGCGGTGGCCGCTTGGAAGGTCGAGGACGCGGCGGCGGGCACCCCGGAGGCGGTCCGGGTCGACACCGCGTGGGGCGACGATCGGGCAGCGGCCGCCCTGGCCGCCGAGGTTGCCTACCGGCTGATGGCCGCGAAGGCGTACGACGGGGGGAACTTCCTCTGCGGGGCGCGGGCGGCGCTCCTGGTGTGGCTGGTCGGGCAGGCGTCGCCGACCACCCTGGCCGGGATGCGTTCGCTGGACGAGACGAGCACCGGTGCGCTCGTCTTCAGCGACATATCGGGCTTGTACGGCATCCTGGCACCCGACCGGGCGGCGGCACCGGCGTTGGAGTTGCTGAAACGGCAGTCCGACGAGGTGCCACCACTCGTCGAGCGGCACTGGGCCGAGCTGACGGCGCCCGACACACCGTTGGAGCGTTTCGGCGCCATCTTCGGGGTGCCGATCCAGCCGCTCGCGCCGGACGACGAGGCGCCGCCGTGCGTCCCGTGAGCGACGTGCCCGCCGTCAGCGCGTCGGGGCCGGCGGCCGGTGGGCCCGCGCGGCGGCGGGCCGGGCGACTGCGGACGGCGGCGGCGCTGCTCTGGCCGACGCTGCGGGCGACGCGCATCTCGCCGCTGCTGGCGGCCGGGGTCGTCGGCGCGGCGATCGTGACCCCACCGGCCGTGACCGGGTCGGTCCTGCCTCCCGACGAGCACCTCACGTTGCTGCGGTTGGTGATGGCCTGCATCGGCCTCGGCGTCACGTTCACGCTCGACGACCCGGCGAAGCCGACCACGGAGACCGTGCCGGTTCCGGCCTGGCTCGGCGCGCTGATCCGAGCGGCCCTCGCCGCGGTCGTCGGCGGTGCGTGCTGGGCGGCAGCGCTGCTGGTGACACGGTCCGGGCCAGAAACGGCATCGCTGCCGTACACGGACCTGACCCGTGAGGCCGCGACCGTCGCGGCGGTCGCGTTCCTCGCGTCGGCAATCGGCTGGCGGCGTTCGCCGCGCGGGATCGGCAGTCCACTCGCCGCGCCGATGCTGCTGCTCGGGATGGCGGTGGTGGCACTGCTGCCGACCCCGGTGGCACTACTCGTCGGCGTGGGCGACGGCTGGGGCGCGGCTCACGACCGCTGGACGTACCTCCTGGCGGGGACGCTGGTGGCGAGCGCCGGGGTGCTCACCGTCCGCCGGTACCCCCGGGTGCGGCTGACAGCCGTGCGGCATTCGCCGGCAAAGTGACAGCACGGTTTGAGCGCGCATTCCCCTGTGGCCAGTTCGAATTCACCACGTCGCTCTACGGTGCCAGCGGACCGAGAACACCCTGCTCGTACGTGGAGAGATGAGGATTGATGGCAGTAAGCAAGCGGGTGGGACTGACCGCTGCGGTGGTCGCCCTGACCCTGACGCTGCCGGGCGCCGCGACAGCGGCCGCGGCCGAGCGGAACACGTGGGGCCAGGCCGAGTTGTTGAGGTTCGCCGCGCTGCCAGCGGCAACCTTCGTTCCCGGCAGCGAACCGTCCGGCTCGTCGCTCGGCAGTGCCCCCGTCAATGGGATCACCCCGCCGTTCGCCGACCAACCGATCCAGGGGTTCAGCGGCGTCCTGCGCAACACCGACGGCACCTTCGACGTGTTGTCCGACAACGGCTTCGGCAACAAGGCCAACAGTGCCGACTTCGTGCTGCGCGTTCAGCGGGTCGCGCCCGACTTCGGCAGCGGCGCCGTGGACGTGCTCGGTGGCATCAACCTGACCGACCCGTATGGCAAGGTGCGCTTCCCGCTCACTCGTGCCGACCGCGTGCTCACCGGAGCCGACTTCGACGTCGAGTCGATCACCCGGACGGCGGATGGCACGTACTGGCTCGGTGACGAGTTCGGTCCGTACCTGCTGCACTTCGACCGGGCGGGCCGCTTGCTACAGGCACCGGTGCCGCTGCCCGGGGTGTTCGCCCCCGAGAACCCAGGCCGCGGTGCGACCCCGGCCAACCTCGCCAGCAGCAAGGGCTTCGAGGGCATGGCCCAGTCGCCAGACGGTCGCACGCTCTACCCGCTGCTCGAGGGCACGACCACTGGGGACCCGGCCGGCACCCTCCGGCTGAACGAGTTCGACACCCGGACCAACACCTACACCGGCCGGCGCTGGGCCTACGCGCTCGACTCTCCCGCTCACGCGATCGGTGACGCCATCATGGTCGATCGCGACCGCTTCCTGATCATCGAACGCGACAACGGCCAGGGCGAGACGGCAAAGGTCAAGAAGATCTATCTCGCCGACAAGCGCGACCGGAACCGCGACGGACTGCTCGACAAGACGCTGGTCGCCGACCTGATGGCAATCGGCAACCCTCGGCACGTCGGCGGGTTCGGTGACCCGTTCACATTCCCGTTCCAGACGATCGAGGACGTGGTAATCCTCGACGACCGCACGCTCGCCGTCCTGAACGACAACAACTTCCCGTCATCGGCGGGCCGGACGGCCGGACAGGCGGACAACAACGAGTTCATCGTGATCAAACTCGACCGCCACCTGGACGCGGACAAGCGCGTCCTGCGTCGCTACTGACCCGATGCCAGGGGTGGGCAGCCGACCGGCTGTCCACCCCGTCCGTGGGTCATCCCTCGGCAGTGGGCCGGCTGTGCACCACCAACTCGTCGATCTCCAACCGGCCGACGCGCAACTCCCGCACGACCGCCCGGCGGATCGCCAGCCGCCCGATGACCAGCGCCCCGACGGCCACGGCTCCCACAGCCAGCGCCCCCACGGCGAGGGCACCGAGCGACGCCGCCCCCGCAGCCCTGGCGCCGGTAGCCGCCGCGCCCGTCGCCACCGCGCCGTTGGCGCGCGTACCAGTCAACCGCATCAGGCTCACGTCTCGCTTCATCGCCCCATTGTCCGGTGGTCTCCCCCCGCCGGCCTCAGCGGCACACTGCTGGGTGCCGATCAGGCCACCGTTGGCCATCAGCATGAGGACAAGGTCGTCCAGGACCACATCGGGCCGCAGGTGGCCCATGGGCCAGGCGCATCAGTTCGGCGAGCGAGGCGGGCGGTGGTGGCGGCGGCGGAGCCCTTCAACTGAATCCGCTGCACCGATCGGGGCGGTCTCTTAGGCTGCGTGGGCGGGGTGCCCGGTTCGACGAGTGCGGTTCGCGGTGGCGCTGTACGGGCTGGTCGGGTGCTCCTCCCGGCGGCCTGGCGGTACCGCTACCTCAGTCGACACGGGAGCCGCCGCGACGGCGCCTGAGGCCCCGGTTTGTTCGCCGTCAGCGGCCGAGCCTGGCTACCGGTGAGGAGCACCGATGACGCAGAGTGAACAGGACCGCCCGGAGATCGTCGTCGGACTGGTGGCAACCCCGCCGGACCACCCGGCCCGGGTGGCCGCGCGGCTCACCGCCGAGCTGACCAGCGGGCTCGCCGAGCGGGTGAACGCGGACGTGCGGTGGATCGTCCGGGAAGGCTGGGGCGACGTGGCGCCGCGCCGCGACGGCGGCGTTGAGGCGCTACTCGATGATCTCGCCCAACGGCGTGCCGACGACCAGTGGGACGTCGCCGTCTGCCTGACCGACCTGCCGCTGCATGCCGAGCGGGTGCCGCTGGTCGCGCAGACCTCCGCTCGGCGTCGAGTCGCTGTGGTGTCCCTGCCCGCGCTGGGACTGCACCAGCTGCGAGCGGCCCGCGCAGCCGTTCCGGATCTGGTGAGCCGGCTGCTGACCGACGCAACCGACCAGCGAGTGCCGCCTGGCGGCTGGGCACCGGCCGAGACGGCAAGCCGGGTTCCCGCCGTCCACCGGGTCGTCGGCGAGGCCGACACCGGTGAGCGGCGCTACGTCGCCTCGCGGCTCATCGGCCGGTTACGGCTGTTGATCGGCATGGTTCGCGCCAACCGTCCGGGGCGAGCCCTGCTGGGCCTGTCGAAGCTGCTGGTGGGCGCGTTCGGCACTGCCGCGTTCGCACTCACCACGGACACCATCTGGCAGATGGGCGCTGCGCTCGGCGGACTGCGGCTCGCCGTGATCATGGTGCTCGGGCTGACAGCGTTGGTGGCCTGGTTGATCGTCGCGCACGACCTGTGGGAGAAACCGAGCCGCGAGACGCCGACCGAGCTGGCACGGCTGTTCAACCTGGGTACGATCCTCACCCTCACTCTGGCCACGGTGCTGTCCTACGTGGTGTTGTTCGTGGGAACGGTGCTCGTCGCGGCGCTGCTGATCGACACATCAGTCCTGGAACAGACCTTGCAGCGGCCGGTCGACGTCACCGACTATCTGACGCTCGCCTGGATCACCAGCTCGCTGGCCACCGTCGGCGGCGCGATCGGCTCCGGGCTCGAGAACGAGGAGACGGTTCGGGCCGCCGCTTACGGCTATCACCCGCAACCCGATGGCTGGCGGGACGAGAAGAGCGGGCAGTCCCGCGGCGGGAGGTAAGCGGGCCGTCGGGCCCGCCCTACTCAAGGCTGATACTGACCGCGGGTGCGGGGCAACCACTGCGGATGATGGTCGCGAAGGTAGCTGACCAGCCCTTCGCGCAGATCGCAGCGCAGGTCCCAGGCGCTGGCGCCGTCGGCGGCCGAGGCCTGCACCTGGATGACCGCTGTCTGTGGAGTGGAGTCGACCATCTGGAGCACCCACTGGTCGCGATCCCACAGCGGTGAGGACTCGACCAGCCGGCGCGCCTCCCGGCGCAGGTCGTCCAGGTCGGCGGTGTGGTCGACATGAATCTGGATCTTGCCGACAACCCGGGACTCGTTCCGGGTCCAGTTCTGGAACGGCCGCTCGGTGAAGTACGTGGTCGGCAGGATGAGCATCCGCTCGTCCCAGAGCCGGATCACCACGTTGGTCAGCTTCACCTCCTCAACTCGGCCCCATTCGCCGTCCACCACCAGCACGTCGCCGACGTGCAGGCCGTCGGCGAAGGCGACCTGGACACCGGCGAACGCGTTGCCGAGCGCGGTACGGGCCGAGAGGCCGATCAACGCGCCGACCACGCCCGCCGACGTCAGCACGGAGACGCCGAAGAGGCGTACCGGCCGGAAGGTGATGAGGATCAGGCCGATCGCGACGATCGTGACCACGGCGACCGTGAGCCGCCGCATGGGCCGAATCTGCGTCCGGGCCCGCCGGACCCGCCGGCTGGCGACCGCGTCACCAGGCAGTCGACTGAACGCGACCGCCTCGGCCACGTGCAACGCCTTGTTCACCAACCATGCCCCGGATATCACCAACGCCACCCGGGCGACGTGCCGCAGATGAGGCTGCCATTCGGCCGGACCCAACGGCAGCGCGTAGTACAGCGCCCCGACCAGCAGCAGCGCCGCCGCCGGGCGGCGGCAGGCATGCCGCAGGGGCTCCAGCAGCCACCGGTAACGGCCGCGGGCTACCCGGCGGACGACCATGCCAGAGACCAGGTCCACGACCACCGCCGTCGCCAGCGCGGCCACTACGATCAACGCGGTACGCATCAGAGGCCGCTCACCGTAGTCCCGATGCCAGCTTCCCCCGGCTCACTGCCCAGTCCACGTGCTCAGGGTGCCACCCCGTCCAGTGGCAGGCGGCCAACATCGGCGAACAACAGCTGACCGCAACCGCGTCAGCCGCTCGACGATCGCTTCACCGGAGCAGTTGCACTCGTGCGGCCGGGGAGCCGGCGCCGGCAAGCGGAGTGGTGGCGAGGCGCTGACCGCGACTGTCGCTGTGCCCGAACCTAGGAGCGAGCGCGGATGATCGTCTTTCCGGTGATCCGCTTGGTCGGGTTGAGAGCGGCGACGGCGTCGTCGAGGTCTGCGACGTTGCCGATGTTCGTCCGCAGTCGCCCGTCCCGTACCCGCTGGACGATTTCCCCCAGTTGGGTGCGATCGGGCATCACGACGAAATCTATCGCCAGGCCGCCCGCCGGCCGCGCCTCGGACGGTCCGACAACGGACACCAGTGTTCCTCCGGCTCGAATCAGGCCTGCCGACCGCTTCCCGATGTCACCGCCGATGACGTCGAAAACCAGGTCGACCCCACCGACGTCTTCCACTGCCTCGTTGCCGAGGTCGACGAACTCGTGTGCGCCGAAGTCGAGCGCCCTCTGACGGTCGGCGGCGCGCCCGGTGCCGATGACGTAGGCGCCGAACTCCCGGGCGAGCTGCGTCACCATCGACCCGACTGCGCCGGCCGCGCCGTGCACGAGGACGCTCTGCCCCGCCTGCAGGCGGCCGTGCTCGAACAACCCCTGCCAGGCGGTCAGGCCAGAGATCGGCAGGCTCGCTCCCACAGTGAAGTCGACGTCGCCGGGCAGCGGCGCGAGGTTGCGCGCCTCGACGGCCACGTATTCCGCCAGGGTGCCGTCGCGGGTCCAGTCCGTCAGGCCGAACACCCGCTGTCCCACCGACAGCCCCGTGGTGCCATACCCGAGAGCGCTGACCACCCCGGCCAGCTCGTGCCCGGGTATCGACGGAGTCCGGTCACGGCCGAGGCGATCGGTCCAGGTCGAGGGCCACGCCATCTCGGTCGGGACGAACCCCGACGCGTGAACCTGAACGACGACGTCGTTGAGTGCCGGTTCCGGCTCAGGCCGCTCCACCAGCGTCATCCCGGCCGTTCCCGCAGCCTCGTCCGTCACCACTATCGCCTTCATCAGATATCTCCCTGCATCCAGCCCTCGTCTGCACTGGCACGAGGAGCGCATGTCCGTTTCCCCGCATTGACGGCGCCAAGCCTCGACGCCGTGCACACCACGCTGATCGGCAGTGGTTGGGGCGCGAGGACATCGCCGAGAGGGGCGGGGACGTGTGTCGAACTGACGCCGACGGGTAAGTCGGGCTCCTCGTCGCTACCGGAGCCGCCCGTCGGTCATCCCGAACCTAGCTACGGTAAAACTGGTCTGTCAAGTCCACTATTGGGGCGCGGGGTTACTGCTGTGGCCGAGCAGGAAGTGCCAGTTCAACCTCATCAGCGGCGCGGGCGCCTGGCACGGCTGGACAGGATCGTTCCTGGACTCAAGAGTCCAGATAGAATCGAGGGTGCGGGAATATGACCGACCAGGAGAGCGTCTGTACCTACGTGTCCAGGTGGGCTGGCACGACGACAGGCAAGGAGACGACGTGAACACCGAAAAGGCAATCCTCGCCGGCGGCTGCTTCTGGGGCATGGAGGAGTTGTTCCGCCGCCAGCCCGGCATCGTGTCCACGCGCGTCGGCTACAGCGGCGGCGACGTCCCGAACGCCACCTACCGCAACCACGGCACCCACGCGGAGTCCATCGAGGTCGTCTACGACACCGACAAGACCGACTTCCGCGCGCTGCTCGAGTTCTTCTTCCAGATCCACGACCCGTCGACGAAGAACCGCCAAGGTAACGACATCGGCATCAGCTACCGCTCGGCGATCTTCTACACCAGCGACGAGCAGAAGCGGGTCGCCGAGGACACCATCGCCGACGTCGACGCCTCGGGCCTGTGGCCCGGCACTGTCGTTACCGAGGTCACGGCGGCAGGCGACTTCTGGGAAGCAGAGCCTGAGCACCAGAACTACCTGCAGACCTACCCCAACGGATACACCTGCCACTTCCCCCGGCCCGGGTGGAAGCTTCCGAAGCGGGCGACGGCCTGACACCTCCGGCGCGCGGACCCCGGTCCGCGCGCCGGTCCGGCGAGCCCTTCGCGCTCTAGGACCGAAGGGTCCAGGTGAGGTCGTACCAATGATTGATCTGGGGATAGTGGTGCCCCCGTCCACCAAGCCATGGGAACGCGTGCCCGCCCTTCACCAGCACGCAATGCGCCATGACGCATGATGGACTCCGAGGTCCAACTCCACCTAGATCATCTGGTGTGCCGGATAGACTTGACAGATGAGCGACGAGCAGCTGGCTGCGCCGACGAACAGGCGGCGGATCAGTCAACGGGGCATCGCGACGCGAAAGCGGATCCTCGAGGCAGCGAACCGGCTCATGCTCGTGCGCGGAGTGAACGCGACGACCCTCGACGACATCCGCGAGGCAAGCCAGACGAGCAAGTCTCAGCTCTACCACCACTTCGCCGACAAGCAGGAACTCGTGCGCGCCTTGGTCAAACATCGAGGCGCGCTCGTGCTTCAGCGTGAACGCGCGGGGCTCGAACGACTCAGATCGTTCTCAGGGCTGGTCCGGTGGCGTAACGCGCTGGTCCAGGCCAACTCGCTGAACAACGGCAAGTACGGGTGCGGCCTCGGGTCGATGACTCTGGAGCTGTCTGATCAAGATGAGCAGGCTCGATCGTCCCTGTCGGAGACGTTCGCGGCATGGGAAAAGCTGATCAGTGATGGTCTGCACCGGATGCGCGACAGCGGCCTACTGCGCCAGGACGCCGACCCGGAGAAATTGGCCACGGGATTGATGGCCGCTCTGCAGGGCGGCTACCTGCTGGCGAACGCCGCACACGACGTCGCTCCCATGGAAGTCGCTCTGGACATGGCGCTGGAACACATCAGATCGTTCCTGGTGCCGCCGTCCGAGGACCCGACGCGCTAGGGCCCCGCTGTGCACCGAAAGGGCCGGCGAGTGATTCCCGCCGACCCCTCCCGGCACTGTCACTTTCCGTACAGCTCGAATTCGTAGAGCGAGAACCCGTACGAGGTGGCCCGCTTGACCCCGTACACCCGCACGTAGCGGGCGGTGACCGGGGCGAAGGTGGCGTTGTCGACGCCGCCGTTGCCGGCGGTAGTGGCGAACACCGGCGTCCATGAATTGCCGTCGCCGGAGACCTCGATCCGGTACGAGGTGGCGTGAGCGGACTCCCACCGCAGCACCGCCCGGTTGACGCTGCGGGCCGCGCCGAGGTCGACCCGGAGCCACTGGTTGTCGTTGTAGCTGCTCGCCCACCGGCTGCCGAGGCTGCCGTCGACCGCCTTGCCCGGGGTGTGGCCGGTCAGGAACTGTGTGCTCGACGCGGTGGCCGGGCGGCCCTGCGCCAGGTTGGTGACGTCGTCGCCCCGGCGCGCCGGGAACGAGACGACCTGCTGGTAGGTGGGGCGGTTCTGCCAGGCGATCACCGGGTGGGTGATGCCGCCGAGCCCGGACTGGGCGATCGAGTCGGCACACCACTGGTCGCCGGCACCGCAGGACTTGTCACCCGGGTAGACAGTGGTGACCGGCACCACGGCGGCCTGGCCGAGCGCGTCGAGCAGCGCCTGCCGGCACGCGGCGAGGTTGCCGTTGCCGCAGTACGCGCGGCCCAGCCCACCGGCCACCGGGTCGCCGAGCACGGTCCGCAGGTCCTTGTCGACGTAACCCCACCAGCCGTGCTGGAACGACGAGCCCTTGTGCGCCTGACCCTGCAACGCCCAGCTCACGGCGCCGTCGCGCCCCCCGTTCTGGCCGCCCGACGGCGCCTCGTTCACCTCGATGGCGTCGACCAGCGCGGCGTAGAGATCCGGCCCGAGGCCGGGGCGGAACTGCGCCGAGGCCAGCAGCGGCCACCAGGCGTCGAAGATCCGGATGGCGTCGGCGTGCTGGTAGACCTTCGAGCCGGGTGACGTCTCCACCCGGCGGGTCCCGGCCTGCTGCCAGGCGCGCAGCTTGCCCACCGCGTCGACCAGCGCCGGAGCGGTGACCGGCGTGCTGTCCAGCACCCGCAGCAGGTCGCCGAGGACCTGCTGGCCGCGCAGGTCGGTCACCGCCGCATCCGCCGTGATCGTGACGACGTCGGCGCGGCCGAGCTTGCGCTGGGCGATCGCGGCGCGCACCGGGCCGTCGAGCAGCTGAGCCCGGTGTACGGAGCCGAAGCTGAAGTTGCCGTCCGCCGCCCCGAAGTCCCGCGCCTGCTTGTTGTTCCAGCTGACGTAGTAGTCCTGGTTGACCGACTGCGGATGCGCCGACGCCGGGGTGTAGGTGGCGTCGTTGGTGTCCGGGTTCCAGCCGGCCCACTCGTACGCCGGGTCCGCCCTGGTGGGCAGGTTCGGGTCGGCGGTGGCCGGACGGACCGGGTTCGAGCCGGAGTTGTAGTACGCCGCCTCGGTCGAGTTGACGTAGAACCAGTTGAACGCGTACCCGACATCGGCCGCGGACGCCTGGAAGGCCGCGGCGCTGCCCATCGCCGACGGGTCGTTGAACGCCTGGAAGCCGATCGCCGAGTCAGCCTCGTGCCGGTAGGTCGAGCGCAGTTTGGTGAACGCCGTCGGCTGCCCGTTCACCAGGCCCCGGTGGGCCACCAGCCCGTACTTGGTGCGCAGCGCGCGCAGTGTGTACGAGCCGGCCGGGGTGGAGTCGGCCAGCGTCGGCGTCCAGGAGTTGCGCTGCTCCAGCGCCTCCATGGCGAGGCACTGCCCGTGGTAGAGGTAGCGGTTGGTGCGCAGCGTCGGGGCGCTGCCGTCGGTGGTGCACAGCGGCACCGCGTACGTGTCGGTGAGGTCCTGGGAGGCGGAGGTAGCGCTCCACGCGTAGTCCTGGCCCCGGCCGAGCAGCACGTAGAGGTTGAGCCCGGCGAACGCGGCGCCCCGAGCGCTGATGCCCGGGCCCTGCAACTCCTGGAGCATCAGCAACTGCGGCGCGAAGTAGCCGGTCTGCGGCCCGAACACGGCCACCGGGTTGCCGGTGGTGGTGTGCCGTCCGGAGACCACCACCGCGTTGGACATGCCGTGCGCGCGCAGGTTGGCCAGGCCGCCGAGCAGTTCCTTGGTGGCGGTGCTGGCGCCGGTGCGGGCGGCGGCCCCGCCGGTGGCGTCGTAGGCCAGGGGTTCGGCGACCACCGAGCCGGCGTCGGGGAGCACCGCGCTGGTCGCGCCGGGCGACGTCGCCCCGTACGGGAAGCTCTGCCCGTCGTGCAGGGTGAGCATGGTCTCCGGGTCGTTCTGCGAGCGGAAGGCCGCCCACACCCGGTCGCCCTCGGTCGCGCCGTACTTGGCGCGGGCGGCCACCCGGACCAGCGCGGACTGGATCTCGCTGCCGCCGCCCCCGCCGAAGAGTCCGCCGATCACGCCGGCGGTGGCGATCAGATCGGTCATGGTGAAGTGCTTCGGCTTACCGGCGCCGGCGAGCACGTACTCACCCGGGTAGTTGTCCTCGGCGATCGACCTGTCGATGTAGGCGTTGATGCCGGCGATGTAGTCGACCACGTCGGTGTAGAGCTGCTGGCCGCGGGCGCCCTTGGTGCGCAGCGCGTCCACCTGGGCCTGGAGGTCCGCCTCGGTGTACGGCGAGTTGGCCCAGACGCTCTGCTCCAGCTCACGGTTGCCAGGGGCGCCGCCGGCGAACGAGGTGACGTTGCCGCGGCCGACGTGCCGCAGCAGGTCCATCACCCAGAGCCGGTCCTGTGCCCCGGCGTAGCCGGCGCCGAACATGGTGCCGGCGCGGGTGGTGCCGGTGACGTGCGGGACGCCGGTGGCCTTGTCCCGCACGATGGTGACGTCCGCGCGCGGTGAGACGGTGCTCTCCACCTGTGCGGCCGGGACACCGAACGAGGCGTCGTTGTAGAAGTGGGCGATCTGTTCGTCGGTCAGCCCGGCGTAGTTGTAGACCAGGTTCGCGTACTCGTCGAGTTGGTCGCTGGAGTGCGCCGGGCGGGTGCCGAGCGCCTGGTGCGCCAGGATGGCGACCAGCGTGGCGTTGCCGTTCTGCCCAGGGGGCAGGATGTCGGCGCACTGGCCGAGGCAGTAGTCGTTGGCGGCGAACGTCGTGGCGGCCAGCGCCGGTGACGGCGGGGTCACCGTCAGGACGCTCGCGGTCAGGACTGCGGCGGTGAACGCCGCGAGCCGGTTACGGAGAGCGGGACGGGGCATGGCGATCCTCCGGGGACGCGGAGTCGGGCCGTTCGGTCACGCCCGGCTTCCGGTGCCGACGTCTCGCCCTCCGCGCCCGGGCGTTCCGCCAGGAGGTGAGAGTGACTCGCATCTATCTTCGGGCAATGATCGACGCAGGACCCCCGCGCGGGATACCCGTCGTTCACCACGCGCCAATGCCGACGTTTCACCGCCTTTCGCCAGCGGCAACACTGTCACCCTGTGGGTTCCCGACACGATCGCGGGTGGGAGGCCTCCAGCGTCGCCAGCGGCGCATCAGCCGCGACGCCGGCTCAGGCGGTTCGCTGCGCGGTGTCGCCACCGCGGAGGCTGTCCAACTCGGCGAGGTACATCGCCTGCATACGGTCATAGTGCCGGACCAGGAGCGTGACCTCCTCGACGCTGTAGCCCTCGACGAGCCGCTCCGCCCGCTCGGCGAACCGCTCGTACGGTCGCTCCAACTCGGCCATCCGCTCCGGCCGCAGAGCGACGATCAACCGCCGCCGGTCCGCCGGATCGCGCTCGGCCGTCACGTAGCCCGCCTGCTGGAGCCGGCGGAGCATGCTGGTCACGGCCCCAGTGGTGAGGTTGGTCCGCTCGGCGACCTGCCCAGCGCTGGCGGACCCGACGTCCGCCAGGTAGTCGAGGCACTCCAGGTCGCTCACGGTGAGACCCAGCCGCTCCGCGATGGCGTACCGGAACACCATGGACAGCCGCGACGTCTCCCGTCCGGCGCGCATGAGGTCGTCGATCACGGACGCACGGGCCGGCTGGTGGGACATGCCCGCAATCATCCCTCCGGGACGGTGACTCGGTGCAGCCGAGGTAGCACGCGGGTCAGCACCCAGTGGGGTGCGGCCGCTCCCCCGGTGAGGCGGCGCATCAGCCTGGCGGCGGTGTCGACGGCGCGGAAGGCGTAGGGCACCATCTCGTCCTGGTAGCTGGCTATCGCCGCCTCCACCGGCGTGCCGCTGGCCTGGGCCTCGACCAGCCTGCGGCCGAGCAGGGCGGCATCGCGCAGCGCGGTGTTGCCGCCGTGAGCGCCGAACGGCGGCATGACGTGCACGGCGTCGCCCATCATCGTCGCCCGGGGCACTGCCCACCGGCGCGGACGCTGGCCGGTGGCGAAGAGGTTGAGCACCGTGGCGTCCAGCTCGGCCGTGCCGACCAGCCGCCGGATGACCGTGTGGAAGTCCATGCTCATCCGGGAGGCCAGTCGCCACAGCGCCAGCAGGTCGCCCCGGATGCCCACGGGCACCTCCTCCTGCCGGAGCAACAGTCCCCACATGACGTAGTCGTCGCCCGTGGGCGCATAACTGCCCGGGGCCAGGCGCGCGAACGCCTCCGGCGGGCTCTCGCCGAACCGCATGGAGGTGAAGAAGAAGGCGCGGCCCGGCTGGTCGGCGATGGCCAGGACCCCGCTGGTACGCAGCGCGTCCGGGATGACGCTCTCGCCGTTGCGCCGCAGGGGCGATCGGCCGTAGATGCCCGCCATCGGGGTGTTCGCGGGGTCCGCGTCCGGCATGATCTGCGCGCGCAGCGCCGAGCCGACGCCGTCCGCGCCCACGACGACGGTTGCCGCCGCGGCCCCGCCGTCGGAGAACAGCAGCCGCGGCCGTGTCGGGTCGCCACTGTCCACCGCGACGGCGTCCTTGCCGTAGTGGATGCGCCCGTTCAGCCCGGACTGCAGGATCGACCGCAGGGTCAGCCGGTCGACCTGGCGGGTCGCGTGCGGCTCGTCCTTGAAGGTGATGGCGAACGCGTCCCGCAGCCGGCCGTCGGTAAAGCGTAGCTGCCCACCGGGCTCGTCGCCGGTGGTCAGCGCCAGGTTGTACAGCGAGCGTGGCAGGCTCTCGCGCAGCGCCTCGATGCCGTACCGGTCGAGAATGATCCGGTAGCCCTGCCGCCGGACGAAGGGACCCGAATCCCGCTCGTAGACGTGCACGTCGATGCCGGCGCGCATCAGGTACTGGGCGAGGCAGAGGCCGGAGAGGCCGGCGCCGGCGATCGCCACCGAGAAGTCCGTCGATGTGACCATGCGGTTTATCTTAATGACTAAGATGATTTCGGCAAGGCCGTCGCCGCGACGATGGCTGGACCGGTCAGCTTGGTCGATTAGTGTCGATGCATGACGCCAGCCCTCGCCACCAGTGCCTTCGACTCGCTGCGCCTCGACGCCGTGCCCGACCAGGAGTCGCTGCGCCGGGCCTACGAACTCCCCAGTGACGCGGCCGTGCGGAAGCAGATGACCGAACTCACCGAGCAGACCCGGCGGTTGATCGGCTGTTCGTCGCTGGTCCTGGTCGCCACAGTCGACGCCACTGGCAACTGTGACGTCTCCCCGCGCGGCGGCCCCGCCGGCTTCGTCGCCGTCCTGGACGCACGGACGGTGGCAATACCGGACGCCACCGGCAACAAGCGTCTGGACAGTCTGCAGAACGTCGTCGCGACGGGGCGGGCCGGGCTGCTGTTCATCATTCCGGGGCGTACCACGACGCTCAGGGTGAACGGCCGGGCCTGCGTCTCCACTCGCCCCGAGCTGCTGTCGCAGCTGACCGCCGTGGGCAAGCCACCGGCCAGCGCGCTGGTGCTGGGGATCGATGAGGTCTACCCACACTGCCCCAAGGCGCTGTTGCGCAGCGGGGCCTGGAAGCCCGAGCAGTGGCTGCCGGCGGACGCCCAGCCGACCTCGGCCGAGGTGACGCTGGCCCAGCTACGAATGCCCGAGCTGACGATTGCCGACATCGAGAAGGCCGAGGCGGACTCGCTGAAGTACCGGTACGAATGACAGACATAGCCGAGTTTCGATGAAAGTGGGTTTACGCCTGGTGGGTTTCCGTGGGACTGCTCTAACCTCAAGACATGGTCTCGCGTCGATCTCTTCTTCGGGCGGTCCCGCTTGCGGCCGCTGCCCTTACCGCCGCCCCAGGTGATCTCCGTTGGACCGGCACGCCGTCCACCGCGACGAATGCGGTCCGCGTACCACCCGACCCGGCCACGATGCAGGCCGCCGCTACCGCCGTTCGCGGCTTCACGGCCGACCTCTACCGCACCGTGGCATCGACCCGGGCAGGCGACAATGTGGTGTGCGCGCCGTACTCGGTCGCGATCGCGCTCGCGATGACCAGGGCGGGCGCCGGCTCGACCACGGCAGGCGAGATGGACACTGTGCTCCACGCGCCGCATCCGCGCCCTCGCGCACTCGACAGCGGGCTCAACACCGTCGAGCAGGCGCTCGCCGGCCGCTACCAGGACGGCGACGGAGTCAAGCAACCCCGGCTGACCACGGCCAATGCGCTGTGGACACGACTCGATCTGTGTCTGCGGCCCCGGTTCCGGGACGCCCTGGCCGGCTACTACGGCGCCACGCCGCGACCGGTCGACTTCCGCGGCGCGCCGGAGGTGGCCCGCCAGGAGATCAACACCTGGGTGTCCGATCGGACCAACGCGAAGATTCCGGAGCTGTTGCAGTCCGACGCCGTGAGCCCCAACACCAGCCTGATACTGACCAACGCGATCTACCTCAAGGCGGCCTGGAAGTACCCGTTCACCGCGGCGGCAACGGCGGTAGGACCCTTCACAAGGGATGACGGAACCGTTGTCGACGTCCCGATGATGCGCGGGCCGTTCGACAGAATGGGCTACCTCGAGGGGGACGGGTGGCGCGCCGTCGACGTGCCGTACGCGGGCGACGGCCTTGCCATGGCCATCGTCATGCCGACCCGGGACGATCTCAGCGCTGTCGAGGCGAGCCTCGACGCGACCTGGCTGGGAGCGTTGCTGGCCGGGTTCCAGATCACCGACGTCGAACTGCGCCTGCCCCGGTGGACGTTCCGCCTGCCGGCCGAGCTGGGTGCCGCGCTGAGCAGCCTCGGCATGCCCACGGCATTCACGTCACAGGCCGACTTCACCCGCATGAGCACCGAGCCCGCCCTGTGCATCGACGACGTGGTGCACGAGACGTTCATCGGGGTGGACGAGAAGGGTACCGAGGCGGCAGCCGCATCGGCCGTCATCGTCCGACCGCCGTCGATCCCGCAAGGGCCGCAGTTCTTCGCCAACCGGCCATTCCTGTACGTCATCCACGACCGGCTCACCGGCGTACCACTGTTCCTCGGCCGCGTCCACGACCCGCTGGTCAACGGCCCAGCCTGACCCGACGACACCAGACGACATCGTCGGTGCGCGACGTCAATTGGCCCCGAGCAGGTCCCACCGGTTGCCGGCGATGTCGAGGAAGACCGCGACTCGGCCATAGGGCTCGGTCCGCGGCTCCCGGACGAAGGTGACATCGGCCTCGACCATCCGTCGATAAGCGGCGTCGAAGTCGTCGACGCGGAAGAAGAACCCGACTCGGCCGGCTACCTGGTTACCGATTGCGGCGCGCTGGTGTTCTCCGTCGCCGCGAGCGAGGAGGATCCCGGTCTGAGCGCCCGGCGGCCGAACGACGACCCACCGCTTGGCTCGACCGTCATTGGTCAGTGCTGGGGAGTCCTCGACGAGGTCGAAGCCGAGGACGTCGATGAAGAACGCGATCGCGGGGTCGTACTCGTCGACAATCAGCGCAACCAAGTCGATCTGCACCACGGCAGCGTACCTGGGACGAGGTCCTGCTGGCCTGCGGCGAGAACGGCCGGTCGCACCTGCGGGACGAGCGCCTGGTTCATCCGTCGCAGGCTCGGCGGCAGTTGCGCGCACCCGAACCTCGTGGATAAGCCGTCTCCTACCGTGACGCGCAGCGGTGGGCGCTCATCGTCGAGGCGTTGGGATACTCCCCCAGGGCCGACAACCTCACCGACGTCCTTCACGTCTTCGGCAACTGTCTGACCGAGGGCGAACCAGGCTACGCCAGCGAGGACTTCCTCGACCGGATCGACAACTGGGACGAGATCGAGGACGTTGACCAGCCGGAGACTTATGACGGAGGGTCGATTGTGGTGCGAGGCCGGCGGGTGTCCACGCGATGTGATGGCGGCTGCCCTCTGAGATCTGTCTCCCGCGGCCTTGGCGGACGCTCTGTGCCAGGAATGCGGTTGCGGCGGCCCGTAGGATTCCTGCCATGAGTTGCTTCGCCGCTTGGCGCACGCGCCACTGAGGGTCGGCTCGCCGCCGTTCCGGCCGCCGGCTGACCACCTGACGCCCGATTTGTTGGCTTTCAGGATCTCAGCTCGAGAGGCACTCTCATGCGTATCCGCTCGTTTCTTCAGCATGACCTGGCCCAGCTCACCGAACTGACCATCGAGACGTTCGGACCGTTCTACGAAGACTCCTTCCGCCCTCTCGTGGGCGAGGCCGTCTTCGCCAACCAGCACGGCAGGTGGCGCGACGACTACGTCGAGCAGGTTGCCGAGCTCCACGACCCCGCCAAGCACCGGTACGTCGCGGTAGCCGAGATCAACGGCGCCATCGCTGGCTACGTGGCCTGGACGGTCGAGCCTGAGCGCCGAAACGCCAGCGTCACCATCCTCGCTGTGTCCGCCTCGCATCGCCGGCTCGGCACGGGCACCGTGCTGTGCGAGCATGCGTTCGCCGCGATGCGGGACCTCGGCGCCGAGGTCGTCACGATCGGCACGGGCGGGGACGGATTCCATGCGCCCGCCCGAGCCCTGTACGAAGCACTGGGCTGCACGCCGCTGCCGGTGGCTGTCTACTACCGGCAACTCTGATCAGATCCGGGGCGGGTTGCGGCGACGCAGCCCGCCCTGGTCAGTCAACGGCGCACCCGATAGCGCAGGTGAAGCACCCGGTTGCCCTGAATCACCACGTCAGGATCCTCCAACAGGTGCTGCGGGCGGACCGACCCGAAGTAGCGCTTGCCGGACCCGAAAACCACGGGTACGACGTCCATGCGTACCTCGTCGACCAGGCCGGCGGCGAGCGCCTGGCCGCCGACGTCGCCAGCGGCGACCTCGACGACGCGGTCACCCGCGAGCTCCTGCGCCCTGGCCACGGCTGCCGTGACGCCGTCGACGAAGTGAAACGGCGCCTCGGGGTCCCAGCCCTCGGGCTTCGGCCGGTGCGTCACGACGACCACGTGGTCGATCCCGCTCGGAGGCTTTCCATCCCAGCCGTCCGTCATGTCGAAGACGTGGCGGCCGGCGATCGTCACCCCGATCTGGTCCCAGTACGGCCGGATGTAGTCGTGGGACGTCTGTGACACCTTCAACACGCCGCTCTCGTCCAATGGGACGTCGCCGCTGGTCAACCAGTCGAACAGGGGTCCGGGCTGGTCGTTCTCGTCCGCGATGAAGCCGTCCACCGACACTGAGCCGTACATGACGACGCCGCCCATGAGCGTGCTCCTCTGCTTGGGGATGCCCTCAGGTTAGAGTTTCGTGGGCTGTCGTTCTTGTAAGAAATCAATCGGTCGGCAGCGGCCAGCCATCCAGCACGTGGCCGGGATGTTCGCGCAGGAACCGCCGCCTGACCTCGACGTACCGGGTCGGTGTGAGCCCGGTGAAGGCCCGGAACTCGTGGCCGAAGTGGGCCTGGTCGAAGTAGCCGGCGCCACCGGCGAGGTCGGCCCAGTCGATCGGTTCGGCGGGGTTGATCGAGAGCACTGTGGCGGCGAAGCGGTAGGTGCGGGCCAACCGTTTCGGCGTGACGCCGATGAGCTCCTTGAATCGCTGTGCCAGGTGCGTGCTGCTGACACCGGCGGAAACCCTCAGGTCGTCGATCGCCACCGCCCCGCTGGTCGCGGCGATGATGCGGCTCGTATGTCGGACCAGCCCCAGGCCGGCCGCATCGCTCAGCCGTCGCATCAGCTCCCCCTCGAGCAGCGTCAGCATCTCGTGAGGTCCCTCGGCCGTGGCCAGCCGGTCTCGCAGCTCGGCAGTGGCGGGCCTCCCCCACACCTGCTCTACGGTCGCCGGCCGGTCACACAGCTCCGTCGCGGGCATCGGCAGGAACGGTGCCGGCCCCCACGGCTTGAAGTGCACGCCGACGGACCGGGTCCGGAGTGGGTAGCCGAATTCGAACGCGCGGGTGGGCGTGGTGACCACGCAGCCGTCGGCGTACTCGGCGGTCTCGATGTCAGTGCCGGCACGGATGCGAAACGGTGCGCCGAGGTTGACGATGAGGAACGCCGCCGGACTTGCCGGAAGCGTCAGTCGGGCGTACGGCGGCGCACCCTCCAGGTAGTAAAGGTCGTCGATCAGCCCGTCCAGTGGCGGTCGCGGCACTCTGGACACGTACTCCACGCCGACAGTATCGTCGACGTGGCCGCTGACCGGGCAGTCGCCGCTGGGTGAGGTGCTGGCGAGTCCTCCGGCCACCGAGATCGACGGGATCGCGTCGTGCGTGCTGGACGCACGGCAGGCGTACGGCGCCGGAGCTGTGCTACCGGTCCAGCCACGGCGCCGCCGGTTGGCAGGGGTCGACGGCTTGCGGTGGTGGTGACTCGGACCGGCCGAGGGTTCCGAGGGTGGTGTCGAAGGTGGTTTGCCAGCCGTACTCCAGAAAGTCGGTGATCACCTTGCCGAGACGGCCGGGCTCGATCTCGGGTTACTCCTGCGGCGCGATCAGCCGGTCGTCGGTGACGTCGTGGACCGTGATCGCCTCCACCGGGCACGAGTCGGCGGCGTCGAGGATGACGTCGGCCGGGGCGACGACGTCCGCCAGCGGCGCGGACAGGCCGCCGACCAGGTGGAAGTGCTCGGGCGCGGTGCCGGCGCAGATGCTCGTGCCGATGCAACGGCGCGTGTCCACCCCGATTCGCCAGGCGGCACTCACCAGGCCACCGGCATGCCGAGCAGGCCCCGCACCAACATGCCCCGCTTCCACTCCAGCTCGGCTTCCGGTACGGCGAGCCGCAGTCCGGGCAGTCGAGTCACGAGGGTGGCTACGGCGACCTGCAACTCCATGCGGGCCAACTGCGCGCCGACGCAGTGGTGGACGCCGTGCCCGAAACCCAGGTGCGGGTTCTGCTCGCGCTCGAGATCCAGCCGGTCCGGGTCGGCGAAGACAGTGCCGTCCCGATTCGCCGATGACAGTGAGCCGAGAACCGGCTCACCTGCCCGGACAAGCACCCCGCCGACCTCGACGTCCTCCTTGGCGTACCTGGCGAAGGAGGAGCCGACGCCGAGCGGCACGTACCGCAGCAGTTCCTCGACCGCGGCCGGCGCCAGCGACGGGTCGGCCCGCAGCCGAGCGAGCTGGTCCGGATTGTGCAGCAGGACGTAGACGAAGTTGGGGATCTGGGTCACAGTGGTTTCGTGGCCGGCCGCGAGCAGCCCTCCGGCAAGCTCCACCAGCTCGGTCTCGCTGAGCCGATCCTGATTCTCGTCGCGGGCCCGCACCAACGCGCCGAGCAGGTCGTCGATCCCCGGCTCGCGGCGGCGCTCGGCGACCAGACCACCGATGTAGCCCCAGAGGTTGTTCAGGTACTCCTGGATCGTTTCCATGGGCAGCGAGGTGGTCGAGACGATCGCCTCGGACCAGATGTGGAAGCGGTCGCGGTCGGCGTACGGGACCCCGAGCAGCTCGCAGATCACCTGGATCGGCAGCGGCGTGGCGACGTGCTCCACAAGGTCGGCCGGAGGACCGAGCCGGACCATGTCGTCGACCAGTTCGTCGGCGATCTCCTGGGTTCGGGGTCGTAGTGCCTCTACCCGACGTGCCGTGAACGCCTTCGCCACCAGCCGGCGCAGCCGAGTGTGATCGGGCGGGTCCAGGGTCAGCATGCCGCTGTTCTGCTGGCGTGGGGTGAGCCTGGGCTCGTCGCGGTGGACGGCCGGGGCGCGGCCGAACCGCACGTCGCCGAGGACCGTGCGGACGTCCTCGTACCGGGTGGCGAGCCACGCCTCCTCGCCGTAGGGGAGCTTGACCCGGGTCATCGGCTCGCTCTCGCGCAGCTCGCCGTAGGTCGGGTCGACGACGAGGCGGTCGGGCACACTGAACGGGTACGACCGGGCCGGCGGAACGGTTCGGCTATCGGTGGTCTGCGCGCTCTCCGTCATCCGAGTTCCCTTCGTCGAGACGGCGTGATCCTCAGGCCGGCACCTCGTTCGTAGCGGCGCCGGACTGCCAGCGTCCGGGACGTGCCGACACACACATCAACGCTCAGTAGTCTGTCGATGTCGGATCGTAGCGGCAGATATCGATGATCGCCATGGAGGCCGGTCCGTCGCCGGGGTGCGGCAGCAAAGCCACACCCCGGCAGGGACTTTCATCGGGACTGGCCCCGGATCAGCAGCCGAGCCGCTTGCTCGAAAGGGCGATGTCGTCGATCCAGAGGTCGAACTCGCCCGGTGTCGTGCCGCCCTGGTAGAGCTGCCAGCCGATCTTCACCGTGTCGACGGTCGGCAGGACGAAGGGAACGTCGTTGCCACCGTGGTCGCTCGTGGAGGCTGTCAACTCCGGGTTCGCCACGCCATCGATCCATACAGCGACGCGGTTGTCCGCCGGGTCGATCTTCCACTCGAAGCACTGCCAGGTGTCCTCGACGACCGGGGCGGACTCCCGCCAGTTGGTCCAGTCGCCGGTCGGACCGCCGTCGGCGCCGACGCCCCAGAAGGTCCCGGGGACCGTTGGCGCGTACTGCCCACCGATCGGACGGACGACCTCCGTGCTGCCGGTGCCGGTCGCTTCCACCAGCGTGAAGTGCGCCCAGTCCGGTGCCGTGGGGAAGGCGTCGACGCGCAGGCGCATGCGGCCGTAGAAGCGGTTGCCCGGCGCGGCGAAGTCGTCGACGCGCAGGAAGGCGCGTCCGTTGTCAACGGTGTGGACGTGCAGCACCTGGTTGCCACGACGGGCACGTTCGACGGTGAGCGTGCCGTTCCGGGTGTCGACACCCCAGTTCAACGTGCTGGGCCCCCCGAGAGGCAGTCGCTCGAAGTCCTCACAGAAGAGCAGGCCACGGGGGCACGAGGGCGGGGAGGCCCCCGCTGCCCCGGCCGGAACGCTGCCGACCGCGGCGCCGAGGATCAGGGCGGCGCTGAACACCGCCAGAACACTGCGCATTGTCATCCTCCAAGACGGCTGGTCGCCGACCACAGGGGCCGGGCCAGCAGGAACTGTCCGGCCATGCGACGCTGGGTGCTCCCGCCTGCCCCGTTGCGGCGCGGTTGCCTCCGCGCTGCGGCGATCCGAGCCATTCCGGCACGCCGCATCAGCTACAGCCACATTGATGAACGTCATCATATGTGAAGAGGTTGGCTTCGGTCGGCCGGCAGCGTACCGCCCTGCGGCATTGACTCGGAGACAGGAAGACGTAACGCTGTGGAAGCGCTCCCATCGTCGAGCTCCTCTGCGAAAGGAATGCTCGTGCGTCCCACCACAGCTCTACTTCCGGTCGTGCTCGCCACGGCCCTCGGCGGTCTGGTCCTGCCGGAGCCGGCCCTGGCCGCAGCCGGCCCGGCACTGGCCGTGGACACCACTGCCGCCCGGCACCAGATCAGCCCGTACGTCTACGGCATGAACTTCGCCGACCAGGCCCTCGCCCTCGACCTGCGGTTGCCGGTGCACCGCTACGGCGGCAACGCCACCACCCGCTACAACTTCCGTGCCGACACCACCAATCGCGCGTCGGACTGGTACTTCGAGAACATCCCCAACGACAACCCGAGTCCGGAGAACCTCCCGGAGGGCTCGGAGTCCGACCGGTTCGTGCAGCAGAACAAGGCCATCGGCGCCGCCACGGTCATGACGATTCCGATGCTCGGCTGGATCGCCAAGGATCGGTCGCGGGCGTGTGGCTTCAGCGTCGCCAAGTACGGCCCGCAGCAGTCCACCGACCAGTGGGCACCGGACTGCGGCAACGGCATCAAGCCGGACGGCTCACCGGTCACCGGCAACGACCCGGAGGACACCAGCGTCGCGGTGGGTCCGGAGTACGCCACCGACTTCGTCAACCACCTCAAGGGGCAGTTTGGCGCTGCCGCCGACGGTGGGGTCCAGTTCTACAACCTGGACAACGAGCCGGACTTGTGGCACTCCACCCACCGCGACGTCCGCCCGACCGGGCTGGGCTACGACGAGCTACGCGACCGCACCTACGAGTACGCCGCCGCGATCAAGGCTGCCGACCCCGGCGCGAAGACGCTCGGCCCGGTCGGCTGGGGCCTGAACTCGATCCTCTATTCGGGACTCGACCAGGACACCTGCTCGCGCACCGGCTGCTGGTCTAACCCGCCGGACAAGGCCGCGCACGGCGGCCAGGACCTCGGCCCGTGGTACCTGGACCGGATGCGCGAGTACGAGCAGCAGCACGGCACACGCATCCTCGACTACTTCGACGTCCACCTCTACCCGCAGCAGTCGGGTGTTCTGGGCGAAGCGGCCGGCGACGCCGACACCCAGGCGCTGCGACTGCGCTCGACCCGCCAGCTCTGGGACCCGACCTATGTGGACGAGAGCTGGATCAACAGTCCGGTCCGGCACATCCCGCGCCTGCGCGAGTTGGTCGACCAGCACTACCCGGGCACGAAGATCGCGATGACCGAGTACAACTGGGGTGCCTTCGGGTCGCTCAACGGCGCGCTCGCCCAGGCTGACGTTCTCGGCATCTTCGGCCGCGAAAGGCTCGACCTGGCCACCCTCTGGACCGCACCCACGGCCGACCAGCCGGTGGCCAACGCCTTCCGCGTCTACCGCAACTACGACGGCAAGGGCGGCGCGTTCGGCGAGACTTCCGTCGGGGCGACCAGTGCCGACCAGGGCAAGCTGGCCGTGTACGCCGCCGAGCGCAGCGCCGACAAGGCGCTCACAGTGGTCGTCGTCAACAAGACCGGCGACGACCTGACCAGCCCGGTCGCCCTCGCCGGCGCCTCCGCCAGCACCGCCCAGGTCTACCGTTACAGCGGGGCGAACCTCGCCGGCGTCGTCCGGGAGGCCGACCTGCCGGTGACCGCCAGCGGCCTCACGGCCACGTTCCCGGCCAACTCGATCACCCACCTGGTGCTGCCGCGCAGCACCACGCCCGGCGACACCCAGGCACCGACCGCCCCGGGTAAGCCGACCGCCGGCACGATCACCGGCGACACCGTCGCGCTGACCTGGACGCCGTCCACCGACGACACCGCCGTCACCGGCTACGACGTGCACCGGGTCGACGCCGCCGGCCCCGTTAAGGTGGGCAACGCCACCGGCACCACGTACACAGTGACCGGACTGACGCCGGACACCCCGTACACCTTCGTGGTGACCGCGCGGGACGCGGCGGGCAACGTCTCGGCGGCCTCCCCCGGCCTGACCGTACGGACCGCGCCCACCGCCCCGACCACCGTCTGCGCGGTCGGCTACACGGCGAACAGTTGGCCGGGCGGCTTCACCGCGACCGTGACGATCAAGAACACCGGCACCACCGCGATCAACGGCTGGAAACTCGCCTTCGATTTCCCCACCACCGGCCAGAAGGTCGGCCAGGGTTGGTCGGCCACCTGGAAACAGAACGGAACGAGCGTCACAGCGGACAGCATGAGTTGGAACGGCACACTCGCCCCCGGCGCGTCCACCAGCACTGGCTTCAACGGCACGTGGAGCGGCACCAACCCGGCACCGACCGCCTTCACCCTCAACGGTCAACGCTGCGGGTGAGCGAAGAGGCCCCACTCCGTACCTGACGGAGCAGGCCTGAGGGGTCCGGGGCGCAGCGGCGCCCCGGACTCCTCACTCCCGAGCGAGGGGGCCGGGGCGGGCGGGCTGCGCCTACAGGGCCGCCGTGGTCTTGCTCAGGAAACTGGCAAGTTGGCCATAGTCGACGTCTTGCCCATCCGTGATGTCGACAGTCTTGCGTTCACCGTTGCCCATCGACCGCAGGAATCCCTTGACCTCGGGGATGTCGGTCGCGTTGAAGACCATGAACGAGACCTTGGCCTTGGCTACCGCGATGACGGCGGCGTAATGGCCGTTCTTGAGGTAGTGCGGCTTGCCGTACTGAAGCCGCTCCTCGACACCTGGAACAGTTTCGTCGATCATCGCACGCAGCTTTTGGCACACGTCGATCTGCCACGGCTGCGTCTTGTTGATGTATTCGGTGACGTCGTCGTTCACGGTCATCCCCTTCATGGTGCTCAGTAGATATCGCGTGTGTGGTGGACAAGGGTGCGGTGCCGCCGCGCTCCCACCCTTCACCACTTGGGGGCCTCGGGCTCCTGACCCGCCCGGCGAGCTCCTCCCCGGCCGGAGCGTAGGCCAGCAGGCCCACTCCGCGTTCGCCCACGGGCTGAGCCGCGAACCTAGGCGTGCTCGCCCCGGCGACACTCGACGCACTGCGACAGTTCATGAGCGGCGGCGCCAGGTAGGCGAGATCCGCGCTCAAGACCCCACGTTCCCCGGTCGGTCCTCGCACCGCGACATCATCAGCGAGTGCCCCTGAGTCGGAGTGTCCGACGAGCGATCAGCACGGCGGCGACCACTGCCGCGGCCCAGACGCTCACCCGCACCGGCCAGGCCATCGCGCTCTCCGGCGGCGGGGGCAGCAGCACCATCTGCAACGCCGCACCGGCGGGCACAAGGAGGACAGCGAGCGTTCCGACCGGACCAGAGCGCTGGATCAACGCCCCGACAGTCCCGAGCGGAGGGCCGAGACACACACTAGCGATCAGCCAGTACCGGGTCGCCATGTCCCACCAGATGCCGCCGTCGAAGATCACGTCCACGCCGTAGTACGCGATGGTGGCGGAGATCAGCGTGCAGCCGCCCGCGAGGGCGCCGCGCAGCATTCCCGCCGCCAGTCGTACGCCTCGACTCACCAGCCAGCCCACCAGCACGGCCATCGCCGCCCAGGCCCATCCGGCGTCGAGGATGAGACTGGCGAACTCCGCGGCCTGTGACCAGCCGCCCCGCTCAGCACGCGCGGTGCCGACCTCGCCCCGCAGCACCGGCACATGGTTGACGATCGAGTCGACGGCACCCAGCGCCACACCGGCCACCGGACCGACCACCACCCACCACAGCCCATCACGCCACGAGATCATCGCGATCATTGTGCCGGGACCAACGCTTGTCGTCGGCCCGATTCCAAGCCACGATCAGGTGGTCGCGCCGATCAGGCCCGATCTAGCGCCGTACGGTCGCTGGCCACTCCCGGCAGGCGGCCCTCGACGTCGCGACGGCCACCTGCCCCACAACCAGTAACGGGGCCGGCTGCTCCTGCCCAGCCTGGGTTAGGGCTGTTCGCGGCGCAGGGCCGAGGGGGTCAGTCGTCGTCGTCCTTCTTCTTCTTGTCGCGGTTCAGGGCCAGGTCGAGCGCGAGCACGCTGCCGATGATGAGCAGCGGGTCGACGCCGGCGGTGACCTGCACGGCGTAGGTGTCCCGGATCGTCAGCCACCGCTTGGAGACCGAGGCCACCTCGGTGCCGCCGCGCTCGATCACGTACTCGTGGTCGAGCAGGTCACCCTTCATCTCCAGGTCATCAGGCCCCGGCACGTCGATGGTGAACTTGTCGCGGAACGGCGTGAGCAGCTTCTTACGGACCTCTGCGGCCTTCTCCCCGCCGATCCGGATCTCGTAGGTGGGACGGAGCGCCACCAGGTGTCGGTGCAGCGTGGCGACCTCATGGCCGGAGGCGTCTTCGATGACGACCTTGTTGCGGACGCTGAGCACCTTGCCGTCGACATGGAAGACCTTGGTGCCGTGCTCGTCGAGCACGTCGAAGTCGTCGCCGATCGAGAAGAACCGCTCCTTGATGACAAACATGATTCGATTCTCCCCCACCGCACGCGGAAGTGCCGGCCGAGCACGGCCGACCGTTACCGCCACTCTCTGCCGCTGTCGTCGCGGTACCAACCCGGTCGGCGGGCCATGACGAGGACACGGCCGGCGGCCGGGGACCAGCACCAGATTGGACCGCCATGCCGCTGCGGGTCCACTCTGGCAAGCTGTCCCAGTGATGGTCGGTGATCTATTGGACGACAGGTATCAGGTCGAGAGCCGTCTCGGTACTGGTGGCATGTCGGCCGTCTGGCGGGCCCGGGACCGGGTCCTCGAACGCGCGGTGGCCGTCAAGGTCCTGGCCGGCGCGCAAGCTACCGCCCGAGGCGCACGGCAACGCATCCAGGCAGAGGCCAGGGCCGCGGCCGGCCTCTGGCACCCGCACGTGACGAGTGTGTACGACTATGGCGAGCACACCGATGCCGCCGGCCGCCAGGTCTCGTATGTGGTGATGGAACTGCTGCCCGGCCAGACCCTGTCCCAGCGGCTTGCCGCCGGTCCGCTGCCGCCTGCCGCCGCGATGCGGACGTGCGCACAGGTCGCCGAGGCGCTCGCCGCCGCGCACGACCGTAAGCTGGTGCACCGCGACATCAAGCCGTCCAACGTGATGCTGACACCGGCCGGTGTGAAGGTGGTCGATTTCGGTATCGCCACCACTGTCGGTCGGCCGGAGCTGGAGGCGGACGGACGGCTGTTGGGCACCGCGGCCTACCTCGCACCCGAACGGCTCGCCGCTGGCACTGTTCTGCCCGCCTCCGACGTCTACGCGCTCGGACTGTTGCTGTACCGAACGCTGACCAACGAGCTGCCCTGGTCGGCGGAGACCCCCACGCAGATGTTGACCGCTCACGTGTACGTCGATCCGGCACCGCTGCCTGACATCGAGGGAGTGTCACCGGAGGTCCACCGTCTCCTCGACCGTTGCCTCGCCAGGGATCCCGCGGATCGGCCGGACGCCACGGATGTGGCCACGACCCTGCACGGTTTGGCTGATGACGCCGAGCGGCGGGAGAAACAGGCGGCGCAGTCGGCATCCGTCTCGCCCGTGTCGGCCCCGACCACCCCCAGTTCCCCTCCCGGTCGGCGTCGCCGCATCCCCAACGCCGTGTTGATCCCCGTCCTCATCGTGACGGCGGGGACCGTTTCGCTCCTGCTCCCCCAGCTCATACCCGCCGATGGCAGATCCGGCGGGGTGGCCACGCGTGACGGTGTCACCCCGCCCAACGCCGCCTTCGACGTGTCTGCCACTGAGGCACCTGCTCCCCGGCAGACGTCCGCGGGGCCCGCACCAGTCTCACGACCAAGCCGTACGGTGACCGCTTCGGCTGGGCCGGCTGAGCCGACTGCCAGAGCCGGTTCCACGGCCGGCCCTGGCAGTAGAACGTCCCCCAGTGCCGAACAGCCGACGGGGCCGCCGAGTGCCGCGCCGACGCCGACCTCCCCAAAGCCAGGTACATACATTCGGGCACTCGGTGGCGTGGTGACTGTGCTCTGCACCGGCGATCAGGCTCGCGTGGTCGACGTCGCTCCTGCCCCCGGGTACCGCCTCAAAAACTACAACCCCGGGCCCGTCAACGAAATCCAGGTGGTGCTGCTGTCCGCGGGCAACAGGAGCGAGATCAAGGCGCGGTGCGACGACGGCACGCCATTGCCGAAGATAAAGGAGAGCCGTCAGTGAGCGGACGGCCCGCGCTCGCGTCCCCCACTGACACCTCGGTAACTGCATTGGCCCTCGAAACAGCCCCGAGCATGTCCGCTGGTCATGCTGCCGTACCGAAAACACCACGATCCCCGACAGGGTCTGGTTCAGGGCAGCGCGGTGACGAATTCCGCTGGCGTAGTGCGGAGTTGGGTGTCCCTGCTTGGCGGCGTGCCGAACATGCGGCGGTATTCACGGCTGAACTGGGAAGGGCTGTCGTAGCCGACGCTGAGGCCCACACCGGTGATGTCTGAGGGGCGGCTGGCGAGCAGGAGCCGAGCTTCTTGCAGGCGGATGCGTTTTTGGAACTGGATGGGGCTCATTCCTGTAACTGTGTGAAAGTTGCGGTGGAAGGCGGAAACGCTCATGCCAGCGATTTCCGCCAGGTCCTCCACACGAAACGCGGTGGCGTAGTTCTCCCGGATCTCATGCACAGCGCGGTTGATGTGGGCCAGTCCGCTGTCGGCGAGACCGAGCTGACGGATGGCGACGCCCTGCTCGCCGCGCAGGAGATACCAAAGGATTTCCCGCTTCACCATGGGAGCGAGGATCTTGCGGTCTGCAGGCTGCTCCAGCAGCCGCAGCAGGCGCACGATGGCGTCCAGCAACGTAGGCGAAGCTGTGGAGACGGCGATGCCGGGTGATGCGGTGCGTGGGGTGGCCGACAGGTCTCGGGGGTCGGCTTCCAGGAGGAGTTCAGCAAGGGCTGAGGGAGCGAGAGTCATGCCGAAGCCGAGGGTGGGCTGCCCGGTGTCCAGGACATGGCCGGTGACGGGGAGGTCGGCGGAGGCGATCAGGTACTCACCGGGCCCATATTCGTAGAGGTGCTCGCCCAGGGCGAGTCGTTTGCCACCCTGGGCGATGACTGCGAGCACGGTCCCGGACATCCCGGCCGCCGAAGCATTCGGATGGTTGAACTTGCATACCTTGATGCCCTCGATCGCCGTGCTCATGTCGGGCCGCGCGTGCCGGTTGAGAAGCTCACGCATTTCGTCCAGGGCAGACATGATTCTATTCATGCACAAAACTCCACGAGGTGATGTCGGCTTGGCATGATTGGGCAGACATTCAGAGGTTCTGGCCTCCGGAGACTTCGATGTCCTGGGCGGTGATCCACCGGCCTTCCTCGGAGACCAACATGGCGATGACCATGCCGATGTCGTCGGGCTCACCGACGCGGCCGAGAGTGAAGGTCTTCGCCAGCTCCGGGATGATCTGCGGGTTCTTGCTGAACGCGTCGTCGGCGAAGCGGGTGACGGTGGCTCCCGGTGCGACCGAGTTCACGCGGATGCCGCGGGGACCGAACTCCTTGGCCATGTAACGGGTGAGCACCGCCACGGCGCCCTTGAGAGCCGCGTAGACGGAGTATCCCGGCGCGGTCACCTGGGGCAGCGTGGAGTTGCTGGTCAGGTTGACGATGGCGCCGCCGTCGGCGAGGAGCGGCAGCAGGGCCTGGGTGAGAAAGAA
This sequence comes from Micromonospora hortensis, assembly GCF_022230935.1. Classification (NCBI taxonomy): domain Bacteria; kingdom Bacillati; phylum Actinomycetota; class Actinomycetes; order Micromonosporales; family Micromonosporaceae; genus Micromonospora; species Micromonospora hortensis. The sequence continues at coordinate 463,797 of NZ_JAKKFE010000012.1, forward strand.
GGGCCCCTTGAACAGGCCGTCGGTGAGCCGGTCGAATTCCTCTTCGCGGGTGTCCTCGATCATCGCCATGCCGGCGAATCCGGCGTTGTTGACCAGGTGATCGAAGGAGTACCGCTGGAAGGTATCGCGCAGCACCTCGGCTACGGTCTGCCGGAAGATGGTGAATCCCGCCGTATCGCCGAGATCCAGGTGGAGCGCCACGGCAACGCCGCCCTGCTGCTCGATCCGCGCGACAGTGTCCTTGGCACCCTGTTCGTTGGAGCTGTAGGTCAGGATGACGCCGGAACCACGCCGGGCGATCTGCCGGGCCGCGCTCTGGCCGATGCCGGAGCTTGCACCGGTGACGACGGCTACCTTCATGATGTGCCTCCTGGGCCTGAGGATTCGTCGGAATCCGTGCGAAGTGTGTCCCTTCCAGGAGAGCGCTGTGCCGAGCCCGCGAAAAGAACGATCCTCTTCGCCTCATGCCCAATCCTCTTGGATGGCCGGGCATGGACCGCGTCGGCCGTGCCCGCCACTGCCCGCGCAGAATCGTGCAAGGATCCGTCAGGATGTCCCTAGCAGCCCTTCCGGCGTAACGGTTGACTTGCCCCAAAGCCATTTCCGTAAGGCACGAGTGAGGCAGCCGACCATGATCGACACCGCGGACAGCAGCTACGACGTGGGCGCGGTCAGGCGCGCTCTGGCAATCGGCCCGGGCTCGCCGCGCGAGGCACGCACCATCGACATCACCACCCTGGGCCGGCGCACCGGCCGCCCGAGGCGCATCGAGATCTGGTACCACCATGTCGACGGCCGTTGGTACCTCAGCGGGATGCCGGTGCCCCGAAGCTGGCACGCCAACCTGTCGGCGCACCCGCACTTCACCTTCCACCTCAAGAACGGCGTCCGGGCAGACCTGCCGGCCACCGCAGTGCCGGTCAAGGATCCCGCGGTGCGCCACCGCGTACTGTCTGCGGTCGTCGCCCTGCAGGACGAGCCCGGTTTGCGTGTGCGCGTCACCCAACGCCAGCGCCTGGAGGATTGGCTCGAGCACAGCCCGCTGATCGAGATCATTTTCGACGACGAACGGCTGAGCCCCCGCTGAGCTGACCACCCGGGCGACATGGAGGGGATTTCCCAGGCAGGCGGTCAGGAAGTGCAGAACGACGCCGGCTTGGTCAGGCCGAGGTCCTCGCAGTCCCATCCGGTGCCCTGGTCCTGGAATCGCCAGCCCGTGCCGACCGTGTAATGGAACAGGTAGATGACGCCGCTGGCGTCCGGACGCTGCACGTCGGCGGCCGCCCACGTCTCGACGCACTCCACTCCCCTGGAGGCGAAAGACCAGCCCGTCGGCAGCTCGACCAGGGTACCGAGGGTCTGCGTCGACGGGCAGGTGGGATTTTGAGGTCCGTCACTGGTCTGGGTGGATCCGGGTGGCGTCGGAGGGTCGGGCCGGTGGCGGGTGGCGAAGGCGACCGTGCCGCCGATGGCGAACACCACCGCCGCGGCCGCTGCGCCGGTGGTGAGCGCTGTGCGCCGTTGTGACTGCCGCGACTTGCGCAGGGCGCGCTCGTACATGTCGGCGGTGCCGCCGTGCTCGCTCAGATCGGACATTGCCTGACGCAGGGGCCCGAGGTTGTCGGTCATCAGGCCTCCTCCATCACGGCCGAGAGCAGCTCGGGTGCTATCTCCCGCATGCGGGCCAGCGCCTTGCTGGTCTGGCTCTTGATCGTGCCGACTGAGCATTGCAGCAGATCCGCGGTCTCGGCCTCGCTGCGGTCCTCGAAGAACCGCGCCACCAGCACGGCCCGTTGCCGCTGGGTGAGTTGGGCGAGGGCCTGGTGCAGGGCAAGCTTGAGATCGGTACGGCGAGCATGGTCGCTGCCGGGCTGAACCACGTCGGCCAGTTCGCCGGGCAGGGACTCGGCTACCTTGCGGCGCCGCCACCAACTCACGTGCTGGTGGTACATGGCTGTGCGGGTGTACGCCTCGAAGTGCCCGGGATCATTCAGCCGGCGGCGGCCCCGATGCGTGCGGGCCAGCGCATCCTGCACCAGGTCCTCGGCGAGGTGCCGGTCGCCGGTCAGCAGGAACGCCGTCCGCAGCAACGCCGGGGAGCGGGTCCGCACGAACTCACAGAAAAGATCGTCTATGGAGTCCGCCATGCCGCGCTCGTCCCCCCACGTACCCGAAGTCCTTCAGGCAGCGGCGGCGTCGATGCGGCCGGTTGACTGTGGCGCACACCATAGCTGGCGTGCGCCACAGCAAACGACTGAGGTCACCTCGTCAGGAGATGCAGAACGGCGCCGGCTCGGTGAGGCCGAGATCCTTGCAGTCATATCCGCTGCCGTCGCCGTAGTACTTCCATCCCGTGCCGGTCACGAAGTGGAACAGGTAGACGCCGTCACCGGCCTTCGGGCCCTGCGGGTCAGCTCCCGCCCAGTCCTTGACGCACTCGACACCGCCGAACGTCCAGCCCTTCGGAAGCTCGACAAGGGTCTGCAGAGTCTTCGCCGAAGGGCACTTGGCACTCGTGGCCGCGCCGGTCACCGGCTTGGCCGTCGTCACCGGGTCCGAGATGCAGAACGGCGCGGACTCGCTGAGGCCCAGATCCTTGCAGTCCCATCCGCTGCCCTGGTCGTAGTACTTCCAGCCCGTGCCGGTCACGAAGCGGAACAGGTAGACGCCGTCACCGGCGGTCGGGCCCTGCGGATCGGCAGCCGCCCAGTCCTTGAAGCACTTCACTGTCGTGAGAGACGAGCCCTTCGGCAGTTCGACCAGCGTCTGGAGGGTCGTCGCCGTGGGACAGTCAGCCGCCGGGGCAGCCGCAGCGGACGACGCGCTGGGGGTGCCAGTGGCCGCAGCGGCCGACGTCGCAGCAGATGCGGTCGGGCCAGGCCCGGGAGCCGGCGAGGAGCTGCAGGCGGACAGTCCGAGAAGGACAGCGGCAACGGGCAGCAGCAAACGAGGACGTGCAGACATTTCCGGGCCCCTATGGCTCGTGGTGATCGTCGCTTACATCCGGGTACATGCGATCCACCGCCCGTAGGTTGCCGCCGACCAGAAAAATTCGTCGAGATCTCGCTGGAGCGCCCTGATACCTGGCCGCCGCTAGGCGGACCGATCAGAGCGGTGTGGGCGCGCCAGTCCTGACGACTCACGTGAACGCTGCGCTGTGTCGCATCACGCGTGCCGGATCCCTGGGGTGAATGCAGGCACTGGCGCAGCACTGCGGGTCGGTCGGACCTGGACACCCGCCCATACTGTGCCGTCTATGGGTGACCTGAGGGCGGACTTCGCCGAATGTGGCGTGTTCTTTCGAGACACCAACCTGCCGAGCGCGGTGCTGGCGAAGTACCGACCCGGCTTGTTTCTTCGGGAGCCGACGTTCTGCGACGCCTCGGGGCGACCGGGTGGTTTCGTCGCCCGGCATCGTTATCTGATCTTCTCCGCGAATGCGCGGACGCTTCCGCTGATGCTTGCTGATTGGGGCCTGTGTCTGTGGCCGAGGGACCGGCTGTTCAAGATTCTCGACAGGGTGACCGACGGCGTCCGTACGCAAATCACCCTGCTGGAGGTCCCGGACCGCCATATCGCGGTGTTCTCGGACGAGGAGCCCAACGGCATCGAGGCCGCGTACGCCGCGCATGGTCGGGAGCTGTTCGACCAGCTTCGGCTGGCAGCTGTGGTACCCGAGCTGGACACCGACCGGTGGCGAGAGCGGCTGGTGTACCCGGTGGGTGTCGACGACGAAGCCGGCTACTTCCCGCTCTACAAGCCCGCGGAGTACACCGACGGCGCACCCCTTGCTCAAATGGCGCACGCGGTTCGGTATCAGGCGCAGCGCCTTCTGGAGGCCGGTGCGTTCGGCGATGCGCGGGCGCAGCTTCGCTCGAGCGTCGAGCCGCTGCGGCCGTTCGCCTCCCGGTTGCCTGAGGCGCTGGCGGGTCTGCTGGCGGTGCGCGCGGAGCTGCACGCGCAGTTGGGCGACGGCAACGCGGCGGAGGCCGACCTGCACGAGGCGTTCAGGTTGTGCAAGCAGCTCGACAACGATCGGCTACCGGTAGCTGCCATCCTGTCCCGCCTTGGCCATCTCTATCAAAGCGCCGGCCAACTCGACGCTGCTGAGAAGCACTACCTGCACGCGCTGGCGATCAAACGACGAGTGGCTGGGGATCGCAGCGCGGAGGTGGTCCCGACGCTCGTGTCTGTCGCCGTCCTGCACGAGCAGCGCGGCGAGTACGCGCGGGCGCAGGAACTACTCGATGACGCACGCGCCATCGCGCGGGAACGTGGTTGGGACGACGACCCGGTGATGCTGAGCAACCTTGCACGGCTGCAGCAGGCGCAGGGCCGATTTGACGACGCATCCGACAACTATCGGGCTGCGCTGGCGGCAACCCGCCCCTCCGCGATCGGGGGGCACCAACACACAGCGCTTTTGGGCAATCTGGCCGAGCTGCACGCGGCGCACGGCGACGCGGACGAGGCCCTGCGGCTGCTGACCGAGGTACTCGACCGGCAGCGCGAGATGTTCGCCGAGCTCAGTGCCTACGGCTCGCAGGAGCAGCTTGTGCAACTGCTGAGGGCGTCACGGGTCCGCGTCGGGCAGTACGTCGCGCTGGTGATGTCACGGTTCACGGACTCACCGGAGTGTGTCCGCCGGCTGGCGGATCTGGTGGTGGACCGCAAAGGGTTGGGTATTGATTCGTTCGCGCAGCGGCGTGCCGCGGCCGCTGCGGATCCTGATCTGCGGGCGCGACTTGATCAGTTGGCTCAGCTACGCCGGTGGGTAGCCGAGCAGCAGCTCGCAGGCGCCGGCCAGAACAGCGAGGCAGGCTCCCACCGAGAGCTCCGTCGGGCTCGCCAGGAGTGTGAGGTGTTGGAGGCGGAACTGGCGCGGGACCTGCCGGGATTCGATACGGGCCGCCTTGCCCGACGGATGGACAGTGCGACGGTGGCGAGGGCGACGCCAGCCGGCGCGGCGTCGGTGGAGCTGCTGCGGTACGGCGACTTCGACTTCGCCGCCATTCGAAGTCGGGGCGAGCAGCAGTGGCGGCCCGCACGGTACCTCGCTGTCGTCCTGCGACCCGAGCGGCCCGATGAGCCGGTGCTGGTCGACCTTGGGGTGGCCACGGCAGTGGACGAGCTTGTCGCGGCCGTGCGGGCCCAGGTCACCGGCCGACGCGACCAACCCATCGGGGCGCGGCAGTCGATCAGCCCTGAGGCTGCGCCCCGGGACGCGTCGCAGCGCCTCCGGGCCGTCGTGTTCGACCCGTTGTGCGCTGCGGTCGGCGGCACCCGCCGGTTGTTGATCGCACCGGACGGCGACCTGCTGCGGCTGCCATTCGAGATGCTGGCGACCACTGACGGCCGGCAGGTGATCGACGACTACACCATCTCCTACCTGACCGCGACACGGGACCTGCTCCGGCTTGGCGCACCGGCCCGACGGTCGTCTACGCCGCCGCTGGTGGTGGCCGGCCCCGACTACGACCTCGGTTCACCCGGCGGGCTGGGTGGGCCCCTGGCACCCCTGCCAGGGGCCGTCGAAGAGGGCAAACGCGTCGGCAGGCTGCTAGGTGTACTCCCCAGACTCGCCGGTGAGGCGACGAAACCGGCTGTTCAGGACACTCACGCACCGGTGGTCCTACACATCGCCACGCACGGTTTCGCCCTCAAGCGCCAACCGCCCCTGGCACCGCACGAGATCGCCGTCGGCATGACCATCCGCTTGGCTGGCCCGGATCAGATGTCGCTCGTGCTCGACGGTGTCCTCGCCACTCCGGGTCCGTTGGTGGCCGCCGACGAAGACTTCGCCCGCATGGCCGGCAGCCGGTTGGCGAACCCGCTGTTGCGATCCGCGCTCGCGATGGCCGGCGCGAACACATGGCTGAGCGGCGGCGAGCCACCCGACGGTGCCGGCAACGGCATCCTCACGGCGTTGGAGGTGACCGACCTGGATCTGAACGGCACGGAGCTTGTGGTGTTGTCCGCGTGCGACACCGGTCTGGGCGAGGTGGAACCCGGCGAAGGCGTCTTCGGCCTACGCCGTTCTTTCGTGCTGGCCGGCGCCCGCACCCTCGTGATGAGTCTGTGGAAGGTCCCGGACGAGCAGACGGTACAGCTCATGGCGGACTTCTATCAGCTTCTGAGAGAGGGGCAGCCCCGCGCCGAGGCGCTGCGCCAGGCACAGTTGCGCACCCGCGAGCGGCACCCCGAGCCCCGTTACTGGGCGGCGTTCATCTGCCAGGGCGACGGCGGTACCCTGTCGACATTGGCCTCACCCGCACCGGATCTGGAGCCTGAGCGTTGACCGACCGCGGCGCATTCCCGATCGACGACTTCTGTCCCGAGTGTGAGCTCACCCGTGGCAGGCACGAGACGTGGTGCTCCGCCCACTACGCAGGCGATGCCGGCATGCCACCCGAGGGCGACTCTGGTCCTGCGACGCCGGTGTGCGCCGATCCGCCGCCTGCCGACACCGAATAGGCCCGCCATGTCGAACGGACCTCGCTGGCTGGTGCGCTACCCCTTGGGCACTACCGACGCCTTCCGGTCCATGGGCACCGTCGCCGCGCCGCTGCTGGCCGGGTTCGCCCTCGCCACGCTCGCGGTGCTGCTCACTAGCGATGTGAAAGTGCGCCTCGCCGGACCTGCCACGTTCGCGCTCGCCCTCGCCGCGGCCATGTTCGTCTTCTGTGTGCAGTTCACCGTCGCCGGGCTGCTGTATTCCGCTTCCCCCGCCGAACGCTCCGGCTGGCAGCCCACCGCCGACGACACGGACGTGGCGGAGCGGATGCGGCGAGTGCAGCGCAGGGACTACCTCCTACAGGGGAAGTACCTCTTCCGCGCCCGGCTGACCTACGACGTGGGAATCGTCAGCCTGCTCGCCGCGCTCCTGGCCTTGGTCACCCCCCAAGACTGGCTGTCCTGGCGCGGCGCCGCGTTCGCGGTGGTCGCGGCGGCCCTGACGGTCGAGTTCGTCTGGGTGATCGCCGGTCGCACCCGCTACGCACCTGGCTGGCTTCTCCCCTCCTACCGCCACACCCGCCAGTAGCTTCTGGTGCGGTCGAAGACGGCAAGAGTCGGCTGACGTTCCCACCTGGCACAGACCGGAGTGTGGCATCCCCCAGACCGGCTGGGATGCACCGATTCCGGGTCCACCAGTGGCGGTACCCGAGGTCGGCATCATCGCCCAGCACCCCCGGAGCCAGGCGTCCAGCCGTGTCCAGCCGTGTCCAGTCGCGTCCAACATCGCACTCGCGGCCCCCTCCCGATTGCGAGGATTGCCGTCCCGGTCCGGGCCGTCCGGCTCCTGACCTGGCCGACCAGTCCCCTCGTGATGGGAGCGGTGAATGTCAGAACCTGTTGTCAGCCACCCGCGTACGACAAGACCAAGCCGCAGGTCCCTGCTCGCGATGGCGCTCGCCGTCGTGGCGTCGGTGGCCTTCGTTCCGACGGCCGCAGCGGCCGGGCCGGTAGACCGACAGGCCCGACCCGGGGGCGCGGCGGATCCGGTCCGCACCGATGGTCGGGCAGCCCTGGCTTCCGTCGGCGGCGTCGCCAGGGACCGGGCGGGCGGGGCGGCGGACATGGCCCAGGCGATCGCCGCACAGCGGGGTATCAGCCGCGATGCCGCCGAGAAGCTGATCAGCGCCGAGAGCGCCAATGTGCGACTCGCCAACCAGTTGACCGCCGAGCTGGGTGCCAGCTCGGGTGGCGCGTACCTGTCCGATGGCGACCTCGTCGTCGCGGTCACTGACGCCGCGGCTGCCGCGAAGGTGACGGCCGCCGGTGCGAAGGCGCGCGTCGTCGCTCGTGGCGAGCGGCAACTCCAGTCCATCCAGCGGGCGCTGGAGGCCGCGGCGAGTGAGCCGAACACGACCTGGGGGGTGGACCCGGCGACCAACCAGGTGGTGGTGAGCCTGCCGGCGTCGGGGGTGAAGAACGCCGTGCAACGCTCGGTGGCGCGCAAGTTCGGCGCGGCGGTGCGGTTCGAGACCAGCGCCGGCCAGATCCAGCCGAACGTCGGGATCTCCAGTGGGGACTCGTTGGGCGGCTGCTCGGCCGGGTTCACCGCCACCGACTACACCTTCAACTACATCATCACGGCCGGCCACTGCACTCAGGGCTACCCGCACTGGACACTGCCCAACGGGCAGGACGTCGGGCCGTCGTTGGAGAGCAACTATCCGGAGAACGACTACGGCCTCATCTGGATGAACGGTTCGTCGGTCTGGGCGACCGGCGTCATCAACCTGTGGAACAACACAAGCCGCAGCATCCACGGTTGGGCGACGGCCGTGAGTGGGCTGTCGGTCTGCAACTCGGGCAGGACCACCGGATTCCGGTGCGGCTCGGTGCTCAAGACCAACGTGACGGTCAACGGCGCCGGCGGCACCGTACGCCAGATGGTCGAGACCAACATCTGCACCCTCGGCGGCGACAGCGGTGGGCCGCTCTTCGCCACCAACACCGCGTACGGGCTGAACTCGCACGCCAACCGGAACGGCAGCCAGTGCAACTCGACGCCGCGCACCTGGCATCAGCCGGTGGGAGAGGCGATCAACGCGTACCAGGTCGTCATCTATGGCGCGCCGTGACGAGCGGCGACGAGCGAAGGAGACAGGGATGAGAACCGCATTCACCAGAGCCGTACGCCTCACCGCCGCGGCCGTGATGGCGACGGCGGTGGCCCTGACCGTGGCCGTCGGCCCCGCTCAGGCGGACCTCTGGCAGCACACCGACGGGTTCGAGGGGAACCCGGCAGCCGTGTGGGAGTTCCATCGATCCGGCGCCGGGAGCGGAGCCTTCGAGTTGGGCACGGGAACGGCCCGGTCTGGTTCGAACAACGCCATTCTCACGACCTCGACCGGTGGCTGGTCCGGGGTGGGCAAGCTGCTCACAGTGGGGCCGCGTACGGCCGGGCACTCCACGACCTGTGGCGGCGGGTTCTTCGTCCGGGCGGTCAGCGGGCCGGCGGTGCTCAACATCGAGGTGATCGATCCGGCGAGTTGGACCTACCTCGCGCTGCGGACCGTCCGGATCAGCGACACCACGTGGCGGCGGCATGACGTGGCCAGCTACGCGAACGGTCCAAACAAGGTGTTCGTCCGCGTCTCCCTGCTCGGTGGCAGCGGTGCGGTGCGGGTGGACGACTTTGCCTTCCAGTGCACCTTCTTCCGCGCCTGAACAGGTCGACCACAGCGGGGCCGGCGCTCTTGGCGCCGGCCCCGCGACGCCGGCCGCCCGGTCGTCGTCGTGGCGGCGGACGGTCGACGTTCGCTTCACGGTTGTGCCAGGGCCGTATCGGTGAAGCAGACACGTGACCAGGTTCCCCCACCCAAACGGGATGGACGGAGGATCATCTGCTACGGTAACCGCGTTGCAGTTTTGATTTCCGTAGACGTTTTTCAGCGCCTGATGGGTCATCTGAACCCACCCGGCGCTTTTTCGTTTTCGTGTCGTTTCGACGCGGGTGATCAACGCGGCGGCGTAAGGGTCCGCACAGTGCGGTCTCTAACAGCCTGCGAGGAGCAGACATGACTACAGGTACCGTGAAGTGGTTCAACGCCGACAAGGGCTTCGGCTTCATCAGCCCGGACGACGGCGGCGCCGACGTCTTCGCCCACTTCTCCGCGATCTCGGCGAGCGGCTTCCGCAGCCTCGACGAGAACCAGAAGGTGGAGTTCGACATCACCCAGGGCCAGAAGGGCCCGCAGGCGGAGAACATTCGCCCGCTCTGATCCACACTCTGCGAACGGCGGCCCGACTGATTCAGCGGGCCGCCGTTCGGCGTTTCATGCGATCACCACGGCAGACCACGCACGACTGCCGGCAGGACCGCCGGCATGTTGACTCCTGCCGGGCATCCTGCCTGTCTCCCGGCAGCGCACGTTGCTTGACTCAGCGGCATGACATCAATACGGAAAGCGATCACCCGCACGGTGGTCGTCGGGGCACTGGTCGGCGCGACCGCGCTCACCGGTCCCACCTCCGCGTACGCGGAGTCCGGCCAACCGGGGGCCGCCGGGGCCGCCAACTCCCTCCTGGACATCATCCCGGCGCAGGCCCTGGACCAGATGGTCGCCCAGGCCCCACTGGTTGACGCGGCCAATGTCATCCGCACCGCTGTGGAACGCTCGCCGGCACGCGGCTACGCCGGCATCGGCTTGGTCGACGACCACGTCACCCTGTGGTGGAAGGGTGCGCTACCCACCGACGTCGCCGCAGCCGTCACCGCCGCCCGCCGCAGCGCGCCGATCCAGGTAGCCAAGGCCACCTACTCCCGCGCCGAACTGCGCAAGGCGGCCGCCGCCCTCACCCCGGTAGTGAAGGCCGACCCGGCGGACGCCAGCCACTCGGTCCGACTGCGCACCGACGGCACCGGCATCGACATCGGCGTGGACTACACCGCGGGCGCCAAGCTGCCGAAGCTGCCGGCCACCAGCGTCCGTACCAGCCTCGTCCAACGTGACCGGATGGTCGAACGGTCACGGGCCAACGACTCCGCGCCGTTCGACGGCGGAGCGGGCATCGGGTTCACCACGCCCGGGTGTACCGCGGGCTTCGGTGTACGCAACGCGGACACCAACGCCGGTTACGTCCTCACCGCCGAGCACTGCGGAGCCATCGGCTCGCCCTGGCACGTGGGCTGGAACACGACCACCGGCACCGGCACGCTGGTCGGCTACGCGGTCGACAGCAACGACGACCACGACACGATGATCATTTCAACGTCCGCGCCCGGCGGCCATCTCTACGTCGGTGGTCAGCATGACGAGGTCCGCGCCCAGGTAATCGGCTGGACCGAGGTCTTCCCCGGCCAACTGCTGTGCCAGTCCGGTTACACCTCCGCGGGGGAGATCGGCGGTCCGGTCTGCAACCTGCGGGTCGACTTCCACTACGACGACATCGAGGACCTCGTCGAGGCCACCCAGCTCGACGGCGAGGAGGCCGCCCGGGGTGGGGACAGCGGCGGCCCGGTCTACTCCGTCAACGCCAACGGCACGGTGCTCGCCGCCGGCACCACCACCCGATCGGCCGGTCGGGGCTTCGGCTTCCAGGACTTCGCCACCGCCCGCGACGACTACGGCAACATCGTGCCGGCGACGCCGATCGCCAGCACCTGCCGAGTTTCCTTCGTCGTCACCAACTCGTGGAGCACCGGCTACAGCGCCAGCGTCACCGTCTACAACGACGGCCCGGCCACCAACGGCTGGTCGCTGGGCTTCGCCTTCCCGGGTGGACAACTCGTTCAGGGCCACTGGAACGGCGTCTTCCAGCAGACCGGCGCGGCGGTGACCGTCACCAACGAGAACCACAACGCCAGCATCCCGACCGGCGGCGCCGTCAACGTCGGCTTCACCGCTAACGGCTCCCCCGCCACCCCGGCGCCGTTCACCCTCAACGGCACCACCTGCAACTGACCCCTGTCCATGCACACCGGGCCCCGCCGCATCGCCGGCGGGGCCCGGTCCGTGTCCGGGATCAGGACTCGGCCAGTTCGCGTAGCAGGGTGGCGCGCAGGGTCCGCACCTCCGGTGCGTCCAGTTCGCCGCACCGGTCGAGCGCCCGCTGGCGCAGCAGGCGGGCGTCGGTGGCCCGGCCCGGAGTCGAGCCGGCCAGCGCCGCGAGCGCGGACAGAGTCTGCGCCTCCCACCACGGGCAGGACAGCGCGGCATACAGGGCCAGCGCCGACCGAAGCGCCTCGGCCGCCGCGTCGACCTCACCCAACGCCTGAAGCGCGAGCCCGTACCGGTGGATGGCGTTGGCCTCGCTGAACGTCGCGCCGCACCTGTGGAACACCCGCCGGGCGCGGGAGTACTCGGCGGCGGCGGCCCTCCACCGGCCCATCCCGGCCAGGTCCGCACCGAGACTCATCATCGCCCCGGCCCGGGCCACCGCCGCGCCAGTAGGGCTGAGGCCGTTGCCCTGGACGTAGAACGTCAGCACGTCGCGGTGCAACTCGGCCGCTTCGGAGAACCGGCCGAGCGCGGCCAGCGCTCCGCCCAGCGCGCTCGCCGCGCTGTGCTCGCCGAGGGCGTACCCGATCTCGCGAAACAGGCTGACGGCCCGGCGGCAATGGTCGATGGCCGGCCCGCCGCGGCCGATCCGGATGAGGATGGCCGCGGTGTAGGTCAGCGCCCACGCCTCTTCCCGGCGGTCCCCGATCCGCCGAGCCAGTTCCAGCGCGCGGGCCAGGGCGGCCAGCCCGTCGGTGTTGCGGTCCCGGCAGAAGTACCGGGCCCAGCCCAGGAAGTTCAGCAGTACGGCCTCGTCGCGAGGGCTACCGGCGGCCCCGGCCGCGGCCACCCCCAGCGAGAAGATCTCGTCCCAGGAGTGCCGGTGACTGTTGGCGTCCGAGTACCAGTGCAGAGCCCTGGTGACGGCGACCACGTCGGCGTGCCGACCGCTCCGGGCCGCGTCGCGCAGCGCCGCCAGCCAGTTGCCGGACTCCCGATCCAACCAGTACGCCGCCGCCCGATCGTCGTCGAACGGGGAGTCGACCCGACAGGCGACGGGTTCGAACATCAAGCCGGCCTGCCGGGTACGCCGCAGCAGCCAGCCGACCATCTGATCGTGCGCCCCCGTCCGGCAGGCCTGTTGTTCCTCGGCGTCGAGGCGTTCCTGGGCGTAGAGCCGGACCAGGTCGTGGAACTGGTACCGGTCCCCCGTGGTCAGGAGGACACCGGCTTCGACCAATTCCTCCAGGGCCGCCGCTGCGGTCTCCTCGCCGGTGCCGGCCACGGCGGCGACCAGCGCGGGTTCGAAGTCGGTGCCGGGAATCAGCGAGGCCCGCCGGAACACGCGCGCGGTCATCGGGTCCAGCTGCCGGTAGGAGACCTCGAACGCCGACCGGACGCCCAGGTCTCCAGCGGTCAGCACGGTGAGCCGTCGACGCTGGTCGCGGAGCAGGTCCACCAGCCAACCGACCGACCATTGGGGTCGGCTGGCGAGGCGGTTGCCGGCGATCCGGACGGCCAGCGGCAGCCGGCCGCAGAGTTTGACGAGTTGATCGACCGCGGCCGGCTCGGCGGCGATCCGGTCGGCACCCACGATCGCCGCGAGCAGCAGTCGACCGGCCGTCGGGGCGAGCAGGTCGAGCGGCAGGCGCACCGCACCGGCAAGACCCGTCAGCGGACGCCGGCAGGTGACCAGTGCGAGGCATCCCCGCCCGGCCGGCAGCAGTGGGCGTATCTGTGCCTCAGTCGCGGCGTTGTCCAGGACCACCAGCAGCGACCGGTCCCGGGTGAGGGTGCGAAAGAGACCACCGCGCTCAGCGGTTGACACCGGCACCCGGCTGTCCGGGACCCCGAGCGACCGCAGCAATCCGGCCAGCGCCTCGGCCGGGTCGACCGGGCCGTCCGGCGAGGCGCCCTGCAGGTCGACGAAGAGCTGTCCGCCGGCGAAGGCCGGGCTGAGTCGATGTCCAGCGGCGACGGCGAGGCTGGTCTTGCCGATCCCGGGCGGCCCGTGCAGCACCACCACCGAGGCGGTGTCCGGTCGCCCCGCGGTGATGTCGGCGGCCAGCGCCGTGAGCTGTTCCAGGATCCCCGCCCGCCCGGCCAGGTCCGGAACGGCGGCGGGCAGTTCCCCGGGTACGACCACCGCCGGGCGGTCGTGTGGCACCTCCGCGCGGTGGCTGAGCACCGGCACGCGATCGTGCGGCACCTCCCTGCGGTCGTCCGGCACCGCGACGCGGTCGTCCGGCACCGCGACGCGGTCGTCCGGCACCGCCGCTCGGTCGTGCGGCTGCCGCTCGGCCCGGGCCAGGGCGACGAAACGGTCGCGGTCCGCCCCGGCCAGCCGCAGGGCGTCGGCGAGCAGCACAACCGTCCGTCGTTGCGGGCTGCGCACCCGGCCGCGCTCCATCTCCCGGATGCCGCGGACACTGGAACCGGCCGCCTCGGCAAGCTCCTCCTGGGTCAGCCGCCGCTCCAGGCGGAGGGTCCTGAGGAGGCCGCCGAACTGGTCACGCCGCACCTGACTCCTGGGCATGCTCCCCCAACCACCCAACGCCCACAATCACGTAACGTGCATCGATGCTCGCATGTGCGTGACGAGTTGCGGGCCACTGTGCAGCGAGTGTGAGTATCACCATGGCGAATCCTCGACGAGTCACCGCAATCCCGGTGGCGATCGGCGGGCCATAACCCCGCAGATCGCGCACGCCATGGCAACCGCCGCGCCCATCCGGGCCGCCGCGTGGAAGCGGCACCGGTGACGGGCGGATGACGGGTCGACCCTGGCTGGGGGCAACCTCGACCCGGCCGGGGCGGGGACGCCCTCGCCCGCGTCCGCCACCGGAGCCAGAAATGGGGTGTTCTCGTACAACAACCTAGACCAGGGCGTTTATCACCGGTCGCGCTGCCTGCCAGCCGGTGTTGCCAGGAAAGTGCGCGCAGCAAAGAAGTAGCCTGATCGGCCGGGGCGACACCCGGCGCTCCCGAGGGGTACCAGCAGTACGCGCCTTGACAGAGACTCGCAGCGCCGCCACGGCTGTGGTGAGTGCGGGCAGGTCAGCATCACGTCACCGGAGGACATCATCTTCACCGTCAACGCCATCGCCGCGCCTTCTGCCACCGAACCGCTCGTGCGCACCACTATCGAACGGCGGGACCTGGGCCCGCACGATGTTCTCATCGAGATCCGCTACGCCGGCATCTGCCACTCCGACATCCACACCGTGCGCGGCGACTGGGGCAGCGTTCCCTACCCGCTCACCGTCGGCCACGAAATCGTCGGCCGGATCACCGAGATCGGCGCCGACGTCACCCGCCACGCGGTCGGCGACCGCGCTGGTGTCGGCTGCATGGTCAACTCGTGTCGCGAGTGCGAGAACTGCCGCACCGGAAACGAGCAGTACTGCCTCAAGGGCAACACCCAGACGTACGCGGGCGTCGACCGGGACGGCACCGTGACCCAGGGCGGGTACTCGACCCACGTCGTCGTGAACGAAGACTTCGTACTGCGAGTGCCGGACAGCATCCCGTACGAGGCGGCCGCGCCGATGCTGTGCGCGGGCATCACCACGTACTCGCCGTTGGCGCACTGGAACGCCGGTCCCGGCAGGAAGGTCGCCGTGGTGGGCCTGGGCGGTCTGGGTCACATGGCCGTCAAGATCGCCGCGGCGATGGGTGCCGAGGTGACAGTGCTGTCCCAGACGCTGTCCAAGAAGGACGACGGCCTGCGCTTCGGCGCCGAGCACTACTACGCCACCAAGGACCCGGCGACGTTCGAGGTGCTCAAGAACAGCTTCGACCTGATCATCAACACGGTCAGCGCACCGATCGACATGGCCAGCTACCTCGGTCTGCTGCGTCTGGACGGCACGCTGGTCAGCGTGGGTGCCCCGCCGGAGCCGCTACCGGTGCCCGTCTTCGCGTTGTTCGGCAACCGGCGTTCGTTCGCCGGCTCCAGCATTGGCAGCATCGCCGAGACGCAGGAGATGCTGGACTTCTGCGCCGAGCGCGGCATCGCTCCCGAGGTCGAGGTCATCGGCGCCGAGGCGGTCAACGACGCGTACGAGCGGGTGCTCGCCTCGGACGTGCGGTACCGGTTCGTCATCGACATCGACACCCTGCGCTGATCTTCTCCGAAGTGCCAGGGTCCGCCGAACGGCGGGCCCTGGCGCGCAGCCGGGCCGGGGCGACCGGTGGCCGGCGCTGATCCACCTTTGACGTCATCGACGCGCGGCGTCGTCTGGCGACGCGGTCGGCGAGGATGCCGATGGGCCGCCGAGGCGCAGAGCGCGCATCGGCGGCCCACCGTCTCAGCCGTTGTCGATCAGGCTCGCGATCTCGTTGTAGATCAGGTGCGCCTTCGCGCCCTGGTTGGACGGACAACCGCCGAGGTGGTGCAGGGCGATCACCCGGTGGCTGGCGTTCAGCACGGGTGAACCCGAATTGCCGCCGGAGGTGTCACAGCTGTAACTGATGTTCCAGGTGTTGTAGTTCGCGTTCCGGACGGCGCAGGTCGCGCCGTTCTGGGTGTCCTCGTAGATCGACAGCCGCTTCGCGGTGCCGTCGCCGTGCCCGGGGACATAGATCCGGGTCCCGTTGCTGGTGGCGGTAGTTGCCAGGTACAGCGTGCCGAACCCCTGGATGGCGGCGAAGTTGTTGACCGAGAACAGGGTGTAATCCAGCTGGTTGGAGCCGCCGCTGCTCACCCTGTAGAGGGTGGCACCGCTGACCTTGGTGCCGGCGCCGGGATTCGCGCCGCCGCAGGTGGCGCACTGGTAGTTGAACTGCATCTCGCTGCCGCTCACGGCGGACTGCGTCGAGAAGCAGTGCTTGTTCGTCAGCATCCGGTTGGTGTTGCCGACCCGCCAGGTGGTGCACAGTCCACCGCCGCTGATCAGCAGCCGCGCCACCGCCCTGCCGCGGGCGTACTCGGTGGGGTGGCTGTTCTGGTAGCAGACCACGTCCCGGCGGGCGTCGGTGCTGCACACGGACTGGGTGGAGAAGTTGTGCGCGGCGATTTCCGTGCGGTCGTATCCGCGCCAGAACCGGTCGATGGTGGCGGCGCTGCCACGTGAGGGGCGGCTGCTGTGCAGTGTCACCACTGCCGTGTCGCCCTCCACCGACATCGCCCAGAAACCCGGCTGCCCGTCGGTGGTGTAGTCCGAACCGGTCGCCCGGTTCAGGTGGCGGTCGTACCGGTAGCTCTCCTTGCCGTCGCGGCTCGACACTGTGACGTAGTCGCCTTCGGCCAGTCGCAGTGCGCTGAAGTGCACCTTGACGTAGGTGGCACCGGGGTGCTGGATGATCTGTGTCCCGCCGTTCGGGGCGTAGGACAGGGAGCTGTCGACGGTGCGGAGTTCACCGATCGTGGTCACACCCTCTGCCGAGAACTGGTTCGATTCCGGTGCTCGTTCGGATTGTGGCGCGAGAGGGGCAACCGAGTACGCCTCGGCGGCGGGTACCGACAGTAGGCTCAGCCCGAGTGTGCAGGCGGCGAGCGCGACCGCCCCCGTTCGTAAGCGGCGCAGGGCATGTTTCATCTGTCGCTCCTTCTCAGGAATCAGCACCGAGACGTGCCTTCGGTCTTCCTACCTGAATTCACGCAAGACATGTAATCCCATCTATGTCATAACTGCCTGCCGCGTCGCTTCGTCCGCCTCGTCTCCGGATGACAGTCCTGACGGGCAGTGGCGCCCTGCGCCACCGCATCCCGGCCCGATGACTGCTCCGCACGTCGAGGACGAAGGCCGGTGAGGCCACTACCATGCGAGCGTGGCTCACGTTGCCCAGGTCCGCAGGCCGTACCCGCTGCTCGTCGCCGCGGCGGTCCTGGTGGCGCTCGGCGCGGCAGCGGCCTGGGGGGTCGGCGACACGCTGGGGCTGAGCCACTCCCCCGCCGCCGTGCCGCGCGAGGACGCCCTCGCCGCGCCGGCGCGGACGCCGGCACCGGTCCCGCCGTTGGCGTCCCTCGTCGTGCCCGACGAGCTTCGTGTCAGGAAGGCCGCGACCGCCGTCGCCGACGCTGTCGTCTTCCGCGGCCTGCCCCGGCCGGCGCTCGTCCCGGCCACGTCGAGCCCGGCCGGGTCCGCGACGGCCGCGCGCGCCGGCACGGCGCCGGATCTGTCGGCGGTGAGCACGCTGCGGGCGGGCGTGCTGGCCGCCCTCAGCGGGACGCCCGAGTCCTACCGGCTCGACGTGCGCGGCACCGAGTTGACCGTCCAGGGTGGCGACGTCGCGGGCGTGGCGGCCGGAATGTACTGGTTGGCCGACCGGATCCGCTCCGGTGCCGAGGTGCTTCCCACGGCGGACACGGGTCGGGTGGTCATCCCCCGGCTCGGCCTGCGGCTGACCGACGCGGGCTCGGTGGGGCGCGAGCCCGACCCGGCCGTCTTCGCCGCCGGCGACGACTATGGCCTGAACACCGACGTGGTCGGGTCGGCGGTGCTGCCCCGCGCGCCGTGGGTGGACGCTGGTGCGGTGGCCCGCATCGACGCGCAGTTTCGACAGTTCGTCGATCACTCGGTGGCGCAGGGATTCAACGGAATCGTCGTGCCCGGCTTCCTGGAGTACGTCACGTTCACGAAGGTCGGCGACGGGCGCGCGGTCTACCCGCCCGGCGACTCGCACGTCGAGCGCGCGCGGGCGATGGTCGCGGCGTTCGGCCCCGTCTTCCGATACGCCGAGGACATGGGCGTGCGGGTCTTTCTGCTGACCGACATGCTCGCGGTGTCGCCCCCGCTGGAGGCATACCTGACGCGGACCGTCGGCGGCCTGGACGTGGCCGACCCTCGGCTGTGGGCGGTCTACCAGGCCGGTCTGGCCGAGCTGTTCGAGAGCATGCCGTTCGTCGACGGCCTGATGGTCCGCGTCGGCGAGGGCGGCGAGGTGTACGCCGCATCCGGCTGGGACTACACGTCAAAGCTCGCGGTCACCACGGAAGCGTCGGTGCGCGCGATGCTGCGGGCGCTGCTGGACACCGCGGGCACAGCCGGGAAGGAGATCATCTTCCGCACCTGGACGGTGGGCGTCGGCGCCGTCGGCGACCTGCACACCAACCCGGTGTCGTACGCGCAGGTCCTCGGCGGGCTCGACGAACCGCATCTGATCGTCTCCACCAAGTACACCCTGGGCGACTTCTACAGCCACCTACCGCTGAACACCACACTGCTGGACGGCGGGCACCGCCGCATCGTGGAGTTCCAGGCCCGGCGCGAGTTCGAGGCGTTCGGCTCGCTGCCCAACGACCTCGGCCCGCTGCACCGCCAGGCGCTGCGCGCATTCCTTGCCGCCAACCCGAACGTCGAGGGTGTCTGGAACTGGACCCAGGACGGCGGGCCGTTGCGCGCCGGGCCCATGTCGCTGTACCTGCGCGCGGGATTCTGGCAGCTCTACGACCTCAACACGTACGCCGTCGGCCGCCTGGCCTGGGACCCGCACGCCGACCCGGCGCAGCTCACGGCGGACTGGGCGTACCGCACGTTCTCCGACGACCCGGGCACCGTCGCCGCGATCGGGCAGGCCATGGCGCTGTCCCGGCAGGCGGTCACCAAGGGCCTCTACATCGGTCCGTACGCCGACCGGTCGGTGCGGGCGCTCGGGCTGGAACCGCCGCCCATGATGTGGATCTTCGAGTGGGACATCCCGACCGGCGATTCCGCCGCGCTGGACAGCATCTACGCGGTGACCGGCGGCCGCGTCGACGAGGCGATCGAGGAGGGTACGCAGGCCGTCGTGCTGGCCCGGCGCATGCGCGACCTGGTCGCCGCGACCGAACCGGCGACCTGGCGCGACGCCGAACTGCGCGGGCGCTTCGCCGCGACTCTCGACTACCAGGTCGACCTGTTCGAGACGCTGAGCGCGTACCGGACCATGGTGCTGCGGCACGCGCAGTGGCTGGACACGGGTGCCCCGGCCGCCCACCGTGACTGGCGGCTGGCCGCTGCGGAGTACCACGACGCGCGCGACGCGCACCGGCAGCGCTACGGCGCCGACCTGGACCTGCCCGCGTACAACTTCACCGCCGCCGACCTCGGGGCGCTGCGCGCCAACCGGGACCCGGCGATGGCCTGGGCGGCCCGGGCGCTGCTCGGGTCGATCCTGCTGGTGGTGCTGCTCGGCCTGTACGGGCGCGGGTTCGGCGCAGCCGCCGCGCGCGGGTTGCTGCTCGGCGCGCTCCGGCCGTGGCGGGTCGCCGCGCTGCCGACGCCCGTGACGCGGGCGGACCGAGTGTTGGTGTGGTTGGTCCCGGCCGTGGTGCTGGTGGCGAGCCGGCTCGTGTTGACCTGGTTCGCCGCGCCGGCACACCTGCTGGTCACCCTCGGTGGGTGGGCGCTGTTCGTCCTCGTCGTACGCCTCGTGGTCGGTCGCCGGGATCCGTTTCACCTGTGGGCCGTGGTCGGCGGCGTCGCGCTGCTGCGCAGCGTGCTGCTGCTGGCGGCGCTCGCCGGGCGAGGACCGGGCGGTTACTGGTTCGCCTTCTGGACCGCGCCGAGTCTGCGCGCGGCGTACGTCACCGTCGCGTTCGCGGCGTTCTGCTGGCTGTTCGTGGCCGTCGCGGTGCTCCTGCGGGACCGGTACGGCCTGCGTCGCCGAAGCGCCGTCGGGCTGACCCTCACCGCCGTGGGTGTGCCCCTCGGCGTGCTGTCCGCCCTGATGTCGGTAGTGGGCCTGGAACGCGCGCTGACGGTGTGGAATGACCAGCTCGCGCTGCTGCCCTGGGGCCTGTCCCGCATCCTCGGTATCACCGTCCACCTGGGCATCCCCGCTCAACTCCCCGCATACACCGCCGCCGCCGGAATCGCCTTGGCCGCCGGCGGCCTGCTCCTGTCACTCGGCCGCCGCCGGCATGCCGCCTGAGCGCCCAACCCAACCAGCAGGCCAACCGCCGCAGACGGGGCATCCGTGGCGGCCGACCCGGCGTCTCGAGCGCCCTGGGTGTCGACATCGGCGGTCCAGGCTGGTGTCGCGCTCGTTCACCGACTGGTCTACTGCCTGTTTCACAAGAACTGGCCGCCCTTGTGAAACAGGCCTTAGGCCGGCTCGCGCACGCCGCCGGCGTTTCCACCGTCGTCCGGCATCGGTTCGGCCGGGGCTTCTGGCAGTTCGTTCGGCGCGTCGGGCAGGAGGACCCCCGCGTCGTCGGGCACCGGTTCGCGCGGGTCGATGGGCGGATACTGTTCCGGGTCGAGATCGGGTCCAGTCATCAGGCGAGTATCCGTCGTCTTCCGAGCTGCCGCTCGTCGGGCCGCGAGCTTCAAGGTCGATCACTACATCGTCAAGAGCGCCCGTGGCGTCATCCTGACCCACAGCCACACGAGGGGTTCACCCGCCTTGCGGCAGATCCGGACGTGTCGGATCGTTACGGGCGGTGCGGGTGCCCGGTAGGTTTGCCCGCATGTCACCGATCCCGACGACGCTGTTACCCGAAACCCGACGTGCGCTGGTCCACCGGCTGGCGACTGGTCAGGTAGCGGGTCGGGCGCCGTCGGTCGTCGCTGCCGTGGTACGCGATGGTCATCCTGTGTGGATGGACGGGTGGGGAACGGTGGACGGCAGGGTGCCGGATGGCAACCTCCAATACCGGATCGGATCGATCACCAAGACTTTCCTGGCCGTGCTGGTGCTGCGACTGCGCGACGAGGGGCGACTCGCGCTCACCGACCCGCTGGCCGAGCACCTGCCCGGCACGGCTGCGGGCCAGGCCACTGTCGGCGCGCTGCTGGCGCACACCGCCGGGCTGATCTCTGAGGCGCCCGGCCCATGGTGGGAACGAACCCCGGGCACGCTGCGACCCGACCTGGCCGACGTGCTGGGCAGCGATCCGCAGGTGCATCCGCCCGGACAGCGCTTCCACTACTCCAACCCCGGCTACGCGCTGCTCGGCGCGCTGGTGCAGCGGGTTCGGGGTCAGGCGTGGGGCGAGGTGCTGCGGCGCGAGGTGCTGGAGCCGCTCGCGATGACCCGCACCACCCTGCTGCCGGTCGCGCCACATGCCACCGGCTGGGCGGTGCATCCCTGGGCCGATGTGCTCCTTGCGGAGCCCGCCGTGGACACCGTTCTGATGGCGCCTGCCGGACAGCTGTGGTCGACCGCAACGGACCTGGCCAGGTTCGCCGCGTTCCTCATCGACGGCGACGACCGGGTGCTCCATCCGGACACCGTCGCGCAGATGCGCAACCCGGCGAGCCCGCCGGAGGCGACGGACTCAGACAGTGGCTACGGGCTCGGCATGCAGTTGCTGCGCCGCGACGGCCGACTGTTGGCCGGGCACACCGGCTCGATGCCGGGCTTCGTCGCGACCGTGTGGGTCAGCCCCGACGACGCGCTGGGCGCGGTCGTCATGGGAAACGTGACCGCCGGCCTCTCCGCCGGCACCCTCGCCGCTGATCTACTGCAGACGGTCGCCGAGCGGGAGCCGCGGATCCCTGCGCCGTGGCGACCGCTGCCCTCAGTTGACCCACAGCTACTGGACCTCGCCGGCCCGTGGTACTGGGGGCCGGCACCTTATGTGCTGCGCCCGCAGGCTGATGGCTTCGTGGAGTTGGCCCCGCTGTCCGGCGGGCGCGGCACCCGCCTGCGCCCCACCGGCGACGGCGTCTGGGAGGGGATCAACGGCTACTTCGCTGGCGAACGGCTGCGGGTGCGACGCGACGCGGCTGGCGCCGTCAGCCACCTCGATCTTGGCACCTTCATCTTCACGCGGCAGCCCTACGACCCTGCGGCGCCACTGCCCGGCGGTATCGACCCCGCTGGCTGGCAGGCCGGCTGACCTCCTCAGCTCCCCACCTGCCCCCAGCCGGTTGGCAAGTGCGTTCTGAGTCATCAACCGATCGGACGACCGACGGCGATGATCGGCTATTTCCATGTGCGATGGACACCGTGCGACGCCTAGGAAGGAGGCATGACCAACGAGGTGACCGTTCCCCTGCTGCCGTGCGCATCCATCGACGACATCGAAACCTTCTACGGAGTTCTCGGTTTCCGCACCACCTACAAGCAACGCAAGCCCTACTCGTGTGTGGGGGTGCAACGAGAAGACCTGCGTCTGCAGTTCTTCGAGATCGCCGGATTTGACCCGGAGCAGTCCTATGGCTCGTGTCTCGTACTCACCGCGGACATCGAGGGACTACATCGGGCATTCGCGGCCGGCATGCGCGCCGCGTACGGCAAGGTACTGGTGTCCGGAACGCCGCGGATGACCCGGCCCAGGGCACGGAAGAACGCCGACGGGTTGGGCGGATTCAGCGTCATCGACCCGGGCGGCAACTGGATCCGCGTCTTTCGGGACGCCGCCACCGCGCCCGTGCCGGCCGCCGGGCCGGCCGGGCGACTCGCCAAGGCCCTCGCGAATGCTGTCGTGCAGGCCGACTCCAGGGGAAGCGTCGGACAGGCCATTCGGATCCTCGACAGCGCGTTGGCCCGTCCGAAAGCCGACGACGACCCTGTCGAGCAGCTAGAGGTCCTGGTCTACCGCGCCGAACTCGCGATGGTGCTGCACGATCCAAAGACCGCGGTCGAGATGCTGGACCGCGCCCGGTCCGTCACGCTCACGGAAGACGAATCCGTCAGGGCGGCGTCCGCGTTCGACAACGCCGACGAACTCGCAGCAGCACTGCGGTGACTCACCAAACGAGCGCCTCCCCCTCGACCCCGACAAACGGCCGTAGCGCGACCGCATCAGCGTCGACACCCCCGCCGGGGCCCGCTGTTTGGCAGGATGCCTCAGTTATCGGTACGCCAGTCCGATACACCTCGTGACGTGAGGGGATGCTCGGAAGGTAGTAGCCCGAACGCCAGCCCGGGCGGCGTACGCGCCGCAGCCGCCGGGAGTACTCTCACCTCAGGTGCGCCGGGAAGTCTGGTCGGCAGTCATGTCGTGCTGCGGCTCTGGAGGCTCCGATGGGCGTTTCTGCCCTGCGCACCGACCATCTGTCCAAGCGTTACGGGCGACTGCTCGCCCTCGATGACCTCACTCTCGACGTCGCGGCGGGCGAGGTATTCGGGTTTCTCGGCCCCAACGGCGCCGGAAAGTCAACGACGATCCGGCTGCTGCTCGGCCTTGCCCGACCCACCTCCGGACGGGCGTGGATCTTCGACACCGACGCCGGCGACGTTGCCGCGGCCCACCGCAGGCTCGCCTATGTGCCTGCGGATGTGGCGCTGTGGTCACGGATGACCGGCGCCGAGGTGCTGGACCTGCTCGCCCGCATCGGCCCCGGCACGGACACCGCCTACCGCGACGAGCTCATCCAACGATTCGCGCTGGACGTGTCCAAACCTGCTGGCACCTACTCGACGGGCAACCGGCAGAAGGTCGCTCTGATCGCGGCGTTCGCCACCCGGGCGCCTCTGCTGGTGCTCGACGAGCCAACCAGCGGCCTGGACCCACTCATGGAACTGCAGTTCCGGCAGGCGGTCGACGTGGCCCGCGACAATGGGCAGACGGTGTTCCTCAGCTCGCATCAGCTTGCCGAGGTCGAGGCCGTCTGCGATCGCGTCGGCATCCTGCGCGCTGGTGAGCTGGTGGAGGTGGCCTCCGTCGCGCAGCTGCGCCGACTGCACCACACCGAGGTGGTCGCGACGTTCACCGGGGCGCCACCGGACCTCGCCGGCGTCCCCGGCGTCCACGGCCTGCACACCGACGGTGCCGCGTCCGTGCGGTTCACCCTGAGCGGCTCCCCCGCCGCGGCGCTGCGCGCCCTGGCCGACGCTGACGTGACGACGATCGTCGTCCGGGAGCAGAGCCTGGAGGAGATCTTCCTCGCCTACTACGGGCAGAACGCCCGATGATCGCGACCACGACGGCAGCAACCCGCCCGCAGTGGGTACTGAGAGGGCTCGCAGTGCGCCAGGTGCGCCGTGGCGCCCTGGTCGTAACCGCTGTGTGTGCGGGAATGTCCGCCCTGGTGGTGGTCGGCTACCGCAGCGAGGCGCTGGATCCGGCGGCCTTGGCGGCGCTGGCCCGCAACCCCGCGATCCGCACCCTGTTCGGCGAACCGGTCGCGCTCGACCAGGCGGGCGGATTCACCGTGTGGCGCACGGGCACCGTCCTGGCGGTTCTCCTCGGTGTGTGGGCGATGCTCGCCGCCACTCGGATCACCCGTGGGGAGGAGGACGCTGGCCGATGGAGTGTGTTGCTGTCCGCCCGCATCACCCTTCCCGAGGCTGTCCGCCATCACCTCGGTGTCCTGGCCGCCGTCCCGGTCCTCGTTGGAGCGGCGACCGCAGCGGCGATGATCGCTGCGGGAGTGGACGCCACGGGTTCTCTGGTGCACGGAACCGGGCTCGCTGCCGCCGGGCTCTTCTTCGTCGCCGTCGGCGGCGTCACCGCGCAGCTGTTCGTCAGCCGGTCGGCGGCCAACGGTGTCGCGGCGGCCGTCCTGGTCGTCGGGCTCCTCATGCGGATGGTCGGCGACGGTATCCCCGCGCTGGCCTGGCTTCGATGGCTGTCCCCGTTCGGGCTCTTGGCGCTGACCCGCCCGTTCGACAGCAATCGAGGGCTGCCGGTGTCGGTGCTGACGTTCACCGCAGTGCTGCTACTGGCCGTCGCCGGTCGGCTCGCGGCTCGGCGTGACGTCGGCGCGGCGATTCTTGCTACGGCCGGCAGCCGGCGGGCGCGTACCGCGTTGCTCGGGTCGGTGCCCGCCTTCGCCGTACGGCGCACCCTGCGGCCGCTCGCCGCCTGGTCGGCCGGGATCGGCGCGTATTTCCTGCTCCTGGGCCTGATTGCCCGGTCCATGACCGAATTCCTGGCCGCCAACCCCGAGTTCGCGACCATGGCGGCCCAGGCTGGCTTTCCGGCCCTCGGCACGGTCGAGGGTTATGCGGCCACCCTGTACGCGCTGCTTGCCGTTCCGGTCGGGGTGTTCGTCGCCGTGCGGTTCGCCGCCGTCGCTGCCGACGAGAATGCTCGGCGTCTCACACTGCTGCTGGCCGCACCGGTAGCCCGGGTACGGCTGTTGGCCGCCGAAGCGGCCGTCGCTGGCTGCGCCGCGCTGACCCTGACAACGGTGGCGGGTGTCGCCATGTGGGCCGGCACGGCCAGTGTCAGTGCCGGCCTCGGAGTCGGCGACGCGCTCACCGGCGCCTGGAACGTCGTGCCGGTTGTGCTGCTGTGTCTGGGAGCTGCCGTCCTGGCGCTCGGATGGGCGCCGCGCGCCGTCGCGGCGATCGGTGCAATGCCGGCCGCGGGTGGATTCCTGTGGCAGGTCCTTGCCGACAGCATCGACGCGCCCTCCTGGATCCGCGCGCTGTCCCCGTTCGCGCACCTGGCCGCGGTGCCGGCCACCGCACCGGCATGGCCACCAGCGTTGGTGATGGTCGGCATCGCCGCGGCCGGCATGGTCGCCGGCACATTCGGCTACCGCCGCCGTGACCTGTGTGCCTGAGCGGGTCGCCGTCGCAACCGCTGTTCACCGCTCCAACGGGCCCAGCCGATTGTTGACGTCGTGCACTCCCGGAGTGCCCCAGGCGCGGGCGTGGCCTCAGTGCGCACATCAGCGCACGTGAGCCGTGCCGGCTGGCCGTGCCCGTCCCTCCCGCAGGGCGGGGGTGCGGCTAGCGGATCGCCGACGCCGAAGGGGGTGGCGCGGTCGCCGTCATCGCTCACTGGCGCCGCTATCCTTGATCGAGTACGACCTGTACGCATATGTCCGCTAGCTGAGGGGGAACCGTGCGCTATCAGATCGACCTCGCTCGCCTGCGGGACGTGCTCGACGGACCGTGGGCCGCAGTCCGCAACGCGCACCGGGAGCACCTCGACGCACGCTTCCTCCCGGTCTACGGCGAGACCGGTGACCAGGCACGGGAGCGGATCACCCGGCTACTCAGCGAACTCCCCGCCGAGCTGGGTATGGCCTCGGCCTTCCCCACCGAGTACGGCGGCAGCTCCGACGTCGGCGGCTCGATCATCGCCAGCGAGATGCTGGCGCAGGTCGACCTGTCACTGATGGTCAAGGCCGGAGTGCAGTGGGGCCTGTTCGGCGGCGCGGTCGCGGCCCTCGGCACCCGCCGCCACCATGACGCCTATCTCCGGGACATCGTCTCGGGCACGATCTTCGGCTGCTTCGCCATGACCGAGACCGGGCACGGCTCCGACGTCCAGCAACTGCGCACCACCTGCACGTACGACCCGCAGACGCAAACTTTCGACCTGCACACCCCGCACGAGGCTGCCCGCAAGGACTACATCGGCAACGCCGCCCGGGACGGACGGATGGCGGTGGTCTTCGCGCAGCTGATCACGAACGGCCAGCGGCACGGCGTACACGCGTGGTTGGTGCCGATCCGCGACGCTCAGGGCAACGCGCTGCCTGGCGTGCGCATCGGCGACGCCGGGCCCAAGGCCGGCCTGCTCGGCGTGGACAACGGGCGGCTCACCTTCGACCACGTACAGGTGCCGAGGGACATGCTGCTGGACCGCTATGGTCAGGTCGCACCGGACGGGACGTACTCCAGCCCGATCGAGAACGACTCCCGACGCTTCTTCACGATGCTCGGCACCCTGGTCCGCGGCCGGGTGAGCGTCGGCGGCGCCGCGTCGGCGGCCACCAAGTCGGCGCTGACGATCGCGGTGCGCTACGGCGACATCCGCCGCCAGTTCGGCACACCCGACGCCGACCGGGAGGTGCTGCTCAACGACTACCTGGCCCACCAGCGCAAGCTGCTGCCCGCCCTCGCCACCACGTACGCGCTGCACTTCGCCCAGACCGAGTTGGTAGCCGCACTCAGTGAGGTGCAGGGCGGCGACGGGCCGGTCGACGAACACCAGCAGCGGGAGTTGGAGTCCCGGGCCGCCGGTCTCAAGGCCGCGCAGACCTGGCATGCGACCCGCACCATCCAAATGTGCCGCGAGGCGTGCGGCGGCGCGGGCTACCTGGCCGAGAACCGGCTACCCAGTCTCAAGGCCGACACCGACGTCTTCACCACCTTCGAGGGCGACAACACGGTGCTGTTGCAGTTGGTGGCCAAGGGACTGCTCACTGGCTACCGGGACGAGTTCGGCTCGCTGGACGGCTGGGGGCGTGCCTCCTTCGTCGCCGAGCAGGTCCGGGAGATGGTGCTCGAACGCACCGCCGCGCGGTCGCTCATCGAGCGGCTGATCAGCGCCGTACCCGGTCGCGACGACGAAGTCGCCGTCACCGATCGAGGCTGGCAGCTCAAGGTCTTCGAGGACCGCGAGAGGCACCTCCTCGACGGCGCGGTCCGCCGCCTGCGCAACGGCGCGGCCACCAAGAAGGACCGCCCCTTCGACATCTTCAACGACGTCCAGGACCACGTCCTGACCGTCGCCGCCGCGCACATCGACCGGATCACCCTGGAGGGGTTCGTCGCCGGCATCGAAGACGCCGCCGATCCGGCGGTCCGGGCGCTGCTCTCCCGGGTCTGTGACCTGTACGCGCTCAGCGTCATCGAGGCGAACAAGGGCTGGTTCCTGGAGCACGGCCGGCTGACGCCGGCGCGGGCCAAGGCCATCACGGGCGTGGTCAACGCACTGCTCAAGGAGCTACGCCCGCACCTGCGAACGCTCGTGGACGGTTTCGCCATCCCGGACGCCTGGCTGCACTGCGCGATCCTGAGCGAGGAACCCGGCCGGCAGGACACGATGGCCACTCATGACGCCGCCGGACACCCGCCCGGGCTTGACCTCACGCGCGCTTGAGCTTGCCGGCTGGGCCCTGACGTTCCCCGGTCAGGTGGGCCGGCGCTGTAGTGCCGCGGGCGTGCAGGTTGATCCCGGCCGCGGGTCGGACGGGGCTCACGCCAATCGGGCTGCGGCTCCGCGAGGGCCACCACGGTGAAGGGGACGCCCTCGCGGAGCCGCGGTTTGCTCCGATCCGAGCCCGCTATGCCTCGTGCACGGTCATCGGCAACCCGCCGCGAACCCGCAGCGACAGCATCGGCTCGGGCACCACCCGGTATCCCGGCACCTTGGCCAGCCGCAGTTCCCGCGCGACCATCGCGACCACGAACGCCGCCTCCATCATCCCCAGGTTGTTGCCGACGCAGAACCGCGGGCCGGCGCCGAACGGGATGTAGGCGTACCGGGGTCGCGAGGCCGTGCCGTCCTTGTCGAACCGCTCCGGGCGGAACCGTTCCGGCTCCGGCCAGAACTCCGGGTTACGGTGCAGTGTGTACGGGCAGATCAGCACATCGACCCCGGCCGGCACGTCGTACCCGCCGATGGTGTCCGCCTTCTGCGGTATGCGGGAGAGCATCCACACCGGCGGGTACAGACGCATCGCCTCCTCGATCACCGTTGCCGTGTACCGCAGGCGGTGCAGGTCGTCGAACGTCGGCTGTCGGTCTCCGAGCACCGACAGCGCCTCCGCCCGCAGCCGCTCCCAGACGGCCGGGTTCTCGTCGAGGAGATGGAACGTCCAGCTCAGGGTGCTGGCCGTCGTCTCGTGGCCAGCCAGGCAGAGCGTGACCAGTTCATCGCGCAACCGCCGCTGCCCGACCGCGGCGTCGGGCTCGGCGTTAGTCGACTGGATCAGCCGGCTCAGGGCGTCGTCGCCGTCGAGCCGGCCGCCGCGCGCATCGACCAACTCGTTGACAACCGTCTGCAGGTGACGACGGGCGCGGCGGAACCGCACCTGGTGCGGCAGCGGCACCCACATCGGCACCGCGCTCATCGTGACCATCTCGAACATCGCCTGGTCCTGCATCGCCTCGAAGGACCCGCCGACGTCGCCGAGCCCGCCGAGATCCGCGTCGAGCAGGGTACGGCCGAGCACACCGAGGGTGAGCCCGGTGGCGGCGCCCGCGATGTCGACCGGACCCCGCCCGACGTGGCCACGCAACCGGTCCACGAACCGACCGGCCTCCTCGGCCACCACGTCGGCCTGCCGGGCGATCCGTTTGGGCTGGAACACCGGCTGGATGACCCGTCGCTGCTTGCGCCACAGATCGCCCTCGCTGGTGAGCAGCCCGTCGCCGAGGGCCCGCTTGGCCTGGGCCAGCCCGACGCCCTTGTGGTAGTTGTCCGGGTTGTCGGCGAGCACGTGCTTGGCGTGGTTGGGGTGGTTGAAGAAGAAGAGAACCTTCGGGCCGATCGCGATGCGGGCCGCGTCACCGAAGGCGTCGGCTGCCGACGACATCAGCCCGAGCCGGTCCCGTCCGAGCTTCCACAACAGCTTCGGCGCCGCCCAGAACGGTGGTCCGGGCGGCCGCCGCCGCGACGCGGTGAGTGTCATGTCGCCGCCTCGCTCGGCTCCGGCACCGACGCCGGCTCGGTCATGCCACGGAATTGCCCGTTGACGAAGACCAACACGTCACCGCTGCTCTCCCAGCGCAGCGACACCACGCTGCTCAGGAAGATCGTGTGATCACCACCGTCGTACGTCCGCCAGACCCGGCACTCGAAGTGAGCCACCGCGTCGTCGATCAGCGGGGCGCCGGTGACGGTGCCCGGCGTCCACTCGACCGAGCCGAACTGCGCCAACCCCAGTGGCCGCCACCGATCGGCGAAGTGGCGTGCCACCTTCTCCTGCCGGTGCCCGAGAACCGAGATGCCAAGGGTGCCGGCCTCGGTGAGGATCTGATGCATGATCGCGTCGCGGCTGACACAGACCAGCACGAGCGGCGGGTCCAGCGAGACCGACGCGAACGAGTTGGCCGTCATGCCGTGTGGTGTGGCGCCGCCGACCGTTACGACGGTGACGCCTGTCGCGAACGTCCCGAATGCCCGCCGCAACAGCTTTGATCCGGCCACCTCGCTCGGAGTGAGCAGTTCGCCGCTCATCTCGCCTCCCCGTGTGCGTACGGTTCGAGTGCACGAGCCAACGCCTCCGGCACCCGCGCCGGCAGTGTCCGGTTGTTGGGGCCGCGCATGCACGCGACCCGTTGCCGACCTCGGGCGACGAGCGTCTCGCCGCCGTCCGGGTCGAGCCGCACGTAGTCGAAGCCGAACTCGATCTGGGTCTGCGCCAGTTCCACGAGCCGCATCCGGACCGAGAGGTCGTCGAACGCCGTGATCTCGGCGAAGAACTCGCAGTCGACCTTGAGAGTGAAGAGCTTGAGGTCGTCCTGCAGGTCGGCCAGCACGTCCGGTGCCCGTTGCTTGAGGAACATCTCCCGGCACCGCCCCTGCCAGCGCAGGTAGTTGACGTAGTAGACGTTGCCGACGAGGTTGGTCTCCTCGAAGCCGACCGTGTGCGGGTACTCGAAGTACTTGCTCATCGAAGCGACCACCCGTCGGTGAGCACCGCGACGACGACCGGGTCGGCGTGGTCGCGCAGCCGGGTCACGAGCACGGCGATCCGCAGCGTGCCGGAGGCCAGGGTGAGCCAGCCGTGGGGACCGACAGCGCTCAGCGTGAGCGGCGTCTGCACCGGCAGTCCGACCTTGCGGAGGCACTCGATCGCCGTCCAGACCCGGGTGCTCGCGGTGTCGATGTCCTCGTCGGTGTCCTTCGTGAGCTGGCCGACCAGGCCGTCGTGCGGGCCGAGCAACGCCGACCAGGTCTCCGCGTCGCGCTCGGAGACCGCCTCGATGTCGCAGCTCAGCACCCCCCGACCACCGACGCAGACGGTCACACCGGCGCCGTGTGCCGCCGAGACGACCCGGTCGTCGTCGACCTCCGGCCGGCCGTCGGGCCGGTAGCGCACCTCGACCGGGCGGCCGAACACCCGTCCGGCCGCGAGGCCGGTCATGGCGCGTCGGGGCGGGTCGTCCGAGCCGTGAGGCTCGACCGCCACCGCGACCCGGGCGCCGAGCAGGTCGTCGAGCGACCGTTCGAGGTACGGGCCGAGCAGCGGCGCCGCCCACGGGCCGCGCCCGTCGCCCTTGCGCACCGCCTGCAGGCGCAGGCCCTCCCACCGTTCCACCACCTCGCCGCCCGGCGTGCGGACCGCGATGTCGTAGAGGTAGGTGTCGCCGTCGCGGCTGCGCTCGGTCGCCGTGAACCGGGCCTCGCCCTTGTCGGCGAGGACCGGGCCAGCGGCGTGTACGCGTTCGATGCCGGCCGGCAGGAGCGTCGCGTGCGGTACGCAGACCTGCAGACCGTGCATGAGCGCGTCCCGCATTCCGGGGTCACCGAGCAGCAGGTCGCCGCCGAGGAAGCTGGCGAACCAGTCGTCGGTCGCGACCGCCGACACGTCCACGTCGACGTGCCGTGCCGCCGCGCGGTGGTAGCCGCGCAGCCGCTGGAACCGCTGTCCCTGGAAGAGGATGCCCCCGTACAGGTCCGTGGCCGGGTCGAGGGGCACCAGCGGCAGGCCGGCTCCGGTCTCGTCCGGTGGGCCGTCGAGCTCTTCGCGGTCGCCGAAGCGCAGCCGCGCGCGGAAGTGGTCGACAGCGAAGCCGGTGTCGCCGGCCCGGATGGCGACGTCGACGTCTCCGTCGCCGGTCACCACGGCCGCGATCCGGATCGTGGCGCTGCCGTCGACAGGTACCACGATCGGCCGGAGGAACTCGACGTCCTCCATAGCCGGCACGTCCGCGCGCCCGGTGAGCGCGGTGGCGGTCTGCGCCATGGCCTCCATGCCGAACACCGCCGGGAACAGCAGGTTGCCGTCGAGCAGGTGGTCGGCGAGATACAGGTCGGTACCGGCGTTGAGTTCGACCTCGGTCACCAGTTCGACACCGTGGTAGTGCACCAGCGGTGTGCCGACGAACCGCAGCAGCGGCAGCGTCGGCGTCTCCCGACGCACCGTGTCGATGCCCTCGGTGCGGCCACTGATCACCACCACCGGCGGGGCGTCGGGGTCGGCGATCAGGCGACGCATCAGGCGTACGCCCTCGTCGGGTGAGATCGGGACGATCCCGTCCCGCTGCAGACCCTCCACGACCGAGAGCCGCTCGCCCATACCCACGCCGGACCAGACCGACCACTCCAGGCAGAGCGTCCGGCATTCGGGGTACGCCGCCGCGAAGTCCGCGGTGATCTCGGCCAGCCAGTCGTTGGCGGTCGCGTAGTGCGCCTCACCGCGCAGGCCCGCCCGGCCGATGATGCTGCCGAAGGTGACGAGCATCCGCAGCGCGCCGGGCTCGATGGCGTCGAGGACGGCGCGCAGCCCGTCGATCTTCGGGGCGAACGTCGCCCGGAAGGCCGCCGCGTCCAGGTTGGCCAGCGTCGCCGGCTCGTTGCGGCCGGCACCGTGCAGAACCGCCGTCACCGGGCCCAGCTTCTGGCGTACGCCGTCGACCGCGGTCCTGACCTGCGCCGGGTCGGTGACGTCGGCGCGGGCGTAGTGCAGGCGCACCCCGGCGGCCGTCATCCGGTCGAGGTTGGCGGCCAACTCCGCGTCGGTCGCCGGGTCGCTGCGACCCAGCACGGCCAACGCCGCGCCGGTGTCCTGCGCGACGGCGAGTGCGCACTCGGCGGTGATGCCCTTGCCACCGCCGGTCACGAGCAGCACGTCCGACGCGTCGAGCGGCATGATCTCCCGGACCGGTCGCACCGGCATCGCCCGCAGGGTGGGCACCCGCCGCACGCCGTCGGCGTCGTAGCGCACCTCGTGGAACCGCCCGGTGGCGGCCACCTCCGCGACCAGCAACGCCGGGTCGTCGAAGTTGGCGGGTACGCGAACGATGGTGGTCCGGATCCGGGGCATCTCCAACCGCAGCGACTTGGCCAGCCCGGCGGCGCCCCGACCACGCTGCACGACCACGAACCGGTCGCGCTGCTTGTCGGCGATCGCCGCCTTGGCCCCGTCCAGTGCGAGCGCCAGGTCGGCCTCGGTGCAGTCGGCCGGCAGACAGACCAGAACCCCGCCACCGACGCCACCGTGCTCCAACGCCTGCCGCAGAGACTCGGCGAGCGAGTCGCCGTCTCGCGACCAGCGCCGCCAGGGGCCGTTGGCCTCCACCTCCACGCGCGGCGGCAGCGGCAGGGCGTCGAGGTCGACCGAGAACGCCCGGGACCAGGCGGCCGCACCGGCCACAGTGGCCGCCGTCAATGCGCCACCGTCCCCGACGGAGCCGGCCAGGTCCTCCAACGCCTGGGCCAGCTCCTCGACAGTGGCGACCGCGAAGTTCGTCGGCGTCTGGGCGCTCGGCACCGACAGCAGTTGGGCGGCCTGGTTGACCACCTGTCCCACAGTGATCGAGCTGAGGTGCAGATCGTCGAGGAGGTGGCTCTCGCCGCGTACCATCTCGATCGGAAGCTCGGCGCGGTCGGCCACCAACCGGCGCAGCAGGTGCAGCGGCGGCTCGGAGGCGTCCGTGTCGGCCTCGATCTTCTTCGCCTCGACGGCCCGCCGCACGGGCTGCACCGTCAGCGGCGGCGCGGCCTCGCAGGGGCTCGCGAAGAAGCTGAACTTCGCCCCGAGTTGCAGCGGCCGGGTCAGGCGACCCTGGAACAGCCCGTCGTCGACCCGGAACGCGCCGACGACGTACGCGGCACCGACGGCGTTGAGCAGACCGGCGACCGACTCGTCATCGGTGTCGAGGGACACCGACGGCACGTCCGTCGCCGCGGTCGCCAACGCTCCCAACACCCGACCGGGGCCGACCTCGATGAACAGGTCGAGGTCCTTCGCCGCGAAGGCCACCGCCTGAGTGAACAGCACCGGGTCGGTGATCTGGCGGCGCAGCAGGGCCGGCACGTCGGTGTCGGCCGGGAGGACGTCGCCGGTCACCGTCGACACCACCCGGCGCGACAGCGGGTCGAACTGCTCATCGGTCAACCGGTCGCCGAACGCGTCGGCGGCCGGCGCCACCAGCGGTGAGTGGAAGGCGTGCGAGACACGCAGCCGGGTGGTGGCGAAGCTCGCTTCGCCGGCGCGGCGGCAGGCCTCCTCGATCCCTTCGGCAGTGCCGGCGATCACCGTCTGTTGTGGGCCGTTGAAGCCACCGATGACGACCGGGAGGTCGGCCAGCAGGGGCCGGACCGCCTCGGGTGCCGCCGCGATGCTCGCCATCGTCCCCGACGAGCTGTGCTCGGCCATCGTCTGGCCGCGGACCATCGCGGTACGAAGCAGGGCGTCCTCGTCGAACGCGCCCGCCCAGTGCAGGGCGGTGATCTCGCCGAGGCTGTGCCCCACAGCGGTGGTCGCCTCGATGCCGAGCGCCGACAGCACGCGCAGGCCCGCCAGCGAGCCGGTGACGATCCGGGGCTGGGCCACCGTCGTGGCGACCATGTCGCCGGAGGTGGGCAGGGCCGCCTTGGTGTAGACCTCGTCGACGTCGGTGAACCGGCGGCGCAGGGCACCGCCACTCGTCCCCCGCCCCGAGCCCTGCCCGGGGAAGAGATAGCCGATCCGGCCCGGACCGCCGACGTGGCCGAGGAAGCAGCGCTCGTCGGCGCTGACCAGGCTCGTCTCGCCGGCGTCCAGTACGGCGCAGAGTCGTTGCAGCCGCGCGACAGCGTCGGCCGGTGACGAGACCACGACGGCCGCCCGGTAGGGCAGGTCGCGCAACTCCCCGTGCAGCGTCGCGGCCAGGTCGCCCAGCTGGGCGTACGCGACGCCGTCGACGAACTCGACGAGCCTGTCCAGCCGCTCCCGCAGCTTCTCCCGGGAGGCGGCGTCGATCAGCAGCAGCTCGACGTCCTGGCCGGAGGAGGCCAGCCGGCTGGTCCGGCTGTCGAACCCGCGCCGACGTCGGGAGGGGCCGCCCTCGAGCACGATGTGCGTGTTGATCCCGCCGAAGCCCATCGCCGTGACCCCGGCCCGGACGTTCGGCAGGTCGGGCCACGGCTCCGCCTTGCGCAGCGCGCGCAGCGCCGGGTCGTTGTCGTCGGCCAGGATCTCGTGCGGCATGACGCAGCCGATGGCCGGGGGCAGCACCTGGTGGTGCACGGCCAGCGCCGCCTTGATCAGGCCGGCGACACCGGCGGCGGCCTTGGTGTGCCCGATCATGCCCTTGATCGAACCGATTGCGGCCGGAGCGGCGGTCGGGTCGGCGGAACGACGGGCGAGGGACAGCGCTGTCAACTCAGTGGCGTCACCGACCCGCGTACCCGTGCCGTGTCCCTCGAAGAGGCCGACCGTCTCGATCCCGAAGCCGGCGCGCTCGTACGCCCGGTCGAGCGCGAGTCGGTAGCCGCTGACCTCGGGTCGGGTCATCCCGCCCTTGCCGTCGGAGGAGATCCCCCACCCGGCGATGGTGGCGTAGATGCGGTGGCCGGCGGCGCGGGCGTCGTCCTCGCGCATCAGGACGACCATCCCGCAGCCCTCGCCCGGCCAGAAGCCGTTCGACCCACGGTCGTAGACGCGCATCTCACCGGTCGCCAGCGCGCCGGTCTTCGCGAACCCGATGATCTCGAAGGGGTCGATCGACAGGTCGACACCACCGGCGACGGCCACGTCGACGTCACCGTCGATGAGGGTCTTGCTGGCGGTAGCGACCGACAGCAGCGACGACGAACAGGCGCCGTCGACGGTGTAGCCGCCACCCTTGAGGTCGAAGTGGTTGCAGATCCGGCCCGCGATGGTGTTGGAGAGCCCGCCGGCCAGAGTGTCCTCGTCGACCTCGGGGAACGGACTCTTGAAGGTCGCCTCGAACGAGTCGAGGAAGGTCATCAGGTGGTCGTCGTCCCAGTCCTGGTCCTTGAGCGCCGCGGCGACCATGCGCCGGACGAAGGGCCAGCGCAGCCGCAGCTGATTCGCGCGGGTGAACTCACCGGTCAGGGTGTTGCCGACCACCACGCCGGTACGGTCCCGGGGCAGTCCCTCGGCCATCGGGAAGCCGGCGTCGGCCAGGGCCATCGCGGCCATGTCGAGGGCGAGCCAGTGGGTCAGGTCCGTCGAGCGGTAGGTGCTCCCGGCGACCTTGTAGGCGATCCGGTCGAACTCGTACCCCTCGATGACGGCGGCGTTGCGGGCGTAGAACTTGTCGGGCGTGTTCGGGTCCGGGTCCCAGTAGTCCTCGAGCCGCATCCGCTCGTCGGGGAGACGGCGGAACGCGCGCCGCCCGGCGAGGGCGTTCTCCCACAGTTCCCGGGGTGACGTGGCGTCCGGATAGCGGCACGCCATGCCGACTATCGCTACACGAGTCATGCGGGGACGACCTCCTTGCCGGTGTGTTCCTTGCCGTTGCCGTTGCCGGTGCTCGCTGGCACCGGCATCGCGGCCGTGCCGATGCTGGGCGCACGGTCCGCCTTGGACTTCTCGATGAGGTGCAGGGTCCAGTGGAAGCCCCCGCGGATGAGGCAGACGGCGGCGGTGGCGAAGAAGATGCCGTACGCGATACCGAAGCCGGTGAGCAGGCCGTAGACCACGGCCACGCTGGCACCGAACGCCACCTGCGCGGCCGGCGCCGACGGTGAGGTGCCCGGGTCGGTGACCATGTAGTTGGTGAACAGCACGAACGCGACGCCGGTCATCATGCCCAGGGCCGCCGGGATCGACGTGTCGAGCAGCACCCCACGCACGATCGCCTGCAGAGCGAACGCGGACAGCCAGCCCATGATCAGCCACATCCGACCGGTCAGCTTGCCGTTGATCATCGTGCCGCCGACGATGATGATCGCCGGGATCAGCCAGTCCCAGAAGCCCGAGATGTACTCGGTGAAGTGGTAGGGCGGTGCGACGCTGGCCCAGGGGAAGACCATCAGGATCACCGCGATGCCGAAGTTCGACGGGTTCATGTAATGGCGCATCCGGCCCCGGATGGGGGCCTGCAGGACCCACTTGGCGCCGATGGCGACCGCGACACCGAAGAGCATCGTCCAGAGCTGGTCGTTGACGTAGATCAGCATGTTGAGCGCGAGGCTCGTAATGTGCGCCGGGTAGAGGAACTCGATCAGCCCGCGTAGCCCTCGGCCGCTGAATCGCGGGGCTCGGCCCTCGACGCGGGCACCGATGGCCTCCAGGGCGATCTCGATCGTGTAGCCGGCGAAGATCGCGATGAGGGGCCAGGTCCAGGGCTGTTCGAAGCCGAGGACCGTGAAGCCGAGGATGTTGAAGACGGTGATCGAGATAGCGAAGTTGCGAAGTGCGATGTTGACTTTCGGGTCGTGACGTGGCGGGGTTACGGTACTGATTGCCATGTCGCTCACCTCTCCTGGGCCTGGGCGCCGAGCTCGAGCGAGTGCCAGCCCGGGGTCATCGAAAGCTCCTGTTGATGCGACTGGCCGGTGCGATCACGCCAGTTCAGCTCGACCCGCACCGGGCCGGTCACGTCCTTGCCAAGTCCGATGTGGACCTCGCTGCTGCGCTTGCCGGAGTGGCCGCTGCCGCCGTCGACACGGCCGAGCAGCACCCGACCGTCCGCGGTCGTGACCTTGACCTGGGCGCCGACGACCGGCGAACCAGCGGTCCCGGTCGCGGCCGTCGCGCCGGCCGGGGCGGGATGGGTCAGGCGGAGGCCGAGGAAGGCACCGGGGTTCGGGCTCTGGTTGTGGTAGAAGACCGGCTCGTCCCACTGCCTGGCGACCGCGAAGTCGAGCCGTCCGTCGCCGTCGGCGTCGCCGGTCGCGATGCCGCGGGTCGGCACCGGCGCGTCGAGACCCAACCGCGGCGCGATGTCCACGTAACGGCCACTGTCGGACTTGACGAAGAAGTGCAACCGCTGGCTGCCGCCGATGTCGTCGCCGGGGCGCACGTGCGGCCACCAGGTCGTGTTGGTGAGCAGGTTGTCATTGGACATCGCGAGTTCCTGCAGCTGTGGCCACCTGTTGACCTCGCCCTTGACGAAGCCGGTCGTCTGCGCCACGACCAGGTCGCCGCTGTTGTTGAAGTCCGCCATCTTCACGTCCCAGCCCCACCCGGACCAGGCGAGCCCGAGCGGCGCGCTCTCGTCCTTGAACGGGGCGGTGCCGTCGTCGAGGTGGGTGCGAAGGTCCTTCTGGTCCTTTGCGGAATTGACGAAGGCGAAATGGCTCTCCTCCAGGCCGAAGGTGGTGGCGATGTTGCTGACGTACATGTCGTAGAGGCCGTCGCCGTCCAGGTCGCCGAAGTCGACGCCCATGCCCTTGAACGAGTCGGCGCCCACCCGCTTCGACTTGGGGACGAGCGGGTCACGGACGGCCTTGACCGGAGCGAAATCGATGTTGCCGGGGGTCGACCTGTTGTAGAGCATCCGGTCGGGGCCGAAGTCGTGGGCCACGTAGAGCTCCGGCCGAAGGTCCCCGTCGACGTCGTTGGCGGCCGCAGCGAGGGCCCAGCCCTTTGACGCGGCCCGCGGAAGAACGTCGCTGACCAGTTCGAAGGTCGCCGTCGGCTCGGCGCCGGCGGTGGCGCCGGTGCACCGGAAGAAGTAGTCCTCGCCGCCGTTGAACGCCTGCGACATCGAGTGGTTCATCGCGACACCGTCCTTCTTGGTGTCGTCGAGGACCGGGCCGTGCGGGAAGTAGTTGCCGACAAAGATGTCGACGTGGCCGTCGCCGTCGAAGTCGTCGACCGCGACGGTGTTGGTGTTCCACTGCGGGCCGTCGTAGCGGTCACCGGGCGACTGGGGCAACACCTCGACCGGTCGGAAGGTGTTCATCGTCAGGCCGACCGCGCCGGCCTTGGCGAGGTAGAGGATCGGCGTACGTCCCCAGAGGTAGACCAGCACGTCGGTGCGGCCGTCCTCGTTGAAGTCGCCGGGGACGCACCCCATCGGCGCCATCGTGTCGCTCATCGGCAGCGGTGCCGGATCGAGCGCGAACGGCGCGTAGCGGGGGGTGCCGGGGCGGGGCACGGGGGTGACCACCACCTGGTCGATGCGGGGATCGGTGATGCACAGGTCGTTGGGCAGCCCGTCCCCGTCGAGATCGTTCATCGCGACGCCCGAGCCGACCGACGAGATCCACGCATTGATGTCCTGGTACTTCTGGTTGACCTTGCGGACGGTCTGCTGCGGGTAGCCCCCCGGCATCGCGATCGAGGCCGGCTGGAACGCGAACCCGCTCGCGGTCCGCGCCAGCTCGGATGCCGAGGCGGAGGGCAACCGCCCCAGTTGGAAGAGCAGGGCGACCAGGGCCAGCGCCACGATTGCGGGTAGCCGCCGATGCAGCCATGAACCCTTCTGCGACATCTACTTGACCTCCGATTGTGACGGACGGGTGCGGGGCCGGGAATCCCATTACCATCGGTTTGGTAATGGCATTTCACCGATGCCTGGACGGCTCCACGGAACGGGCATCAGCACCGATAGCCGCGAGCGCGAGTTTCCAGTTCCGACCCCTCGAACAGGGAGTTTGGCGACGGCCTATCACCACACATCCCGACTCACCGATTTCGGTGAACGCGCTGGATAGAGCGTCGCAGGGGCCTTTAACGATGTCTTCTTCGTCTGTGCTGGGCGCTTCTTCCTTCGTGCGGTGCGCCCAATACCCGGGCATACGCCAGTATTTCTTGGGCACCGGCCCGGGCGATAATTGTGATCTCTTGGCCGACTACCGAAGGTGTCGTCGGCCGACCGCCAGCGCGGTGGCGAAGCTGGCCCAGGCGACCGTCTCGACCAACACGGCGTCGCCCTCGTGCCAGGCCCGGAACTCCGCGATGGTCTCCTCGTCGACCTGGTACGACGCGAAGGCCGCCAGCAGGGCGAGCCGACCCGCGGACCGGTCGGGCTCCGGCAGGTCGACGATCGCCCGCTCACACCACTCGCGACTCAGTCCGGTGTCGACGCCCTGCCAGGTGTCGAGGTGCGCGGCGACGAGCGCGCGCACCCGCGGCGGGACCGACCGCTCCCCGGCAGCGGTGAAGGCCGCGTTGGCGCGAGCCACCGCACCCGCCACCGCCTCACTACCCACCGCCCAGCCCGCCTCCGGCGGCAGGTCGGCCGCGGGTAGCAGGGGCAGTGAACGACCGGCCGGGTGCTCCTCGCGCAGAATGGGGTGCAGCAACCGGCTGACGCCGCGCTTCATCCTCCGTTTGGCCCGGGAGCCGAGCTGCGGCGGCAGCAGGAAACTCGACAGGAAGACGTTGACCATGCGGCCGAGGTAGTGGAACGCCACCACGACGCCCACCAACTCGGCGC
This sequence comes from Micromonospora hortensis, assembly GCF_022230935.1. Lineage (NCBI taxonomy): Bacteria > Bacillati > Actinomycetota > Actinomycetes > Micromonosporales > Micromonosporaceae > Micromonospora > Micromonospora hortensis. Next base: position 504,098 of record NZ_JAKKFE010000012.1, read on the forward strand.
GCTCCGCCGGAGTGAGCGTCAGGTCGAACGCCGGGAAAGCCGCCGGTTGGTGGGCGACCCGCGCCCAGCCGGCGAGCGTACGCACCCGCGGATCCACTATGTCCTCGACCCGGTCGGCGACGATCGCCTCGGCGTCATGCTCGGTCGACAGGTCGTACATCCCGGTGCTGTGCATGTCGACGCAGTAGGGGCAGATGTTGGCCACCGACACCGCCGACGCCACCGCCTCCTTGGCCAGCCGGTCGACGGCCCCACCGGTCATCAACGGCTCGCGCATCAGCATCCAGTAGGCGGCGAGTGTCCGGGGAGCCGGCGAGTGCAGCAGCAGTGGAGGTACGACCAGGCGCATCTCGTCGGTGGCCTGCCGGTAGACCTCGGCCACCAGACCGTCGGCCGCGGTGGGTGCGACAGGCGTCACGTACTTGACCTGGCGCTGAACGACCGACGAGACGACGCGGGCGGCGACCATGGTTACCTCCGTTGAGGGTGTGGACGTCGCACTAGCATCACGCCGGTTACGCCGCCGGCCCCACTCCGAGCGTGCCGACCCGCAGCGCCGCCTTCATCGCCGCCCAGGAGGTGACCTCGATCAGCTCCCGGTCGCCAGCTCCCGTCGCCCGCAGCGCGTCGAAGTCGGCGTCGATCGACTGGTAGGAGCCGAACGCCGCCAGCAGGGCCAACCGGCCGGCGGCTTGGTCGGCCGGCGCGAGCGCAGAGACCCCCTCGCTCAACCAGCCACGGTTGGCTCCGGGAGGCCGCCCGTCCCACGCGTCCAGCCGATCGGTGACCAGCGACCGCACCGGGCCGGGCACCGAACGCAGGCCCGCGCGGTCGGCGGCGGCGCCGGCCCGCGCGAACGCGTCGCCGATGCTCGGGCTGCCGACGGCCCACTCCGGCACCGCTGTCGCCGGCGCGGCGGGTAGCAGCGCCAGCGCCGCCCCCGGCTCGGGCCCGCTGCCGCGCAGATCCATCAACCTCCCGAACACCTTCCGGACCGTCGTCCGTGCGGCGCCGGGCAGCCGCGGCGGGAACGGCGACTCGGGGAGGAACAGGTTGACCATGCGGTTGATGTAGTGGAACACCACCGCCACGCCCAGCACCTCGGGGACCGCCGGGGCCCGCACCGGGACCGCCGCGGCGACGTGCCCGCTGTCGCGTGCCCAGCCCGCGACCGCCCGCAGGCCCGGATCGACGAGTTGGTGCAGGTTGCCCGAGGCGATCTGCGCCGACTCCCGCCCGCGAGCCAGGCCGTGCATCGTCGAGCTGTGCACGTCGACGCAGTAGGGACAGGCGTTGCCGATGGACACGGCGGTCGCCACCGCTTCCTTCGTTCCTCGGTCGACGGCACCCCTCGCGACGAGCGTCTCCCGCAGGATCATCCAGCACGCGGCGAGTGGCTCGGGGGCCGGTGAGTGCAGGGCAACCGGCGGGGCGAGCATTCCGAAGTCGCGTTCGACCTGCTCGTACACAGTGGCCACCAGCCCTTTGGCCACGGCGATCGGCACCGGCGTGACGTGCCGTACCGTCCCCGCGGCCCGGCGGGTGCCTCGAATCATGATCATGCCCACGACGCTCTCCCTTCGACCGCAAGCCCAAGGATGTCGATGCCGACGGGCCGGGGCCGTCTCCGAACTTGCGGTATCGGGTGGATCCGCCCGCGCACCAGGTGGTGGCCGCAGAAAATCGGCCGGCTCGCCCGGGCCCGGGTCACAGCACAAGAGCACGTCGAAAGAAATTCTTCCGTCACCCATTGACTACCGTAAGCGCCGGGCCACGCTCACCAACGAATGGAGTGTCCATGTCCGCTGTTGCGGCCCCACCGAGGTCGGGCTTCCTCGCGTCCCTCAACGGCCGGCACCACCGAGCCGCCCTGAACACCTTCATGGTGATCGTGATCGCGCACTGGGCCGAACACCTCGTGCAGGCGTACCAGATCTTCGTGCTCGACATGCCCCGACCCGCGTCGCGTGGCGTGCTCGGACAGTTCTGGCCGTGGCTGGTCACCTCGGAGTACCTGCACTACGGCTACGCCATCGTGATGCTCGTCGGCCTCTTCCTGCTCCGGCCGGGCTTCGTCGGTCGGGCACGCACCTGGTGGACGATCGCTCTCGCCATCCAGTTCTGGCACCACATCGAGCACCTGCTGCTCCTCATCCAGGTGCAGGCCGGCTTCAACCTCTTCGGCGCCGCGGTGCCGACCAGCGTCCTGCAGCTCGTCATGCCCCGCGTCGAGTTGCACCTGTTCTACAACTCGGTCGTCTTCATCCCGATGCTGGTCGCGGTCTACTACCACCTGCGGCCGAGCCGGGTCGAGGTCGAGGCGATGCGGTGCAGCTGCGCGCCGCGTCCCGTAGCGTCGCTGGCCTGACGTGGTCCGCCGAGGTGGGGCGCTGCTGCTCATCGTCCTCCTGCTGTCGAGCGTCGCGTCGTCGGCCTCCGCCGACGGCGGTCTGATCACCAGCGACCCTGCCGCGGGTGCCGCCGTCTCGGCGGCGCCCGCGGCCGTCGCGCTCACGTTCTCCGACGCGCCGGACCTGACGCTCTCCCACGTCGCCGTGCTCGACGACGCGGGCAACCCGATCCAGTCGGGCGACGCGCGACAGGGCCCGGAGCGCACCGTGACCGTGCCGATCACCGTCGTTCGTCCCGGCAACCTGACGGTCGCCTTCCACATGGCACTCGCCAACGGGGGCGAGGCCACCGGAAGCCTGCGGTTCAGCGTGGGCACCGGGGTGGCACCTCCGGCGCCGTCCGAGGTCGTCCGGCAGGCCACCGCCGACGCGCTCGCCGCGCACCAACACTCGATCGACCCGATGAGCGCCTTCCTGCTCTTCGTCGACGGCCTGGCCGTGGTGGTCGTGCTGGCACTGCTGTACCTCCGCCGGCCGTACCAGGCCGCGTCCGACGCGCCCGACCCGCGTCCGTGATCCTTCCGGCGGCGCCGACGACCAGCCCACGAGGCCACCGGCTGATCGCCGCCCCGCGATGGGTGATCGGCGGCTGACATCACAAGCAACAAGGGGCCCCGCCGGACGGCGGGGCCCCTTGTTGCAGGTCAGCTGCCGAAGTTGGCAGCCATGGCCGCCGCGATGCGCTCGCGCCAGACCGCGAACGCCGGGGTCTCCCCGTCGGCGGGCAGGTCGACAAGCGCCTCGTCGGTGACCTTCGAGGCGCTGGCCGGCGACATGCCGCAGAGCAGCTCGGTCGCCAGCTCGGTGTGAGGCTGGACGAGGTCGGCCTTGACCCGGGACGCCGCCGCGAAGGCGACGCCCTGCATGAGCTGAGGGCGGTACGGGCCGGCCAGGTCCCGCAAACGGCGCAGTTCGGTGTCCGACGCGCCGCCCGCGTACCCCGCGGCGAGGCCGGTGCCCGCCCACAGGTCGGGTCGCCGCGCCACGGGGAAGCGGTTGAGCAGACCGGCCACCGTCTCGGGGTCGGTGCCGCCGACGAACCACGACGCCCGGCCGATGCCCTGGTCGATGGCGTTGTTGGCGTACGCGTGGCCCGGCCACGGGAAGCGTTCGTCGCGGAACTGCTGGTGCACGTAGCGTTTGGTGACGAAGTAGGCCTGGTGGAATCCGTAGCCGTCGAGGACCAGCCAGCGCAGCAGCGGGTCCGGGGCGTACAGGGTGGACCAGCGGAAACGGGGAAGCCTGGCCATGGCCCAGCCCACCCCGACGTAGACCATGTAGACGTGGTGTCGGGCCCGCCCGTCGAGGAAGTCGGCGACGTGCCGGGTCCCTCCGCCGGGCAACCCGTCGCGCATCGCCAGGGCCATGGCGGCGCCCTCGTAGGCGAAGCCGCGATAGCCGGTCGGCACTTGTTCCAGCGACGGTTCGGCATCCGTGGGCCGCTTCGCCTCGGCCGCGACCGCGTACCCGGCGAGGAATGTGCTGCCGACGGTCTCCAACCGCTCCCGCCCGGCTGCGGACTTCACGTGGAAGCCGCGGACGTCCATCCTGGTGGCCGCGACGTCGGGGGTCAGCACCCTGCGTCGCAGGCTGCGCCAAACGCTCATCGAACCCTCCTGTCCTCATCGTGAATGTTGGCGAGGCGGGCCCGGATCCGGTGGCGCCACACCTCGTAGTCGGGTTCCTCGGTGTCGGCGAAACCCACGGCCGCGACGTCGTCGGCCAGCGCCGCGGCCTTCTCGGCGGGCAGGCCGGCGAGGATGGTGACACCCGCCTCACTGTGTTCGGGTAGGTAGCCGGCGAAGGTACGCGCCTTCGCGGCGAAGACCGAGCCCTGCCCGAGGTGGTCGCGGTGCGCACCGGCGGCGGTGCGGAGGTGCCGCAGCCCTTCGGGTGTGGTGCCGCCGGCGAACGTCGCGGCCAGACCGACCCCGCTCCACAGGTCGGCCCGCCGCTCCGGGGCGAACCGTTCGACGGCCGCCGTGACGTCGGCGGGTTCGCCGCCGTGGATGAACCACAGAGCACGACCGATTCCCTGGTCGACGGCCCGCGGAAAGTAGTCGGCGCGGCCGAGCCACGGGTACGGCGCCAGCCTGCGCTGCTGCCCCACCCACCGGTCGGTCTCGAAGTAGGCGCGGTCGAAGCCGTAGCCGTCGACAGCCAACCAGCTCATGGTCGGGTAGTAGGGGGTGCCGGTCAGGTCCGGTAGCACGTTTTTCCACAGTGGACGGGGCAGCCGGGCCATCGCGAAGCCGATCCCGATGTAGGTCAGGAAGGTGTGCGGCAGGCCGGGGCCGCTCAGCAGGTCCCGGGCCTGGTGGCGGCGCCCGCCCGGCATGGCGTCGCGGACCGTCAGTGCCATGGTGGCGCCCTCGTAGGCGAAGCCGCGCTGCTCCTGGTCGACCAGTTCCAGGCGTCGTTCCAGTTCCCACTGGTCACGCGCCTCGATACCCCACTCGAAGCCACAGATCACCGCCTGTGGGATCGCTTCCAGACGCTCGGTTGTCGGGCTCGGCCTGACCGGGAAGCCCCGGCCTTCGAACGTGACGTCGGTCAGCGACGGTGTCAGCGCCATCCGGCGGATCGCACCCAGCATCGGCATGTCGCTCGTACCTCCCAAGTTTTGTTCCATCGTGCGCGCGGGTGCCCCGGCGGTTCGTCTTCAGGCGTGCGCGGTCGACCGACGGCACGACGGAAGAACGGCACGGATCGCGACGGGAACACAATGTCCGCAGCGATGAATCTGCGGCCTGGAGGCATTTCGTGGAAGTTCCAGACAAGACCATCACGATCGAGGCTTTTGCCGACACGATCATTCCAGGAGAGAAACGCTGGCCGGACGATCGCGCGATCGCGGGCGCCGCAACCGGCGCCGGCGCGGTCGCGGCCGGCGCGCTCGCACTACTGGAGCTGCCCGCCGGAGGTCTGGCCGAAGCGCTCGATTCCCTCGCGGTGACCCTGAACGAGCACGCCGACGATTACGCGCACGAAACCGGGCTCAGCCTCGATGCGTCGGTGCCGTCGTTCGTGGCGCTGCCCTTCGACCACCGCACCGCTCTGGTGCGCATCCTTACCGACCCCGGCCATCCCGAGAAGCAGATGTGGGTGAGCCTTGCCCTCTTCTGCAACATGGCCTTTGACAGCGCGGCCCACATGAGCACGCCGACGGCCTTCGCGAGCGGCCATCCGGGGCTTCTCACCATCGGCTATTCCCAACCGAACGCCGACGGGGTCTACCGGTTTCCAGAGTTCAGCTACGGACGGCAGCTCGCCGACCACCATCCACAAACGACTGCGACGGGGAGCCCCGCATGACCGCTACGGAATCGACCGACATCCTCGTCATCGGCAGCGGGTTCGGCGGCGCGATCGCCGCCTATCACCTCGCCGCCGGTGGCGCCCGGGTGGTGGTGTTGGAGCGCGGGCCCTGGCTGCGCGCGGACGAGTTCGACCACGACTTCGAGCTCGGTAAGTCGTACACCCGGATCTTCGACTTCGTCGTGGGCGACGGGATGAGCATCCTGGGCGGCAACTGCGTGGGTGGCGGCAGTGTCGTCTACTTCGCGACGATGCCACGCGCGCCTCGGTTCGTCTTCGACCGGCAGGGCAGCATCGGCCGGCGGATGTGGCCGGCGGCGATCAACCGCGACACGCTCGACCCGTGGTACGACCGGGTGGCGGAGGCGTTGCCGATCACCCAGCAGACCTGGGACCGCATCCCCTATGCCGGCGGGCTCTGGGGGGCGGCGTGCCGGCACGCCGGACGGACCGCCAACCCGGCGCCGGCGGCGATCGACGTGGACCTCTGCACGAACTGCAACTGGATGATGGCCGGCTGCCGGTTCGACGCCAAACGCTCGCTGTTGCTCAATTATCTGCCGGCGGCTCTCGACCACGGTGCCGAAATCCGCCCGCTGCACGAGGTGCAGCATCTGTCCCGGAATTCCGACGGCGGCTACCGCGTGCATTACCGGATTGTTGACGGAGAGGACTACAGGATTCTGCACGAATCCGGCGAGATCGACGCGAAGATTGTCGTCGTCGCCGCCGGATCCGGCGCCACTCCAGTGATTCTTCAACGTTCGGAGCCACACCTCGGGAAAATGCCACACGCAGTCGGTCGGTATTTCTCGGGTAACGGCGAAAGGCTGAATACCGCAATTTTCGACGAAGAAAAGGTACGCGACGTGCTCGGCCTGAGCCGATCCGACGGACGCGCGTACTCCGCTTATCAGATCGGACGCGGCCCCACTGTCGCTTCCTGGGACAAGCTCGACGGCTCACTACCCGAATACGAACGTTTCTCGCTGGAGCAGCTCTACTTCCCGCCCGGGCTCGGCACGATTCTGGCGCAGGTTCCGGGCGCGACCGGGCCGAGCTGGTTCGGCCTGGAGAAGAAGGAGATGCTGCGCCAGTGGCAGTCGTGGTTGACGATCTTCACGATGTCGGAGGACGACAACGAGGGGGTCTTCGGGCCGCCACCGGAGACCGGCAACGCGCATCGGCTGTCGCAGCAGATGCTCGGGGTGGGCTCGCTGCGCTACGAGCCGACGAAGAACACGTGGCGCGGATGGTCGCTGTCCGACGCCGAGGTAAAGGACATTCTCGAGCGGGACGGGCTGGCCCGGGTCGCTCCCTGGACCAACGACCTGGTCGGCGCGTACACCGTGCATCCGCTCGCCTCCTGCCGAATCGGCGACGACCCTGCGACCTCGGCCCTCGACGACCGACACGAATTGCGTGACCACCCGGGCATCTTCGTCACCGACGGCTCGGCGGTGCCCGGCGCCCTCACCGTCAACCCGGCCCTGACGATCGCGGCGCTGGCCGAGCGGGCGATGCCGGGAATCGTCGCCGCGGCTCGGGCGCGAGGGGTTCCGGTCAGCTACAACGGCACGTTGCCCGCCCCAGCCACGGCGCCCGCCGTCGCCGCTCCCGCGGGTTGATGCTCAGGGCGAACATTGACAATGCGGAAGATTGAACTTTACGCACCCTTTGAGCTGTCTCGACTCCTGGGCGTGTATTGGAGACTATCACTATCTACCACGGAGCCGCCCCTACTCCACGATTGCGCTCCGTATCCAAGCAAATCTGCAGTGTTGCGGCCGAGGGCGGGATCGACTAACGTCGACATGGATCTCGGTGGATCACCAACCGGACACCGGCGGTGACCGAGAGGCGTATCTCAGAAATTGATTTACGCCTTTGGTGAGACCGGCAAGCTGTTCTCACGAATTGCTGGGGAGGAATCGTGGGGGACGCGGTTGAGGAAGCAGCGAAGCGCGCAATTGAGACAATGCGCGAGAACCTCAGCGAGCAAATCACCGTAAGCGACATGGCCCGAGCGGCGATGTTCAGCAAATTCCACTTCACCAGGATATTCCAACGCGCAACCGGAGTGTCGCCAGGCCGTTTCCTGTCGGCACTCCGGTTGCAACGCGCGAAGGATCTACTGGTCTCGACGTCGCTCAACGTCGCGCACATCAGTGTGCGAGTCGGCTACAACAGTGTCGGAACGTTCAGCTCGCGTTTCAGCAAGAGCGTTGGAATGTCACCGACGGCGTACCGCAAGCTGGCCGGATACGCCCCGCACATTCCGGTGGCGCCCACGCCGGCCGCGGGCACACCATCGACAGCCAGCATCCACGGTCAGGTCCACGCGTCCAGCCAGGCCAGCCCGGGTCTCGTGTTCGTCGGTCTCTTCCCGGACCGCATACCCGAGGGCCGGCCGATCCGATGCACCATCCTGTCCGGTCCCGGGTTGTTCCACTTCACCGGCGTGCCGCCGGGCACCTGGTACCTCCTGTCCCAGTCGGTCACCGGCGATCCCACGGAGATCGCCACCGACCCGCACAGCCGTCCCATCTTCGTCGCCACCCACGGGCCACTTGCCATCGCCCACGACACCGTGCTCACGGTGGATGTCAACCTTCAGCCCGTGACGGCCCTGGACCCTCCGGTCCTGCTCGCTCTCCTCGACGCCCGCAAGGTGGCGCTCAGCGTCGTAGCCGCCCAGGAGAAGGCTCGGGCCGCCACCGTCCTCTCCGCACGCTTTCCGGCCCGGTCGGTCGACCGTCCGGCCGCCTGACCGGAATCACCCACCCGTGCCCGTGCCCCCCGCTTCCGGTGTGCACGGGCACGCGGTCGTGATTCAACGACACCGGCTCATCGAAGAGTGGTCGACATGACGGGTCTACCTGGGGGAACCGATGCGCATTTCCTATCTGAGCAAAGAGACGGGCCTACCCGTCGCCACAATCAAGTACTACCTCCGGGAACGGCTCCTTCCCCCTGGTAGACCCACCGGTCGCAACCAGGCCGACTACGACGACCGTCACCTGCGCCGCCTGCAACTCATCCGTGCGCTCACCCACGTCGGGAAGCTCGACCTGTCGACCGTCCGGCAACTACTCGCGAGCATCGAGGACCGCCAGCTTCCCCTGGCCGGGCTCTACGAGGTGACGCACTCACTCAGCGGCGGAGCCGCCAATCTGTCCGACGCCACCGCCGACGTCGACCAGTTCATCGACGAGCTGGGCTGGGCGGTGCACCCCGACGCGGCCGGCCGCGCCCAGCTCGCGCAGGTCGTCGCCGCCCTGCGCCGGCTCGGCTGCGACTGCAGCATCCAGTTCTTCGCGCCGTACGCGGCGATGACCGAGCAGCTCGTGGCACAGGAGATGGCCCTGCTGCCCGCCGACCACGCCGACGTCGATCGGGCGGCAGCGGTGGTTCGAGCGGTGCTGCTGGAGGTCGCCCTGACCGCTGTGCACCGGATGGCGCGCGAGCACTACGTCCACCAGTGGCTCGGCAAGGGCTCATCCGAGCACCCCGCTCGCGCGGAGGCCGCCGCGGACCGGGCGTGAGCCGCCGCGATCAGGGCGTGGGCCACCGCAGACCGGGCGTGAGCGGCTGCGGCGTGCGGTGAGCAGCCCGGGCAAGGGCTGACCGGGTGGAGCGGTGTGGTTGTCGTCGCCCACGACAAGGCCAGAGATCACGCGACGGTGCCCGGACACGGGCTGTCCTCCTGTCGAAGTCCCCGATCGGAATCAACTGTGGTTGTCGTGGCCATCCGAGCATGCCGCTAACAGCGGTGCGCAGTCTTCTTTGAGAATGCCGAGTTGGACGCGACCAACGCGCACTCCAGGAGAACGGAACGGCCTCTGCCAGCACTAGCCTCGGCAACGTCGGGATGCAACACCGACCGACCTCCTCGCCACCATCCAAGAATCGAGGACCAGCGATGACCACCAGTTCCTCCGCACCGTTGGTGACTGGCATCTCCGGCGCCGACCAAGTGGCCATAGCGGCGGTACCCGGCCGCCTGGTCAAAGCGTGGGCGGCTCAGGACGCGCAGGCGTTCGCGGACATCTTCGTCGACGACGGGTCGATGTTGCTACCGGGTGTCTACCGCCAGGGCAAGGACAACATTCGCGATTTCATGTCGACCGCGTTCGGTGGCCCGTTCAAGGGCACCCGGGTCACCGGCACGCCGGTGGAGATCAAGGCGCTGGCCCCGGGTGCGGTCGCGCTGATCACGGAGGGTGGTGTCATCCCGGCCGGCGAGACGACGCTGCCCGACCGGGCGGCCATCCGCGCGTCCTGGATTCTCGTCAACCACGACGGTGAGTGGCTGCTCGCCGTCTACCAGAACTGCCCCCGCGACCGCGTCGCCTGACCCGACCGGCACCCCGAACCGAACGACGCCGATGACTGCCAAGAGTCATCGGCGTCGTTCTCGGCCCCGGTCAGCCTCTGGGCGGATCGAACAGGGTGGGGAACTTCGCGGTCAGGGCCAGGTCGCCCTTGGTCTTGAGGCGACCGCGCATCACCAGCGCCACCGCGTGCGCGTTGCCCGTGACGAGGTTGAGGAAGTCGACCCCACCCAGCGAGAGCGTGAGATCGGGGTGTCGACCGTTGCCCGGTGTGCTGACGCAGGCACCGTCGGCGATGACCATCTCGTAGACGTCGACGCCGCCGTCGGGCCGGTCGCCGATCCGCCAGTGGATCACAGCGGTGAGCGCGCCGGCACGATCGGCGCGGAACACCTGGGGCATGTTGGTGAAGATCTCGTCGATGACGTCCGTCCGCCGCGGGCCGTGCATCAGCCGGCGCAGCTCGCCGTTGGGGGTCTGCTTGACGAACACCGCGAGCTCGCGCGGGCTCATCGTGGTGGGGTCGCTCATAGGGATTAGGTTGGCCGATCAGCCACCTGACGGACATCTCCGAGAGTGCGTTCAGTGGCGGATCCGCGCAGGTCGCGCACGTAGCGAGACGACGGCGCGGGGGTGACCGTCCAATGATTGATCCGACCTGCTCCACAGGCGCGCACCGCGCACCAACCGTCCGGCCGCGGGAACACCGGTGTCCCCTTGCGCGGCACGACATGAGCCCTGTAGCGGAAGGAAGAACCACATGACAGCACAGCCCGATGTGTTCGCCGATCTGGTCAGCGAGGGCGACGCGTTCGACACGCTGATCGCCGACCTGGACGACGCCGGTTGGCGCGCCGAGACGCCCGCCGTCGGCTGGACGGTGGCCCACCAGGTGGCCCACCTCTGTGCGGTGTTTCGCCTGGCGGGGCTCTCGGCGTCCGACCCGGACACGTTCAGCCGGTTCCTCTCCTCCATGAGCGGCAGCTTCGAGTCCAACGTCGCCGCCGCGATGGCCCCGTACCTCGCCGCCCCACCGCCGGCGCTGTTCGCCAAGTGGCAGGAGGAGCGGTCGGCCGCGGAGAAGGCGTTGGCGGCGCACGCGCCGACCGACATCGTGCCGTGGCTGGTCCGTCCGATGCCGGCCGCCATCCTGGCGGGCGCCGGCATGATGGAGTTGTTCGGCCACGGGCAGGACGTCGCCGACGCGCTCGGCGTCGAGCGCCGCCACACCGACCGGATCCGGCACCTGTGCGGGTTCGCCGCACGCACCTGGGACTTCGGTTACCTGGCCCGTGAGGAGGACGTTCCGGATGTGGAGTTCGGCTACACTCTCACCGCCCCGTCCGGCGCCACGTGGACGTTCGGCCCGCCGGACGCGGACCAGCGGATCAGCGGCCCAGCTGTCGACTTCTGTCTGCTGGTGACCCGCCGACGGCACCGCGACGACCTGCGCCTGAGCGCGGTCGGCCCGGACGCCGAGCACTGGCTGGACATCGCGCAGGCGTACCGGGGTCCGGCAGGATCGGGCCGCCAGCCCGGCCAGTTCGCCGCCGCGACGCGCTGACGACTGGGGGACGACGATGACGGCACCGACCCTGCGGGCGATCCGGGGCGCGATCCAGGTCGACCGGGACAGTCCGGACGTGGTCGGGGCCGGTACGCGGCTCCTGCTCGACGAGGTCGTCCGGCGCAACGAACTGGCGCCGGACGACCTCGTCAGCATCCTGTTCACCGCCACACCCGACCTGGTGAGCTGTTTCCCGGCGGTCGCCGCACGCCAGCTCGGTCTGCACGACGTACCCCTGTTGTGCGCCGCCGAGATCGACGTGCCCGGCGCGCTGCCCCGGGTCGTGCGGATGCTGGCCCACGTGCTGACCGCACGGCCGCGAGCGGCCGTGCGGCACGTCTATCTCGGAGGCGCCGAGGTGCTGCGCCCCGATCTGTCAGCGATGCAGCTCGCCGGCGTTCACGTCGAGACACTGCCCGGTGATGGCGCTGGCCAGGTCTGACGCGAGGAAGACGACGGCGTTTGCCACCTCGTCCGCCTCGGGCAGGCGACGCAGGTCGAGGCTCGCCGCCGTCTCGTCGTAGACCTGCTTCTCGGTGATGCCGCGCTCCTGGGCCAGGTAGGCGAAGTAGCCGCGGAGCCCGTCGGACCAGACGTAGTTGGGCATCACGGTGTTCACCCGTACGCCTGATGGGCCCAGCTCGGTCGAGAGGCTCTGCGCCAACGCGAGCAGACCGGCCTTCGACATCCGGTACGCGCCGAACGACGGCTTCGACTGCCGTACCACCATCGCGTTGATCATGACGATGGCGCCGTTGTGTTCGGTCAGCGTCGGGGCCAGCCGTTGGGTGACCCGCAGCGCCCCGAACACGTCGGTCTCCAGGCTCGCCCGCACGGCGTCGACGTCGATCGCTGTGAGGTCGGTGAAGGTCGGCACCGCGAACGCGTTGTACACCAACACGTCCACCCGCCCGAACGCCCGCAGCGCCGAGTCGGCCAGGGCGGCGACCGCGGCGTCGTCGGTCAGGTCGGTCGGCGCCGCGAGCGCCCGCCGGCCGAGCTGTTCGACCTCCTTGGCCACCTCGGCGAGGACCGACTCGTTACGTGCGGCCAGTACGACGTCGGCGCCGGCCCGGGCACAGGCGAGCGCGATCGCCCGCCCGAGCCCCGGCCCCACACCGGCGACCACTGCGACTTTGTCCTGCAACATCAGCGCTCCTCACGTCGAGAGATCGTTGCGCGCCCACCGCAGGTGATCGAAGGACGCGAGGTCCGGCACTGTCCAGCCGTCGATGTCGTACTCGCTCATGCACTCGTCGACGAACCGCTTGTAGCCGTCTATCTGCCCCGAGGCGAGTTGCGCGAAGTACATCTCGACCCGGGTGTTCTCGTGGTTGCCGGAGTAGTTGCGCTCGTAGAGCTCGTGCCGGCCGCCGAACTCGGTGCCGACCGCGTCCCACAGCAGCTTCATCAGCTTCACCCGCTCCATCGCGGTGCTGCCGTCGGAGCCCCGCATGTACTGGTCCAGGTATCCGCGGATCGCCGGGTTCTTGAAGTCGTCGGCGCTGGAGTTGAGGTAGATGAGCCCGCTGGCCACGTCCTGCATGATGATCTCGCGGACCCGGGGATAACCCACCTGCATGAACCACCGGTACGCCTGCCCGTACTCCGGGTTCGGCAGCACCGCCCCGTTCTTCCACGGCACGGGGTTACGCGCGGCGGCGTCGGACAGCGCCCAGAAGAGATTGCGCCAGGCCAGCACCTCACCCAGGCGGCTCTGCACCCCCCGGAAGTCCTTCGTGCCGGTCAGGTCCAGCGCCTTGGCCAGCAGGCCGGCGATGAATTCGAGTTTCACCGCCAGCCGGGTCATGCCGTGGAACGTGAACCGCTCGGTGAACCCCGAGCGCCCGCCGAACATCTGCACCTTGCCAAGGTCGCCGTAGACGAACACGTTCTCCCACGGGATCTCGACCTTGTCCAGGATGAGCACCGTGTCGTTCTCGTCCAGCCGTGACGACAGTGGGTAGTCGAACGGGCTGCCCATCACCGCTGCCGTCGCGGCGTATGACGGCCGGCAGATCAGCTTCATCCCGCGGGCGCCCATCGGCACGGTGGCGATCAGCGCGAACTCCCGTCGTTTGACAGGCATCCCGTGGTGCGAGATGAAGTTGAAGTGGGTCAGGGCGGACCCGGTCGCGACGACCTTCGCGCCGCTGACGATCAGGCCGGAGTCGGTTTCCCGCTCGACGTGGACGAACACGTCGCGTACCTCGTCGGGCGGCCGGTTGCGGTCTACCGGGGGGTGCACGACCGCGTGGTTCCAGAACTGCACCTGCTCCTGGGAGCGGCGGTACCAGGCCCGAGCGTTGTCCGCGTACTCGCCGTAGAAGTCGGCGTTCGCGCCGAGGGTGCCGAGGAAGGAGGCCTTGTAGTCCGGGCTGCGCCCCATCCAGCCGTAGCTCATCCGGGCCCACGCCGCGATGGCCTTCTGGTCGGCGACCAGGTCCTCGGCGCTGTGCGGCGTGGTGAAGAACCGGTGGGTGAAGCCCGTGCCGCCGCTGTCCACCGGTGCGGTGAGCACCGGTGCGGTGGCCGGGTCGTGGAGCGAGTCGTAGAGCCGCGCGGTCATGCGTACCGCGTTGGCGAACGCCGGGTGCGTCGTGACGTCCTTGACCCGGTCGCCGTAGAGGTAGATCTCGCGATCGTCACGCAGGCTCTCGATGTACTCCGCGCCGGTGTAGGGCCTGGTCACCGTAGTTCGCTCTGCTGAGCGCTCGCGGCAGCGGCGGCGAACTCGCCGCGGGACAGGGCGGCGGTGACGGTTTCCAGGTCGTCGGCCATGTAGCGGTCGCGGTCCAGGGTCGGCACCATCGAGCGGACGTGGTCGTAGGTGGCCTTGGCGACCGGGCTCAGGTCGCCGTACCGCTTGGAGATGTCGACGGCCTGCGCCGCGGCCAGGTACTCCAGGGCCAGGATGGTGTCGTTGTTGCGCAGCACCCGGCGGGCGTTGCGGGTGGAGATCAGCCCCATGCTGACCACGTCCTGGTTGTCGCCGTTGGACGGGACGCTCTGCGTGCTCGCCGGCCCGATGGTGCGGTTCTCCGCGATCAGGGCGGTCGCCGGGTACTGGGCGCCGGCGAAACCGCTGTTCAGGCCCGGATCACCGGTGACCAGGAACTCCGGCAGACCGTAGCTCAGGTGCCGGTTGAGCAGGCGGTTGGACTGCCGCTCGGAGAGCACGCCGAGCTGGGTCAGCGCGATCGTGAGGAAGTCCATGACGAACGCGACCGGCTGTCCGTGGAAGTTGGCGCCGTGGAAGATCTCCTCGCCCTCGAAGAAGAGCGGGTTGTCGTTCGCCGAGTTCAACTCGATGCCGATCTTGTTGATCGCGTGGTAGAGCGTGTCCCGCACGGAGCCCAGGATCTGCGGGATGGCCCGCAGTGAGTACGCCTTCTGCAGGTAGACCTTCGTCCGCGTGACGTCCTTGCCGGACTCCTTGCCGGCGGCCACCTCCTTGCGCAGCTGGCTGTGCTCCACAGTGGACAAACTGCCACGCATCAGCGTCCGCAGGTTGGCCGCCGTGTCGATCTGCCCCTGATGCGGTCGCGCGATGTCGTGCCCCTCGGGCTGGAACGGGCTCATCGAGCCCCGCAGCGCCTCGATCACCAGGGCGGTGACGATCTCCGCCTGGCGTACCTGCGTCATGGCCCGGTCAGCCACGAGCGCGCCGACACCGGTCATCGCCGACGTGCCGTTGATCAGCGCGAGCCCCTCCTTGAAACGCAGTTCCAACGGCTCGATGCCGTGCTTGCGCAACACCTGACCGGTGGGCACCTTGCCGGTGCCGTCGAGCACGTAGCCCTCGCCGATCACCGTGGACGCGATGTGCGACAGCGGCGCGAGGTCGCCGCTCGCGCCGAGCGAACCGATCTCCGGAATGGCCGGAGTGATGCCCAGGTTGAGGTAGAGCGCGAGCCGCTCCAGCAACTCGGGGCGTACCGCGGAGTGGCCCTTGGCCAGCGCGTTCAGCCGAGCGGTCACGATCGCCCGCGACTCGTCGCGGGCGAACAGCGGGCCGACGCCGGCGCTGTGGCTCCGCACCAGGTTGGTCTGGAGTTCGACCTCCTTGGAGGGGTCGACCAGCATGTAGATCATCTCGCCGTATCCGGTGGTCACCCCGTACACCGGGATGTCCTGACGCACGATGTCCTCGAACATCGCGCGGCTCTTGCCCGCTCGAGCGAGCGCCGACGGCGACACCTCGCAGGTGGTGTCGTCCTCGGCGATCCGCCGAATGCCCGGAATGTCGAGAGTGTCGCCGTCCAGCACGACAATGTTCTCGTTCGTTGTCACTGTCCTCACCTCATCACAGCCGTGGTGCCGGGTCGGGTCTGGTGGGCTCGCCGGGATGGGCGACGCCCGGTGCCTGCCGTCGTGGTCCGTCCTCGTCGCCGGCGACGCTGACAGCGTTGGCGAGGGTGCGGAGCGACGGGTTGGCGTAGAAGTCACGGATCGGCACATGCACGCCGAACCGTTCGAAGACGCGGTGGAGCAGAGCCGGGATCAGCGCGGAGCGTCCGCCGGCCGTGAAGAAGCTGTCGTCGAGGCCCGGTACGCCCGCGTCGACCACCTCGGCCCACAGGGCCGCGAGGATCTGCTCGGTGTCGGTCAGTGACGCCGTCGCCGCGGCCCGCGCCGGGCGCGACAGCTCCGGCAGTCGCCGCCGGTCGACCTTGCCCCCGATGTTGCGGGGAAGCCGGCCGTGCACGGTACGGAACACGACGGGGATCACCTTGCCGAGCCGCTGGCGCAGGTGGGCCCGCCACACCTCGGGCGAGCCCTCCCCGGCTCGGATCGGCACGACGTACGCGTCGAGGCGGTTGACCATCCCGTCCGGTCCACGGACCGCGACCACGCCGCACTCGCGTACCGAGGAGTGCGTCTGCAGCGCGGCCTCGACGTCGCCCAGTTCGAGACGCACGCCGTACACCTTGATCTGGAAATCCTCGCGGCCCCGGTATTCCAGGGCGCCGTCGAAGCGCCAACGGCCCAGATCACCCGTGCGGTAGGTGCGGATGTCGGACTGTCCACCGACCGGAGCGAACGCCGTGGACGGTTCGACAGCGCCGAGGTAGCCGGCGGCCACGAAGGGACTGCGGATGACGATGGCGCCGGTGACGCCCTGCGGACAGGGCCGCTCGTCGTCGTCGAGGACGAGCACCTGCCGGCCGGGAATCGCCCGTCCGATCGGCGTCGAACCATCCACCGGTCGGTCGATCGGCTGCCAGGTGGCCGCGATCGTCTCGGTCGGCCCGTAGAGATTCGCCAGGTGCACGTCGGGCAGGCTGCCGTGCAACCGGTTGACCAGCTCGCCCGGCAGCGCCTCACCCATCAGCAGCAGGTGCCGCAGGGCGCGCATGGGCCGGTCCGCGCGGCTGGTGACCACCCGTAGCAGTTCGCGGGCGAAGCTCGGCACGGTCTGCAGGTGGGTGATCTCCCGGTTGGCCATCCAGTCGACGAGCCTCTCGCCGTGGATCCGGATGTCCGGCGCGGGCAGGCACAGCGTGCCGCCGCTGGTCAGCGTGGCGAACACCTCGCACAGGGCAGGGTCGTGGTCGGGTGCCACCCACTGCGCCACCCGGGCGCCGCCGCCCATCTCGAACTCCGCGCCGAGCCAGGTGACGAACTGGCCGAACGCCGAGTGCGGCTGGGCGATGCCCTTGGGCCGTCCGGTCGATCCGGAGGTGTAGGCGACGTAGGCGACCGCGTCAGCGTCGATCGTCGGCAGCGCCCCGGCCCCGGTCAGGGTCGCCACGTCGTGCACGGCGATGTCGAGTTCGATGCGAGCCCAGCGGGCCAGCTCGTCGCCGTCCGGGTCACCGGCGACCAGCAGACAGGCGGGACGCAGGTCGGCGAGCACGGCGCGACCGCGATCACCCACGTCCCCGGTGCCGAACCAGCACAGGTGTCCGCCGGCGACGAGCACCCCGAGCAACGCGGCGATCTGCTCCGGTCCGGAGGGGAGTCGCACCACCACCGGCCGTCCGCCCGCACCCCGCGCGAGCAGCGCGGCGGCGATTTCCCGGGCCCGCGACCACAGCCCGGCGTACGTGAGACCGCCGCTGTCGGTGAGCACCGCCAGGCGCTCCGGGTGGGTGTCGACGATCCGTCGCACCAGTTCGTGCACCGGCGCGTCGACAGGTGGTCCGTCGGCGATCCTGTCGTCACCGCCCAGCTCGTGGGCGGCGGGGATCGGCTGGTCCATCGGCAGGGCGGTCGCCGGCGTGTCCGGCGTGGCGACCCCGGCGGCGAGGACGGTCAGCACCTGGTTGGCGATCCGTTCGACGGATTCGTCGTCGAACAGCTCCGCGCGGTAGGCGAAGGTGCCGATCGTCGCCGGCCGGGTCGCCACCCGCAGTTCCAGGTCGGCGATCGTCGCCGGAGGGTCGATGTCCTGCCGGGTCGCCGTGGTGTGCGCCAGGCGCAGGGTGGAGTGCTCCTCGGCTGTCTCGTCGACAAGCACGTTGACCAGCGGGATCGTGCGCGGGTCCCGGGGTGCGCCGAGCAGTTCGACGAGACGGCCGAACGGCAGGTGCCGCTGGTCGGACAGCGCGTCGAGACGGCCGGCGACCTGGTCGACAAGCTCCCGGAAGGTCGGCGCGCCGGTCAGGTCGACGTCGATCAGGGCGAGGTTCTCGAACGGCCCGACCAGCCCGGTCGGCGTGGTCGCGAGCCGGGTGCCGACCCGGGTGCCGACCGCGATCCGGCGCTCGCCGCTGTAGCGCGCCAGGACCACCTCCAGGGCGGCGAGCACGACCGCCAGCGGAGCCGTGCCGGCGTCGAGCGCGAGCCGGTGTACGTCGGCGGCCAGTTCGACACCCCAGTCGAAGTGGTACACGCCGGCGCGCCAGTCGACGTCGGTGCCCCGGTGCCGGTCGGTGGGCAGCTCGACCGGCGCGAGCGGAGTGGACTCCCGCCACCATTTCTCGGCCCGTCGGACGGCGGCCTCGACCGCGCGTGCGGTGCGCACGTGCTCGGAGAACCGCGGTGCGGCATCCGCGCCGACCGGGCGCGCCGGTCTGTCACCCAGGGCCGCGGCATAGTGCCGACCCAGCTCGTCGATCAGGGTCGACATCGAGGTCTCGTCCGCGACGATCTGGTGCGCGACGAGCACCAGGCAGTGCCGCAGTGGGGCCAGTCGGGCCACGCCGAGCCGGGCCAGTGGGCCCCGGTCGAGGAGGAACGGGGCCGCCACCTCGGCGGCGAGGAACGCCTCGACCGTCGGTTGGCCGTGGCGTCCGCCGGTCGAGCAGTCCACCACGGACAGCACGGCGGGCAGGCTCTCGTCGAACACGGCGCGGCCGGATTCGGTGAAGCGGACGCGCAGGACCTCGTGCCGGTCGACAAGCGTCGTCCAGGCCGTCCGCAGCGCGGCGACCTCGAGCGGACCGGCGATCCGGTACGCCCGGTAGCGGTGCAGCGCCGGGGACCGGGGCGTCAGACGATCGAGGAACCAGAGGCCGTCCTGTGCCGCGGAGGTGGGAAGCACGCTCGTCGTGTCGTGAATGGACATCTGCGACCGCCCCCTTCTGCTCGGAAAAGTATGTCAATGCGGGGTTCCGGCCCTCAACTCCCGAATTGCGGTGTTGAAGGGGTTACGTTCTCGGCGCGCAGGCGCTACACGGCGAGCGACGCCAGGCTCTCGGCCCGGCTGGTGTCCTCCCAGGTGAACGTGGGCAACTGCCGACCAAAGTGCCCATACGCCGACGTCGCTCCATAGATCGGGCGGAGCAGGTCGAGGTCCCGGATGATGGCCGCCGGGCGCAGGTCGAACACCTCCGCCACTGCCTTCTCGATCCGCTCCGGCGCGACGGTCTCGGTGCCGAACGTCTCGATCGACAGGCTCACCGGCTCGGCCACGCCGATCGCGTACGCCACCTGGGTCTCGCACTTCCGGGCCAGACCGGCCGCGACGATGGTCTTCGCCACCCACCGCATCGCGTACGCCGCCGAGCGGTCCACCTTGGACGGATCCTTGCCGGAGAACGCGCCGCCACCATGGCGGGCGTACCCGCCGTAGGTGTCGACGATGATCTTCCGGCCGGTCAGTCCCGCGTCACCCATCGGGCCACCGATCTCGAATCGCCCGGTGGGGTTGACCAGCAGACGGAGGTTGTCCACGTCGAGGTCGAGCGGTTCCAGTTCCGGCAGCACGACGCTGTCCCGGACGTCCGGGCTCAGCATCGTCTCCAGCGAGATGCCGGAAGCGTGTTGAGCGGACACCACCACTGTGTCGACCCGCACCGGACGCCCGGCGTCGTACTCGATGGTGACCTGGGTCTTGCCGTCCGGCCACAGGTACGGCAGCAGGCCGTCCTTGCGCACGGCGGTAAGCCGACGGGACAACCGGTGGGCCAGCGCGATCGGCAGCGGCATCAGCTCCGGCGTCTGATCGCACGCGAAGCCGAACATCATTCCCTGGTCGCCCGCGCCTTGCGCCTCGCCCGCCTGGTCGACCCCGAGGGCGATGTCTCGCGACTGCGCGCCGATCGACACGCTGACACCGCAGGACGCTCCGTCGAAGCCCTTGTACGACGAGTCGTACCCGATGCCCAGGATCGTCTCCCGCACGATCGTCGGGATGTCGGTGTAGGCGCTGGTGGTCACCTCGCCCGCGACGTGCACCTGACCTGTGGTGATGAGCGTTTCGACGGCGACCCGGCTGTGCGGGTCCGTGGCCAGCAGCGCGTCGAGAATGCCGTCGCTGATCTGGTCGGCGATCTTGTCGGGGTGACCCTCGGTCACCGATTCGGACGTGAAGAGGTGGCGTCCCATGGCTTCCCCGTTTCGGGATGGTCGGATCACTTGATGGCGAGCGGGTTGATCGGCGAACCGACAGCGCGGGTGATCTTGAGCGGCGGCGCCGCGAAGAAGAACTCCCACACCCCGTCGGCTCGGCAGTCCTCGGTCAGCTCCTCGAAGTCGAGGATCTCGCCGAGCGTCAGGCCCATGTCCCGGATCAGCACCATGTGCACCGCCAGGAAGGCGCCCGGGTCCTCGCCCGGCAACGCCTCGACGGCCCAGTTGTCGGCGCAGACCGCCGCGACGTCGCGGTCCCGCAACCACTGGCAGCTGGCCAGCCCCAGGCCGGGCTCCCCGGCCATGAATCCGGCGTCCTGCCCCTGCTCGACGAACTTGCGCCGCCAACCGGTACGGACCAGCAGGATGTCTCCCGGACCGACGTCCACGCCGCCCTGCCGGGTGATGGCCGCGTCCAGATCGGCCGGGGTGATGACGTCTCCGGCCTCCAACCACGGAACGCCACGCACCGCGGGGATATCGAGCAGCACACCCCGACCGGCGATCCCCTTGCCCTGCCGGTCGATTCCGCAGCGGCCGGCGCCCTTGACGGTCAGCTCGTCGGCGGGAAAGCCGTTGTAGAACTGGCCGTCGTAGAAGACGTGGGCCAGCGCGTCCCACTGCGACGAGGCCTGGATCGGCATGAACAGGAAATCGTCGGCGTACCGGAAACCACCGGGAAACACCTGCTCCGCGCCGGTCTCCGACATCAGGTGTACGGGGTTGCTGCGGAAGCGGCCGTTCTGCGGCCCCTTGTCGTCCAGGTTGATCCCCAGGTCGAAGGTCCGTCCCGCGCGGATCAGTCGGCCGGCCGCGACCAGCCGCTCCGGTGTGATGAGGTTGATGGTGCCGCGCTCGTCGTCCGGGCCCCAGCGACCCCAGTTCCGCAGCCGCTCCCCCACCGCCCGGAAGTCGTCGACCCGGGGTTCGGTGTGGGTCACGAGCCGGCCCGTACGACGCGGGCGAACGCCCGCACGTCGCCGACGAACAGGTCGGGCTCCTCCAGGGCCGCGAAGTGGCCACCACGGTCGAACTCCGACCAGTGCGCCAGGGTCGGGAAGTCGCGCTCGACGAACCGGCGGATCGGTAGGAACACACCCTGCGGGAACACCGCGACGCCGAGCGGCTGCCGGATCGGGGCGTAGCGCACAGTGGGGTTCGAGATCGGCAGGTAGTCGACGGTCTCGTAGTAGAACTGCGCCGACGAGCCGGCCGTGCCGGTGAACCAGAAGATCGAGACGATGGCCAGGATCCGGTCCCGTTCGACAGCGTCCTCGGGCACCTTGCCGGAGTCGGCCCAGTCCTTGAACTTCTCCACGATCCAGGCGAGCTGCCCGACCGGCGAGTCACTCAGGGCGTACGCGATGGTGTGCGGCCGCGTCGCCTGCAGCTTCATCGAACCGGCCAGCACGTCGAGGAAACGCTGCGAGCGGGCCAGGCGCCGCCGATCCTCGTCGTCGAGCACGTCCGAGCCGTCGCCCGCTGGCGTGGTCACCAGCGTGTTCAGGTGAAGACCCACGACGTGCTCCGCGTCGATCTGGGCCAACGCGTACGAGATGCCGGCGCCGAAGTCGCCGCCCTGCGCGAGATAGCGGTCGTAGCCGAGCCGGCTCATCAGCTCCGCCCAGGCCTTGGCGACAGTGAGGTTGTTCCAGCCGGGCGCCGGCATCGGCCCGGAGAACCCGAATCCCGGCATCGACGGGATCACCAGATGGAAGGCGTCGGCCGCGTCCCCGCCGTGCGCGACGGGGTCGGTCAGCGGGCCGATCACGTCGAGGAACTCGGTCACCGAGCCGGGCCAGCCGTGCGTGATGATCATCGGAGTGGCGTTCGGCTCCGGTGAGCGTACGTGCAGAAAGTGCACGGGCGAGCCGTTGATGGTGGTGACGAACTGTGGCACCTCGTTGATGCGCCGCTCCATCGCGCGCCAGTCGAACCCGTCGCACCAGTAGTCCGCGAGTTCGCGTAGGTAGTCGGCGGGCACGCCGCGGTCCCAGCCGGCGTCGAAGAGCACGGGCCAGCGGGTTTCCCGCAGTCGGCGGCGGAGATCGTCCACGTCCTCCTGAAGAATGTCCACGCGGAACCGTTCCATATCGGAAATCCCTTCGACGACGGGCGCAGCAATGTCCGCTACGACGGAAGTCAATATCACCTGCCCGAACCGGAACGGCGCACCTTCCATATTGCTCCGGTTCGACTCTTGCCCCGGCCGGGAGCAGCGCACTCCGGAAGATGCGTGACGGCAGCGGTGGTGCAAGGGTCATATGGGCGTCCGCCGTCAGTTCCGACGCGCATTTCACGGACTCCCCAACCCTTCGAGGAGGATCGATGTCGATCACCGACGCTCCGCCCCGCGCCGACCTCGTCCGCGCGGCCGCGGAGCTGGTGCCGTTGCTGGCCCGGCACGCCCAGTGGAGCGAGGACAATCGCCGACTGCACGACGAGGTAGTGGAGGCGTTGAGTGACGCGGGCATCCTGCGGATGCGGGTGCCCGAGAGGTTCGGCGGCTACGAGTCCGACACTCGCGCCGTCACCGAGGTCATCGCCGAACTGGCCCGCGGTGACGGCTCAGCCGCCTGGACCGTGGCGGTCTGGCACATCAGCAGCTTCGTCGCCGGCCTCTTCCCGGACTCGGTGCGGGAGGAGGTCTTCGCCGACCCGTCGGTCCGCATCAGTGGCATCCTCAGCCCGACCGCGATGGCCGTCCCGACCGAGGGCGGCTACCTGCTCAACGGCAAGTGGTCGTTCAACACCGGCGCGACGCAGAGCCAGTGGAACGCCAACGCCGCCGTGCGGCCCACCCCCGACGGGGGTTACGAACCGATCATGACCCTGATCCCGATGGCCGACCTGCAGATCGTCGACGACTGGCACACGTCGGGCCTGCGCGGCTCCGGCAGCGTCTCGACGGTCGCCGACGGCGTGTTCCTGCCCGAGGAGCGCGTCATGTCGATGGTCCCGATCATCATGGGTCAGCACCCGATGCAGCAGGACCCGAACACCACGATGTGGGGTGGCCCGTTCATGCCGGTGGCCTGCGCGACCGTCGGCGCGACGGCGCTGGGCCTGGCCCGCGCCGCCAAGGAGGCGTTCTTCGAGCGGCTCCCCGGCCGAAAGATCACCTATACCGACTACCCCGACCAGAGCCAGGCGCCGTTGACCCACCTCCAGGTGGCCGAGGCCGAAATCAAGATCGACCAGGCAGAGTTCCACGAGTACCGGGCCGCTGACCGGGTGGACCGCAAGGGCACGTCGGGCGAACAGTGGACGCTTGAGGAACGCGCCAAGGCGCGCCTCGACCTCGGC
Source organism: Micromonospora hortensis (assembly GCF_022230935.1). Classification (NCBI taxonomy): domain Bacteria; kingdom Bacillati; phylum Actinomycetota; class Actinomycetes; order Micromonosporales; family Micromonosporaceae; genus Micromonospora; species Micromonospora hortensis. Next base: position 527,833 of record NZ_JAKKFE010000012.1, read on the forward strand.
GCCACCTGCCAGGCGGCCAAGGACGCCGTCGACGTGCTCCGCACGGCGAGCGGAGGATCCTCGGTCTACCAGCATGTGCCGATCCAGCGGATCCAGCGCGACGTGCAGACGCTGAACCTGCACGCGATCATGCACCCCAACACCAACCTCGAACTGTACGGCCGGATTCTGTGCGGAATGGGGCCGAACACGCAGTACCTGTAACAGGGGCCCACCAGCCCGGCCGGGCCCGGATGCGTCAATCGCTCCGGGCCCGGCCGTCCGTTTGTCCGGGCTATTCGAATGCGCCCGACGAGAGCGCAATAGCGAAGAACACATTCGGCGATATCACCGACATCATATGCGGTGGGGGTCGCCGAATTCGCCGGCCGACCCGTGCGGCAACCATCAGCTCTTATCTCGGGAGGATTCCCATGCCGATCGACCCACCCGGCACGCTGACCGTCACCGATATCGAAAAGCAGGTCGAATCCATCTGGCGGGACGTTCTCAACGTACCCGCCGGCCAGACCGACGGAACGTTCTTCGAGCTGAACGGGCAGTCCATCTCCGCCGTGCGGATCGTCGCCCGCGTACAGGAGGAGATCGGCGTCCAGATGGACCTCGGTGACCTCTTCGAAGACCCCGACCTGGCCACTTTCACGCGCGACATCGTCGCGAAGGCCGAAGCCCGAGGAAGGTAGTCCGACCATGGTGGAGTTCGTCCGGGTGACGTCCGATACCCCCCTCGACGACGTGGTCACCGTGCTGGAGCGCGACGGCTGCATCATCATCGAGAACTTCGTCGACCAGAGCACGCTCGACGGCCTCTGGGAAGACCTGGGCCCGCTGCTCGACGGCACGCGCTACAGCAAGAGCGGGTACGACGGTCACCTGACCCGACGGGTCTCGTCGCTGTTCCGGCGTACCAGCCACCTGACCCCGATCTTCCTGCACCCGCTGTATCTGGGCGCGGCGCGGCAGATCATGGAGAAGCCGGTGCACATGTGGGTCGGTCAGGCCCGCATCGAGATGACGCCCAACATCCAGATCAGCGCGACCCAGGCCATCCAGATCGACCCGGGGCAGGGGCGTCAGCCGCTGCACCGCGACGACTCGCTGCACCTGCGGCGACACCCGGGCCCGACGACGCGGGTGCAGTTGATGCTCGCGCTGAGCGAGTTCACCCAGGAGAACGGCGCCACCCTCGTGATCCCAGGCAGCCATCACTGGGACGACGAGCGTGCCCCACGCTACAGCGAGGCGATCCCGGCAGCGATGCCCGCCGGGTCGGCGCTGCTCTGGCTGGGCGGCGTCTACCACGGCGGCGGCGGCAACGTCTCCACCGGGCCGCGGACCAGCCTCACCGTCTCCTACGACCTCGGCAACCTGCGGCAGGAGGAGAACCAGTTCCTGGCGGTGCCGCGCGACGTCGTCCTCACGCTCCCCGAGGAGGTCCAGCGCCTGCTCGGCTACGACCGTTGCCCGCCGGGCGTGGGCTGGTACGAGATGGAGGACCCCCACATCCTGCTCACCGACCCGGACGCCGACCCGGCGGTGCTCGAAAGCCCCGCACGGGCCTGAACGTGTCCGACGTGGTGGACGAAGCGGCCGCCCCGCCCGCTGTCGGTGGGGCGGCCGTCCTATTCGCACGATCAGAGATGCGTCCACCGGCAGACGGATGTGAGGGTCTGATGGTCGTCGCCCCAGCGGAGGGACCCACCCACATGACCGACATCCTGCCCGACGACCCGCGCTACGCCGCACTCGTCGAGGGTTACAACCACCGCTTCACCGGCCGCCCCGACCACGTCCGTCAGGTCCGCACCACCGCCGAGGTCGCCGCCGCCGTGCGGGAGGCCGTCGGCTCGGGGCGGCGGGTGGCGGTGCGCAGCGGCGGCCACTGCTTCGAGGACTTCTTCGCCAATCCCGAGATCCAGGTGCTGATCGACCTCGCGCCGATGAGCGCGGTGTCCTACGACGCGCAGCGGCGGGCAATCATGGTCGAGGCCGGCATCACCCTCGGGGCGCTCTACCCGATCCTGTACGACACCTGGGGCGTCACGATCCCCGGCGGCACCTGCTTCGAGGTCGGCGTCGGCGGCCACATCACCGGCGGCGGCTACGGTCACCTGTCCCGCCGCGACGGACTGGTCGTCGACCACCTGTACGCGGTGGAGGTGGTCGTCGTCGACGAGTCGGGCACCGTCGACGTGGTGGTCGCCACCCGGGAGCCCGACGACCCGCACCACGACCTGTGGTGGGCGACCGCGGGCGGCGGTGGCGGCAGCTTCGGTGTGGTCACCCGGTTCTGGCTGCGCAGCCCGGGAGTCGACTCCGACGACCCGTCGCGTCTGCTGCCCACGGCGCCCCGCCGGATCCGGCGTTGTGACGTGCTGTGGTCGTGGGACGGGATGACCGAGGACGCGCTGACCCGCCTGATCGCGAACTACTGCGGCTGGCTGGAGCGGCACAGCGCCGTCGACGCACCGGAGACCCAGCTGTGGAGCAACCTCATCGTCATGCACCGCTCGGCCGGCATCGTGGCGCTCACCGCTGTGGTCGACGACGCGGTCGAGGGTGCCGCCCGGATGCTCGACGACCAGCTCGCGGCGATCGGGGACGGCACCGGGCTGACCCCCCGGTCCGTCGACCGGGACGTGGTCGACTGGATGGCGAGCTGGATGCCCTCGTACAGCTGGCCCAGCGACCCGAAGGGGCGCTACAAGAACAAGGCCGGCTATCTGCGCCGGGGCTACACCGACAAGCAACTGGCCACCATCTTCCGCTACCTGGCCGACCCGGAGTACGCCAACCCGGCGGCCGGCATCGTGCTCACCGCGTTCGGCGGACAGGTGAACGCGGTGCCGTCGGACGCCACCGCCGCGGCACAGCGGGACAGCGTGGTGAAGGCGTCGTACAGCGCGGGCGCCTGGCAGTCACCCGACGACGACGCCGTCAACACCGCCTGGGTCCGCGCGTTCTACCGGGACGTCTACGCCGAGAGCGGCGGCGTTCCGGTGTCCGGCGACGTCAGTGACGGCTCCTACATCAGCTACCCCGACGTCGACCTGGCCGATCCGGAGTGGAACACCTCCGGCGTGCCCTGGCACACCCTCTACTTCAAGGACAACTATCCCCGCCTCCAGCGGGTCAAGCGCCGCTACGACCCCCGGGACGTCTTCCGGCACGGTCTGTCGGTGCGGCTGCCCGATTGAGCGGTCCACACCACCCAGGGAGCCACGATGGCAGGCGAGGTGTACTTCCCCCACGATCCGGCCTACGAGCACGCCACGACGGTGTTCAACCTGCACGGAGCACCCCGCCCGGCCGCCGCGCGCACCGTGCGCACCCTCGCTGAGCTGCGGGATGTGCTCGCGTACGCCCGGACGACGTGCATGCCGGTGCGGGTGCACAGCACCGGCCACGGCGCCGCGGCGGCGCGGGAGATGAGCGGGTCGGTGCTGGTGCGTACCGAGATGGACGGTGCGGTGCAGATCGACCCGGTGCGCCGTACCGCGCTGATTCCCGCCGGCACCCGCTGGGGCGCCGTCGTCGACGCGGCGGCACCGTACGACCTGGCCGCGCCGCACGGCTCGTCGGCCGACGTCGGCGCGGTCGGCTACCTGCTGCGCGGCGGCGTCAGTGTCTACGGGCGGCTGGTCGGGCTCGCGGCCAACAGTGTGACAGCCGTTGACCTGGTCACCGCGGACGGCGAGCTGCACCGCGTCGACGCCGACCACGATCCGGAGCTGTTCTGGGCCCTGCGGGGCGGCGGCGGTGGGTTCGGGGTGGTGGTCGCGGTCGAGATGCGGCTGTTCCCGGCCCGGCCGGTAGTCACCGGCTCGGCGTACTGGCCGGTGGTGCACGCGGCGGAGCTGCTGAGGCGGTGGACCGGGTGGGCCGCTACCGCGCCGTGGGAGGTCACCAGCGCGTTCCAGGTGCTCAACCTGCCCGACGTACCCATCGTGCCGGTCGAGCTGAGGAGCGGAACGATGATCGGGGTGGCGGCGACCGAGGTGCGAGCCGACGACGCGCCGAGCGGGCTGACCGAGCTGTTGGACGAACTGCGCGCCGTGGCCGCCCCGGTGGTCGAGTCGTGGCTGCCGTGTACGCCGGCCGAGGTGGTCCGCGCTCAGCTCGGGCCGGACGAGCCGGTGCCGATCGTCGGCGACCATCTGCTGCTCGCGGACCTCGACGAGCGGGCGTCGGCCGCGTTCCTGGCGGCGACCGGCTCGGGATCGCCGCTGATCACGGCGGAGCTGCGGCAGCTCGGTGGGGCGTTGGCAGTGCCGGACCCTCGGGGTGGGGCGCTCGACCACTACGACGCCCGCTACTCGTATCTGGGCAACGCGATCCCGGACGGCCCCGAGGCCACCGCGGCGATCGAGAAACACTGCGCTGTCGTCCGGGCGGCGCTGGCGCCCTGGGACACCGGCCGCACCGCGCCGACGTTCGTGGAGAGCTGGCAGCAGCCGCAGCGGCACCTCGACCCGGAGCAGATCGACCGGGCGGACCGCGTCCGCACCCGCGTCGATCCCACCGGCCTGTTCCGCCTCGACGCCAGCCCCGGTACGACGATGCTGCGCTAGGGCCTGCTTCATAAGGGCGGTCGAGCCGAGGCGGAGTCCGGGCGGCGATCCGGCAAGGCGCAATTTCGTCCGGATACCGGTGTGGTATCCGGACGAAACCGCGCCTTGCCGGATGTCGTCGTTCGGGCCCGCCCCCCAGGGCGGCCAGTTCTCATGAAACAGGCCCTGGGGCCGACGGACCAACGGCGGTCGCCCGGGGGGATGGGCGGCCGCCGTTGGCGTATCGGGGTGTCCGGCCTAGACGGCACCGGTGGTCGGCACGGTCTCCGACGACGAGGCGGACGCAGGCGACGAGGCAGGCGCTGACGGGGCCGTCGGGTCGGACCCGGACGCCTGTGCGGCGGGCTTGTTCCGCAACGTCACCGCCACCAGCACGATCAGGGCGATGACCAGCAGCGCCTCGACGCCGGCCACCACGTTCATCGCGGTGGTGAACGCCTCACCAGCGACGTCACTGAGGGCGGTGGCCAGGTTGCCCGGCAGCGAGTCGGATGCGGCGGTCGCCGCGGCGACGTTCTCCCGGGACACGTCGGCGACCTCCGGGGGTACGTCGGTCAACGGCGCGTCGGCCATCCGGTCGCGGTAGACGGCGGCACCGATGCTGCCCAACAGCGCGAGGCCCAGCGTCGACCCGAACACGTTGCTGGTCTCGGAGAGCGACGCGGCGGAGCCGGCCTTCTCCGGGGCTACGGAGCTGACCACCATGCCGGTGCCCTGGGTGAACAGCGGACCGGTGCCGAGCGCGACGAGCGCGACCGCGACGACGATCGCGATCAGCCAACCGGAACTGCCGGCCTGGGTCAGCACCAGCATCGCCACCAGGGAGATGCCGAGCCCGATCATGATCGCGGTGGCCGGCTTGAGCGTCTTCATCAGCATCGGCGTGGCCATGCTGCCGATCGCGATGCCCAGACCGGTGGGCGCCTGCCAGAGGCCGGACGCGCCGGGCGAAAGGCCCTCGACGCTCTGGATGTACTGCGTGCTCATCAGGCTGACGCCGGCGAGCGCGGCCGAGGCGAACATCATCGTGACGAGGGTGCCGCTGAAGGCCGCGTTCCGGAACATCGTGAGGTCGATCAACGGGTGCTCCAGCCGGGATTGGCGGCGGATGAAGATCCAGCCGACCACCAGGCCGAACAGGATCGCGCCGCCCGCGACGGCCGGGTTGTCCGAGTCACTCGCGGCGAACTCCTTGACGCCATAGACCACCGGCAGGATCGCACCGAGCGACAGCACCACGCTGAACAGGTCGAACTTGCCCGCGTTGGGGTCGCGGTACTCGGGCAGCAGCACGAACCCGGTGGCCAGCAGCACGATCATGAACGGCACGCCGAGCAGGAACACCGAGCCCCACCAGAAGTGCTCGACCATCACGCCGCCGACGATCGGCCCGATCGCGGTGCCGCCGAAGAGCGCGGACGCCCAGATCGAGATCGCCACGCCCCGCTGCTTCTCGTTGCGGAACATGTTGGTGATCAGCGCCAGCGTCGACGGCGACAGGGTCGCGCCGGCGATGCCCAGCAGGGCCCGCGCGATGATCAGGGTGGTGCCGCTGTTGGCGTACGCGGCGAGCACCGAGGCCACCGTGAAGGCGACCGCGCCGATCATGAGCAGTCGACGGCGCCCGACCCGGTCACCGAGGGTGCCCATGGTGAGCAGGAAGCCGGCCAGCAGGAAGCCGTAGATGTCGATGATCCACAGCTGCTCCACGCTGGTGACGCCGAGGTCCGCGCTGAGATGCGGCAGCGCCAGGAACAGCGCTCCGATATCCATCGCCACCAGCATCGCCGGCAGTGCCAGCACCGCCAGCCCGATCCATTCCTTACGTCCCGCCAGGTCGTTCGCTGGCGCCGACGTGGAGTTATCCATCGTGTCGATCCCTTCTCGGCCTCATGAGCCTGCGACGGCGGTCTTCGACGCCCCGAGGCCCCTCTACCGCCATGTCGAAGCCGACGAGCGGTTTTCGACATGTCTTTCCGGCGTACCGACGTTCTGCCGCGAACAGATGCTCGGGACGACTTCCGTCGTGCGCAGTCGCTGCCGACGGCGCGGCGTAGCACTCGCGGAGATGACCGCTCCCCGCATCGGCGGGCAACCTTTGGGCGACCCCAACGAGATGCCGGAGGACTGTTGCGTGAGGACGGACGCCGAGCCCATCAGCATCGACATCTGGCTGCCCAGCTACCCGGCCGTGCCCGACTACGTGGGCGGAATCCGGGCCCTGGCGGCGAGCTTCCACGACGCCCACCCCGACTACCGGATCCGGGTTCGTGAGTCGAGCTACAAGACGTTGCCCGCCGATGTGGACGCCGCGGCCAGACGCGGCGCCGCCCCGGCCCTCGTGCAGTACTTCCACACCTCCACGCAACTGGCCCGGGACATGCGCGACGTCAACGGCGCACCGCTGTTCCGGCCGGTCGCGACGACGCTCGCCGACCGCACCACAGTGCTCGGCGAGCCGGTGGTCACCGACGACATCGTGGCCCCGGCACGGGGGTACTACTCGGCGGACGGCCTGCTGCTCGCGGCTCCCCCGCTGGTCTCTACCACCCTGCTGTACGCCAACACCACGTTGCTCGCGGGGGCGGGAGTGACAGCGCTGCCGACCACCTGGGCCGAGGTGACGGCCGCCTGCAAGGCGGTCAGCGCGCACACCGGCGGGCCGGCGATCACCTGGCCCAACCACGGGTGGATCTTCCAGCAGGCGGTCGCCCAGCAGGGTGGCCTGCTCGCCGATCACGCCAACGGCCGCGACGGTCGCGCCGAGAAGGTCGACCTCGCCGTGCCGGAGATGGTGGCCTTCGCGCAGTGGTGGCGCGGTCTGTACCGCGACGGTCACTACCACTACACCGGCGGGCAGGCGTACGGCGAGAACACCGGCCGGGCCTGGCAGGAGAACTTCGCCGCCTTCGCCGAGCAGCGGGTGGCGTTCGTCCTCAGCTCCTCGGTCGAGGCGGAGTGGCTGATCCAGGCCGGCCGCGACCACGGCTTCACCGTCGAGGTCGGCCGGATGCCGCACAACGGCGAGGTCCGCTACGCGGGCAACATCGTCGGCGGTGACGCCATCTGGCTCACCGACAGCGTGCAGCCGGCGGTCCGGGACGGCGCGCTCGCGTTCCTGCAACACCTGCTCAACCCGCGGGCCGTCGCCGAGCGGCACAAGGCGACCTGGTTCATCCCGGTCACCACGACCGCAATCGACATGTTGGCCGGCGACGGCTGGTTCGACGAACGGCCACATCAGAGGGTCGCCATCGAGCAGCTACTGGCGACCGACGGCTCACCTGCCGCGCGTGGGGCCGTACTCGGCGAGTTTCCCCGCATCCAGGGCCTGATGACGCACGCGATGGAAGACATCCTGCTGCACGACGCGGACCCGTCGGGCCGCTTCGCCCGCGCGTCCGAGCAGGCCCAGCATCTGCTCGACGACTACAACGCCGACTGCCTCGGCCTGCGGGCGGGTCCGCCCGGGCCGCGTCAGTTCGTCGTGGACTGACTCCGCCCATCATCTCGTGAGGAGCGCGCTCATGACCATCTCGCAGCAACCACCCCCGGCGACCGCTGATCTCCCGCTCTCCCTGCAGCAGGAGTTCCTGCTGCTGTTCGACACGGGCGAGACCACCGGCCCGTTCGGGCCGCATTACCTGATCGCCGACGGTTGGCGAGTGCACGGCCGGATAGATGTGGACATTCTCGATCTGGCGCTGGCGGACGTGATCGGGCAGCACGAGGCCCTCCGGACGTCGGTGCTGCGCGACGGTGAGCACGGGCAGCGGGTGTTGCCGGTGACCTCGCCGAAGGTGGACGTCCGCGACCTGCCGGGAATCGACCCCGCCGACCGCGAGCGCCGCGCCGAGGAGCTGATCAACGAGATCGAGGCCGGCACCCTCGACGTGCACGACCTGCCCCTGCTGCGGGCCACGCTGGGGCGCTTCGACGAGACGGACTCGGTGCTGGTCCTCACCACGCACCACTCGGCGGCCGACGCCTGGTCGATGCAGATCATCCTGCGTGACCTGGCTCGCTCGTACGCCCAGCGGGCCGCCGGGGAGACGCCCATCGCGGGCACGGCCCCGCAGTACCGCGAGTACATCGCCGCCCAGCAGGACGAGGCGGACGCTCCACCGCTGGCGGCGGCCCGTGACTACTGGCGGGACAAGCTGGCCGGCGGGCGGATCATGGTGACCGCGGCGGACCGGGAGTTGGCGGCCGACACCGTGCCGACGACCACCTGGCACCGCTTCGTCACCGACGCCGAGCTCCGGTCGACGACCACGGCCCTCGCGGCCGACACGCACACCTCACCGTTCATGGTGCTGTTGGCCGCCTTCTACGTGCTGGCGAGCCGCTGGACCGGCAGCACCGACCTGACCGTGCCGACGTTCACTCCCGGACGCGGGCACGGTCGGTTCCAGGAGACGGTCGGCTCGTTCTTCAACTTCGTTCCGCTGCGGACCGACCTGTCCGACGCCACCACCTTCCGCGACGTGGTCACCCGGACCCGCGCCACCTGCCTCGGCGCGTACTCCCACGAGGTCCCGCTGCTGCACGTCCTGCAGGAGGCGCCCGAGCTGATGGCGTCGGTCGGGCCCGGCGTCGTGCCCTGCCTCTTCCAGGTCATCCAGCCGCCGTTCGTGATGGAGCGCGAGCGGGTGGGCGACCTGGAGTACTCGGCGGTGTGGCGGCGGGTCATCTCCCAGCCGGTCGGTTCCGACATGCCCGACGGCATCCTCTGGTCGCTGCATCTCGGCCCGTCCGACGACATCGTCGGCGCGATCGGGTTCAGCGCCCACCTGTTCGATCAGAAGACGATCGACGACCTCGTCGACCGTTACCTGCACCTGCTGCGTGAGCTGCTGACCCGGCCGGACGCGGCACTGACCACGATTGGGGGAGGGCGGTGACAACGGGCCGGAAGGTGGGCGACCGTGTGGTCGTGCTCGGCGCCAGCCTCGGGGCGCTCCTCGCGGCGAAGGAACTCGCCGAGTCGTTCGACGACGTGGTGCTCGTCGACCGCGACGAGGTCGTGGACAACCCGACGTACCGGCGGGGGGTTCCGCACGGTCGGCACGCGCACGGGCTTGTCGCGAAGGGCCAGCAGATCTTCGAACGGCAGTTCCCCGGCCTGATGGCCGACCTGGTCAACGCCGGCGTCAAGCCCGGCGACTTCAACGGCGACATCCAGTGGATCTTCGGTGGGCAGCGGCTCAAGCCGTCGACCTCCGGGCTGCTCTCGGTGCCCGCCACCCGACCCGTGCTCGAATACCACCTGCGCAAACGGGTGCAGGCGATTCCCAACGTCCGGTTCCTGCAGAAGCGCGACGTCCTCGGGCTGGCGGTCACCGCGGACGGCGCGACAGTGACCGGCGCGCGGATCCAGGCGCAGACACCCGGCAGCGCTCCCGAGGTGCTCGACGCCGACCTGGTCATCGACGCCACCGGCCGGGGCTCGCGCACGCCGACCTGGTTGGCGGAGCTGGGGTACGCGCGGCCCACCGAGGACAAGGTGAAGATCGACCTCGCCTACACGACGCGGCACTACCAGGCGCCGTACGACCCGTTCGGCAGCGACCTGGCGATCATCCCGGCGGCCACACCGGCGCAGCCACGCGGCGCCTTCTTCTACCGCCTGCCCGGCGACGACAACCGACTGGAGCTGTCGCTGACCGGCATTCTCGGCGACCACCCGCCCACCGACCCGGAGGGCTTCGGAGAGTTCGTCCGCTCGGTGCCGGTGCCCGAGATCGCCAAGGTGCTCGCCGACTGTGAGCCGCTCGACGACCCCGTGCAGTTCCGCTACCCGGCGAGCGTCCGACGCCGCTACGAGCACCTGACCCGATTCCCGGAGCGGTTCCTGGTGCTCGGCGACGCGGTGTGCAGCTTCAACCCGATCTACGCCCAGGGCATGACAGTGGCCGCCGTGGAGTCGGTGGTGCTCGGCGGCCTTCTGCGCCAGGGCGCGATCCCGCCCTGGCGGGAGTTCTTCCGTCAAATCGCCGCCGAGATCGACTCACCGTGGGACTTCTCGGCCAGCGCCGACCTCGGTTACGCGGGCGTTCAGGGCCGTCGCACCGCGAAGGTCCGCACGATCAACGCGTATGTCGCCCGGTATCAGCGGGCCGCCGTACACGACGCGGAACTGACCAACGGCTTCATCCGGGTGGCCGGGCTGATCGACCCGCCAACCAGCCTGCTCCGCCCCGACCGGATCATCCGTGTGCTGCGCAAGGCCGGTCGGCCCGTACCGCCGCCGGCGCCGACCCTGGCGGCTGCCCCGGTCAGCCGGCCACAACCCGAGAGGTAGGACGATGCGCCCGTACCAGATCGACGTTCCACCGTCCGACATCGACGATCTGCGCCGACGGATCGCCGCGACCCGGTGGCCGGACGAGATCCCCGACGTGGGGTGGAGCCGTGGCGTACCGGTCGGCTACCTGCGGGAGCTGGCCGAGTACTGGCACTCCGGTTACGACTGGGCGGCCACCCAGCGTCGGCTCAACGAGATACCGCAGTTCGTCACGGAGATCGACGGCGCCCAGGTGCACTTCCTGCATGTCCGCTCCCAGGTGCCGGGCGCCACGCCGCTGCTGCTCACGCACGGCTGGCCGAGCACCGGCTTCGAGTTCGTCGACATCATCGACGCACTGGTCGACCCGGCCGCTCACGGTGGCGACGCGGCCGACGCGTTCCACGTCGTCGTCCCCACCATCCCGGGGTACGGCTTCTCCGGGCCGACCCGGCAGGCCGGCTGGGACACCGAGCGCGTCGCCCGGGCCTGGACCAGGCTGATGGCGGACCTCGGCTACGACAGGTACGTGGCCCAGGGTGGTGACTGGGGCTCACCGATCTCGCTGCGCGTGGGTCTGGCCGACCCGGAGCACGTACGCGGGGTGCACCTCAACATGTGCGTGACGTTCCCACCGCCGGACTTCACCGAGTTCGCCGAACTCAGCCCCGCCGACCAGGCGAAACTGGGCTTCGCGCTGGATTTCCAGCAGGACGGCATGGGCTGGCAGAAGATCCAGTCGACGCGACCGCAGACGCTGTCCTACGGGCTCACCGACTCCCCGGTCGGGCAGCTCGCCTGGATCGTGGAGAAGTTCAAGGAGTGGTCCGCCGCCGACAAGGCACCAGAGGACGCGATCAGCCGCGAGCACATCCTCACCACGGTCACGATCTTCTGGTTGACGGCGACCGCGGGGTCGAGCGCGCAGCTCTACTTCGAGTCCACGCACCGCGACGCCGACTTCGCGCGGACCTGGGGTGGCCCCTGGCCGCTGGCCATGCCGGTCGGCGTGGCGGCGTTCCCGGAGGACGCGGTACGACCGGTGCGGCGCTTCGCGGAGGGCATCCTGCCGACGCTCGCGCACTGGTCGGAGTACGACCGGGGCGGTCACTTCCCCGCCCTTGAGCAGCCGGCTCTCCTGGTCACCGACCTGCGGACGTTCGTCCGTGGGCTGCCGAACTGACTAGCGGCGTCGGCGAGGGCGCGGGCCGGGCCACAGCGCGGTGGCCCGGCCCGCAGCCCCACCTCACATCTCGGTTCCGCCGATGTCCATGATGGGCCGGACCTCCATGGCGCCGCCCTCACTGGCGTCCGGCCACCGGGCCGCGATGTCGATCGCGCGCTGCTCGCTGTCGGTCTCGACGATCAGGTAGCCGGCCAGGTGCTCCTTGGCCTCGACGAACGGGCCGTCGGTGGTCACCGGGACGCCGGCGGCGACGCGGACGACCTTCGACTGCGACACGTCGGCCAGGACCTCACCGCCGATCAGCTCACCGGACTCGGACAGCTCCTTGGTGATGGCGTCGATCTCGGCGTAGACCTTCATGGTCTCGGCTTCGGACCGTCCCGTGACAGTTGCGGGGTTCGCGTGGATCAACAGCATGTACTTCACGGAAGAACTCCTTCGCAGAGGCTGTGCCGGATCGGCACCCTTCATAGTGCAGTCGGAGCCACACCGCCAAATGTGTCATCGATCCACGGCCTTTCACACTTTTCCCGCGACCGGCCGGTGTCCGGAGGGCTCAGACGAACGCCTCGTCGGCGAGTTCGGTGACCCGCTGCACGATGTTCATCTCGATCGGGTTGAACCGGTTCTTGGTCACCGCGACGGTGACCCCGGTCGCCCGGTCGGCGAACGCGGCGCTGCCGCCGATGCCCACCATGCCGAAGACCGTCGGTCGGTCCGACGGGTCGGAGGTGCCCGGCCAGCCCAGGCAGTAGCCGAGCGCCCAGGTCGAGGTGCCGCCGGTCATCTCGTCGTCGAGGCCGGCGGTGGCCAGCGTGGTGGCCTCGCGCAGGCGTTCCGGGGAGATCAGCCGTACGCCGTCCACCTCACCGGTGAGCGCCGCGTACATCTTCGCGATCGCCCGGGCGCTCATCGTGCCGGCGAACGGCATGTCCGAGGTCAGCACGTCCGTCCTGTTGCCAAAGTCCGCATTCGGCACGATCGCCGGCGGAACGGCCTTGAACAGCGGAAAATCCGGTGGCATCGAGGCGAACGCGGCTTTGCCGCCCGGGTCGTCGGTCAGTCGGGCCACCCGGCCGAGTTGCTCCTGCGGCACCCCGAAGAACAACTCGTCGGCCATCCCGATGGGCCCGGCGACGCGTTCGGCGAGAACTGTCGAGATCGGTTTGCCGGTGGCCCGACGGACGACCTCGCCGATCAGGTAGCCAAAGGTGGCGGCGTGGTAGCCGACCCGCTCGCCGGGCGCCCACCAGGGCTCCATGCCGGCGATGAGCTGACACATGCCGTTCCAGTCGGTGAGCTGCTCGATCGTGGTGTCAGCGGGGACCGCCGGCACACCGGCCGAGTGTGTCAGTACGTGCCGGATCCGCACCTCGCCCTTGCCGTGCGCGGCGAACTCCGGCCACAGGTCGGCGACCCGGGTGTCGTAGTCGAACACACCGTCGTCCACCAGCGCGTGGGCCACGGTGGAGGCCGCCGCCTTACCCGTCGACGCCGAGTAGAAGAGGGTGTCCGGCCGAACAGGTTGGCCGGCAGCCGTGTCCGCGACCCCTGCCACCACGTTGACCACCAGGTCACCGTTGCGATAGACGGCGACCTGCACGCCGTCCTCGACGCCGTCGTCCACCAGCCCGTCGACCAGCACCTGCACCTGCTTCTGAAGATCGCTCATCGTCTGTCTCCTACCCGGTCGTCATGGCACTCGAAGCGTGCCCCTCACCTGTAGGTCGGAGCCACTACCGGCATTTTGCCATCAAAGCCACTTTCCACTCAGATCCGACTCTCCGGGACGACGACGAAGGCCGGCCGTACTGACGTACGGCCGGCCTTCGTCGTGCTGCGGGTCTCAGGTGCGCGGGCCACCCAGGCGACGCACGATGTCGTCGCGGAGCCACTGCTTGGAGATCTTGCCGATCGGGGTACGCGGCAACGCGTCCACGAACTCGATCCGCTCCGGCCACTTGAACCGGGCCAGGCCGAACTTCTCCAGATAGTCCCGGACGTCGTCGAGCGTCGGCAGCGGTCCGTCCGGGCGACACACCAGGTAGGCGCAGGCGCGCTCCCCCAGCCGCTCGTCCGGCATCGCCACCAACGCCGCGTCGACCACCAACTCGTGACCGAGCAGGATCCGCTCCACCTCCTCGGCGTTGACCTTCTCGCCGCCCCGGTTGATCAGGTCCTTGACCCGGCCCTCGATCGAGTAGGCGACCAGACCGTCCAGGTGGTGCGCGCGGACCAGATCGCCGCTGCGGTAGAACCCGTCGGGCGTGAACGCCGAGTCGGTGCCGACCGGCACGCCGAGATAGCCGGGCACTGTGTACGGACCGCGCGCGCACAGCTCACCGATCTCCCCCGGTGGCGTCGGCCGCAGCGTGCCGGGCTCCAGCATCACCACCTCGTCCAGCGGACTGATCGGCACGCCCACAGTTGAGGCGCGCAGGTGCGGCGACGCGTCGCGTGGCGTGAACAGGAACAACCCCTCGGTCATCCCGAACGCCTGGGTGACGTGCACCCCGCGCGCCTCGATCGCGTCGAACAGCTCCCGGGGCACCTTCGCCGCGGTCAGCACGCAACTGTTGACACTGGCGAAGGCGCCGTCGAACCGTGGATGCCGCAGGTACTCGTTCATCAGGCCCGGCGGGCTCATGAACCAGGTGGCCCGCTCGTCGTCCATCAGGGCCAACAGATCATCGGCGACGGGTGTCGCGAGCAGCAGCGCGGCGCCCACCGAGTGCGCGGCGTGCAACGCGTTGGTGGCGCCGGCGTTGTGCACCAGGGGCAGGCCGAAACCGAGCCGGTCCTGCGGGGTGAAACCCCACCAGCGGGCGGTGGCGACGGCGTTGTACCAGTATTCCGGGTGCAGCCGGGGGATCACCTTGGGTACGCCGGTGGTGCCACCGGAGAGCTGGAAGACGGCGGGCGCGTCGAGGTCGGTGTTCGCGTCGATCCGCGCAAGCCGGGCCGCCTGCGCATCGGAGAGTGGGCGGTCGACGAGATCCTCGATCCGTTCCTGACCGGACGCGCCGGGCCGGCCCCCGATGGTGGCCAGCAGACGGATGCTCGGCACCAACCGGCGGATCTCGTCGGCGAACGCCACCAGGTCGAAGCCGCGCAGATCGGCCTGCACCAGGTGCGCCGAGGCGCGGGTCTGCCGCGCGATCTCCTCGATCTCGTGGCGCCGGTGGATCGCCAGCGTGCACACCGGGATCAGGCCGGCCTTGAGCAGGCCGTACCAGGTGGCCACCGCGAGAGCGCTGTTGGTGATCTGCAGGATCACCGACTCGCCCGGATGCAACCCGGCATCCAGCAGACCCGCGGCGATCACGTCGGAGTGCCGGTCCAGGTCGGCGTACGTCCACCGAACGCCCGGCGTGACGACGGCGACGCGGTCCGGGTGGGCGCGTACGGTCTCCCGCAGCGCCCCCGGGATCGTGCGTGGCTGCCACAGACCCTCGGCGCGATACCTGTCCGCGGCGGCAGCCGGGTACGGCACGGTGTCCCACTGCTGACGCACGTCGGGCGGCGGCAGTCTGTTGTCCTGTTCTGTGGTCATCGGCTCTCCTGAGCGCTACACGGGGACGGCGACGAGCAAACCGGTCGAGGCCGAGACCTCGCGTGTTTCGGCGAGCCGGAATCCGGAGCGGTCGAACACCGCCTCGAACTCGCGCTCGGTGCGCTCGCGCCCCGGATGCAGCGCGAGCATGATGATGTCGCGCAGCTTGCCGTCGTGCGGCTGGTCGTCCTCCGGGATGACGGCGTCGACGACGAACAGGCGGCCGTTCGGGTCGATCACCCGGCGCACGTTGGTCAACACGGTGACGACCTGCTCGTCGGTCCAGTCGTGCAGGATCATCGACAGGAGGTACGCGTCGGCGCCGGCGGGCACCGCGGTGAAAAAGTCCCCGCTCTCGACGGTCACCCGGTCGGTGACACCGGCCGCGTCGAGCACCGCGTCGGCGTGCGCGACGACCGCCGGCCGGTCCAGGAGCACCGCGGTCAGCGTCGGGTACGACCTCAGCAGAGTGGCCACCAGACTGCCGGTGCCACCGCCGACGTCACAGATGCGGCGCACACCGGAGAAGTCGTACGCGGCGACCGCCTGGGCGTGGAGTTGGCGGGAAAGATCACCCATCGCGTCGCGGAAGACCGCCGCCTGCTCGGGTCGCCGTTCGAGGTGGGCCCACCAGGACAGGTCGTAGATCTGTTCGAACGGTGGGCGTTCGTCGCGCAGGCCGAGCGTGAGGGCCGTGAGGGCTGCCTGACGCTCGGGCAGCCCCCACAACCGGGCCCACGCGTCGAGCGAGCCCGGTGCGTCAGTGCGGAGGGTGTCGAGCAACGGCGTCGGACCGTAGACGCCCGGCGCCGGTTGCGCGACCACACCGACGCCGGCCAGCGCCCGCAGAATCCGGTGCAGGGCCTCCGGACGGGCGTTGGCCTTCGCGGCCAATGCCTCGACCGGCTGGGGCCCGTCGGCGAGCTGGTCGGCGATGCCCAGCTCGGCGACGGCGACCACCATCTGCGTGATCAGCGGCGCATGCAGGATCGCCATCATCCTGGTGTGCGGATCAGGCTCGGGCACGGTGGTCGTTCCCCTCTGTGGCTGCTACTTGACGTCGGCGGTCAGTTCGTCGGTCAGGTACTCGGCGACCGCCGCCACTGTCGGGCGGTTCCACAGCAGCGTCGACGGGACCGGCGTGCGGAACCGCCGCTCCAACCGCAGCTGGATAGCCACCGTCATCAGCGAGTCCGCGCCCAGCTCCGCCAGCGGCCGGTGCACGTCGAGGTCCTCCAACGGGAGGCGTACCTCACCGGCGGCAACCTCGCGGACCGCGGCGAGCACGAAGTCGCGCAACTCCGGACCGGACAGCGTCTGCCAGACCTGCTCCTCGGCGGTCTGTTCCTCCTCGGGACCGAGGTCGATGAGCACCTCCTTGCGCACCGCCCCGAACCGGACGCCGGTGAACCGGGCGGCCAGGTCCCCGTCGAGGGTCCGCACCTCGACGTCGACCTCCACCTCGTCGTCGGACCCGGCGATCAGCCGTACCGCGATCAACGCCTTCGGTGGCGGCGGCAACACCAGCGTGGCCTCGGTCAGCCAGCCCGGCATCCGCAACAGCGGGTCGCCGGGGAAGATGACCGGCGCCACCGAGAGCGCGGCATCGGTGAGCGAGGCCCAGGTCCGCTCTGACTGACCGCCGGCGGGGTCCGCGACGACCGTCGCCAGCATCCCGGACGGGTGTCGGCGTACGGCTTCCACCTCCCACGGCCAGCCGATACCGACCACCCCGATCGCGGCGAGCCGGTCCCAGACACAGGAGGGGTCCAGCGTCTGCGGGTGCGCGGCGCGCAACGTCTCCGGGTCGACCCGCTCGGCCGTCGGCGCCGCGTCGGCGATCTCGGCGCTGGCGTGGGTGAGCCAGGACTTGTCGTCCTGCTGAGTGGTGAGCCGGGAGCTGAGCCGCACGGTCCCGTCCTGCCGGACGACCTGGATCTCGTGGGGCACCGCCACGCCGATCGGCACCCGCAGCGCGACGTCGCGCAGCGGCGCGTTCTCGGCCGCCTGGAACAGTGTGTTGAGGGTCGCCGCCGCCGGGATCACCTCGGTGCCCAGCACCGCGTGCCCGCCGGGGTAGGGCCGGTTCGTGTCGTCGAGGAACGTCCGCCACATCAGCACCGGTGTGGTGCCCTGCACGGCGGTACGGGCCCCGAGCAGGGTGTGGGTCTCGACGTCGTGTTCGAGGTTGGCCGCCGCGGGCCGGACGTTGTCGATCCAGTATCGACGGTGCTGCCACGCGTTGGTCGGGGCGTCGACGAGGTCACCGCCGGGTTGCAGGCTCGCCCAGTCAACCGGCACACCCGCACAGTGCAGGGTGCCGAGGTTCTCCAGCAGGGTCGGTCGCTGCGGGCGTTCCCGGCGCAGGCTGTGCGCGATGACCCCGTCCTCGACGCCGACCACGGCGAGGATGTCGATGACGGAGTGCTGCACGATCGGGTGTGCGGAGATCTCCAGGAAGACACGGTGCCCGTCGTCGACCGCCGCGCGGATCGCCTGCTCGAAGCGCACCGGATTACGCAGGTTGGTCACCCAGTAGTCGGCCGACCGCTCGACAGTGGAGCGCGCATCGGTCAGGGCGGTGCTGTACACCGGCACGGTGGCCGGCCGGCTGACCAGGTCGGCGAGGTCGGCGCGCAGGTCGTCGACCAACCCGTCCATCTGCGGGCTGTGGAAGGCGACATCGGAGTTGACCCGGCGGACGACAAGGTTCTCGGTCCGCCAGCGGTCGGCAATCTCGTCGACAAGCGCGGACGGACCACTGATCACCGTCGACGTGGGGGACGCGGCGACCGCCGCCGCGACCCCGGGGACGTCCGCCAGCCGGGCCGTGACCTTGTCGAACGGCAGGTTGACCATCGCCATGCCGCCCTGGCCGGCGACCCGGCGCAGCAACCGGGACCGGCGACAGACCAGGAGTGCCGCCTGCGGAAGGTCGAGCATGCCGGCCGCGACCGCCGCCGCGATCTCGCCGATCGAGTGCCCGACGATCGCCGCCGGACGCAGGCCGTAGCTCTGCCAGATCCGCGTGAGCCCCACCTGGATCGCGAAGGTCATCGCCTGCACCCGGCCGACCTCGGTGAAGTCGTCCTCCAGCAGGGCTTCGCGCGGATCGAAGCCCAGCTCGGCGCGGAACACCGGCCCCAGCTCAGCCATCGTCTCGGCCATCGCCGGCTCACTGTCGAGCAGCTCTCGGCCCATCCCGACCCACTGCGCCCCGTGCCCGGAGAACACCCAGACCGCGTCGGCGGCGGCGCCACGCGCGACCGTGCCGGTGGCCACGCCCGCGGCAGCCGTGCCCGTGGCGAGCTTGCGGAGTCGGTTGACGAGTTCGGCGCGGTCCGCGGCGACGACCGCGGCGCGGGCGTTGAGCGGCTGCCGGCGGTGGGCCAGCGTGTGACCGATGTCGGCGAGGTCCGCGTCGGAACGCTCCACCCAGTCGGCCAGCGCACCCGCGTTCGCGGCGACGCCGGCGAGGGTCGCGTTGGAGAGCGGATAGACCCGCTCGCTCGCGTCGACACTCGTCGGGACGCTCGGCTGCGCAACGGCGCTCGCCTCCTGCGGAGCCTCCTCGATGATGACGTGGGCGATCGTGCCGCCGTAGCCGTAGTTGCCGGTGCCGGACCGCCGGGGGCCGGCGTTGTCCGGCCACGGCGTGAGCGTGTCGACCACTGACAGGCCGGAGGTCTCCCAGGGGATCTCGGTGTTCGGCACTGTGGCGGACAGGGTGGCCGGGATCGCGCCGTGCTGCATAGACAGCACCATCTTGATCAGGCCGGCGACACCGGAGGCGGCCTCCAGGTGCCCGATGTTGGTCTTGACCGAGCCGACCAGCAGCGGAGCCTCCGGCGCACGGTCGGCCCCGGCAACCGTGGACAGGGCGCCGATCTCCACGAGATCACCCAGCCCGGTGCCCGTGCCGTGCGCCTCCACGTAGTCGAGCGAGGCGGGCGACACACCGGCAGCCCGGCAGGCCCGGCGCACCAACTCCTCCTGCGCTTCCTGACTCGGCGCCATGATGCCGTTCGTGCGCCCGTCCTGGCAGACCGCGCTGCCCCGGATCAGGGCGTGGATCCGGTCCCCGTCGCGCCGCGCCTGCGACAGCCGCTTCAGGGCGAGGACACCGCAGCCCTCGCCCCGGCCGTAGCCGTCGGCGGACGCGTCGAACGCCTTCGACCGGCCGTCCGGCGCGAGCGCGCCGGCAGCCTCGAGCACCAGCAGGTACGCCGGGCTGGCCACCAACATCACGCCGCCGGCCAACGCCAGGTCCGTCTCGCCGAGCCGGAGCGCCTGGCAGGCCTGGTGAATGGCGACCAGCGAGGCGGAGCAGGCCGTGTCGACAGCGACGCTCGGACCGCGCAGGTCCAGCACGTACGACAGCCGGTTCGCCACACCGCACATGGACGAGCCGATGCCCATCCACGCCTCCAGCCGGGGTAGGTCCTCCAGCATGCGGCGGCCGTAGTCATCGGTGCAGACACCCATGAACACGGCGGTGTCGCTGCCGGCGAGCGAGTGCGGCAGGATGCCGGCGTGCTCCAGCGCCTCCCAGGCCACCTCCAGGGTGATGCGCTGCTGCGGGTCGATCAGCTCGGACTCGCGCGGGGAAACCCCGAAGAACTCGGCGTCGAAGCCCGCCACGTCGTCGAGGTAGCTGCCGTACTTCAGGGCCCGCCGGGTCGCCGCGGCGTGCGCCGGGCTGATCGCCGCGTAACCGTCCCACCGCTCGTGCGGCGCCTCGCGCAGCGCATTGCGCTCGGCGACGAGGAAATCCCAGTACGTCTGCGGAGAGTTGATGCCGCCGGGAAATCGCAGACCCATCCCGACGATCGCAATAGGTTCATCGCGGTCGATGTCGACGGAACTCATACCCACCACTCACCCCTTTCGGGTCCGACCGAATCGGGTGGTCCCGGGAATCGACCGGATGAGGAGATTCCCGGGACCGCACTTCATCGTCACAGCCGATGGGAGACGCGCCATCTTCGAGAGTGCGGGCTGCACTCCGAAGGTGCGGTTTCTCGGCCCTTTACTTCAGGAGGTACGCGTGGATAATCGTGAGCTCCGTCTTGTTGCCCAGGCTGTCGGTGGCGCTGGCCCGCAGCGACACGAGTCCGGTCGTCGCCGGATGGGTGACCGTCGCGGTGAAGCCGGCGGTGGTCTTCACCACGGGCGCCGACTGCCAGGTCGCGCCGTCGTCGTACGACGCGTCGAGTGTCACGTTGCCCCACTCACCGAGGACAGCGCCCTGCTGCCCCTGCAGGTACAGCGGAATCTTGAACCGCTGACCGGCTGCCGCCCGGTTCTGCTGATCGAGCGCGGGCGCGAAACGCAGGGCCGCCATCGGTAGCGCCGCCTCGTTGGCCGGGCCGCCCGCGACGTGCCCGGACCGGAACGTCCAGGCGCCCCGCACCTCGGTCGAGAACGGCGAGGTGTCCCGGGTGGACCGGGTCTCCAGGCGATAGGTGGCGGTCCCCGGTGGCACCGTGAAGATTCCAAACTCGGAGTCCTGGGAAATCAGCGGCTGCCCGTTGCGGAACATCCGCATTTCCTCGGCCAGGGTGCCAGAAAATCCGAAGTGGTCGGGATTCTGGTCGGAAAAGTGCGGAATCTCGAAGTTCATCTGGTCGCCGAAACGGCCACACCACACCACGGGCAACACGGGGCTGGTGGCGAAGGCCGGCCCGAATGGCCCGACATTCCACTTCTCGGTACGGGTGCTGCCGGCGATGCCGGCTTGTCGGGGCAGGTCGGCGATCTGCCAGTTGAGGTTGTTGTCCGCATCCAGTTCGTACACGTCCTCGAAGAACGCCGCGCCGGGTGAGGTGAATTCGGTGATGGTCGCCGGTGGCTGCACGTACGCCGAGTAGAGCTTGCGGTTGACAGCGCCGGGCACCTGCGCGGCGATGACGTTTCGTACCTTGGCCAGATCGGCGTCGCGGAACACGCGGTGCAGGTTCGCCGGTACCGTGCCGTCCTCGCTCCACTGCAGGTGGTACTGGTACGGCGAGCCGAGGAAACCACCGTTGCCGTCCGGTTTGCCCAGGTGAGCGGCGACGGTGAAGGTGAACTGGCCGGCGGCGGCCGTCCGAGACGGGCGGACGCGGATCTCATCCTGCGGGCCGTGCACTGTGGAGCCGACCGCCGCGACGCCGGTCTGGCGGCTGGGCATCACGTCGAGGATGCCGGTGGCGCCGCGCCGGTCCAGGCCGAACGTGAGCGGTTTCGCGTCGCGGGCGTCGAAGGTCAGCGCCAGGTCTCCGGTCGCCGCGATGTCCGGCTCCACGAAGAAGTCGAACGGCACCACGTCGGTGGTGCTGGCGCCGCTGACGCCCGCCTCCAGGTAGTAGTGGCCGGCGGGAACGGTCACGGTGGTGGTACCGGATTCGTGGTAGCCGCTGTATTCCTGCCGCGAAACGGTGTCGAAGAGGCTGACGAAGTAGTCGGCCGTCGGGATGCCCCGCCGGTCCAGGAAGGTGAACGTGAGCGTGACACCATCCGTGGCGACCGCCTGGCGCTTCACGGCCCGGGGCGGCAGGTCGGCGGCGCGGGCGTCGGACACACCCGCCCGGGCCAGCGCCGACACGGCGAAGAGCCGCTCATCGAGCCGCCCCGACGCGACCCGCGCGAGCTGGTCGGCGGGTACGACGTACAACTCCCCGTCCTGCCGGTACTGCCGGAACGGGGTGCCCACGCGGCCGGGCGCCGGGGTGATGGCGACAACGCGCTCCCGGTCGAGCGCCACCTTGTCGCCGGTCACCAAGGTGACCGTGCCGGTGCGTACGGGCGAGGGCGCCGGGGTCGACAGCGCAGGCGCGGCCCGCCCAGGTCCCGGTACGCCGAGGGCCAGGACGGTGCACAGGGCGACACTGCCCGCGCCGAGCCGTGAGATCAGTCGGTTCATCGTTCGGTGCTCCTTCGCGTCGCGCTGACGTCCTGCGGCTCGGCCCGGTCGGCGGAGCGGGCGTCGTCGGCGGGCGTCGTGGCGTAGCCCAGTTCCAGTGCGGAGATCGGAGCGTTGAAGACGTGCCGCAGGCGCAGAGCCGGACGCTCGATCACGTAGTAGCTGACCAGCGTGAAGAGCGCCGTGCCGACGATCACGTAGAGGACGAAGCCGACCAGCTCGCCGAAGGGCAGCGTGGGGCGGGCGTCGTTGAGCCCGAGCGGTTGGTTGCCGAAGATCGTCCCGTACTGGAAGTAGTAGTACATGACCGGGACGTTCCACAGGTAGACGCCGTACGAGAGGCGGCCGATGTAGCGGATCGGCGGGTTGGTGAGCACGGCGTCCATGAACCGTGAGCGCACCTCGGGCACTGTCAGTGGGACGACCGCGAGCAGGCCGAAGGCGAAGAACAGGACGTATTCCACCAGGTGCTGGGCCATCGCGGGCCAGGTGCCGACCACGACCTGTGGGGCGAACGGCTTGGGGATGTAGAGCAGCAGTGCCGCGAGAGCGCCCAGCCACCACAGCATCGGGTGCTTGGCGACCGCGCGGTGCAGGGTCGGCACCACACCTGTCACGTCCCGGTACGCGGAGAGCGTAGCGAGTGCCATGCCGGCGGCGAAGAACCCGGCGTAGCCCAGCGGCCAGAAGACGAAGTAGTAGGTGTGCTCGGCCTGCGACGGCAGGTAGCAGAAGACCGTCCAGGCGGTGCCGATCACGGTCATGAGCACGAACGGCATGATGATGCGGCGGGCCCGCGCGGCCGGGTCGGCGCCCCGGCGGGCGCTTCGGTTGATCAGCCAGGCCAGGATCGGCAGGGCCAGGTAGTACGACATCTCGACCGGGACGGTCCAGGTGTGCTCCATGCCCGGCCACCACTGTGCCATCTCCGGCGTGAGCCAGTAGTGCAGCAGGATGAACGGCTTGATGACCTCCCACGCGCCGTCGACGGCGGAGAGGTTGAGGGTGAACATGACCACGAGCGTGAGCAGGTAGAAGGCGGGCAGCAGGCGCAGCGCCCGGCCCACGATGAACGGGCCGGGCGCGGGGCGGGGGGTGCCCGCGATGATGGCGCGCGCGAACGGCCGGTAGAGCAGCAGGCCGGACAGGACGAAGAACGGCGGAAGGAAGATCCGGAACGCCGGCACGAGGCTTCCCAGGATGGGAACCCCCTCGTGGCCGGGCAACTCGCTGATGCCGGACTGGTAGCCGATGTGGTAGATCACCACGAAGATCGCGCAGATACCGCGGAGGCCGTCGTATCGCGCGTACCGCCGCTTGTGCTGTGTGCCGATTTCGGCGTCGGAGTGCGTCGCCTCGGTCGCTGTCATTACACGCTCCCCTCACGATTGCCTGACAAACGCCCTACGTGTTGCGTGGGCCATCCGCGGCGCAGCCGAAGATCGCCCACCGGCCCGCCCCCCCTGACTGGACGGTGGGTGGAGATGATCGAACGCCTCCATGTCCGGACGCCGCCGGGCATGAGGTCGTGAGTCGTTCGAGAGCGGAAAGTTCAGGCAGTTATTTTTCAGGCGATCATCCGCGGCTGCATCTTCCAGATTGCTGGATTCCCAGCAACCTGTCCGAAGTGGACGCCGGATCGCCGCCGGCCGTCTGCAGCGCAACGTCAGAGGTGCTTCGGCCCCGCGCCGGGTGGCAACCTGTCGGGCAGCCGGCGCGTACGCGCCTTGCCGCTGACCTGGACACGGCCGAGACGGGACGGGCACATGACCGAAACCGCGGAAATCACCTTCAACGAGCTGCTCGGCTCGTACCGAGACGCAGCCCCCCACCGGATCGACGACGCCTTCCACGACCTGGTCGGCGCAGTCTGGACCGACGGCGCGGCCCGACCCACGGCGGTGTCGGCCGTACCGGAACTGATCGACGCACTGGACAGCGTCGACGCCGACCGACGGGGCTACCTGCTGGTGCTGCTCGGGCTGCTCGCCGAGGCTGAGCACCCGGCGACCGACGGACCGGTGACGACGGCGGTGCGCGAGGGCCTCGACGGCTACCTCGACGCGGCCCGCGGCACCACCGAGCCCGACGCGCCGCTCACCCTCGCGCTGCTCTACCTCCTGGCGCACTTTCCCACCGACCGGGCGCGGATCCTCGCCGCGACCCGGCACCTCGGACTCGACGCCCCCGACCGCACCCGGCTCGAGCGCGCCCTCGACACGCTCGACGAGGCCGACCCGAACATCGGGCGGGCCTGGCCGTCCCCGGCCGAGTGGAACATCAGCGAGGCGGAGCGCGAGTTCGACAGGCGGTGGATCCGCGCCCTGACCCCCAGCCAGATCCGGACGACCTGGGACGGCGACACCCGCTCGGTGCTGGCCACGATGGGGGCCAAGGCGCTGTGGGCGCAGGGCAACGGAATGCCCGCGGCGGCCGTCGACCCGAGCCCCCACAACCTGGTCGTGGACACCAACCCCCGCGACCTCGACCCGGCCGCCTTCGAACGGCACCGCGAGGCGCTGAAATGCCCGGCCTGCCGGGGGTCGCTGACCTTCGACACCACTGTCGCCCGGTGCGGGCAGTGCGACGCCGCCTACGGGATCACCCACGGCGTGCTCGACCTGTCCCAGCGGCTGCGCCCCGGCGCCGGCAAGAGCGACTCCAGTGACGACGCCGAGGCCGACGTGCTGCAGAACGCGGCGGTGCTCGCCGGCATCGGCTTCCACTACGAGCAGGGCATGCGTCCGAACTTCCTGCGCATCATGGGCCGCAACTGGTCCGGGGAGGTCACGCCGACCGACGAGGACGAGTACATCGCCGCCCACCTCTGGCATCGGGGCGGCACCGTGCTCGACCTGGCCGCCGCCGCGGGTCGCTGGACCGCCGTCGTGTGCGAGGCGGTCGGCACCGAGCGGGTCCTCGCACTGGACCTGAACGAGGCGATGCTCTACGACCTGCGCAGCAGGTTGACCGAGGTGCCGGCCGTCCGCGGCGACGCGCTCGACCTGCCGTTCCCCGACGCCAGTCTCGACGCTGTTAACTTCTGGAACGCGTTGCAGGCGGTGCCCGACGCCGGTCGGGCTATCGCCGAGATCGGCCGCTGCCTGCGCCCCGGCGGCACCCTCACGCTCATGACGTTCCGCTGGGACGATTCACCGGTTTACCGCTACTACCAGCGGTCGCACCACTTCCCCGCCCGCCCGGACGGGTTCGTGCTCTTCGAGATCGCCGAGATCAAGCAGTGGCTCGACGACGCCGGCCTGACCATCATCGCCGAGTCGTACCCGGGCACGTTCGTCTTCGTCACCGCCGAACGCCGCCCGTCCTGACGGTCGGCGGCCCGACATGGAAAGTGGGAGAGGGATGGAGAACACCACAACCGCGCCGATCGACATCGCGACCATGTACGACGAGTCGACGCCGATGTCCAACGCGTTCAACGACGGGCAGGTTCATCTCGCGTACTGGTACGACGCGGTGGACGAGGCGTCCATGCGGGAGGCGTCACAGCGGATCACCCGCCGGGTCGGCGAATCCCTCGGCCTGCGTCCCGGCCAACGGGTCCTCGACATCGGCTGTGGCCTGGGCACGCCCGCGCTCGAATTGGCGAGCGACTACGGCGTCACAGTGGTCGGCATCAACATCAGCACGGTGCAGGTCGAGGAGGCGACCACGCGCGCCGTCGCGGCGAATCTCGGTGACTCGGTCACCTTCCAACACGGCGACTGGAACACCCTCGACTTCCCCGACGGGTCGTTCGACGCGATCGTCGCGATGGAGACCCTGCTGTACGCCACCGACCTGGACCGGGTGCTACGCGGCCTGTTCCGCGTCCTGCGGCCCGGGGGCCGACTGACGCTGACCGAGACGACCCGCGAGAGCAGCATGGGGATCGAGGAGGCGGCCGAGTTCGCGGCGACGTTCAACGCGCAGTTCCTCAAGTCGACAGCGGAGTGGGTCGAGGCGTTGACCGCCGCCGGGTTCGAGTTCCACGAGTACCTGCAGTGCGGGCCGCGGGTCTTCGGCAAGGGACCGAAGTACGTCGCCGAGGCGGAGAGCCAGCGCGCCCACCTCACCGAGAAGTTCGGCGCCGAGGCGGTCGACGAGCTGGGCAAGGCGCTCGGTTACTACTTCGAGGCCGGGGCGGGCAAGGTCGGCTACGCCGTCATCACCGCCGGACGGCCACTCGGATGAGGAGGCCTGCGTTGACCGATCCAGGATTCCCCCCGGTGCCCGAGCCGGATCTCACGCCGGCCGACCTGATCGCCCGTGCCGAGGCGATGGTTCCCCAACTACTGGCCCGGCAGTCCGAGGTGGAGCGTCGGACGTTCTACGGTGAGGACGTCCACGAGATGTTCCGGGAGGCGGGCTTCTACCGGATCACCGTGCCCCGGCGCTACGGCGGGTACGAGTTCGAGTTCGAGACGTTCCTGCGGGTGGTGATGATCCTGGCCCGGGGCTGCCCGTCGACCGCCTGGATGTTCTGCCTCGGCGCGGCCCACTCGCTGGTGACCGCGATGCTGTTCGAGGAGAAGGCGCAGGACGAGTTGTTCCGGGGTGGTGACTTCATCGCACCGGCGGTGATCGCCCCCGGCGGGACCGCCACCCGCTCCCCCGACGGTGGCTGGATCATCGACGGCACGTGGAACTACTGCTCCGGCATCCCCTACGCCACCCACTTCATCGGCCACGCCATGGTCGCCGGCGACGACGGCGAACCACCCCATCCGCTGCTGTTCATCGCACCACGGGGCACCTGGACCCGTCTCGACGACTGGGGCGGGCAACTGGGGCTCAAGGGCAGCGGCTCGCACAGCGTCCGCTTCGACCGGGCCGAGATCCCGGACCACTTCGGCCTCGAGCACACCCACCTGGGCGAGGTCTCGGTGACGTCCGGGACCAGTGGGAGCGCGCTGCACGCCCACCCGCAGTACGGCGGGGCGCCGATGAGCTCGATGTGTCTGGAAGGCGCAACACTCGGGGTCGGGATCGCGCAGGGCGCGCTGGAGGCGTACGGCGAGGTCCTGTCCACCCGCAGGACCTCGACGCCACCGATCACCCTGCGCGTCGACGATCCGGACTACCAACGGTGGTTCGGTCAGGCCACTGCCATGATCTCGGCCGCCGAGGCGATCACGTTGAGCGCGATCCGCCAGTGGCACGACCTGACCACCCGCGAACCGGCCGCCTTCACCCTCGAGGAGGACCTGCGGATCGCGATGATCTGCCGCGAGGCGGCGGAACTGGCCTGGCGCGGCGTCGAGGCGGTCATCCAGCCCACGGCCGGGACCAGCTCGGTCACCGGCGACGGCCACCTGGAACGAGTCTGGCGTGACCTGTCCACCTGTCACAGCCACGCGGGCTTCGCGGTGCTCCTGACGACGGCTCTCCCCCGCGTCTACACCCAGGCGCACTTCGGTCGGCTCACCGCCTGACCGCCCACCGACGGAACGACGAATGGCCGGACGCGTCCGGCCATTCGTCGTTGCTGGCGCCGTCGACCACCAGCCCTCGGGCGAACAGGCCCGCCGGACACGACGAAAGCCGCCCCCGGGGGTCGGGGGGCGGCTTTCGTCGTGGGTGGGTGCGGGGACCCTCAGGCGGGAGCGGGGTACGTGACGACCTCGGTGCCGTCCGGCGTGTGCCGGCGCTTGGCCATCCGCTCGATGATCCAGTGTGCGACCACCAGGTTGAGGACCCAGCCGAGCCAGTTGGCGAGTTCGACGATGACGCTGATGGCCAACGGCATCGTGGGCCAGATGGTGAACATGCCGACCAGGATGCGGCCCCAGGTGGTGCCCAACGCCAGCGCGAAGCTGTACGCCATCCAGCGGCGGTGCTCGGCGTAGCGTCCCTTGCGGACCATCACCAGACCGGTGATCGTCGTGGCGAGCCAGGCCACCCCCATCGTGACGATGCCGATGCTGCCCTGGTGGTCGGCGCGCAGCGGGATCAGGGTGAACACGCCCAGGGCGGCCGACGGGAGGGCCCCGCCGAAGATGTAGACGCGGCCGCTGATCCGGTGGACCTTCGGGTGGTTGCGGCGCAGCCAGCCCCAGAACTGGAGGAACACCGTGATCATCGCGATGTTCCCGGTGATCACGTGCGCGACGACCAGGCTGTAGTGCACCGGGACGCCGGGGTCGAGGATGCTGCGGCTGTTCGCCGAGTCCGTGCTGAAGTAGCGCGGGAACGCGTACAGCAGGTTGAAGACGACGGCGCCGGCGAGGACGACGAGCCACAGGTAGGGCTGACGCCAGATCGACGACGACGGGGCCGACGGTGGGACCGATGGTGATGGTTCGGTCGCCTCGTGCGTCGGCGACCGGCCCACCCGAATGGTGGCTTTCTCCGCGTTCTGCGTCATGGAGGGGTCCCTCGGGTCGTAGGTCGTCAAGGGGTTGGCGGATTGCCTGATTCACGGGATCGCCGGCGCTCCCCGAGGGGGCGGGGAACGCCGGCGAATCTTCCACCCGTTAATCGCCTACGACTCTGGCACCCGTCGAAATCGGTCGTCATCTCCGAGGATGCGGTATGCACGACCGCTCGTGCAGGTTGCTCAGGAGGGCGAGATGTTGCCGTTGAGCTTGAACAGGTTGTTCGGGTCGTACGTGCGCTTCAGCTCCACCAGCCGCGCGTACGTGGCGTCGGGGTAGGCCTCGTGGATGCGCTCGGCGGCATCGTCGTAGAGGAAGTTGACGTAGCTGCCGCCACCCGGCCGCTGCACGACCTTGGCGAACTCGTCGACCCAGGCGCGGTGCTCGGCGGCCTCCTCCGGCTTCTCGAACACGACAGCCGCCGTGAACATGATCTTGCGGTCGCGGTGCGCGAACGCGGTCGCGTCGGACGGCACCCGGGCCATCGCCCCACCGAGCGGACGCAGCTGGGCGACGGGCATGGTCGCCGACGAGGTCTGCAGCGTCTCCAGGATCCGACCGGCCGTGGCCGCGTCGACCTCGTCGACGAAGTTGGTCCGGCTGAACGTCAGCGGGTGGTAGTTCGGGTCCTCCGGCTGGTAGATGCCACTGAAGGGCATCGGCTGGACCATGTCGGCCAGCACACCCAGCTCACGGATCGGCGCCAGCACCTTCTCGCCCTCCTCCGGGTCACCGGCGTAGACGATGATCGCGAGGATCACCAGCTGACCGACCGCCTCGTCGGGCACACCGGGCATCGGGGGCGCCGGCATGATGTTGATGATGCTCGACAGCTCGTCGGGCGCCTCCAGCGAGATGCGCAGGTATTCCGCCACGACCTCCGGCGTCGCCGGCAGCACCAGCAGGCCGCCGAGCACCGTCGGCACGGAGTGCAGCCGGTAGCGGAACTTCGTGACGACACCGAAGTTGCCGCCGCCGCCACGAATCGCCCAGAACAGGTCGGGGTGGTTGTCGGCGTCGACAGTGAGGTGCCGGCCGTCCGCGGTCACCACGTCGGCGCCGATCAGGTTGTCGATGGTCAACCCGTGCGCGCGGACCAGGTAGCCGATGCCACCGCCGACCGTCAGGCCGCCCAGGCCGACCGAGGCGGTGTCGCCGAAACCGGTGACCAGGCCGTGCTCGGCGGCCGCCTCGGTGTAGGCGCCGGCGAGCACACCGGGCTCCGCCCAGGCGGTACGACTGTCGGCGTCGATCTCCAACGCGTTCATCTTCGAGAGGTCCAGGACGATCGCGTCGTCCCAGACGCCGTAGAGGCTGTGGCCGCCACTGCGAACCGCGAGCGGCAGCTCCGACCCGCTGGCCACCGAGACGACATGCGCCACGTCGGCGGCGTTGACCGCCTTGACGATCACGGCGGGTCGCCGATCGACGCCGCCCTGGAAAATCGTGCGGGCCTGGTCGTAACCGGGGTCGCTCGGCTCGATCACCTCGCCGACGACGCCCGCACGCAGCTGCGCGGCCACGGCGGTAGCCGTGTCGGTAGGCGCCACGATCTCGTCCTGCATGGAAGATACCTCCTGGTTATGGCGGTGCGGTCCCACCAGGGCCGCGTACCCTTTCGCAGTGAAGTCGGAGCCGTACCTCGTTTTTCGACATTGCCGCCGGTAATCAGCAACGTTTCTCGTCCACACGCTTCGCCCGCGGGTTCGCCGCCCAGGGCACTGGAGGAACCCCGGCACCGTGGCTGATGAGGGTAACGTGGCCTCCCGCTCGGAGGTCGAAAGTCTGCTGCGCCAGCTCGCGCCGCAGGTCCTGGGCGCGCTCTACCGCCGCTACGGCAAGTTCGAGGCGTGTGAGGACGCGGTGCAGGAAGCCCTGCTGGAGGCGGCGCTACGCTGGACGGACCAGAAGTTGCCGGACAATCCCCGCGGTTGGCTGCGCACCGTCGCCACCCGCCGGTTGGCTG
The DNA here is from genome assembly GCF_022230935.1 of Micromonospora hortensis. Classification (NCBI taxonomy): domain Bacteria; kingdom Bacillati; phylum Actinomycetota; class Actinomycetes; order Micromonosporales; family Micromonosporaceae; genus Micromonospora; species Micromonospora hortensis. The sequence goes on from NZ_JAKKFE010000012.1 coordinate 558,676, forward strand.
ATCAGTGGCGCAGTGACCAGGCCCGGCGCAATCGCGAGGTGATCGTCGCGGTGATGGGCCGCGCCGACGAGGCGGTCTCCGCCTCCGTCGACGACCTGCCCTACCAGCACGACGACACGCTGATGCTGCTGTTCATGTGCTGCCATCCCGCGCTGTCCGCGCCGTCACAGATCGCTCTGACGCTCCGCGCCGTCGGCGGCCTGACCACCAGCCAGATCGCCGCGGCGTTCATGGTGCCCGAGTCGACGATGGTGCAGCGGATCAGCCGGGCCAAGCAGCGGATCCGGTCGACCGGCACCCGGTTCCGGATGCCACCGCCGGCCGAGCGACGCGAGCGCCTGCGGGTAGTGCTGCACGTGCTCTACCTGATCTTCAACGAGGGTTATACCGCCACCTCCGGCCCGGATCTGCAGCGCGGCGAGCTGACCCGGGAGGCGATCCGGCTGACCCGCGAGGTGCACCGGCTGCTGCCCGACGACGGTGAGGTCGCCGGGCTGCTCGCGCTCATGCTGCTGACCGACGCCCGGCGCGACGCCCGTTCCCGCCCGGACGGCACGTTGGTACCGATCGCCGAGCAGGACCGGCGGCTCTGGCACCGGGAGTCGATCCGCGAGGGCATCGCGCTGGTCACCCGCAGCCTGAGCGACGGGCCGGTGGAGTCCTACCAGATCCAGGCGGCGATCGCCGCGCTGCACGCCGAGGCGGCGACCGTCGACGACACCGACTGGCCGCAGATCGCCGCCCTCTACGAACTGCTGGAACAGCTCGATCCGAACCCGATGGTGACGCTCAACCGGGCCGTCGCGACCGCCATGGCCAAGGGTCCGGAGGTCGGGCTGCGCCTGCTCGACGGCCTCGACGACCGCATCGCCAACCACCGGCTCGACGCGGTACGCGCCCACCTGCTGGAAATGGCCGGGGACCGGAGCGGCGCCCGGGTGTGCTACCTGCGGGCGGCGCAGCGCACCACGAGCCTGCCCGAACGCCGCTACCTGGAGTCGCGCGCGGCCCGGCTCAGCGACCCGCGCTGACCGCCTGCGGGGCCAGCCACAGGTGCACGACCTGGTCGGGCTGCTCGACCCGGCTGATCGGCAGCTCCACCTGGCCGTCGCGGGTGCGGTCGAACAGCCGCACCCCGTCGCCCATCAGCACCGGGACCACGTGCAGCACCAGCTCGTCGAGCAGGCCGGCTCGCAGGCACTGACGGATCACGCTGGCACCCCCGAGCACCGACACGTCCCGGCCGCCCGCGGCGGCCAGCGCGCGGCTGACGGCACTCTCGACACCATCGGGTACGAACTCGAAGCGGGTGCCGCCGGCCAGCTCCAGAACCGGTCGGGGCTCGTGGGTGACCACGAAGACCGGGAGCCCGAACGGCGGCTCGTCGCCCCACGGCTTCTCCCCGTGGTCGTACATCCGCCGGCCGATCACATGGGCACCGACGGACGCGAACCCCTCGTCGAGGATCTCCGCGTCCCGGTTGGCCCGGCCCCCGTCGAGGCCGACGCGGGCCCGCCAGGTGGCCAGGTCGTAGATCCACTGGTGCAGACGGTGGCCGTCCACGCCCATCGGCAGGAGGCGACTGTCATCAGGGCCGGTCACGAAACCGTCCATCGACACCGAGATGTCGGCAGTCACTCGCGCCATCGGGGACTCTCCATTCCCAGGAGCACGGGCAGCCAGGCGGGCGCGTTCATGGCGAACGTCCCCTGGGAGGTCAACTCGGCGTCGGGCACCGCGAGGCGCAGACCCGGAAAGCGCCGGAACAGGGTGTCCAGACCGATCTCCACCTCCAGCCGGGCCAGCGCGGCTCCGAGGCACCGATGGATGCCGTGGCCAAACGAGAGGTGCCGCTTGTCGGCCCGGCCCGCGTCGAACCGGGCCGCCTCGGGTCCGTGCACCGCCGGGTCGCGGCCCGCCCCGGCAAAGTGCATCAGGATCGGTTCACCCTTGCCGATGCGTACGCCGGCGATCTCGACGTCCTCGACAGCGAACCGGAACGGCAGGTGCGCGACCGGCGCGTCCACCCGCAGCGTCTCCTCGATGACGTCGGCCCAGCCGGCGTCGCCCGAGCGGACCCGGCGCAGTTGCTCCGGGGCGTTCAGCATCGCCCGGACGGCGTTGACCAGCAGATTCATCGCGGGCTCGGTGCCGGTGTTGAGCAGCAGAAGCAGGGTGCTGACAATCTCGTCGTCGTCGAGCCGTTCGCCCTCGTCGCGGGCGGCGATCAGGTCGCTGGTCAGGTCGTCGGCGGGTTCCCGGCGCTTGCGGTCGATCAGGTCGTGCATCTGTGCCCGCAAGCGGGCGAAGGCGGCGGCGGCCTCCTGTGGGGTGATCTTCGCGCTGGCGGTGGCGTAGCCGCCGCCACCGCCGACGATGCCCACCCGCTCGGCGACCGGCAGACCGATCAACTCGCCGATCACGTGAGCCGCCAGCGGGTGCCCGAACCCCGCCTTCAGGTCGACGATCTCCGTGGGCGGATGCCTGGCGAGGTCGTCGAGCAGGTCAACGGCCAGCCGTTCGATCGCCGGCCGCATGGTCTGCACCCGACGCGGCGTGAACGCCGTACGGATCAGCCGCCGCTGGCGGGCGTGTTCGGGCCCGTCCGAGCTGGTGAGGTTCTCCATTCGGGCCCAGGCGATCAGCGGGAAGTCGGGCCCGATCTCGCCGTTGGCGTACGCGATCCAGTGCTGGCGCGGGTCCTTGGAGAACCGGTCGTCGGCGAGGATCTCCTTCGCCGCCTCGTAGCCGGTGACCGACCAGGCGGGCACCCCACCCGGCAACATGATCCGGGCCACCGGCCCGTGTGCGCGGATGCGGGCCGACTCGGCGTGGATGTCGGCGCCACTCAGGTCGAGCCTGACGGGTGATCCGTTGTCCATGGCTGACTCCTCGACGGGTTTCTCAGACCGCGCGGACGGCGAAGGTCAGGTGCAGGTCGGTGTCGGCGAGGCGGCGTTCCTGGGTGTCGGTGACGTCGAAACCCCGCTGGCGCAGCAATGCCTCGATGTTCCCGAGGCGGCCGTCGATGTCGTGCACCTCGACAACCAGCTCGCCGATCTTCGCCCAGTCGTCGTCGGCGATGCCGGCGATCACGTCGGCCTCGGCCTTCTCGACGTCGATCTTCACGAGGTCCGCCCGTTCGGCGCCGGAGTCGCGCAGCAGCCGGGAGAACGTCATCGTCTCGCATTCCACATAGGACAACTGGTGCCGGGACGTGGCCAGGTGCTCCGCATCGCGTACCGGGACACCGCCCTCGATGAGCAGTTTCCTGGCGAGGGCGGTCTCGAGGTCCTGCTCGGTGTACAGCCCGGACTCCGCTGGGGCCTTCGGGTAGTAACCGAACCGGGCGTGCCCGTCCGCCGCGGTGATCGCGACGTTGCGGGCCAACCCGTCCGGCACGTGCCGCGCGAAGTTCTCCTCCAGCGCCCGGTAGGTGTCCGGGCCGGGCTCGGCCGCCACGATGAACGCGGCCGGGTAACGGGACTTGAAGAACATCGAGGCCAAGCCGATGTTGGCGCCGATGTCGAAGATGACACCGGGTGTCGGCCGAGTGCCACCGGGACGACGGTAGGACTCCTCGACGAAGATCTCGCGGTAGAGCAACGCCGCCTCGGCGGCATCGACCTGGGTGACATCCTGCCCGTTGGGCAGCCGACGCCGGATCAGGCCCATATCAACTCCTCGCGCTGGTCGGGACACCACCTGAGAATGGGTGCTGGCCACCGCCGCGGTCACCTTCCCGGTTGCGCAGGCTGCGCCGCGAAGCGCCAGGCGGACCACGAACTGGCAGCCATCGGGCGTGTTGCGCACCTCCACCCGCGCGCCATGCGCCTCCACCAGGGCCGTGAACGATGGCCACGCCGAGCGAGCAGTCCGGGGCGACGCTTCCCAAGTGAGCCGTCAACGGGTTGGAACGCCATCAAGCATTGACACGTCCCGCTATCCATTCCATGGTCGATGGACTCCTCACTGCGTCGAAGGGTCACAGGATGGTCGGCAACAAGCACAGCTACGTCATCGTCGGGGCGGGGCCCGCCGGGCTTCAACTGAGCTACTACCTCCAGCAGCACGGCGCCGATTACCTGACGCTCGAGAGTGGTGCCGAACCGGGCGGGTTCTTCCAGCGGTTCCCCCGGCATCGCCGGCTCATCTCGCTGAACAAGGTGCACACCGACAGCACCGACCCCGAGATCCGCCTGCGCTGGGACTGGAACTCCCTGCTCAACGACTCCCCGGATCTGCTGTTTCCGAACTTCAGCGAGGAGTACCTGCCCGCAGCCGACGACCTGGTGCGCTACCTCGCGGAGTTCCAGCGGGTCCACCAGCTCAACGTCCGGTACGGCACGACGGTCGAGCAGATCACGCGGACGAGCGACGGCTTCACAGTGCGCACCGGCCAGGATGAGGTCCGCGCGCGCTGCCTGGTCGTCGCGACGGGCTGGGGCCAGCCGTTCGTGCCAGCCATCAAGGGCATCGAACACGCAATCGGGTACGAGGACATGGTCGTGGACCCCACGGCGTACGAGGACCAGCGGGTTCTGATCATCGGGAAGGGCAACTCGGCCTTCGAGACCGCGTCGGCCATCCTCGGCCGGGCCTCGATGGTGCACCTCGCCAGCCGGCAACCCCTGCGGCTCGCGTGGAACACCAAACACCCCGGCGACGTCCGGGGCCAGTACGGCGCGATCCTCGACAGCTACCAGTTCAAGACACTGCACTCGGTGCTCGACTGCACGATCGACGAGATTCGACCCGTCGAGGGGCGCTTCCAGGTGTCGATCACGTACACCCACGCCGAGGGTGAGACCGCCGTGCTCGACTACCACACGGTGGTGCGGTGCACAGGCTTCCGGATGGACACCACAGTGTTCGACGAGACGTCCCGTCCCGACATGGTGCGGGACGGCCGCATGCCCGGCCTACGCCCCGACTGGCAGTCGAGCAACATCGACGACCTCTACTTCGCCGGCACGATCGCCCAGGCCCGGGACGTCAAGCACGCGTCGTCGCCGTTCATCGACGGATTCCGGTACAACCTCCGCACCCTGACACGGATCCTGCGGGAGCGGTACGACGACGTGCCGTTGTCGTACACGACGACGCCCGCGGAGGCGGCGTCGCTGGCCAAGCTGATGCTCGACCGGGTGAACTGGTCCTCGGCGCTGTGGACCCAGTTCGAATACCTCTGCGACGTCCTCGTGCGCGACGACGCCACCGGCGACTTCCACCACTACGAGGACCTGCCCGAGGACTACGCCGTCGAGCGCTTCGCGTCCGCCACGCAGTGGTACACGCTCGCGCTACGGTGGGGCCGCGACGACTACGGTGACGTCTTCGCCATCGACCGGCACCCGACCCCCGACCGGGCGCGGGAGAGCGCCTTCATCCACCCGGTGATCCGGCGGTACCGAGGAGCGGAACTGCTCGCCGAGCAGCACCTGCTGGAGGATCTCCTGGCCGAGTGGCGACGCCCGGACCGGCACGTCGAGCCGTTGGTCGAGTTCCTGACCACAGACCTCACCAGCGGATCATGACCTCGTCGAGGGGCTTGCGGGTCAGGTCCGGGACGTGAGCGTCCGGCGTGGGATACCCGACCGGCATGACGACGTACGGGCGCTCCTCCGGCGGCCGCTCACACACCTCGTTGAGGAATCGCATCGGGCTGGGCGTGTGGGTCAGTGTGACCAGGCCGCAGTGGTGCAGAGCGGTGATCAGCAGACCGACGGCGATGCCCACGGATTCCTTGACGTAGTACGGCTTCGGGCTGTGTGGCCCCTGGTGTATCTCGAACACGACGATGACGGCCGGTGCGGTCTCCAGGAACGGCTTGCGCCAGTCGGTGCCGAGCCCGGCAATCGCATCCAACCACTCCGGTGAGGCGCGGCGATCGTAGAACGCACGTTCCTCGGCCTCCGCCGCCTCGCGCAACCGGCGCTTGCGGGCCGGGTCGGTCAGGACGACGAACCGCCACGGCTGGACATTGGCACCACTGGGTGCGGTCGAAGCGGCCCGGATCGCGGCCTCGATCACCCCGTCGGGGACGGGGTCGGTGGCGAACTCTCGCACGGAACGGCGCCGCGCCATCCGTTCCGCGAACGCCTCCGCCTCGCGCACCATGTCCGCCGGCCTCATACGGTCGTGCTGGATCGGAACCCTCGATTGCAGGTCTGCCTCGGTCACCTGTGGCCTCCACTGATCAGGTGTGCCGGTTGCCGTGGCAGGGCCAGCCGGCCGCGGCGTCCGGTTCCCCCAGCATTTCCGAGGCCGGCGGTCAGGTGTTACGCCTTCGTGCTGTCTTGACGAAAAGGCACGTTCGGGGCGGTCCGGTTGGCGATCTCGTCGACCACGTCGGTCAGGCTGCCGCGCAGTGCCGCGGCGGCCCGCTGGCGGGTCGCTCCGTCGCCGTTCGTGGCGAGGTGTGCCAGCCAGTCCTCGACCCGCTCGCAGTCGCCCGCCTCGTGCAGCGCCGGCCGGGCGAGCTCGACCAGCCGTCCGGCGAGCGCCGCGGCGGGCAGCAGCCGGCCGGTGACGACGTCGACGCCGTGCCCGCCCATCCCGTCGCGGGCGGCGCGCCAGTACGCGAGCCGCATCAGCTCGGGGACAAGTTCCGGTCCCTCGTCGCCCCGGTCGACGGCGTCACCGGCGACGACCGCCAGCGCCCGTACCAGGGCGGCCAGTGCCGCGGACTCGGCGGCGGTGACGGGCACGTCGGCCACCCGCACCTCGAGGGTCGGGTGGTTCGTCGACAGGCGGAGATCCCAGAAGATGGTGCCCCGGTCGACCAGTGCGCCCACCTCGAGCAGCATGTCCACGTGGTCGTCGTACTGCTGCGCGGACCTCAGCAACGGAGGCGCGCCGGCGACCGGCCACCGCCCCCATGTGACGCTGCGCCAACTCGCGTATCCGGTGTCGCGCTCGGACCAGTAGGGCGAGTTGGCGGTGAGGGCGAGAAACACCGGCAGGTGCTGGCGCAGGTGGTTGCCGATCAGCACGGCGCGGTCCCGGTCGGGCTCCTCCACGTGGACGTGGACGGCGCAGATCGCCAGCTCGTCGTGCAGCCCACGGAAGGTGGCGGTGCCGCGATCCTGGCGGGGCCCTTCGGTGATGGGCGGCGGCACGGCACGGCCGAGCACCGGCGAGCCGCTCGCGATCACCCGCAGACCCGCCGACAAGGCTGCGGCCTGGACGGCGGCTCGACCTTCGACGAGCTGCGCGCTCAGTGCGTCCACGCTCCGGCACGGGTCGGTACGGGTCTCGACCTGAAGCTTGGTGATCTCGCCACCCACCCGGGCGCCGAGGGCCGGACGCGCGCGGTCGACGACCGTGGCCGCCGCCGGCACGACCTCACCCCGGTCGACGTCGACGACGAGGAACTCCTCCTCGACCCCGAGCAGGGGAATGGACGATCCCGAGCGCTGTCCCGTAGTCATGCCGACGCCGACCCCTCGCTGCCGGTCGTTCGCCGGCGCTGAGCCAGACTATGGGATGTGGTCGATGGGTTGAGGTCCGAAGCGCTCCATTATGGACAATGCGTCGACGAGTCCGGCCAAAAGCGCAGTGCGCTCCGGCATCCGGTCGACACAGACGTACTCGTCGGCGGCGTGTGCTCCGCCTCCGACCGCGCCCAGGCCGTCGAGGGTCGGCACGCCCAGCGCGGCGGTGAAGTTGCCGTCGGACGCGCCGGCGGCGTGCGCACCAACGAGGTCCGGAATGCCAAGCTGGCGGGCGGTCGACTGGGCCAGTTCCAGGAGCGGCCGCGCCAGCTCGGGCGACATCGGATAGCGGTTGATCCCGCCCTGCACGGCCAGCGTCGCCTCGGGCAGGAACGGCACCAGCCCGCGGATGGCGTGGTCCACGCGTTCGAGTTCGTCCCTGGTCCAGGCCCTGACGTCGACGGCCAGGCTGGCGCGTTCGGGCACCGTGTTCGTCGTGGTGCCCGCGGAGAGCAGGGTCGGCGTGACCGAGGTGCCACCGCTGTCCGCCGCGCCGAGCGCACCCAGCGTGAGGACCTGGTGGGCGACCTCGACCGTGGCGTTGACCCCGCGTCGTGGTTCGACGCCTGCGTGGGCGGCGCGACCCCGGACAGTGAGGCGGTACACCGAGCCGCCCTTCCTGGCCACCTTCACGTGCCCGTCCGGAGTGGCCGCCTCGCAGACGAGAACCGCACCCGAGCGCCGTGCCTCACGCTCGATCAGTGGCCGTGACGTGACGGACCCGGACTCCTCGTCGCAGGTGAGCAGCACGCCGACCGTCGAGGTGTCCGCGACCAGGCGCAGTGCCGTGAACATCTGCACGATGCCGCCCTTCATGTCGCACACGCCGGGCCCGGTCGCGACGTCGTTGCGGACGGTGAAGGGCCGGGACCGGATCGTGCCAACCGGGAAGACCGTGTCGAAGTGGCCGAGGAGCAGCACCCGCTGGCTGGCGGCCGGCCACAGCAGGTGCGGCAGGCCGTCGATCACGACCCGCCGGGCGGGCCGGCCGAGAGCTTCCTCACCCCATCGGGTGAGCAGGTCGGCACAGGACTCGAGATGGGGCAGCGAGCCCGGTGCCGACTCGGACGCGACGAGCGTGCCCAGCCGGTCGACCATGTCTGCTTTGAGCTGCGTCGCGGCGTCGAGCAGACGGCGTGGATGGTCCATCGATCCCCTCCAACCTCACGGGTGACGGGCCTGGCCAGGCGTGTCCGTCGACCATCGCAGGGGGGTCGGGGTGTGGTCACCCTTGTTTGTGCTCAGGCAGCCGGTTCACCTGCCGACTGCGGGATGGCCGATCCGTAGCCGAACTCGACGATGCGACGTGTGGACTCGGCGTAGGCGTCCTGCCCCTCGGGCGCGAAGGTGCCGAGCCCGTCGACGTATCGGTTGAACATGCAGAACGCGGCGGCGATCAGGACGGTGTCGTGGATCTCCAGGTCGCTGGCGCCCTCCGCGCGGGCGGTGGCGACCAGCTCCGTGGTGACGTGGCGGCCGCTGATCTGTACCGCGCCGGCGATGCGCAGCAGCGCCCGCAGTTTGGCCGAGATCGGGGCGCTGTCGAGGTCGGCGCGCACCTGGTCGACGAGCGTCATGCCCTCATCGAGCTGTGCCGCGGCGAACGCCGAGTGCGACGCGCAGCAGAAGGTGCACTCGTTGCGCCCGGAGACGTACGCCGCGATCAGCTCGCGCTCGCCGGCCGGGAGCGAGTGAGGGGCACGTAGCAGCACCTCGGCCAGCTCGTTGAGCGGCTTCGCTGTCTCCGGGCGGTACCGCATCGGACCGGATATGCCGGGAAACTGCTTCTCGTCGATCCCCAGATCAATGTGCGCCATGGTCGTCATGCCTCTCAGCCGTGAGTCGTGGAGCGGTCGGGCAGCGCTCGTGCCGAAGACGACTGCCGGCACCTCGGATGGCGCCGCCGCCGCGTCGCGCCGCCACGATCTCATTCCGTCCGCCGGGCGTGCTTCTTCAATCGTGCTCTGTTCCAATGACGATCGCGCGATCCCCTACCCTCCACTGTCGACACTGGCAGTGGCGCGGGGCGGGGACACCCCCACGCCCGTCGGATGTCCGCCAGGAGCAGACGTATCGGGCCGATTACGGCAGCAACGAGCCGTGCGTACACCGCGGCGGTCAAGGCGTGAGCCGACGTGGCTTCGCAATTCGACACGCCGAGTGGACGCGTCGGTAGCAACAAACCGTCTACCGGTCACGTTCGTCTCCGGATCTGCCGCCGAGCGGGCGCGCGAGCAGCGTCACCGGAGTCACCCTCCGTAGCGAAGCCTTCGAGGTCGCCTGGCCTCGATACGGCACGATGGCGGTCATGGCTCGGCGGTTGAGCCGAAGACCTGCCACGGCCAATCCGGAGGAGGCACGGTGACTCAACGCTCGGGGCCACAGCGAGGCCAATGCCCCGTCTGTAAACGTCTCGTGGCCCTCACCACCGACGGGAAGGTCCCGCGGCACAACGGCACCATCCGTGCCTACGCTCCGCCTGAGGACTGCCCGGGCCGGGGACAGCGAGCGGAAGCCACAGGCCGTGCGTGACAGCGAGGCCGTGCCGGCTGCGCCAGCGTGGGCAGCCGCAAAGAGAGCGACAGCCCGGACGCCTCGACCGAAGCCTGGCCAGGCCACGGTCGCAGGTCAATGAGACAAGTAGCCCGCTGGTCGGGCGCCCGCGAAGCGGAAGCCTCGCGCTTGACGGATAGGTCGACCATCTGCTTATGTTGATGATGTGACTAAACCCCCCGCGCCGATGCGCGAACCCACCTATTTCATCCTCGCCGCGTTGCAGGACGAGCCGTTGCACGGCTACGCCATCGTCAAGCGCGCGCAGGAGTTGTCCGACGGGCGAGTGCGGTTGACGACCGGCACGCTGTACGCCGCGCTGGACCGGCTCAACGCTGAGGAGATAGTGCGGGTGGCCGAGGAGACGGTGGTCAACGGTCGCGCCCGTCGCACGTACGAGCTGACCGAGCGTGGGTTGTCCGCACTGCACGAGGAGGCGGCGCGGCTGATCGCTGCGGCCCGGGTCGTTCGAGACCGCTCCGTACGGTCGACGGCCGCGACGGTTCGGACGGCGCCGGCATGACCGGCCTGGAGCGCCGCTACCGGTGGCTGCTGCGCGCGTACCCTCGGGCCTACCGGCAGTACCGCGCCGACGAGATGCTGGAAACGCTGCTGGTCGCGGGCGAGACGGACCGAAGGCACCCGAGGCTTCGGGAGTCCCTCGCACTCCTGGTGGGAGGTCCGGGTCCGCACCGGTGTAGACCAGCTCCGCTCCCGGGACACCTTGCGATACTCCGCCCTGCGATCGACCGCACTGTCCCTGCTCGTGTGCGGCGTTGCCCTGACAGCCCTGCCGCTCACGTGGCGCTTATGGCTGCTGTTGCCGGGTAATTCTGCCAGCTTTCTCTATGAGCGAAGCTCGGTCACGCCCGCATTGCTGCTTCTCGCGCTGGTCGCCGCGGTGTGGGCTCGCTACCGCCTCGCACTCCCCATAACCGTTGTCGCCTTCGGCTGGGAGATCTGGCATTCCGCGGCGAATGACCTGAGGTACGTGGTAGAGCCATTGGCAAGGTTCGACACTGCTTTGGGGCTCCGGACAGGCCTCTACCTGATCATGCAAGTTTCTACGTGGCTATGCTTGTTAGTCGTGGTAACAATGGCGCCACTGCTTCGAGCGCGCCCACCACGGGCCACGCGACCATGGGCCTGGCTTCTTGCCGCCACGATGACAATAGCGTTCGTAACGCCCAATCCGCTCAATGGCTGGGCAGACGGTTTGACCCTACCGGTCATCATGGCCGCCGGGCTGGTGGCGGCCCTCGTGGGTGCGGCGCTTGATGTGCGGGTATCGATAGCGGCCAGCGTGGTCCTCCTGGCGCTGATGCTGCCTATGCTGGCCTATCAGCCGACAAATTGGACGCTCTACGGTTGGGACTGGAATCCGCGAAATTTGCTCCTCGAAGCCGTGGTCGGAATTTTCGCAATCAACGTCACGGTCAGCAGAATGGCCGCCCGCCGGCAAGTCACCCTATGACGGTGTGGTCGCGCGATCAGTACGAGGCGTTTCCAGTCACGACTATGCCGCCGCCGGCCTACGTGCTGTGCCGCGGGTGCGGCGCGGCGCGCTGGGACCGGACGGCAACCGGTGACCCGCGCCGGCCCGGACCGGCCCTGCTCCCGGGCTGAGGCCGGTAGCAGGCACGGAGGTAAGGATCTTCACCGTGGCCGGCCCGCGTACCGCGAACTAGGTAGTTCTTGCCGATGTGCAGCAGTTTGCGTCTTGGCACGATCGCTTCTGCCGGGTGTGGATCTAGCGGCTCGCTCTCATGCCCGGCGATCCGATGGTCAGTGACCGCAGAGAGGCTTCACGATGGAGAACACTACTGACACCGACGAGGCCGGCATTGACGTGTCGGCACCGGTGGTCAGCCGCCACAGCGTCACGGTGACCGCGTCGGCGGACGCCGTGTGGCGGATCCTCACCGACATCGACGCATGGAGGACCTGGCTGCCAGAGATCCCGTACGCACGCGTGGAAACACCCGGTCCGCTCGCCCCGGGCTCCGTGTTCCGCTGGTCGGCCGCCGGCATGGAGATTGAGTCGACGATCGTTCAGGTACGGCCGCAGGAACGCCTCGTGTGGCGGGGATACGGTGACGGACCGGACGGCGTCCTCGGCGTCCACGTCTGGGCTCTCACTCCGGCCGGCGACGGTGTGGAGGTGTCGACCGAGGAGTCCTTCGCCGGCCCGCCTGTCGATGCCGACCCCGCGCCGTTCCAGGAGGGCCTCGACACCACCCTCGCCAGGTGGCTGGAACGACTCAAGGCCACCGCCGAGGCGGTGACCCCCTCGTGAAGAATCGAGCATTTGCCGTCGCGACGGCAGTGGTCGTGGCCGGCCTCGTGGGCACCGCAGGTGCGCCGGCTCGGGCGGAGGTCAGGCGCGATGTCGGTGCCGACCAGGCGACGGTGCGATGCGCGGGACGGACTGTCGACACCACGGCGAAGATTCGCTATCGGACGGAGACGACGATCGACGCTCCGCTACGGACCGTCTGGAAGTTGCAGACCGACGTGGAACGCTGGCCGTCGTGGCAAAAGCCCGTTTTGTCCAGCAAGCGGCTCGATCGTGGCCCACTGCGTCCGGGTTCGTCATTCCGATGGACGACACCGGTCATCGAGACCGCGCTGAATCCCGCCACGACCCTCGTCGTCACCTCCACCGTCCGGCAGCTACAGCACCAGAGGTGCCTTCGGTGGGACGGCCCGGCGGTCGGTGCAGGGCTGCGCATCGACGAGGGGGTTCACGTCTGGACGTTCACCGAGGTTGACGGCCGGGTTCTCGTGCGTACCGAGGAGACGTGGCGCGGTGACCAGGTCGAGCAGGACGTCGATTTCTCCACCGTGGCTCTCGGGGCGGGCCTGGAAACATGGCTGACGGAGCTGAAGACGCGTGCCGAACGGGAGTGTGACCGGGCCCAGCGCCCAGCGCTGACGTGACCCAGCGGCCCCGTCGGTCTCGTACCGGCGGGGCCCCTTCATCGGCCGGCCCGGCCCGGCCCGTCAGCGGAGGAGTTCTCGTAGCTGCCGGCGTGAGGTGATGCCCAGCTTGCGGTAGAGGTTGCGCAGGTGGGCGTCGATCGTTCGCGGGCTGACGAACAGCAACGCGGCGACCTCCTTGGTGCCTGCGCCGGAGGCGACCTTGCGGGCGACGAGTAGTTCCCGTGCGGTCAGCCCCGCGAGCGGATCGACGTCGTCGGCCAGGGTCGGCTCGCCGATGGCATCCAGTTCGCGGGCGGCGCGGCCGGCGAACCCGCGCGCGCCGATGGTGGAGAGCAGTTCGTGCGCGGCGCGCAGCTCCACCCGCGCCTCGGCGCGACGGCCGACCCGTCGCAGCCACTGCCCGTAGAGCAGTCGGGCACGCGCGTAGTGGACTCGCATCCTGCTCCCGGCGAACCGGCTGATGGCGGCACGGTAGTGGTCCTGCGCGCCGAGCCCCGGGTCGAGCAGCGCACTCGCCAGCAGATGCGCACCGGTCGTCCACGCGTTCGGGTTGACCCGTGCGACATCCCCGATCCATTTAGCCGATTCCTTGGCTTCTTCGGGACGTCCGACGTACGCGGCGGCTTCGACCATCTCGTGGTGGAAGACGGAGGCGGCGTACGCGCCGCGCCGGTGCTGGTCCCGCACGAGCAGCAACGCGTCGAGCGCGGCCCCATGGTCGCCGCTGCCGTTGCACAGCACGCCTTCGGCGTAGTGCAGCGCGGTGAAATTCACCCCCACCCAGCCGCGCAGCTTCTCCCGGATCTCGCGGAACCGGTCGACGTCCCCGCTCCAGGCGGCAAGCATCAGGTCGGACCCGACGAGGTTGGACGTCCCGGCGGCCTCGTCGACCGCACGCGCCTCGATGATGCAGACCTGCGCGTCGGCGAAGCGGCCCACGATCGTCCGGGCTGTCGCCTGGAAGCGCAACGCATGGGGAAGGATCGCGTAGGCGCCCTGCGCCCGGGCGAGTTCGACCTGACGGTCGGCGATCTCCTCCATGGCGTCGCTGTCACCGAGGTCGACGCTCAGCACGCAGGCGCGTTCCATCCACCACGGATCCGCGTCGGGCGTGCGGGCGTGGTCCCGGAAGGCGTCGACCGTGCGGCGCATCAGGGGCATCGCCTCGTCCACCGGGCGGAGGTTCTGCTCGACCAACGCCTGCAGCAGCAGGTCGACCGGGCGTGGCGGCTGACGCTGGGGCACCCGTTCCCCGATGTGCAGGGCGAGCCGCCGCAACCTCCCCGGCTCGTCGACGCTGAACATGAGCGATGCGAACGCCTCCAGGTAGGTCTCGCGGACCTCGTCGGGCCCCACGCCGTCGGCCGCCTCGATGAGCGCGATCGTCGCCGGGATGGTGCGTGCCACGTGATAGTCGATCGTCGCGCGTAGCAGTCGTGCGGCGCGGCGGTCGACGGGGTCCGGCTGGAGACGCTCGGCCTCGTCCACCAACTCCCGGGCGGCAGAAGGTGCGCCCGAACCCAACCGCGCCCGGGCCGCGGCCAACAACCGGCGGGCCTGCCGCGACCGGTCGGGTGTCAGTCGGGCCGCGCGCTCGAGGAACGCGGCCACTGCCGCGAACCCGCCGCGGCGTTGTGCCCGCCCGGCCGAACGCTCCAGCTCGGCCGCGGTCTCCTCATCCGGTCCGGTGATCGCGTTCGCCTGGTGCCAGGCGCGACGGTCGGGATCGACGTCGACGTCGGTACCGGCGGCGAGCGCCGCGTGTGCCTGCCGTCGCGCCCCGACGCCGGTCGACAGGTACACCGCGGAACGCGCCAACGGATGCCGGAAGTGCACCCGGGCCCCGGTCACCAACAGGCCGCTGTCCTCGGCCGCGGTCAGGTCCACGGCGTCCAGCCCTTGGATCGCCATCGCTCGCCGCAGCAGAACGAGGTCACCCGTCGGCTCCGCCGCGGCGAGCGCCAGAACCGAGCGCGTGGGTGCCGGCAGCCGCAGGAACCGACTCACGAACCGGTGCTCCACGGCGCGGTGCCCGGCGTCCCCGGGTAGCCCGAACGGTCCGGCGTCGCGGGCGAACTCCACCAGGGCGAGAGGGTTGCCGGCCGCTTCGGCGAGGATCCGTTGCACGATCGGTGCCTCGTGGCCGAAGGGTGCCCGATACCGCAGCAGGGTGAGGGCCTCCGAATCGGAGAGCCCGGTGAGTGTGAGGGCGGGTAGGCGACCGAGCTCCGACACCGAGGCGGCGTCGCGGGCAGCGAACACCATGGCGACCCGCTCCACCGCCACGCGTGCCGCGACGAAGGCCAGTACCTGCCGCGAGCCGGCGTCGATCCACTGCACGTCGTCGACCGCGCAGAACACCGGCCTGCGCCGACCTGCGGCACTCAGCAGGCCCAGGACGGCCAGCCCGACGAGCATGGGGGTCGGCGTGACCCCGGCCTGCAGCCCGAACACCGCGTCGAGCGCGCTCCGCTGCGGTACGGGGAGCCCAGCGCGGTGGTCGAGCACGGGCGCGCACAACTGGTGCAGGGCCGAGTAGGGCAGCTCGCTCTCGAACTCGACACCACCGGCCCGCAGCACCTGCCATCCGTCGAGCCGCGAAGCGGCCGCATTGATGAGCGTCGACTTACCGATCCCCGCGTCACCGAGGACGAGCATCGCCCCGCCACGGCCCCGCGCCGCGGCTGCCGTCACCGAGGCAAACTCGCCCAACTCCGTCTCGCGAGCGACGAACAATCCCGACCTGGTATCTGTCATCAGCTTCTGCGTGTCGCCGGACGAATGGTGCCCTCCGGTTGATCGGCCCCACCGATGGTAACCACAGCAGCGCACCGACCGGGACGGCCGCCGGGTCCGGAGTCGACGCCCCTACGAGGGCAACTCGAACAGTTCCAGCTGAATGCCGTCGGGGTCACGCAGGTAGAGGATCTTCGTCCCGGCCAGCGCCCCCGCTTCGACGCCATCGCCGTCCTGGAGCACGACCGGATCGGCGTTGACGTGCACGCCCCGCCGCACCAGGTCGCGGTGCGCCGTGTCGAGGTCGTCGACCTCGAAACAGAGGTGCATCACCCCAACGTCAGAGTTGCGCCCGGCGAAGGGCCTCGGCTGCGGGCTGTCGTACTGGATGAGTTCCAGAAGGACGTTGTCGCCGGCCAGCGCGAACGATGCCCGCATCGACGCGTTCTCCACCTCGACAACCGCACCGATCGCCGGGTTCGTCGCCGAGATCGTCACTCCGTTCGGCGTGATGCCGAGGACGTCCTCGTACCACCTCACCGACCGTGCCAAATCGCTGACTGGCACTCCGATGTGATGCATTCTGGTCACTTTGCTCATGATCCCCATCCTGAAGGGCCGAGCCAGCGCTGTGGAAGGCACAGGTCTTCCGCGTACCGCTGGTACCACCCAGCTCCCCGGAGGACCGATGGCGGATCATGGGTTCATGAATGACCTCGGCGCCGCGCTGCGGGCCTGGCGGGATCGCACGGACCCGGCCGCGGCCGGTCTCACGAACGCATCACCTCGCCGCGTCGCCGGGCTACGACGCGGCGAGCTGGCAGCACTGGCCGGCATCTCCCCCGAGTACGTGGCACGCCTCGAACAGGGCCGGGCCGCCACACCGTCGGCGCAGGTGTGCACCTCCCTGGCCCGCGCGTTACGACTCTCCGACGACGAGGAGGCGCACCTGATGCGCCTTGCCGGCTTCGCCGCGGCCCCGGAGCGGATACCCCACCTGATCCCCAGCAGCCTGCACCGCGTCATCGACCACCTCGGCGACACCCCGGCGGCCGTCTACGACGCCGTGTGGCGGCTGCTGCACTGGAACCGACTGTTCGCGGCCGTCTTCGGCGACCCGGCGGGCGCCATCGCCGACGACCGTAACGCCTTGATCGTCCAGTTCGAATCCCGAAATCCCCGAGTCCGCCAGACCGACACCGAGCGCGCCTACTTCGAGCAGTCGTTGGTGGCCGACCTGCGCGCCACCAGCGCCCGCTATCCGAATGATCCCGACGTGGCGGCACTGATCTCGCGGATGGCCGGGAACGACAGGTTCTGCCGCCTCTGGGCCCTCCGCGCGGTGGCCAATCACGAGAGCGCGCACAAGACCGCCGTACATCCGGACGTGGGGGCCATCCCGCTGGACGCCAACGTTTTGACCACCCAGAACACCGACCTGCGCCTCGTGGTCCTCACGCCTCGGCCCGACACTGCCGCTCGCGAAAAGCTGGATCGACTGGGTTGACGACGCCGGACCCGGTCTGGGCCAGGGGACGTCGAGGCCGCCCAGGCAACAGGCGGCGTCCGAACTCGTCCGTCACCGCAGGTGAATCCCGATAGGTAACGGCGGATCGGACGCCGGCCAGCCCACCCCGGCCCGAATAGGCAATTTCCACCGATGCGGTGCGGGGCTCCGCTGCCGCATCGTCTCCGTGATCCCGGTGGCGGGCGACGAGGTCGGTCTGGAGGATCTGACGTGGGCGTGGTGCGCAGGCGGCTGGCCGCGATCATCGCATTGACGACGGTGTCGACGTTTCTGTACGCCCTGGAACCCCCGACACCGGCGGTAGCGGTGCCGCAGGACCGGGTCACCGCGTCCTGGAACCTGCAGGGCCAGCACCAGGGGGGCGAAGAGCCTCCGGAGTCGCGGTGGGTGGCCGCTGTGCAGCAGATGTTCCACCAGGAAGGGGTGCAGGTCGCCGCGCTCCAGGAGGCGGGCAGCCAACCTCCCCCCCGGGCGGTGTGGACCGATCGTCAGTTCACCGAGGCCGGCGTCACCGAGCATCTGTACAACATCGGCACGGGCGACCGCCCGGACCTGTTGCAGATCTACTGGGCCGACACCGGTCAGCAACGCAACGGCCTGGCCATCGTCACCCGGGAGACGGTGACCGACGCCGTGATCCTGCCGGTGGGCGGGCGGTTCAACTCGCGGCCGATGATGGGCGTCCAGATCGGCTCTGACTGGTACTTCACCGCCCACGCGCTGTCCAACGGTCGGAACAGTGCCAACGACGCCCCCGACATCATCGAGACGGCTCGGCAGTTCATGGCCGGTCGCCCCACTGGCGAATGGATGGTGCTGGCCGACTTCAACCAGGATCCCGCACGGATGCCGGCCGCGTTGCAGAGCCGCATCGTCGCGGCGGGCCAGCCCACCCACGAGGGCGGCGAGGAGCTGGACTTCGCCTACGCCAGCATCGGAAACAACAACACCATCAACGCTGAGGTGCGCGGCGGGAACTCCGACCACAGGTATGTCCGTTACGTCGTGAACGCCGGCTGTGGTTCCGGCGGTGGTCTCGCGCCCCGGACGACCGCCGAGCGGGACTGCTACGCCCCGGTCCCCGGCGACACGTACCGCTTCTTCGCCCGCCACCTGGAGCACGCGGTGATCGCGTTGAAGACGAACGACGGCGATGACATCGGACCACACGTCAGGACGCCGCGTGGCAGCCTCGACGAGGCCCTCCAGGTGCGCTTCAGCACGGCGGGAGGCCAGTACCAGCTCGCCTGGCCGCAGGCCGACCCGGCGACCGAGCGGTGCCTGTCCTGGGACGCGAACTCCCGGAGCACCGGCAGTACCCTCTGCTCGGAGCAGGCCGAGGTGTCCCGGTGGCAGTTCAAGGACGGGCAGATCTTCACGCCCGGGCTCGGCGGCTCCCTGCAACCCTCCGCCAACGCTCTCGGGGCGCGGCTGGTGGTCGGGCAGGACTTCTACCAGTGGCGGCCGGAGCCCCGCAACGGTATCGGCCCGCGCTGGGACCCGATCGGTGAGTTCCGGGACGCCACCCCGGCCGGCTCGGAGACCCACTTCCCCGACCTCGACGGCGACGGCGACGCCGATCACGTCATCGTCCAGCCCGACGGTCGGCTACCGGCGTGGCGCAACGACGGCGTCCGATCCACCTGGACCGCCCTCGGTGACATCAGCCCGCCGGACCGGGGTCTGCCCGGGACGGTGCACTTCGGCGACCTCGACGGCGACGACCGGGACGACTACCTCCGGTTGCTGACCGCTGACGAGTCGCCCACCGGGACCCGGGTCATCTGGATGTCCCGCAACGAGTCCGACGGCGCGCAGAAACGATGGGGATCACCCACCACCGTGGCCAACAACCTGCTCTACGAGAACCCGCGCTTCGTCGACATCGACGGCGACGGAGACGACGACCTGATCAACTCGGATCGGCTGAGCCACGCCAGCCTCTGGGAGAACCGGTCCCCGGGCCGGATGCCGGTGCCGGGCGACTGGCACTCGGTCAGCGGCTTCGCGACCCCCGCCGACGGCTATTACCAGACGTCGTTCTCGGATGTCACAGGTGACCGTCGGGCCGACGTGCTGCGCGTCGACTACCCCAGCGGCAAAGTGCTGGCCTGGGAGAACACCGGGGCTCCGTGGAGCGCGACGACCGGCTGGCGGTCACTGGGCCCGATCCGTGACGATGGCCCGTTCGCCGGCACCACCGGCCTGTTCGCCGACCTCGACGCCGACCTGATCGGCGACTTCGTCCTGGTCAGCGCCGTCTCGGGTGGTCTCGACGGTTGGCTGCTGCCCCGGTACGGCAGCGCGGATCCCGGCCCGGGACAGCCCGGCCAGGGCGGCGGGCAGGACCTGCCGGCGGGAACACTGCCGGCGTACGGGGGTGGGCCACCCCGGCCGCAGCTCGACGGCCGGCTGTTGCAGAACAGCACGTTCACCGGCACGGACAAACCGTGGTGGGTGAACGCCGGAATGACGCCGAAACTGGACGGCGGGACCTTCTGCGTGACCGCGCCCGCGTCCACCAACCCGTGGGACGTCCTGGTCGGGCACAACAGCATCTACCTGCCCGGCGGCGCCACGTACACGCTGCGGTTCCGAGCCCGGACGAACACGGCGGCGAACCCGCTGGTCTACCTCGCGCCCTTCGACAACCCCACCAATGTCACGTACCTGAACAAGGGCTTCACCACCGGCACCGCCTGGAAGGAGTACGAGTACAGCATCACCACGACCTACCCGGAGCCGTACCGGTTGGCCCAGCTCCAGTTCCGGCTCGGTAAGTCCACGGCGCCGTACGAGTTCTGCATGGACGACGTGACGCTCACCGGCGCCGAGTACGCGTACCGGGCCGACGCCGGGCCGGACCTCAAGGTGAACCAGCACGGCTACCTGCCCAACGGGCCCAAACGGGCGACGTTGCTGTACGGCGCGTCCCACGCGGTGCCGTGGACGCTGCGCCGGGCCGGCGGCGGCGCGACGGTGGCGACGGGTCGGACCACCCCGACCGGCTTCGACGCGTCGGCAAGCGCCAACACCCATGTGATCGACTTCAGCCACGTCACGACCACCGGCCGGTTCGAGTTGGTGTACGACGGCTGGGTCGACCGCCCCAGCCACCCGTTCGACGTCCGCGCGGACCTGTACGACCGGCTGCGCGCCGACGTGACCCGCTTCTTCTACACCAACCGCAGTGGCATCGCGATCGACGGGGGCATCGCCGGGGCGGCGTACGCCCGCCCGGCCGGGCACGTCGCGGAGTCACCGAACGGTGGCGACACCCAGGTGCCCTGCCAGCGGCCGAAGTCGTTCCTGAACAACTGGACCTGCTCCTACCGACTGGACGTCACCGGCGGCTGGTACGACGCCGGCGACCACGGCAAGTACGTCGTCAACGGCGGCATCGCCACGTACCAGCTCCTGTCGACGTGGGAACGCAACCGGCCGGCGGCGCTCGGCGACGGCACCCTGGCCGTGCCGGAACGCGGCAACGGCGTTCCGGACATCCTCGACGAGGCCCGCTGGAACCTCGACTTCATGCTGAAGATGCAGGTGCCCGACGGTCTGCCGCTGGCCGGCATGGTCCACCACAAGGTGCACGACGAGACCTGGACCGGGCCGCCGATGCTCCCGCACCAGGACAAGAAACCCCGGGAACTGCACCGGCCGTCGACCGCGGCCACCCTGAACCTGGCCGCCGTCGCGGCCCAGGCGGCAAGGATCTACCAGGCGCACGACGCCGGCTTCGCCGCCCGGCTGCGCGCGGCGGCCGAACGCGCGTACGCCGCGGCCCGGGCCAACCCGGCGCTCTTCGCACCGTACGAGGACCGCAGCGGTGGGGGCCCCTACAACGACGGGGACGTCTCCGACGAGTTCTACTGGGCCGCAGCCGAGCTGTACCTGACCACCAAGGACGCCACCTACCTCACCGCCGTCCGGGTCAGCCGGTTCCACACCGCCGGTGCGGCCTTCAGCCAGAACGGTTTCTACTGGGGTTCGGTGGCCGCGCTGGCCCAACTCGATCTGGCGCGGCTCGGCACCGAGCTGAGCGACCGTGAACAGATCGAGGGATGGGTGGTCGCCGCTGCGGACCGGCTGATCTCGTTCCAGAAGGCCGAGCGCTTCGGGCAGACGTACTCCCCCACCACGGGACGCTACGACTGGGGCTCGAACGCGTCGATGCTGAACAACCAGGTCGTCCTGGCCACCGCCTACGACCTCACCGGCAACGACAGGTACGCCGACGCCGTCTTCGAGGGGCTCGACTACCTGTTGGGCCGAAACGCCCTCGGGCAGTCCTACATCACCGGCTACGGCAGCAACGACGCGAAGAACCAGCACAGCCGGTGGTACGCGAAATCGTTCGACGCCCGGTTGCCGAACCCGCCGGTGGGATCGGTCGCCGGTGGGCCCAACTCCAGCCTCCAGGACCCGCTCTCGGCGAGTTGGTTACATGGGTGCGCCCCACAGCTCTGCTACGTCGACAATCTCGAAGCCTGGTCGGTCAACGAGATCACCATCAACTGGAACTCCGCACTGACCTGGGTTGCCGCGTTCGCCGCCGACGTCGCTGGCCGTCGATGACCGGGCTGACGGCGCGGGGCAGCCGATGGATCTGAGGCACGATGCTGACCTCCGTCAATCTCCAGGATTTCTGATCGGGCGTGTGGCCGAACTCGCGGAGCTGTGGGACGCCGTGCAACGGCTGCGTCTCGGCGCCGGCGGCGTGGTCTGGATCGAGGGCGAGCCGGGGATCGGCAAGTCGTCCCTCGTGGCGGCCGCTGCCCACGTTGGCAGAGAGCTGGGCTGCCAGGTGTCAGAGGGTGTCGCCGACCAACTGGCTCATCCGCCACTCCTGGGCGTTCTACTCGACTGCCTGGAGATCAGGCCGCGCTCGACGGATCCCCACCGGGCGCGGATCGCGGCGTTCCTGAGCGACAGGCGATCCGTCCTCGATCTGGCCGACGCCGGTCACGCCGCGGCGGCCGTGGAGATGGTCGTCGCTCTGGTCGACGAACTGTGCACCGCCGGTCCGATGATGCTCCTCGTCGACGACGTGCAGTGGGCCGATGACGCGTCCATCGATGTGTGCCGCCGGCTGGCCTCGGTCGCCGCGTACCTGCCGTTGCTGCTGGTCCTCTCCTACCGTCCCGGCGTTCACCGGTCGACCGTGCGGCGGTTGCGCGACGTCGCTGTCCGGCGGGACGTGGTCCGCGTCCCGCTCGGCCCCCTCGCCCCGGAGTCGGTCCGCGATCTGCTCACCACACTCGTGGGCGTGCCACCGGGGGGCGGACTCGCCCGGCTCGCCGCTCAGGCGGTCGGCAATCCACTCTTCCTGCGGGAACTGGTCGAGTCACTGGTTCGCGAAGACCTGCTGGACATCGGCGCGCAGGCCGAGGTGCGTGACTCAGCTGTCGGCGTGGTCCCGAGGTCGCTGGCCGCGGCCCTCGAAGGCAGGCTGAGTGCCGTCCCGGCCGGCACCGTCGAGCTGATGCGGACGGCCGCGCTGCTCGGCGGCGAATTCGCGGTCACCGAACTCGCCGCGCTGCTCGGCCGTCCGGCGATCGACTTCTCCGCCGACCTCCAGGAGGCGGTGACGGCAGGCATCCTGGTCGAGGCCGGCCCTCGGATGCGGTTCCGGCATCCGTTGCTCCGGCAGGCCCTGTACGACGGGGTGCCGGCCGCGTTGCGCGCCGCACTGCACCTGGAGGTGGCACGGGCCTTGGAGTCCACCAGCGTCGAACCGCAGCGTGTGGCTCAGCATCTCCTCGCCTCCGGCGTTGTCGGGGACCGCTGGGTGCGGCGGTGGCTGGCCGAGGCCGGACCGGTGCTGGCCGGATGGGCGCCGCACCTCGCGGCCGAGCTGCTCCGTCGCGAAGTGGACCACGACCCGGGTGACGAGGACGTACGGGTAGGGCTCTGCATGAACCTCGCGCGGGTCCTCATCGCTGGCGGCGAGCACGAGGAAGCCGCCCATCGGGTGCGGCAGACCCTGGGGTTGGTCGTCGACCCGGACGACCGTGGGCAGCTCCACTGGATGCTCGCCCGCGCGCTGTTCAGTGGCGGGCACAACACCGCGGCGGTGGCCCACCTGCACCGGGCCCTCGCCCGAGCTGACCTACCTGACGCCTGGCGGGCCCGGCTGCTCGCCTCGCTGGCGATGTTCCAGCGGGCGGGCTCCGGGGACCTGGCGGCGGCGGATGCCACCGCTCGGGACGCGCTGCGCATGGCAGCCGTGGCCGGAGACGCTTTCGCGACGGCGTACGCGCTGACGGGTCTCTGGGCCAGCCACTCCGTGCGCCGGCAGCACCGGCTCGCCCTGCACAGCGCGGAGGGGGCGATCGAGGCGCTGGGCTTCGTCGCCGACCACGTCGACCTGAGGGCGTTCGCCCTGCACGGACGGATCTTCTCGCTCCAGAACCTGAGCCGGTGGACGGACGCGGAGGCGGCGCTGCGTGAAGCCCGGGACTTTCTGCGCGCGGCCAACCGCATGGACGACACGACCGCCGGGGTGACCGCCGCCGTGTTGCTGTTCTGGCTGGGGCGGTGGGACGACGCCCTGGCCGAACTCGACGCGGTCGCGCAGGACACCTCGGCGTCGACATACCGTGGGCTGCGCGAAGGCGGCCCGGGGCGGCTCTGGCACGGTGTGTCAGCGCTCATCGCCGGCCATCGGGGCGAGCGGGTCAGGGCCGCCGCCCATCTTCGCGCGGGATTCGACCGCCCGGTCGTGACCGTCGCCGATCGGGAAAACCTCGACTTCCTGCTCGTGGCGCGGTCCCTCGCCGCCGAGCAGGACGGCGATCTGCGGATGGCGTTGGATCATTTGGGCGCTCTTCTCGACCGGCGGCCAGGGGAGATGACCCTGACCCACCAGTGGCTGCCCCGGTTCGTCCGACTCGCTCTGGCGGTCGACGACCGGTCGGCGGCGGAGGCGGGGGTACGCGCCTGCCTGGCGGAGGCGGCGGCAGAGCAGGTGCCGGCCCGAGCTGCCGCGTCCGCCGACAGGTGTCGCGGCCTGCACGGCGGCGACCCTGGGGCGCTTCGTTCGGCCGTGGCTCACTACCGGGCCAGCGGGGTGCCGGTGGAACTCGCCGGGACGCTGGAGGATCTCGCCGTCGTCCTGGCCGAGCGGGGCGACACGGCGCAGGCGCGGACCGCCCTGAACGAGGCGGTCGACCTGTACGGCGGGTTCGGCGCGACCTGGGACATCCGTCGGGCCGAGGCCAGGCTGCGCAGTCGTGGGGTTCGGCGTGGGGTGCGCGGTGCCCGGAGCAGACGGGCCGGACACGGCTGGGACGCGCTGACCCCCACCGAGCGCAGGGTCGCCATGCTTGTCGCGGCGGGTCGGTCGACGCCGGACATCGCGCAGAGCCTGTTCCTCACCCGCCGGACGGCCCAGACGCACATCTCGCGGATCCTGGCGAAACTCGGCATGCGCAGCCGGGTGGAGATCGCGGGCGCGGTGCTGCGTCGCTCTCCGGAGGACGTCGTCGAGCGGTGACCGGCGCTGCCCGGGCGGTGGCATCCGGGTCGGACCCGGATGCCACCGTCCTCGCGTCAGCTGGCCGGGCCGATGAGCCGCCAGGGTTCCAGGTCCGAGTTGGCCCCGGTGCCGGGCACGTTGCCCTGGGTCCACCACTTGGCCTGCCAGACCTTGCCGGCGTACTTCACGGTGATGCTCTCCACCGACTGGGTCGCCGGGTTGTAGACCTTGCTGGCGTCCCAGGCCGGCGCCGAGCATCCGCCGGTCGCCGGGATGACCTTCGCGGCACCCCGGTTCTGCTCCGGCACCGAGGCGAACGTGGTGCCGCCCAGCTTGACTGTGGTGTTCACCGGCCCGGTCGCCGGGATGTAGTAGATGATCGGCACGTCCAGGCTCTGCCCGGCCGGGATGATCTGGCAGTAGTCCAGGGTGAGGCTGACCCGATGGAAGGCGCCGGAGAGCCCGGTGCCGACATTCGGGCCGGTGTGCCCGGCCTGCACCTTCCACCGGCCGCCCTGGGCGCCGGTCTGCCAGTTGCCGTCCTTGATCAGCGGGGGCGTCGAGGTCGGCAGGTCGAAGGAGATGACGTTGTCCCTGCCGCCACCGATGGTCACCCCGGTGTTGTTGCTGATCCGGACGGTCGGGGTCAGCGGCCACAGACTCGCCGTGTCGGTCGGGTAGCGGATCAGGTCGACTGTCACGTCGACGGCCAGTGCCGGACGCTGCACCGAACTGCCGGCGCCGCGGCTGTCGCCGTACGCGGCGGCGCCCTGGAGCCGCTCGTGCAGCCGGTTGGTGAGGGTGTAGCCCATCACGCAGGGGTTGTCCGGGGCCGCCTCGGCCGGGCACTCGTAGTCACCGGAGAGTTCCCACATCATCACGCCACCCGCGCCCTTGCGGTTGACGTAGTCCACGACGTGGTCGAGGCCCTCGGTGTCCTCGATGGAGAGGTAGGTCTTCTTCTCCGGGTTCCACAACCAGGCGGTGCGGGTGGTCGCGTCCCAGTGCCGGTCGTACGTGCCGGTGCGCCGGTCGTTCGGGTCGCTGTCCGGGGTGAGGCCGACCGCGTTGGCGTAGCGGGGGGTGAGGTCGCGTTCCAGGTTCTTGGCGTGCCACATCGGGTTGACCCCCGCACCGACCTCTCGACCGTTCGCGTCGCGGTCGTGCCAGATGTTGTCGATGCCGACCGCGCCGTCGCCGCAGGGGCGGACCAGGCCGGTGCCCGGCTGGCAGGTGCTGCCCACGGCTCTGCCCCACATGCCGTTGCTGCCGCCGGTGACGTTGCGCCAACCCCGGGTGTAGTACGGGATGCCGATGTTGATGCGTCCGGCCTGCATCGCGCCGCGCAGGTGGTGGAAGGCCCAGTCGGTGTTGAAGTAGCCGATCTTCTGGTACTCCGGGGTGGAGTAGAGGTCGCTCAGCTCCGGGTCCTTGCCGTCGTCGTGCAGGGCGGCGTTCGGGCCGACCACCTCGTTCCAGGAGCCGTGGTAGTCGTACGCCATCAGGTTCGTGTAGTCCTGGTAGCGCAGCGCCTTCTGGTTCTCCATGCCCCGCACGAGATAGCCGGAGGCCGACGTGGCGGAGGTGAGCAGGTAGTAGCGACCGTTGGTGGCGGACGCCCGGTCCAACTTCTCCCGCAGCGTCTTCATCAGGGCCGTGTACGAGGTCGGCAGTCCCTTGCGGCGCGACCGCGCATCGCCCCAGTCGTTCGGGTTGCCCGTGTCGTCCAGCACCGTCGGGTACTCGAAGTCGATGTCGACGCCGTCGAAGCCGTACCGGCCGAGGAAGTCGACGACCGAGTCGGAGAAGGTGTTGATCCCGGCCTGGTTGGTCGTACCGTCGGCGTTGGTGGTCATGCCGTAGAAGCCGCGGCTCTCCGCCCAGCCGCCCACCGAGATCAGCGTCTTCACCCGGGGGTGCAGACGCTTGTAGGTGGTCAACAGGTTGAAGTGCCCCCGGTACGGCAGGCTCTGGTCCATCTCGGTGCCGGGAACGTTCCAGGTCATTCCGGTTGCCGGGTTGTTCGGGCCATCCGCGCCGACCGAGATCCGGTTGTTCTCGACTCGGGCGAAGGCGTAGTTGATGTGGGTCAGCTTTGACCACGGCATGTTCTTGACCAGGTAGAAGGGCTTGCCGTCGGCCCCGGTGCGGCTGCCGTTGAAGTAGCCGATCACCCGACGGCTCCGGCCCTGGCCGAGCCACTCCCGGCCGTCGCCCTGGTAGACCCGGCAGTAGGGGGTGCTGGTGCCGGCGGTCGGGATCATGCCGTCCGGGCGGCACTGCGCGTGGTCGGTCGGCACCACCGGTCGGGTGCCTCCGTTGTCACCGCCGGCATGCTGCTCCATCGGGTCGCCGGCCCCGCCGTTGCGACTGCCGCCGGCCCGACCGGCGGGATTGCGGGCGACGATCTCGTCGATCAGCTTTCCGCCCGGGAAGTCCATCATCACGATGCCGAGCCGGTCCATGGTCTGGCGTCCACCGAAGTTGCCCGCCCGGTTCGGGTAGAACTCCGGGCACCTGTCGTTGCTGGCCCGCAGGCACTGGATGAGGAACTCGTTGACTCCGGTCGCCGTCGGGGTGCCACCGGCGACCGTGTACGGATGGGCCAGGCCGCCCGTGCCGCTGGTGAAGTTCATGTAGAGCGAGCCCGGCTCGTGGTCGTGTCGGGTCTGCTCGCCACGGTTGGCGTCCCACACCCCGTTGGTCTTGCGTAGGTGCGTCCGAACACTCTCCCACTTGTCGTCGATGTCGCTGACCTGGGTGACGGTGAAGTTGTCCTGCACATAGCCCTCGTAGGAGCCGCCGGCGGGGTAGAGCTGCCCGATGCCGTAGCCGCCGTAGATGCCGCCGGCCGGTCCGCGGAACCCGAGCAGGACGATCTTCCCGCGTACGGCGCCGAGGGTCGGCGTGGTCGTCTGCTCGACACCGTTGACGGAGTTGCCCCAGAACAGGCTTCCCCAGGCTCTGCCCTGCCTCGTCTCGTCACCGTTGCCGGTGTGGTAGCGGCCGGTGAGGTACGAGTCGAAGACCTTCCGGCGCCACTCGGTGCTGTCGTAGCCCTCCGCGTCGACGCAACTTCCATCGCTGCCCAGGCACTCGGCCTTGAGGTTCAGCAGCACCGTCTCGGTCGGGTTCGCCCGCAGGAACGTCTCGATCTTCGTGAGCACGTCGGTGAAGTTGGCCCACTGGTAGTAGACACCGTGGTGGACGGTGAACGTCAGTCCGGCGTCGCCTCTGTCCACCCGGACCCTGATGTCGATCGACCGGATGCCGGCGTCCAGTTGGGTGGCCAGGGTCTCGGCGCTGTACCCGTGGCGTTCCTGCGTCTGGGTGAGGCTCGTCGAGATGAATTCGCAGTCGCCGTTGCCCGCCGACTGGCCGCAGAGCGCGAGGGTGTCGTGGGTGCCGGGAATGGACAGGTCGGCCAGGCTGGCGTCGTCCGACACCCGTGCCATCCAGTCCCGGTTGGCCTCGGCGGCGGATTCGATGGTGCTGTAGTGGTCGTTGGCGAAGGCCGGCGTGGCCGGACCGGCGACAGCTGTCGCGGTCGTCGCAACCAGGGTCATGACGAGCAGGGCGATCGCTGGCCTCGGCTGTCGGGAGCGCCGTGGCCACCGGAGAATCGGCTTCTTCGCCGGACCCGGTGGGGCGGATGCTGAGTGTGTCGTCGGCATGGCAGACCTCCGGCAGGCGTGATCGCGCGTGCGAGCACGCATCGATGGAACTACCTGCAGTCTTGGTGCCGCGCCGCGTCGAGACATCTGTCAGATGACGACGTTGTTGACTGGTGCGATGTTGCCGTTTTGGCGGACGAAGCCCGGCAGGCCTCCGGCCTGGAGCAGCGTCCCCCATGCCACCGATCAACATCAACGTCCGTCACAGGCAGGCCGACGACCACGAGCTGGACTCGATTCGCCCACTGCCGTTGCAGCATTAATCCTGCCCTCAGGTTGATCGGGGAGGATGAGCCGCAAAACCATCAACTGGAGGGAGCGGACCGGCGTGCGGATCATGATCGTCGACGACGAGGCGGCCATCCGTGAGTCGCTGGAGCGGGTGCTTCAGGTCGAGGGTTACGGCACTAGCACCGCCGCCAACGGTCTCGCCGTGCTCGACGGGATCGGTGGCGCGGCGCCGGATCTGCTGATCCTCGACGTGATGATGCCCCGCCTCGGCGGGTTGGAGACCTGCCGGCGGTTGCGGGCGGCGGGTCGAGATCTGCCGGTGCTGATGCTGACCGCCCGGGATCAGGTCTCCGACCGGGTCGCGGGGCTGGACGCGGGCGCCGACGACTACCTGCCCAAGCCGTTCGCCACCGAGGAGTTGCTGGCCCGGGTCCGGGCTCTGCTGCGCCGCCGCGCGCCGGGCGACGACGAGTCGCAGATCCTGTCGTTCGCCGACGTCCGGCTCGATCCCGACAGGTTCGAGGCCTGGCGGGGTGGGCGGCCGCTGTATCTGACCCGGACCGAGTTCTCCCTGCTACAGGTTCTCGTGCGCAATGCGACCCGGGTGTTGACCCGCGACGTGCTGTTCGAGGCGATCTGGGGCTTCGACATGAGCACCACAGCCAACAACCTCCAGGTGTACGTGAGCTATCTGCGCCGCAAGATGGAGGCCGAGGGTGAGCCGCGACTGATTTACACGCTGCGCGGCTTGGGGTACACGCTGCGGGAGACTCCTCCGTGAGCAGACCCGCCGGCCGGGAACCGCGACGGCCGACCCGATGGTGGCGCCGGCGGTCCCTGCGGACCAGGCTGACGGTGATCGCGGCGACGGCCATCGCGGTCAGCGTCTTCGTGGCCTTCCAGGTGGCCAGCGAGCTACTGGACTCGGAGCTGCAGGACAACGCCGAAAATCAGTTACGCGCGGACTCCCGCGTCCTGGCGACGACCGTGGAGCCCACCGGCCTGGCGCAGGTCCACCTACCGCCGTATCCCGGGTCCGGTCGGCTGGTGCGGGTCATCCTGCCCGACGGCTCGACCCGGACGCCGGCCGGCCAACCCGCGCTGCCCCCCCGTCAGCGGGCACGCCGGGCGCGTGGCGCAGGGGGCGTCGGCCGACCTGATGGAGTCGAACGACAGCGACGACGACGGCTACCTCATCTACACGCTGCGGGTGGGCGACGGCGCGGTCCAGGTGGCCCGCAACAGCGACGACACCCCGATCAACCGATTCGGGTTTGGCATGCTGCTGATCGGACTGCTCTGCGTGGCCGGGGGCGCCCTTGTCGGGCGGACCGTGGCGCGGACCGGACTGGCACCGATCGACCGGCTGACCGCCGCCGCGGTTCGTGTCGCGCAGACCCGGGACCTCGACGCCGACATCCCGGACGAGGGCGGCGGGGAGATCCGGAGGCTGATCCAGTCAATCAACGACATGCTCGCCGCGCTTCGGGACTCCCGGCGGGCCCAGCGGCTGCTCGCCGAGGACGCCGCCCACGAACTCAAGACCCCGCTCACCAGCCTACGCCTCAACGTTGAGCTGCTGATCCGGCTCGATCGGCGCGGCACCCTGGACAGCGCACTGCCGGCGGAGAGTCGGACCCGGCTGCTCAACGATCTCGGCGCCCAGGTGGCCGAGTTGAGCACCCTTGCCGCCGAGCTGACCGACCTGGCGCGCGGCGACGTCAGCGACGAGAGCACCGAGCTGCTCGATTTCGCCGACGTGGTGGTGGCCGCCGCGACCCGGGCGCGTTCCCGCGTGCCCGACATCGAGGTCGCGCTCGACGTGACCTCCGTCTGGGTGAGCGGGCGTCCCGCTGCGCTCCAGCGGGCGGTGCTCAACCTCATCGACAACGCCGGCAAGTGGTCCCCCGCTGACCAGCCGGTCCAGGTCCGGCTCCGTGCCGAGGGCACGTCGGCGGTCCTCGAGGTCGACGACGCCGGGCCGGGCATCGACGCCGCCGACGTACCGCGGGTGTTCGACCGGTTCTACCGTGCCGACAGCGCCCGGGCGCTGCCGGGATCAGGTCTGGGCCTGTCGATCGTGCAGCGGGTCGTCGACGCCCACGCTGGCCGGGTCACCGTCGCCCGGTCCGCACGCGGCGGCGCGCTGCTGCGCATCATCCTGCCGGCCGCCGCCCCGCCCGCTCGGGTCACCCGGCTCAGCGCGGGGGTGGACACGGTGGCGCTCTGACCCTCCGCGGCACGGCGCCGGGACCGCGCGCGGTGCCAGGACCCGCCGCAGCGGGCGGCGCAGGACAAGGGCGGCGGACACGGTGACGGCCGCCGGGCCAGGACAAGGATCCGGGACGGGCAAGGGCCCGTCCCGGATCTCGACTGTGCCGCCGCGCTCACCGTTGCGGCGCGGGCCCCTCCACGAGCGGCCGTTGATCGTCCGGCAACTCCGCCGGTCGGGACAACCGGCTCGGCCACCACATCCGTGAGCCGATCAGCAGGGTGAGGGCGGGCACCAGGACCGACCGCACCAGCAAGGCGTCGAGCAGCACGCCGAAGGCGACCAGGAACCCGACCTCGATCAGCATCACCAGCGGAAGTGAGGCGAGAACCGCGAACGTGGCCGCTAGGACCAGGCCTGCCGAGGTGATGACGCCACCGGTGGCGGAGAGGGCTTTGAGCATGCCCTCTCTGGTGCCGAGGCGCACGCTCTCCTCCCGGGCCCGGCTGGCCAGGAAGATGTTGTAGTCGATGCCGAGCGCCACCAGGAACAGGAATGCCAGCAGCGGCACCGAATAGTCGACGCCCTTGAACCCGAGGACCGTGTCGAAGACGAACACGCTGCCGCCGAAGGCCGCGGCGAATGAGACGATCACGGTCGCCATCAGGACCAGCGGGGCCACGATCGCTCGGAGCAGTAGCCCGAGGACGATCAGGACGACGGTGAGCACCAACGGGATCACCAGCTTCTCGTCGCGGGTGGTGGTGACCTCGGTGTCGAGGTTCTCCGCGCTCGGCCCGCCGACGATCGCCTCCGCCCCGTTCACCGCGTGCACGGCGGCACGCACCCGCTTGATCGTGTCGTACTCCGCGGCGCTGTCCGGCGCGTCGGTCGGGAACACGGAGATGTCGGCCCAGCCTCCGCTGGTCTGCCCCGGGACGACCAGGGCCACACCGCGAATGCCCTGGACAACGTCGAGCACCCGCTCCTGGTGCGCCGGCCGCGTGAAGATCGTCATCGGCTGACCGCCGAGCTCCGGGAAGTGCTGGCGGAGAACGGTGAAGCCGGTGACCGACTCCGGCGCGGACAGGAACTGGTCCTGCTCCCGCAGGGCGCCGGTGTTGCCCACCAGCCCGATGGCGAGCACGCCGAGGACTCCGAGCGAGCCGAGCGTCGCCACCCACCGGCGGCGACTGATGGCGGTGCCGAGCCGTCCCCACAGCCCCGGCTTCTCCTGCACGGCCGTGTTGAACCGCGGGATGGCCGGCCAGAAGATCCGCCTGCCAAGCACCACGAGCACCGCCGGGAACAGCGTCAGCATGGCCACCAGCGCGCACATGATGCCGGCCGCGCCGATCGGGCCCAACCCGCTGGTGCTGTTCAGGTCGGCGACGAGCAGGCAGAGCAGGCCAGCGATCACGGTGGCCGCGGACGCGACGATGGCCGGCGCCGCGCCGCGGAGCGCGTGGACCATCGCGACCCGGACGTTCTCGTGGTGGTGCAGTGTCTCCCGGTACCGGGCGATCAGCAACAGCGCGTAGTCCGTGCCGACACCGAATACCAGGATCGTCAGCAGCGCCGAGTTCTGGTCGTTGATCACGATGCCGAAGCCCTTGACGAGCAGGTAGACGGTCGCCATCGCGGTCAGTGCGGCCGCGCCCACAGCCATGAGCGGGATGAACCACAACACCGGACTGCGGTAGGTGAGGATCAGCAGGAGCGTGACGACGACGACGGTGGTGAGGAAGACCTGCAGGTCGACGCCGTCGAAGACGGCGTCCATGTCGCCGTCGACCGCGGCGGGTCCGGTCACGTCGAGTTCCAGGCCGGCGGGGCGGTCCTTCGCAGCCTCACGCAATGGGCCGACGATGGTCTCCGGTGCGCCGTATGTCGTGCTCACATCCAGGGTGAACATCATCGCCTTGCCGTCGGTGGAGGGTCTCGTCAGCGGGCCCTCCTCGTCCTCGCCGCCCGCCGCCGTCACCTTCGGCGGGTACCGCTTGGCAAGGGTGTTGTGGTGGCGCTCGACCGACGCGCGGTCGGCGTCGGTCATGCCGCCGGCGCGGTGGTACACGAAGACGAACGTGTTGTCCTCACCGCCGGGGAGGCTGTCCTCCAGCACCGCCACCTTGGTGGACTCGGCGCTGGCCGGCAGGGTGTCGACGGCTCTGTCGGTGGTGACCGAGCTCAACTTCCCGCTCAGCGGCACCATGACCGCCGCCAGCGCCAGCCACAACCCGATCACCAACCATGGCACCCAGCGGCCTGCCAAGCGACCGGCCGGCGCTTCCCCGGGCGGCGCTGCCTTGACTGCCATCACTGCTTCCTCCATACGGGTCAGTTCGCTCATCTGATGCCGACTTCGTACCGAGCGAATCTGAGACGACCGTTAATGCGCCGCTCAGGCCGGGTGGCCGAA
Organism: Micromonospora hortensis; assembly: GCF_022230935.1. Lineage (NCBI taxonomy): Bacteria > Bacillati > Actinomycetota > Actinomycetes > Micromonosporales > Micromonosporaceae > Micromonospora > Micromonospora hortensis. The sequence goes on from NZ_JAKKFE010000012.1 coordinate 591,951, forward strand.
TGAGGTGCCGAGCGCACGCACCAGCGCGGCGGTGTCCAGATCCTGCGCGGTGGGCACGGCCCAGGCGACGCAGCGTCGGTCCGGATCAGCTACGCGTCGACGTCCATCCGGTCCGTGCGGGCGGTGACGGTGTCGACCCGTCCAGTCCACGCGGCCGCGGCGTCGCGGACCTTCGCGCGGTCTGATCGTCGACGGACCCGGCTCAGGCGCGGCGCGCGTCGCGCCTCACCGGTCATCCCGCGCCATACCCCTCGAGCCGACCCTGTCTCAGGCCAGTCTGGTCGTGCGCGCTCGGGCCGCCGGAACCGCACGCTCACCGAGGCGCCGGATGCGGGGGCAGGCGAGGTCTGCGCCTGTCGCGAGTGGGTAAGCGCGGTCGACACCGGTTTCGTCCGCGCTGATTCGTCGTGAGGTCAGGATGCCGAAGTTGCCGCCACCCGGCACCGGGCGCGAGTCACCGCGTCCCCCGCCCCGCGACGTCGTGGAACTGCGGGTGTACGGCGTGTCGAGCGCCGACGCGGACGCCGTCCTCGATCGGCCGCAGCTGCGCCGTGTGGCCGGCGACCACAAGGGCGGCTTTTATCGTCCGCGGGAGGGGAACGGTGCCACGGGAGGCGCCTGCGGCTCGGTGCTGGAGACATACCGGTGGAGTGAGTTGCCAAGCGGAACTGCGGTGAGGACGCTGTCGCTGGTGTTCCTGTTGCCGTTTATGTTGTGCAACGCGGCGGCGTGGATGCGGCCGCGAGCGAACGTCAGTGGGAGTGTGGTCCGGGTCGGTTGCCGGCTGGTTGGTCTGAGCCTTACGGCCCTGTACGTCCTGTCCTTCGTGGGTGTGGGGTTGGACCTGCTTGCTGTCAAGTGCATGTCCCGGGCTGAGTGCTTGGGCGGCCGAACCTGGTTGTCGTGGCTCGGTGGTCAACCGGCCGGTTTGCGTTTGGCGGTGCTGTCGCTGGTGCCTGTGGGCGCTCTCTGGGTATTGCAGCTCGCCGGACCCCGCTGCGGACACTGGTACAACAACTTCATCCCGCCGACGGCGACGCGAACGAAGGCGGACACGCCTCTCGGCGCGATCGGAACGCCCGACGCGTTTCCCGGAGCGGAACGACTGCGGTTCATCCATCTGGCGACGGGCCTCGCTGTGATCGACCTCAGCCTCGTCGCGGCGCTGTGGTCGGCCCGCGGTCCTGACGTGCTTGACCTTCTTCTAGGAGTGACGGCGTCAGCTGTCACAGTGGGCTGTGTTCTGTTATGCGTGTCCGAGAGGGTCGTCGCCCGATCGGGTCTGGCGGTCGACGTCGTCGTTCGTGTGCTACGCCTCATTGCCGTGGTGACGACGGTCGTCGTCATCTGTCGTGCGGCGCTCGATCGGACCGCGTGGCCCCCCGTGGAGGGTCTGCCCGGCCACGCCCGGGCGGTGGTCATGGTGTTCGTTACCCAAGGCGTGCTCCTGGCGCTGCTGGGGACAGCGGCACTGGTGGGCCGTTATCGCGCAGGCGGTGGTCGCGTGCTCCTACACGGTTTGGGTGCACCGCTGTTCGCGTGCCTTGCCGTGGGGCTGGCGGTCATCTACGCGACCGAGTTCAACTACCGGGTCTCGGACTACCTCGATCGTGATTTGCCTACACCTGACGTGCAGCCCACCAGCCCGGTGCTGCCGTACAAGTGGACCATGTTCGGCTTCTTTGTGTCGGTCTTCGCAGCCGCAGCAACCGGTGCGGTCATGGTCGTGCTGTCGCGACGTCACCGGAGGCGGGCGGCGGAAGAGATCGTCGCCCGAGACTTCCCCTGTGCGGATGCGCGGGCGAACGGACGACGGGCAGAGGTGCGTGACGCGATCGCTCGGGCTCAATTCACCGAGTGGCTCGCTCCGCTCGCGGCAATGTACTGCTGCATCGTCGCGCTGAGCTTGGGTTTTTCCGCGCTGGGTCTGGTCGAGCTGCAACCCAGTTTCGCCGCTGAGCACCTGGCGAGCCTGCCGCCCGACTTCGTGAGCGCCGGTACGCACTTCGGCAGCTACCTGATGGCGCTGGTCTTCCTCGGCTTGTTGATTGGAGGATTGTTCGCGTATCGAACGTCGGTCTTCCGCCGGTACATCGGGGTGCTCTGGGACCTCGGTATGTTCTGGCCTCGCGTCGCCCAGCCCTTCGCCCCACCGTGTTACGCCGAACGCGCCGTACCCGAACTCGCTCGCCGGATCACCGTGCTTGCGGGTAGAGGGCACGGTGTGCTGGTCGCGGCCCACAGTCACGGGTCCGTGTTGGCTGTGGCCAGCATTCTGCAACTTGAGCCGCAGGTGCTCGACAGGGTCGCACTGCTAACCCACAGTTCCCCGTTAAGACGCCTGTACAGCGCGCTGTTCCCGGCATACGTCGGCGCGGAGGTATTGCGCGAGGTGGGCCGTCATGTCGGCTGGCGGTGGGTGAACCTGTGGCGGGATACCGATCCGATCGGCGGCTGGATCTTCAATAGTGCAGATGCCGGTGAGCGCGGCGCGCAACAGGCCCCCGACATGACCGTGGACCGCCGGCTCAGGGATCCGCAGTGCCTTGACGCGCAGGGCGAAGACACCGTATGGGCGCCGATACGGGCCCACCGGCCCGGTGTGACGGACGATCGATACGACAGGGCAGTCTGCGACCTTTCCGAACGCCTTCGAAACGGTTGAAGACGCCAGCTCACCTGCGAGCAGGGCCCGCGAGGCCATCGCCGTCGGCGATCATCGGCGGGGCAGCGCGGAAACACCCCGCCCGTTCATCACCGTGCTGGCACGGATCAGTGATCGTCAGGGTCGATATAGCGGTCGGGGTTGGTGGAGATGTTGTGGGGGCCGCGGTCCGACGGCAGATCGTGCAGCGATCGGCGCAGGCCGGGGTCGGTGGTGAGGGTCCAGGCGGGGCCGGCGGGGTGCTCGTCGTGCAGGCCGGTGGCCACGGGCATGGCGGTGGGCACACCGGCGAGGGCGTCGAGCAGGCTGGCCTCGCGGCGGCGGTGGGGCACGCGCAGCAGGACGGGGTATCGGGGGCCGTAACCACCAGGTCCGCGCATCGGTGTAGAGCAGGACCACCGCGGCGATCACGACCGGCGGCAGTGAGGTGGCGAGGTTGAGCCGGCGCAGCCTCCCCTGCGTCGACTCGGTGAAGCGCGGCATCGAGCGGTCACCGTGTCAGTATCCGACGGCCACCAGTCTCGAACAGTGACACCGCGTCACTTGTAGCCGTGACGTAGTTGCACTGACGGTCGGCCGCCATCGCTGCTGTCATGGGGACATGACCACGACCCCCGTCATCGACGTCGAACGGCTGAACCTCACCTACGGCGACTTCCACGCCGTCAAGGACCTCTCCTTCCAGGTACGGCCAGGAGAGCTGTACGCGCTGCTGGGCACCAACGGCGCCGGAAAGACCTCGACCCTGGAAGTCATCGAGGGACACCGCAGGCCGGCCTCCGGCACGGTACGCGTCTTCGGGCACAGCCCCGACGACCGGAGAGCGGTACGTCCCCGAATGGGCGTCATGCTCCAGGAGAGCGGATTCTCCCCAGACCTCACCGTCCGTGAGTCCGTCGGCCTGATCGGCCGGCTCAGCGGGCGCAGCGACGACGTCGACCGGATCCTCGACCTCGTCGACCTCACCGCCCGAGCCGGCCGCAAGGTGTCGCAACTCTCCGGCGGAGAGAAGCGGCGGCTGGACTTCGCCACCGCCGTCTACGGCACCCCGGAGCTGATCTTCCTCGACGAGCCGACCACCGGCCTCGACATCCAGTCCCGCGACGCCGTCTGGGCGACCGTCGACCGGCTCCGCGAAAACGGCGCGACCATCGTGCTCACCACCCACTACCTGGAGGAGGCACAACAACGCGCCGACCGCATCGGACTGATGCACCAGGGCACCCTCCACCGCGAGGGCACCGTGGCCGAACTGACCCGCACCCTGCCGGCCGTCATCCGCTTCTCCCTCCCGGCCGGGGCGCCAGCGTTGCCGCTGCAGGCCGCGGTCACCGTCGAGGGCAAGGTGGTGGTCGAGACCTTCGGTTTGCAGAAGGACCTGCACGTCCTGCTCGGGTGGGCCCAGGACCACGCCGTCGAGCTGCAGGGCTTGGAGGCTGGGCCGACCCGCCTCGACGACGTTTTCCGCGCCATCAGCAACTGACCCGTTATCTCGACAGGAGCGCCACCGTGTTGTCCATCGCCGCAAGCGAGCTGATCCAGATCTTCCGCAACCGACTGGTGCTGATCACCAGCCTCATCATCCCGGTAGTCGTCAGCGCGTACTTCGTCCGCCAGCACGAGACCTTCGCCGACATCGGCAGCCTCGGCTACATCGCCGCGATCGTGATGTTCACAATCGCCGCGTTCGGGCTCTACGCCACCGCCGTCACCACCCTGGCGTCCCGGCGACAGAACCTCTTCCTCAAGCGGCTGCGCTCCACCGCCGCAAGCGACACCGGCATCATCGCCGGCCTGCTGCTGCCCGTCGTCGTCATCGCCCTGATCCAGGTGACCGCGATCCTGATCGCCCTGGCCGTCGTCGCCGGCAAGCCGGCGAACGTCGCCCTGCTCGTGGTGGCGACCCTCGCGACACTGGCCATGATGATCGGCCTGGCCCTGGCCACCGCCGGGCTGACCAACTCACCCGAGCACGCCCAGGTCACCACCCTGCCAGTGACGCTCGGCGTGATCGCCGTGGCCACCTGGGTGGGCATCACCGGCACCGAGGACCTCGCCTGGCTCAAGCGGCTGCTGCCCGGCGGCGCAGCCACCCAACTGACCGTGAACGCCTGGAACGGCGGCGTCGCCGTGACCGACTCCCTGCTCCTGCTCGCACCCACGCTCGCCTGGGTCGCCGTCGCCGTCAACCTTGCCATCCGACTCTTCCGCTGGGAACCCCGCCGATGACCACCGAACCCCGGTCGGGCAACCCGACCTTGGGCGAATGGGGCGCCGACGCCGCGGCGGAGGCCGCTACCCGCACCGTGACGGCCGCGGTCGTCAACAGCGCCATCGCGGCCATCACAGTGCTTCCTCGCAGCTAGTGCGACCGAGTGGAACTACGCAGGGGCAGCCCCACCACATCGTCCGCCGGTGCCACCACACCTGTGACGACATCGACACCCACCCGAGGTGTACGGCGCTTTGCTCGCCGAGCTCAGCCTGCTCGGGCTGCGCCATGCCTGGCGCGGGACGACTACGACGCCGGTGGCGGCGTCGGGCTACCTCAGCTATCCGGCATACCCAACCCCACGCCGCGCCGTGTCGACATCCACTAGACGTCCCGTACAAGAAAGGAGACGCGCGTGACCTCCACGCCTTCCGCGCCGGATGCCGACGCCGAACCCACCCGTCCTCGGCGACGGCGGTGGCTCCGGATCGTATCCGGCATCCTCGCCACCGTGGTGGCCGCCGTCAGCCTCGGCGTCGCCGCCCTTCAGCTCGGCCTGCCCTGGCAGGTGGGCGACGGCGACCGCAACCACGTCTACCAGGGCGATGCCGGTTCGCAGCGCTACCAGGTCCACCTTCCGCCCCAGCACAAGGGGACGGCCCGGCTGCCGGTCGTCATGGCAATCCACGGCTGCGGCATGACCGGCTACGGATGGAACTCCATGAAATCCACGACGCAGTTCAACCGCTTGGCCGACCGGAAGGGCTTCATCGTCGCCTACCCCACACAACTGATCTCCCGCAACCTGATCGCCTGCTGGAACTCCGCTGACCCACGGCATCAACACCGGCATGCCGGCGAACCCGCGCTGCTCGCGGGCGTCGCCCGCCAGGTCGTCGAGAAGTACGACGCGGATCCCGCGCGGGTGCACGTGGCCGGCGCCTCGTCGGGCGCGGGAACCGCGGTCATCCTCGCCGCGACCCACCCCGACGTCTTCGCCACGGCGACCTCGGTCGCCGGCGGCGAGTACGGGCTCAACCAGGTCGACCCGGACGACCCGGACTCGACGTCGCCGCTGGACACGGCCCGTCAAGCCTGGGCCCAGATGGGTGAGCGGGCCCGGCGGGTGCCCCTGCTGGTCATCCAGGGCGAGCAGGACGAGGTCGTGCCACCCCTGGTCGCCACGCGACTCGTCGCACAGTGGACCGCCGTGAGCGATCTCGTCGACGACGGACTACCCAACAACAGCCTCAACCCGGCCGAGGAGACCGTGTCCGTGCCAGCCGCCGCGGGCCGGCACGCGTACACGCGTTCGACGATCACCGCGCCGGACGGCTCGCCGATCGTCGAGTCGTACCGTGTCCAGGACATGGGGCACGCCTGGCCCGGCCCCGACGGCGACGGCCGCTACACCGATCACGCGGGCCCCGACGCCAGCCAGATCGTATGGGAGTTCGCCGAGCGCCACCCGATGCCGTGAGGACTCCGCCGGCCCGGCCGCGCCTACCGGGGATGCGACCGGGGGTTGACCCACACGAGTTACCAACCAAAGGAGTGGTTCACGGTGCGGAGTTCGCAATCGGCTGAGACCGGCGCGACCCGGGTGCTGGTGACCGGCGTCCGCGGCAAGACAGGCCTACCACTGGCGGAGCTGCTCGTGGCACGACGAGACGTCGAGGTGCTCGGCGGCAGCAGCGATCCGGCCACCATCGGCATCGACGGCGTTCGCCCTACCGCCTTCTCCTGGGACGAGCCGTCGGGGTGGGCGGCGGCGACCGAGGACGTCGACGCCGTGTACGTGGTCCGGCCGGACCGCGCGGACGCGTCGGAACTCGTCGCTGCGTTGCTGGCCGGAACGTCGCCCAGGGTCCGGGTGGTCCTGCTGTCCGACCAGGACGGTGGCCACCCGGGCCCGGACCATCCGGGGCCCGTCGGTTGGGCGCCGCGCGTCGAGCGTGTGGTACGCGACAGCGGGCGCCCCTGGACGGTCCTGCGGCCGGGCTGGTTCATGCAGGTGCTCACCGATCCGCGCTTCTACCGCGACCAGATTGTCGGTGCCGGTGAGCTGCCGTTTCCCAGCAGCGGCGCAACGGTGGCCTGGATCGACGCCCGGGACATCGCGGCAGTCGCCGCGCGGGCGCTGCTCGAGGACGGGCATTCCGGCCGGACGTACCGGATCTCCGGTCCGGAGGCACTGTCGTTGCCGCGCACCGCGGAGCTGCTCTCCGCCGCGGCCGGGCATCCCGTGACCCACCGGGACGTGACCGTCGACGAGGCTGTTGCCGGTCTTGAGGGCTTCGAACGAGACCTCTCCGCGCTGACGTTCGAGCGGGTGCGCGCCGGCGGCTTCGCGGAGGTGACCGACACCGTCGAGCAGGTCATCGGACGGCCGGCGCGTACGCTGTGGAGCTTTCTCGCCGACACCGAGCCGGCGTTGCGGCGCAGGGATCGCTGACACCCGGGACGGCCGACCGCGGTCGACCGCGCCCTTGGTTACGGCCTGAAGACGACCGAGGGGTTCGATCACACACATCTCGGTCGGATCGGGAAGGCCCGCCGGGCTCAACCAGGCGGACCCGGTCCTACCTCTTCGGGCGCGCCGAAGAGGTCTCCAGCCTGAAGGGCCCGCTCAGGATGATGCCGTGGGATCGGTGTCTCCGATGACGGACGCGCGGCGGGCTTCAGCCCGCTCACCCGCACCGCTGTACATCGATTCACACCACACCTGCAGGCGCGGCGTCAGGCGACCCGAGACGCCGGTCGGCGCCAGCCATCGGCCCGTACGAGTCCCTGGTTCGCCGGGAGCCAGGGAGATCCGCAGCGGTCAGCGCGTCGGCCAGGCGGCCATGGCCAGTTCCGCGGTATCGGTGAGCTCCGCCGCCGTGGCGCCATCCCGGGCGCGCTGGGACATGCCGTGCATGACGGCCGTGAAATACGCGGCAAGCTTGCGGGGGTCGGCTGCCGCCGGTAGTTCGCCCTCTTGCCGGGCGGTTGTCAGGCGCTTCTCGAAGGTGCCGACGCTGGCGTTGCGCAGGTCGCGCATGTAGGTGGCGACATCGGTGTCGGCCGCAGCCGCGCTGCAGAGCAGGTTTCCGGCCGGCGTCTCGGCGTCGGTGTACATCGCCGCCGCGTCGAGCAGGATGCGGTGGAAGGCATCGAAGGCCGTCGGCTCCCTGGCCATGGCTGCCCAGACGAACTCGCCGGCCGGGGAGCGACCGTACGCCTCGATGACCTCGTTGAACAGGGACCTCTTGTCGCCGAACGCCGCATAGAGACTGCCGGGCCGGATGCCCATCGCCCGGGTCAGGTCGTTGATCGAGGTCCCCTCGTACCCGTTCTCCCAGAACAGGCGGGTGGCGGCCGCCAGTGCCGCCGCCCGGTCGAAGGTCGGCGGCCGGCCTCGCCGTACCTCTGGTGTGTCCATGACCCCATTCTAGAGCGATCGCTCAAAAGCGGGCTGGAGATTTGTTGGTGGATCGCTCAAGAAGGAGCTACGGTTCCTCTTGAGCGATCATTCAACAAAGGAGCGGTCATGTCAGGAGCACTGCAGAACAAAGTGGCCGTCGTCACCGGCGGCAGTCACGGAATCGGCCGGGCGACCGTCGAGCGGTTCGCCCGTGACGGGGCGACGGTCGCCGTCGGCTACGGCCACGACGAGGCGGCGGCCCGCGACACGGTGGAGCGCATCCGCAAGGAAGGCGGACGTGCATTCGCCGTGCACACCGAGCTGGGCACACCCGGCGACGCGGCTCGCTTCTGGGAGACCTTCGACACGGCGGGCCGGGAGCTCGTGCCCGACGGGAAGATCGACATCCTCGTCCACAACGCCGGCAAGGGAAGCTTCGCCCGACTGGCCGACCTCCCCGAGGACGAGTTCGACCAGGTGATGGCCGTGAACGTGAAGGCGCCGTTCTTCATCACGAAGCACGCGCTGCCGCGACTGCGCGACGGCGGCCGGATCATCAACGTCTCCAGCACCGCGGCCAGAGTCGGAAGCCCGGATCTGCTGGCCTACGGCGTCAGCAAGGCGGCGCTGAACTGGTTCAGCTACGACATGGCGCTGGATTTGGGCCTCCGCGGGATCACCGTCAACGCGGTGTCACCCGGCATCGTCATGACCCGGAACAGCCAATATCTGGTCGACAATCCGGAACTCGCGGCGCAGCAGACGGCGCGCGTCGCCCTCGGCCGGCTCGGCGAGACGGACGACGTGGCCAGCATCATCGCCTTCCTCGCCTCGGACGAGGGGCGCTGGGTGACCGGTCAGGTCATCGACGCTTCGGGCGGCACCGCGCTCTGAAACAGGTCCTAGCGGACGCGAAGCCCGGCCACGAGGAGGTCGACCAGGCGGCGTGCGTCGTAACGAGGATCGTTGCCCGCGCCGATGCAGAGATTGCCGACGCCGCGCAGCAGCCCGTAGGCGTCCATGTCGGGGCGGATCTCTTGAGCGGCGACGGCGGCGTCGAGGAGTTGGTCGCAGACCGGGACGAGCCGGTCGAGGAAGTAGGCGTGCAGGCTCTGGAAGGCGGCGTCGTCGGACTGTAGCGCTGCGGCGAGACCGTGCTTGGTGACCAGGAAGTCGACGAACAGGTCGATCCACTGCGCCAGGGCGGCGTGCGGTGTGTAGCTGTCGGCCAGCAGGGCCGGTCCCGCCTCGGCGCACGCCTCGATCTGGTGCCGGTAGACGGCGACGATGAGGTCGGCCCGGCTGGGGAAGTGCCGGTAGATCGTGCCCACGCCAACGCCCGCCCGTACGGCGATGTCGCGCACGGGGACGTCGACGCCGGAGGTGACGAACGCCGCGGCGGCAGCGTCGAGCAGGGCCCTCTCGTTGCGCCGGGCGTCGGCCCGCTTGCGCGGGACCGGTCGCTCCGAGCCGCTGTCGATGTCGGCCACGTCGCGTTACCTCCGTCACTCCGCTTGGCATCCGGAACGCCGTTCCGTATGTTGACTATCGGAACCTCGTTCCGCTTACCCACCATACTGACCGGGCGGGCTGCCACCAAACCGTGGACCGCCGGACGCGAAGGAGAAACAGTCATGCAATACCGCACCCTGGGTCGCACTGGCGTGCAGGTCAGCACCCTCGTACTCGGTGCGATGAACTTCGGCAAGATCGGCAACACCACCCAGGAGGACGTCACCGCCATCGTCCACGCGGCACTCGACGCGGGGATCAACCTCATCGACACCGCCGACGCCTACAGCGGCGGCCAGTCCGAGGAGATGGTCGGCAAGGCCATCGCCGGCCGCCGCGACGACGTCGTCCTGGCCACCAAGGCGACCCTGCCGATGGGCGACGACCGCAACCAGCGGGGCGGCTCGCGCCGCTGGCTGGTCACCGCGCTGGACAACAGCCTGCGCCGCCTCGGCGTCGACCACGTCGACCTCTATCAGATGCACCGGTGGGACCCGACGACAAGCGACGACGAGACGCTGGCGGCGCTGACGGACCTGCAACGCGCGGGCAAGATCCGCTACTTCGGCTCCTCGACCTTCCCCGCCTACCGCATCGTGCAGGCGCAGTGGGCCGCCCGCGAGGGACATCTGAGCCGATACGTCACCGAGCAGCCGAACTACTCGATCCTGCAACGCGGCATCGAGACCCACGTGCTGCCCGCGACCCAGGAGTACGGCATGGGCGTGCTCGCCTGGAGCCCGCTGGCATCGGGCTGGCTCTCCGGCGCGATCCGCGCCGGCCAGGACATCAGCACGAACCGCTCGGGCTTCATGCGGCAGCGCTACGACATCAGCATCCCCGCCAACCGCGCCAAGCTCGACGCCGTCGAGCAACTCGCCACAGTCGCCGACGAGGCTGGCCTGAGCATCATCCAACTCGCGCTCGGCTTCGTCACCGCACACCCGGGCGTGACCAGCGCGATCATCGGCCCCCGCACGACGGACCACCTCCACTCGCAGCTCGCCGCCGCGGACACGGTGCTCCCCACCGACGTACTGGACGCGATCGACGCGATCGTGGCTCCCGGCGTCGACCTCGCCGCCCACGAGAAGAACGACACCCCGCCCGCTCTACTCGACCCGACGCTGCGCCGCCGCTGATCACCCGGCACGTGTCAGTGACCAGGCGGCAGGCGGACGTGCGCCCGCGCGTCCGCCTGCCGCTGACCCGCCGCGCAGCCAGACCTTCCAGCTCGGCGTCGAAAGGACGAACGGACCCATGCCAAGCAAGCCCTCGCCCAGCTTCGGGCTCATGACCGCCCCGATGCACGTCGACTACCACGACATCCTGCGGGTATGGCAGGAAGCGGACGCCATCGCCGAGATCGAGCACGCGTGGCTGTTCGACCACCTCATGCCCATCGGTGGCGACCCGGGCGGACCGGCGTACGAAGGCTGGACCCTGCTCTCCGCCCTCGCCGCGCAGACCGAGCGGCTGCGACTGGGCGTGATGGTGACCAGCAACCGCTTCCGGCCTCCCGCGATGCTCGCCAAGATCGCCACGGTCGTCGACATCGTCTCCGGCGGACGCCTCGACTTCGGCATCGGCGTCGGGTCACGGCCTGGTCACCCCCTGGCCCGGCAGGAGTACGCCGCGCACGGCCTTCCCTTCGCCGACACCAACGACGCCGTGGCCAGCCTCGCCGAGGCGCTCACGGTCATCCGTCGACTCTGGACCGACAACGAGCCGTTCGACTTCCACGGAACGTACGTCGACCTCACCGGAGCGTTCGCCAGCCCCAAGCCCGTGCAGCGCCCGCACCCGCCGATCGTTATCGGTGGCCGCTCCGCCGCCACATTGCGGGTGGTCGCCGAGCACGCGGACATCTGGAACATCGCCAGCGGGGACGTCGACGACGCCGTCAGCCGCAGCACCCTGCTGGAACGCTACTGCGCCGAAATCGGCCGCGACCCCGCATCGATCACCCGCTCGATCAACCTGCCCGTCTCCTATGACCAGCCCAGGCTCACCCGCGACGCCATCGGCAGGGCGATCGGTGCCGGCTTCGGGCACATCGTGCTCACGCTGCCGGCGCCCTACCCCGCTGCCGTCGCGCGTTGGGTCGCCGATGAGCTCATCACCCCGTCCACCGCATAGCGGCCCTGGCGGGTCGGTCTGAAGTGACCTCCGACCTGGGCGGCCGGGGTTGCGTCAGCCACGCCACCACCAAGTCCCCGATGAATCGTCGGCTGACACGGTTCACCATTTCGACGGATGTACGCCCTGCTCTTTCCTGCCTATCAGCGACGATGTCATTCGCGAGATCGTCGTCGCCCGGCTTGAGGCCGCACCATTTCCGGGCGGCTGCTGGCAGATGTAGAGCTCCCGGGTGCTCCAGGCCACGTCAGCTCCTCCCCCGTGGTACGGCTGGCTCCACGCTTGCATCGGCGAGGCGGCGTTCGCGTCGGTGAAACACCCTTACGTAGCGATGGCCAGTAGAACCTGGGTACCAATGGCGGGCCGGTAATGCCGACCGCGGTACCACGATGAGGGCTGTGCCCGGACCTAGCGTGGTGAGCATGATTCAGGTACGCGAGATAACCAAGCGATACGGTGCGAAGACGGTCGTCGACCGCCTGTCGTTCACCGCGAAGCCCGGACAGGTCACCGGCTTCCTCGGCCCCAACGGCGCCGGCAAGTCGACGACCATGCGGATGATCGTCGGTCTCGATGCGCCGACCTCCGGCGACGTGCTGGTCAACGGCAAGCCGTACGCGTCGTCGCAGGCACCACTGCGCGACATCGGCGTTCTGCTCGACGCCAAGGCCGCACACCCGGGCCGGACGGCGGTCAGCCACCTTCTGGCATTGGCTCGCACGAACGGCATCCCGCGCTCGCGCGTGGACGAGGTGCTCGACCTGGCCGGCCTCTCGGCCGTCGCCAACAAGCGGGTCGGTGCGTTCTCCCTTGGCATGGGCCAGCGACTCGGCATCGCCGCCGCGCTGCTCGGCGACCCGGCCGTGGTGATGCTCGACGAGCCGGTCAACGGCCTCGACCCCGAGGGTGTCCTCTGGGTGCGCAACCTGCTCACCGGCCTGGCCGCCGAGGGCCGCACCGTGATGCTGTCCTCACACCTGATGAGCGAGGTGTCGCTGATCGCGGACCACCTGGTCATCATCGGCCGGGGCAGGCTGCTGGCCGACACCACAGTGGCCGACTTCGTGACCGCCGAGGGCGTCCGCGTCGTCACTCCCGCCCCCGACGCGCTGCGCACGACGATTGCCGGCCCTGGCATCACGGTCACCTCGACCGGCGCCGAGGAACTGCTCGTCGCCGGCACCTCCGCCCGCAAGATCGGGCTGGCCGCGGCCAGCCGCGGCATCCCACTGTTCGAACTCACCCCGCAGAACTCCTCCCTCGAAGAGGCGTTCATGGACCTGACCCGCGACGCTGTCGAATACGAGGCCTCCCGATGAAGATCACCCCTGGTGGCGTCGTCGCTGCCGAATGGACCAAGTTCTCTTCCCTGCGCTCCAGCTGGATCACGACCGGCATCTCCGTCTTCCTCCTGATCGCCTTCGGCATGATCGCCTCGGCGTCCTTCTCGGGTGAGGGCCCGACCTCGGTCGATCTGGCCCTGTCGGGCAGCGTCCTGGCCGCCCTGTCCGTCGGCGTGCTCGGCGCGTTGCTGGGGGCGAGCGAATACACCACCGGCATGATCCGGGCGACTTTGGCCGCGGTGCCGCGCCGGTTGCCGGTGCTGTGGTCAAAGGGCCTCGTGGCCGGGGCAGCCGCCTTCGTGACGATGACCATCGGCGCCTTCGCGGCTTTCGCCCTGGGGTCGGCCGTGCTCAACGAGAAGGTCGACGGTCTGGGCCTCGGTGACGAGGGCGTCGTGCGGGCCCTGTTCGGCGCCGGCCTGTATCTGGGGCTGGTCGCGGCGCTCGGCGTCGCGCTCGGCATGCTCGTCCGCTCCAGCGCCGGCGCCATCGCGATCCTGTCCGGCGCGCTGCTGGTCGTGCCCGTTCTGGCCCCGCTGCTGCCGGACTCGATCGCCGATGCCGTCACCCCCTACCTGCCCAGCAACGCGGGCAGCGCCGTGATGGCACTGGCCCCCACGGACGGCACGCTGGGTCCGTGGGCCGGAATCGCAGTCTTCGCCGGGTACGTGGCCGTGACGCTCACCGCCAGCGCCTATCGGCTCAAAAAGACCGACGCGTAGGGGAGACTCGGGCGATGAGCACGCAGGGATGGCTCGTGGACCGGCAGGCACGGCTGCGGGCGTTCGACCGGCGCCACCCGTGGGTCATGGACACCCTGGTAGCCGTCCCGATCGTGCTCTTCAGCATCCCGAACATCATCGAGAAACCCCTGTCGGCGACCATCGCGACCCTGGTGCTGCTGCCACCGCTCTACTGGCGGCGGCGGTACCCGTTCCCGGCGTTCCTGGCCACCGCGACCATCGAGTTGATCGAGGGACTGCTGGACGTCGGCGTCGGCGCCGGCGTGATCCTGCTCGTGATGCTGTTCGGGGTGGCCTCCCGCGGTTCGTGGCGGGCGCTGGCCTGGGCCTCCGGGATCGCCCTCGCGCTGCTGGTCGCCGAGATCTACCTGATCAACCCGGTGACGGAGAACCGCGTCACCACCCTGCTCCTGGCGATCGGCACAGAGGCGGCCGCGGTCGCGTCCGGCGTCGCGGTGCGCACCCGCCGGGCGTACCTCATCGCCCTGGAGGACCGGGCCGCCCGCCTCGAGATCGAACGGGATCAGCAGGCCCGCCTGGCCGTCGCTGAGGAGCGGGCCCGGGTGGCCCGCGAGATGCACGACATCGTCGGCCATCACGTGTCGGTGATCGTCGGCCTCGCCGACGGCAGCGCCGCCCTCGCCAGATCGCGGCAGGAGCAGACCGCCGAACCGCTCCGGCTGATCGGCGAGACCGGCCGCCAGGCGCTCGCGGAGCTGCGCCGGGTGCTGGGCGTGCTGCGCGAGGGTGACCCTGGTCCGCAGCTGAGACCGCAGCCCGGCATCGACGATCTCGACCGGCTGCTGCCGAGCGTGCGGGCAGCCGGGCTGCCAGTCACCTACTCCACCTCGGGCGAGCTGCACACCCTCGGCAAGGGGCTGCAGCTCGCGGTCTACCGCATCGTCCAGGAAGCGCTCACCAACACCCTCAAACACGCGGGGCGCGGCGCGTCCGCGACGGTCACTCTCGCTGCCTGCCGCGGAGAGGTACGGGTACGCGTTCTCGACAACGGCCGTGCCATACCGGCCCCTCCAAGCCACGGCCTGCTCGGCATACGCGAACGCGCCGCCATGTACAGCGGGATAGTGACCGCCGGCCCGGTGGAGAACGGCTGGCTCGTTGACGTAGTCCTCAAGGAGCCCTTATGACCACCGTCCTGATCGTCGACGACCAGCAGTTGCAGCGAATGGGCTTCAAGATGCTGCTCGACGGCACCCCCGGCATCACCGTGGTGGGTGAGGCCGCCACCGGCGCCGAGGCAGTGCGGAAAGTCGATCAGACCCGGCCCGATGTGGTGCTGATGGACGTGCGCATGCCCGGCATGGACGGCATCGAGGCCACCCGCCGCATAACCGCGGCCGGCTCACGCACCCACGTGCTGATCCTGACCACATTCGATCTGGACGAATACGTCTACGCCGGACTTCGAGCCGGAGCGAGCGGCTTCTTACTCAAAGACGCGCGCCCGGAGGAACTGATCGCCGGCATCCGCGCTGTCGCGAGCGGAGACTCAGTGGTAGCCCCCAGCCTGACCCGCAAGCTGATGGACGCCTACCTGCAGGAACCGGCGCCGACCACCTCCGAGAATCCCCGCCTGAGCACGCTGAGCGAGCGGGAACGGGAGGTGCTCGAGGCGATCGGCCAGGGCGCCACCAACACCGAGATCGCCGAACGCTTCACGCTGACCGAGTCGACCGTGAAGAAGCACGTCGGACGGGTCTTGTTCAAGATCGGAGCCCGCGACCGGATCCAGGCGGTGATCTTCGCGTACGACAACGGCCTGGTCCAGCCTCGCTGACGGGCGAAAGGGCATGGATCGCCCCGTACGACCGCGTTGCTGGCACCGTCCTCGCACGACGCGGCGACGCCACGCCGCCGGAGATCGCTCTGGGCGGTCTTCCTCTCGGTGATGAGCGGGCCGTCGCGGGTGGACTGCCCGCTCGGTCCCTCGAAGTGCTGGATCCGTCCGGTGACGCCGACCAGCTGGGCCTCCGGCACCGAGGCGAGATCCGATTCATCGGCGCAACCGACGTGGCCTGGAGCACCCGTGAGCTCGCGAAACTCGCCGGCACCACGGTGAACACCATTCGGCACTACCACCGGCTCGGACTGCTCGACGAGCCCGAGCGCCGACCGAACGGATACAAGCAGTATGGGATACAGCATCTCGTCGTCCTCCTGCGCATCCGGCGGCTCGTAGAGCTGGGTGTGCCCCTGTCCCGGATCGGCGCGATCACCACGGGCGGCGCCCCCGCCCCGGAAGTGCTGCGTCAGGTCGACGCCGACCTGGCGGCCGAGGTCGAGCGTCTACGCCGAGCTCGCTCCGACATCGCGATCATTCTGCGCGACGGGGCGCCAGCTGACGCGCCCGCGGGCTTCGAGTCGGGCGCGCCGCGGCTGACCGTGTCCGACACCTCGCTCATCCACGTCTTCACCCAGCTCAACGACGAGAACGTGATGAAGGACCTGCGGCGCATGGCGGACGCCGACACGGATCCCGTCAGCCACGACATCGACACCCTGCCGCCCGACGCCGACGAGGCGACCCGCCAGAACCTCGCCGAGAAGCTCGCCGCGCGCCTGGCGCAGCATCTGGTCGACTATCCCTGGCTGCGTGACCCCGCCCGACATCTGTCGAAGAGCGAGCACGTCACGCGCCAGACGTTGATCGACGCCGTCGTCGGTCTTTACAACCCCGCCCAGGTCGATGTGCTGGGCCGGGCCAGCATCCTCGCTCAGGAGCAACTGCGTCGCGAACAGGGGCTCGACCCTCCGGCCTGAACTCGTGCGTAGCATCCCGAATCGAAAGGAAGGCACAATGGCTCCGATCGCGAGGCCGAGGAGCGGGCGCTGGCCCGACCGACGGTCCGGCCAAGGTCAGTCACCTGCTCTCAGGGCATTGAGCACGGCCGTCACCTCGGGGCGTGACGCGGCCGGTCGCCGGGCCCCGGCGGTGATGCGCCGGGTCAGCGGCGGGCTCAGCGGTCGGGTCACCACCCGGTATCGCGGGTCCACCGCCAGCTTCGGCAGCATGGTGATCGAGCGGCCGTTCTCCACGTGCTGGAGCGCCAGCATGTAGTTGTTGAACCGACAGATCACCACGGGCTCGAAGCCGGCCTCCCGGCACAGCCGGGTGGACAGCTCGGACATGTACGAGCCGTCGACGTCGAACGTCCAGCGCTGCTGCGCGCACGCCTCCAGGGCGACCGACTCGGCGCTGGTCAGCGGATGCTCCGGGGGCAGTACGAGCACGATCGGGTCGGTGGCGAGCGGCACCAGGTGGATCTCCGGGGAGAGCTCGGCGCCGGCGAAGTCGGCCGTCGTGATGATCAGGTCGACGTCGCCGCGACGCAGCGCCGGCATGCTCTCGTGCGGCTCCAGTTCCAGCAACACCACGCTCAGATCCGGGTGTCGGGCCGCGAGACGGACAAGCGCCGGTTCGGCGAGGGCTTGCACCGCACTCTGGAACGCGGCCACGGTAACCGTGCCGGCGGGCTCGTCGGCGAGGCGGCGCAGCTCCGCCTCGGCCGCGTCCATGGCAGCGAGGATCTCCCGAGCCCTGCCGGCGAGCAACATTCCGGCCGCAGTGAGCCGCACCCGCCGCCCGGTGCGTTCGAGCAGCGCGGTCCGGGTCTCCCGTTCCAGAGTGGTCAGTTGCTGCGAAACCGCCGACGGGCTCAGGTTCCCGCGCTGCGCAACGGCCCGGACGGTGCCGTAGGTCGCCAGGTCGGCGAGCAGGCGCAGTCGCCACGGATTCAGCGTCATGACCGCCGACTGTACGGCTTTGCTTAACAGCGACAGCGGAAATGTGCGATGGACGTGCCTGTCCGGGCTGCCTAGCGTCGATCCATGGCTGATTCGTTCTGGTCCGACGCCGATCGTCACCTGGTCCGCTACATCGGCGCGGGCAGCTTCGTACGCGAGATCATCGACCGCGCCGAGGGCAGTTTCGTCTTCACCGCCGACGGCCGCCGCCTGCTCGACTTCACGTCGGGGCAGATGAGCGCGATCCTCGGTCACTCCCACCCGGCCGTCGTAGCCACGATCCAGCGGCAGGCAGCCACTCTCGACCACCTGTTCAGTGGCATGCTGAGCCGGCCCGTGGTCGAGCTGGCACGCCGCCTCGCCGGCTCGCTGCCCGCGCCGCTGGACAAGGTCCTGCTGCTCACCACCGGCGCGGAGTCCAACGAGGCGGCGATCCGGATGGCGAAGCTGGTCACCGGCCGGCACGAAATCATCTCGTTCGCCCGGTCCTGGCACGGGATGACGCAGGCTGCGGCGAGCGCCACCTACAGCTCGGGGCGCAAGGGGTACGGGCCCGCGGCGCCCGGCAACTTCGCGATCCCCACACCGAACGCCTACCGGCCCGACTTCACCTTTCCCAGCGGCGAGCTGGACTGGCGGCATCAGCTGGAGTTCGCGTTCGAGCTGTTCGACGCCCAGTCGGTGGGCAGCCTGGCGGCGTGCCTCGTCGAGCCGATCCTCAGCTCCGGCGGGGTGATCGACCTACCGCCGGGATACCTCGTGGCGCTGCGCGACAAGGTGCACGAGCGGGGCGGGCTGTTGATCGTCGACGAGGCGCAGACCGGTCTGTGCCGCACCGGAGAGTGGTACGCGTTCCAGCGTGACGGCGTCGTGCCGGACATCCTGACCCTGTCGAAGACGCTCGGCGCCGGCCTGCCGCTGGCCGCTGTGGTGACCAGCGCGGAGATCGAGCAGACGGCGCACGAGCGCGGCTTCCTCTTCTTCACCACGCACGTCTCGGACCCGCTGGTGGCCGCGGTCGGCAACACGGTCCTGGACGTGCTGGAGGACGACCGGCTCGACGAACAGGCGGCGCAACTGGGCTCGTACCTGCGGAAGGGCCTTCAGGAGATCAGCCAACGGCACCCCGTGGTCGGCGACGTGCGCGGCCGCGGGCTGCTGGTCGGGCTCGAGCTGGTCAGGGACCGGGAGTCGAAGCGACCGGCCGACGCTCTGGGCGCCGCGGTGACAGGGCGTTGCCTGGAGCTGGGCCTGCACATGAATGTGGTGCAGCTGCCGGGCATGGGCGGCGTCTTCCGCATCGCGCCAGCGCTCACCTCCAGCCACGCAGAGCTGGACCTGGGCCTGGAAATCCTCGACCATGCACTCGCCGACGTGGTGCCGCAGTTCATACCCTGATAGACGGGCCGAGGACCGTGATCCCGGTTGGATGAATGACCATGTCGCGGCACCGTCGAACAGTGTCAAGCGCTCCATCGCGCGGGAAATCTTCGGAGCCGTCCGCGCGATCATCACGCCAGCCGTGGCTTGAATCAGCAACTCTCCAGCGAGGAGCCCAGCTTCCGTAATCGGCCATAGCACGGTGCAGCACCCCTCGGGCAGTGCGAAGCCTGCACGAGCGCACGGCGGGTGCTATGCAGGGGCGTCGTCACGCCGGGCCGGCCCGAAGAGAGTCATGACGAGCGCCACAATGCTGAAAAAGCCAGATCCCAAGGCCAGCAGAAGCGAGGGCACGAAGGCGGATGGCGGTGGCACCCAGCCACCAAGCACCCAGGGAAGCGTCACAAGGACGACAACCGCTGCCGTGGTGGCGACTTCGTTGACAACGAACGCAGTCGATATGGCCGAGCCGCCGCGAGAGACTGTGCGGTAGGTCGTGTCGACAGTTGAGGCAACCAGCACCACCGAGAGCGCGATGAAAGTAAGAGCACCCCAGATCGGCTTCAGGCCGGCGAGTGTGAGCGACACGATGAGCGGCACGGCCGAGACCAAGAAGATCCACCGCACTCCCGAGCGCATGTAGCGGTCGGCCGCAGCTGAGCCCTTGCGGGTCTTGTGCAGGTCGGAGTCGAGGTAAAAGAAGACTCCGACGAGAAGTGTGCCGACAAGAGCACCAGAAACTTCTGCCATAGTAAAGAAAAACTCGTCGCTGATTTCTCGCATCGCGACCGACTCCCCTTCAGCATGGAAGATGTCCCGACGGCAGTCTCTCGGTCACCATACGGCCGACCGCCGAGGGCGTGTGCGCATTCGCAGTCTCGGCATTTCGAGCGTCAAGTCCATGCGTTCAGGCGTGAGTTGTCCGAGGCACGGAAGGCACAGTGAGCACCATCAGCACGCTGAGAGCGCGTTTCGCATTCGTGTCATTCGGGTGTTCAAGGTGCGGCGTTGTTGGCGGGTGGCGGGTTTGCCTCGGGTGAGGGCGGAGCGTGTCGCCGAGGGCGGACCACCGATTCATGGCCTCTGGTGTGCCGGGGTAGGTCTCGTATGACAGTGTGCGAGCGAACTGGGGTCCGATCTGGGCCTCCCACGGCGTACGAATCCTGCCCGGCCCGTCCTCGATGTGGCTCGACGCGCATGGGCGCCGGCTCCCGGTGCCGCTCTACCCCGGATTCGACCCGAGCGCCGCCGACACGGGCGAGCGTGATTCACCTCGCACAAGTTTGCCCCTGACGTCAACGTGAGGTTTTAGCGTGGCGATATGCAAATCAACGGCTCAACAGCTCTCGTGACCGGAGCCAACCGCGGCCTCGGCAAGGCCTTCGCCGAAGCCCTCCTCACCCGGGGCGCCACCGTCTATGCGACCGCCCGTCGCCTGGAAAGCATCGACATCCCCGGCGCCATCGCGCTCCAACTGGACATCACGGATCCCGCGTCAATCGAGGCCGCCGCAGGCAAGGTGGGGGACCTCGACATCCTCATCAACAACGCCGGCACCTCCACTGAAGCCCCGCTGCTCGGCCCCTCCACGGAGAACATTCGCCGCGACCTCGACACCAACTTCTGGGGCACCCTCAACGTCACCCGCGCCTTCGCGCCCAGGCTTGCCGGTGGCGCCATCCTCAACGTCATCTCGGCGCTGAGCTGGTACACCTTCAGCCCCGGCAGCAACGGCTACGCCGCCTCCAAGGCCGCGGAGTGGTCCCTGACGAATGGCATCCGACTCGAGTTGGCCGACCAGAAGACTCTGGTCACCGCCCTGGCGCTGGCGATCGCCGACACGGACATGATGGCTGGCGTCGACATCCCCAAGCTCGCGCCCCACGAGGTGGTCGCCCAGGCCCTCGACGGACTGGAAGCAGGCAAGATCGAGGTCATCGCTGACAAGCCCACCGCCAACGTCAAGGCCTCCCTCTCCCGCGATCCCGCCGACTTCTACGCCGACATCACCGGCAACCTCTTCGCCTGACCACACCGGTAATCCGCCTGCCGGAGTACCGGATCTACTCCGACGAGCCGTCCGTTGCCGCGGAGGCGGCGCTGTCCGCCACGCGGCGTTCGGTGCTGTATTTCCTGTACACCCGACATCACGATGGCCGGGTACGGCAACGGCGGCTGGAGCGGGTGGTCGGCTTGATCCAACCGTGGGTGGCGCCGTTAGCGGCGCAGTTGATGGGCGAATTCGTGGAACGAGATTCTGCTCGTCATTCGGCGAGTTTTCGCACCGGAGCTGGTTGTTCCGCATAGCCCCACGGACGCCGTCTACGGCCGATTTGCCGCCGGGAACCCGGCTTTCGTGGTGGTCTGGGCCGCCGCGGCAGATCCGGATACTCGGCGACGACCTGGAGGATCCAGGGAAGCATGGGTCCATGACCGAGCGCGTGGAACCGACCGGGCTGATCGAGCAGACCGGTAAGTGGCTGCTACCGGTCGGCGACGGCGTCGTGACACAACTGCGGATCGACTTTGCATTCACGCTCATAGTCGAGGCCTGGATCGAGATCCGTATCGAAACTGAGTTCTCCTACGGAGCACCCGGTGCCGAAGGCCGGTTCGACCCCTCGACGTCGACAGGTCTCGCACCGTTGCTCGACAGGCACCAAGCGCAGATCACGGCCGCCGAGATTCGCAAGGACGGTCGGTTGGCTCTGACCTTCGCCGACAACGCAGTCCTCGTCGTGGAGCCGGACGATCAGTACGAGGCGTTCACAGTCACGAGTATGCCGCCGCCGGGGCTCCCGGGATTCCGCGTCGTCGCTGTCCCCGGCCGCGGCCTCGCCCACTGGGTGGCCGAACACAGACAGTGATGCGCACGCCTTCACGACCAGCGGCAACGTGACGGACTCCAGCAGGCAGAACCGCGGAGCACTCCACGGGAAACGGGACGCCGCCCCGCTGCTCCCAACCTGCTCCCCCAACCGGGCTCGTACCAGGCCGCCGACCCCCCGTGCCGGTGCTCGGAAGCTCCACCGTTCACAGTTGGCTGCCGAGCAGGCCTTCCCAGTCCGGAGCAGAATGCAGCGCGGCGATTTCCGCCTCCAGAGCGGCGACTGGGTCTGTCGGGTTATCGGCCAGCCACTGGAGGATCGGTTCGGCGAGGTAGCGGCGTTCTGGACGCCCGGCCGATCCGGCCTCCACCACTGATGGCCCCGCCTCCTGGCCCGCGTACGGCCCGGCCCGGCAAGGGATCCGGGACCACTGGCGTACCTGAACCCCGACAGGCCGACCGGTGGGCACATCAACCTCGGGGCTCCGTGACCCTCAGGCCGCAACGGACTGCGTTGACCCGGCAGCGCACCGTAGTTAGCGTTAACAGCTCCGTCCACCTTAGAGAGAACCTCACCCCGATCAAGGAGGATCAGTTGAGACTGCGACAGCGAAGGCCACGTCTCGGGCTGAGTCGCAAGGGTAGAGGTGTCGCGGTCCTGGCACTGGGTGCGCTTCTTTCGGTCTCGTTCGCGGCGACGCCCTCGCACGCTGCCGAGGAGCAGCTCAACGAGGGTCTGGTGCACCACTTCGCCCTCGACGAGACCAGTGGGACGACGTTGGTCAACTCGGGTAGCGCGGGCGCGGCGGCGAACGCCACACTCGTGAATCCCGAGGAGGCGTCCCTGACCGGCGAAGGACTCAGGTTCAACCCCGACTCCTACGAGAGCGCCCTCGACGGCGCATACGTGGCACTGCCGAACGACATCACCGCCGGCATGTCCAACCTCACCGTCGACTATGACGTGTGGGTCGATCCGGCAAACGTCGGCGAGCACCAGATGTGGGGTTTTGGCCGTAAGTCCGGGTCGTGCGACGTCGACACCGGCGCAGAGGGCTCCATCTTCGCGTCGAACACGCAGCGGTTCCGCGTCGCCGTGGGTCCGGCGAACCTCCAACAGAACCGGGTCCGCATGCTCGAGGGAGCGTGGACCCACGTCACCTACACCCAGTCACTGAACTCGAACGGCACGAGCTGGACCGGCAGGCTCTACCTCGACGGCGTGCTGCACGCGACGTCGACTGACCTGACCACGGCGCCGTCGGTGAACGCTGCGGGGACCAACTGCAACTTCCTCGGTCGCTCGCAGACGTCGGGCCACTACTCGTTCCGCGGAACCATCCGGGACTTCCGCGTGTACGACCGGGCAGTGAGTCTCGACGAGACAATCGTCCTGGCGGAGAAGACCGTCTCCGATGGCGTTCGCGCCGACGCCGCGGCCATCGACCTCGGCCTGACCAGTGCGGTCGTACGAGATGTCGTTCTGCCCAAGGTGGGTTCCGTGGCGGGCTCGGCCATCACCTGGAGTAGTTCGGACCCGTCGGTCGTCGAGGTCTACACCCCGCCGGCCCTCGCCAGCGCGCGCAAGGTTGCGGTGACCGGCAGGATCACCCGGCCGGGCCAGGGGCAGCCCGACGCGACAGTCATTCTCACGGCGACTGTCCGCAAGGGTGCCGAGGAGGTCACCACACGGGAGATCCCGGTGGTGGTGAAGGCCGAGTTCGACAATGGGCAGGCGGTCGACCGTGACGCCTCCGACCTGACAGTGGACGCTACCGACGACGTGCGCGGAAACCTCGACCTCGCTGCCAGGGGCGAGTTCGGATCCACGATCACCTGGAGGTCGACCGCAAGCCTCGTCACCCCGACGGGTGAGGTAACCCGCCCGGCCTTCGGCCATGAGGACGTTGCCGCCACCCTGACGGCGACCATCACCAAGGGCACGGCCTCGCGGAAGAAGTCGTTCCCGGTGACCATCACCGCCATGCCACGTTCCGAGGAGTACGAGCGGTACTTCATGGGGTACTTCAAGGGTGAGGGAATTGCCGACGGCGAGCAGATCATGTTCGCCACATCCAACGGAAACACCGCCCTGGACTGGACCGGTCTGACCGGAGGTCGGCCGTCACTCATCTCCCAACTGGGCGACCAGGGGCTTCGTGACCCGCACATCGTCCGCTCACCTGACGGCGACACGTTCTACATGATCGCCACCGACCTGAACTGGTACGACCAGGGTGGATACGCCATCAACGACACCCAGTACATCGAGGTGTTCGAATCACACGACCTTGTGAACTGGACCCCTCAGCGGCACGTGAAGGTCGCGCCCGGCAACGCGGGGAACGCCTTCGCACCAGAGTCGCTGTGGGTCGAGGAAATCGGCGCCTACGTCGTGTTCTGGGCTCAGTCGCTGTGGAGCGACCCCGTGAACCGCACCGGTCAGGGCAACGCGCAGATGTGGTATGCCACGACGCGAGACTTCCAGACGTTCTCCGCTCCCCAGGTCTGGCAGGATCCGGCTCCGCTGTCGCGAATCGACACGACCGCGATCCGGGTCGGTGACCACTACTACCGGGTGACCAAGAACGAGGCTGGCAACCAGGGCTCGGACATCTTCTCGGAGAAGCACACCGATTTCCTGGACAGCAACATCGACAACTGGACGTTGGTCGCGCCGGCACTTGGCCGCACGACGTGGGTCGCCAACCAGGGGTACGAGGGACCGGTCATCTTCAAGGCGAACCCCGGTGACACCTCCTGCCCCGGCCAGTTCTACCTGTGGGGTGACCGGTACACGAACGGAGGCGGATACCAGGCCGCGTGTCACGAGAACGTCGAGGCCCCGACCTGGAACGCCAAGGCGATCACGATGACCAACGCGGGTGTCGTCCGTCCGCGTCACGGCACCGTGATCCCGCTGACCGTTCGCGAGTGGAACGATATCCGCGGGATCCCGAACAGCGACGTCACGACCACCACCGAGGTGGCGGTCGAGCCATACGCGAGCGGCGCCCAGACGACCACGGCCACCGTGACAGTCACGGCATCTGACGGGTTCGAGACCGGCGGTCAGGTGCGGCTCAGCATCGGCTCGTGGTCGAAGCTCGCCCACCTGAGCGACGGCGCGGCGACGGTCACCCTGCCGACAGGTCTGCCGGCGGGTGCCCGGACGGTCAAGGCCGAGTACCTCGGCTTCGACTACCTGAAGGCGTCGGCGGGTACGGCATCGTTCGGGGTGCCCTCCGGCCCGGCCGCCGTCAAGGTCCAGGCGAAGGCCGCGCCCACATCGGTCGTCCGCGGGGGCACGTTCAGATTGAACGTGACTGTTGGGCCGGCGGGCAGGCACCAGCACCGCCCTCCGACCCCGACCGGCGAGGTCACCGTCACCTTCGGCGGCACCGTGCACGTCGTGCCACTGGCGGACGGTAAGGCCGTCGTCGAGCTGCCGACCGCCGATCTGCAGCCCGGCGCCTACCGGGTCCACGTTGCCTACTCCGGCAACCCGACCTACCAGTCCCACGCCGCCGATTACCAGAAGTTGACGGTGCGGAAGTCGCATAGGCACCGCTAGGCGCGCCGAGTTGCGGCACAGGTAGGAGCGGGCGAGGTCTGTTGATCTCGCCCGCTCCTACCGCACGGCCCAGCAACCGGACTATCGAGTGAGCATGCCCTTCTCGACGGCCAGGTTGTAGTTCTCCCCGAAAACGTTCAGTTCGTGGACTCCGACCTTGACGGTCTCGGTCGTACCCAGGACCTTCAGCCTGACTGCGTTCGTCAGCACCCGGTCGAAGGTGACGTAGTCAGCCGTGTACGCGGTGGAGTTCGTACTCCTGTCGACCAAGGGCCGCCACGTGTTGGTGGGGATGTCCTTGTACTCCAGCGTGTACTGCACCGCGTTGTCCTTGGTAAACGTGCGTCCGAGCTCCTTCCACTGAATCTGCGCGGCGGAGATGTGGAAAACGGTCCCGAAGCCCCTGATGTACGCGGGCGCGGTATCGCTGTCAGCCGGCTCCCACCAGGTGGATAGGGAGCGGTCGCTTCCGTAGTACGGGTTGCGCCCGGGCGCATAGCTGCTTGCCCAGTAGGCCTGGCTGTTGGTGGCCACGTTGTAGAGTCCGGTGTCGTCCCTGCCCGAGATCTTCTTCCCCGGGGCCAGTTGCGGCGTGTTGGACAACTCGCAATCGATTGCGCCCCGTTTCGGACCGGCGGGAATCACGTTGCAGATGTCCATCCCCAGTCGCCGCTCGAAGAACTCCTCGTACGCGATGACATAGGTGTAGAAGAACACCAGGTTGCCGGACTTGTCGAGTACGAAACTGCCGTGCCCAGCGTTCGGATATACCGCACTCGGGTGGTTGTTTCCGTAGCCGATCGGGTTTTGCTGGGTGACTTTGAACCCGGATAGCGGTTTGTTCGACGTCATCACACCGGTCGCGTACGTGGTGAACTCCGTGCCACCGGAGGCGACCGAGAGGTAGTACGTGTCCCTCACCTTGAACAGCTGCGAACCCTCCACGTACCCATGCGTGTAGGTCGCCTTGTTGTCACCGATGTGCTGCCACTCCTGGCGCGGGTCAAAGGTCCAGAGCACGACCGGGTCGCTGATGAGCTGTCGAGGATTGTTCGGGTCGAGCTCGGCGCCCATGATCGGCGAGCCGATGTTGTACGTCAAGTACAGCCGGCCGTCCGTGTCCGGGAAGAACTGCACGTCGCCAACGCTCAGGGTCTGGCCGCTCAGGCGCAGGAAACTTCCCATGCTGGTCCACGGCCCGAGGGGCGAGTCCGCTTGATAGACCGGCGTGTTGTTGCCGGCCATGTAGAACCTGTCGCCGACCTGTACGACGGTTGGTGCGACCAGTCCCAGGTTCATCTGATGGGGGGTCCACGTGAGGTAGTCCGTGGTGGACCAGACAGTGCGGTTGTTGTTCGGTGCGTTCTGCATGGCACCTGATGCGTAAAGATAGATGGTCCCGTCGACGTTCAGGGCGGACCAGTCCGCCCCGGTCCGTGCAGAGTTCTCGGAAATCCTGGTGAACCCGGCGGTGGATCGGCTCGCGAGAGTCCGCCCGGACGCTGCCGTCCACGTCTCCACGTTCAAGCTGGCCGGTATTTGCGACGTGTCTGCGACTTTCTCGTCCGTAGGCGGCATCGTCCCCACGATGTTGCGCACGGCCATTCCGGGCAAATTGATCGGGTTGACGTACGTCTGAGCCATGTCGACGCCGGCCAGTGGCACCTTGGCGGACGGGGTTTGAGGTCCGGCGCCGGGTGCCGCCGGCGGCACGGGCTTCTCCGCCGAGGCCGGCACGATCGGCGTCAGTTGACCCACGCCCACTCCTACCGCGAGAGCAAGGACAATAGCCGCTAGACCTCGACGTCGATTGCCGGCAGTCTTCTCGATGACCATTAGGACCCACCTTTCGTCTGGGCGTATTTAGCGCCAACAACGGGCAGAAGCGTCCGATTTCACGAATAGCCGGCCTGATGTGGTTAATTGCTGGATGTGAGGCATCGTTCGACGGTGATCACGAAGGGTGGGAGAAAACTTTCCGCTCGACCGGTTGGGCTTCCAGCGCACACGCAATCGACTCGGCCTCGTCCGGCGCGGATCAGCGACCGGCGGCTGTTAGCGCTAACAACGTTTCGGTGATGTTAACGGTGCTATTTGGAGCGTGTCAAGAGCATCAATGCGATGCGACCAGGATGATCATGTCAGCCGGACCCGCCTTCCCGGTGAAGACCTTGCCATCGTTACGCACGCTGGTACGGGAGGCCGTAACGATTCTGATCTTCCTCGTGAGTGTCGGGTCCGCCGTCGCGAAGCCGTGAGTGGGGGCAGGAGGCCCTCTTTGCAATCCCTTACGATCACGCGATCACGGACGTTGCGCACGGCTTCGGTCACAAACTCCAGTGGCTCGCTGTGCGCGACCGGGGCGCCGACGCCGTCGCCGCCGCGCTGAGCCTCAGCCGTCCCACTCCAGCCACCTGGAGCGATGCGGTCGCCGCTGCCTATGACGACCACGGCAACTGGCTGCTTACACCGCCGCTCGACCGGTGGACGCTAGCCGCTTCGACAGACGTTCCCGCACCCGAAGACGACCAATTCGCCGCTTGGCTGGCGGCGCTGAGCCGTGTACTGGGTGAGGTGCAGTACTTCGGGACTCATCGTGTCGTCGACTATCACGGGTGGGGGCGCGCCAGAGGCGGCGTTGTGGAACGAGCATTCGCCTACCTCGGCGAACGCGGCGAGGTGCTGTTCGACGTAGGCGAGCGCACGATCGAAGAGCACGCGCTCGGGGCTGGGGCCGCCTACGACGAGGACGAACCGTGGGACGACGATGACGAGACTTCGCCGTGGCCGGATGAGGAAACCGTGCTCACGCTCGCAGGTCAATGGAGCAGGCTCACCTCCCAGTCGACCTGTCGAACGGTCCGCCGCATCCGCACCACCGGGGAGTTGGCGTTCTACCGCTGCTGGCCACCCCACCTCGTCCCGCTGCACCACCTGGTCGGCGTCGCCGTAAGCGGTGGAGCATCGAGGGCGGATCTCCTGCTCGAGTATTAGCCAAGTCGGCGAATCTGGTGGGGCATGATTTATCAGCAAGGGCAGTAGTCCCGCCCGGAGCAGCGAAGACTTCCCCGCACCAGATGCGGCGAAGACCGTGAAGAAGTAGTTGTCAGCAATTCTGGCACGCAGTTCTTCGACCAACTTCGCGCATCATCCGAGTGGAAGGTTGACAGGCCACGGCACGGCACGTCTGGAGCGTCGTTCCCGCACGACCCCGAACCGCCCTAGCCGTGCAGCGATCGCCTTCGTTTTTCCCACTCCCGAACATCTCCGCCACAGACCGCCACGTAGGAAAGAGTCACCGGCAAACTGGGAAGCGCCTGGCCGCCCGCCGCCTCGGACAGCGCGGTCACGGAGAGGTGCACGCGTCTGGACATCTCCCGATAGCTCGGCTGCCCCGTCGCCATCCGCATCGCTCGCAGACCCAGAGCGAAGCGCTGCAGTGCCCCCCGCCGGGATCAAGACGCCGTTCAGGCCGTCCCACCTGCCGCCCTCCAGGTTTGTTTGTTTGTTTGTCCTGCCCGCGAAAAGGCTGCTGGACAATCCACAGCAGACTATACAAGACAACGTGGCTGGGCCCAGTCCACACGGGTCGGATCAACGTTGGTGAGCAGCAGATTTGCTGCGCACAGCTCAGCGATCCGACAGTAAGAAATCCATTCGATACCACCAAGGGGAGACGCATGAACCGCTCTGTGAAATCGGCATTTGCTCTGGTCTTCGCGATAGCTTTTCTGCTAACCGGCGCACCGGCGAAGGCCGAGGTGAGTGCCAGGATCGCCGCCGACGGCGAGGCCATCACCCTGACGAACGCGAACAGCCGCAAGTGCCTCACCGTCGCCGGCGGCAGCACCGCGAACCTCGCTCGCGCGGTTCAGTACAACTGCGACGGCCACGCATCGCGTACCTGGGTCGTCAGCGGCTCGCTCGGCGGCAACTTCCGCCTCGTCAACCTGAACAGCGGCCGGTGCCTGACCGTCGACGGCGGAAGCACCGCGAACAACGCTCCAGTCGTCCAGTACACCTGCGACACCCACGCCGCGCGCTACTGGCGGGTCATCAACAACAACGGCAGCACGCTTCAGGTTCGGAACGTGAACAGCGGCAAGTGCCTGACCATCGCCGGCGGTAGCACAGCCAACAACGCCGCCGCCGTCCAGTACACCTGTGACACCCACCTGTCGCGCCGTTGGTACTGACATCGCCCGCCATCGGCTAGCAGGAAGGCCGAACTAGTCGTCGGCGCCGGCCAGGGACACCCGGCCGGCGCCGACTCATGACCTGGGCGGCGGCGAACGACTTCGCGTCAAAGAACCGCAACTCGGGCGCGGGAAACCCCGTGCCCGAGTGGACATTGCCTCCCGAGCCGACAGCGTCGTCGTACACGAACTGACCTCGGCCCCAGGGCACCGGTACGCGGGCGGCACGCTCGCCGCCCGCGTACCGGACCGGTCAGTTGCCGCCGATCACCACGACGGCGTCCGTGGCCGCCTCGACGCGGTGGATGGGCGTGAAGTCCGCCCGGCTCGAGCTGTTGCTACAGGTGATGATGCCCTCGGCGGTGAGGTCGTTCGTCGCCGAGGTGGCGGTGTTCCATCGCGTGACCGGCCCGCCCGAGTCGCCGCCGAGCACCGGACCGTCGCTCGGGTGCCCGGTGACCGTGTCGACGACAACCGTCGGCGTGCCGTTGCAATCGGTGTTGTTGGTGTCCCGGACCAGGCCGTACACCAGACCACCGTTGGCACCGGACAGGTAGACCGCCGACCCGATGGCGGGCCATCCGGTCAACTTCGCCGTCACCGGGTGTGACGTGCTGGTGTCCCGCCCACCGAACCAGGAGTGCCGGCTGAAGTAAGCGCCGTTCTCCCCCGCCAGCATGGCGACGTCCGTGCCCAGGCTGTAGTAGTTCGAGCTGACCCGCAGGTTCCACCCGCCGTGCCAGAAGTTGCGCTGGTTCGGGCCGCAGTGTCCGGCGGTGGTCACCCAGTTGCTGTTGGTCCCGCCGCGGGTCATGCGGAATCCGGTCGTGCAGAATGCGTCCGCGGTACGGGCGTTTCCGGGAACGCTGTTGAACAGTGCCAGCCCACCGTAGTAGGGGACGCTGTCGACCCGGCGGCTCGCCTCGACGGTTCCGGTCTTCGATAGGGACACCCTCGGAGTCAGGGAGGTGGCCTTGACCGCCGCCGCGACGAGGGCCTCGGCGTCGCCGGAGGCGTCGATGACGATCTGCGGTGTCAGGCGGTCCAGCCATACCTGGTGCACACTCCCGGCGCTGCCGCCGGCCCAGGCCCGGGAACTCTTCAACGCCTTCGTGGCGGTTTCCAGCCGGTGCATTGACACCGTCGTGGTCTCGAACCGGACCGGCACCTCGCCCGCCTGTCGCGAGCGTGCCGCCACCTCGGCCCGCAGTCGCGCGCCGTCGGTGTTCGCCACCTGCCGGACGACCAGTTGCCCGGTCTTCTCGTCGAAGTACGTGCCGCCGGAGCCCTCCGGACTTCCGGCGGCAATGGCTTCCAGGTGGTGGAACTGCCGGTTCATCGCGTCGACGTC
Source organism: Micromonospora hortensis (assembly GCF_022230935.1). Lineage (NCBI taxonomy): Bacteria > Bacillati > Actinomycetota > Actinomycetes > Micromonosporales > Micromonosporaceae > Micromonospora > Micromonospora hortensis. The sequence goes on from NZ_JAKKFE010000012.1 coordinate 623,064, forward strand.
GACGGCCGGGGCGAAACCGGCGAGCGACGGTTGTGCGGCCGCTCGGTCCGGGGACACCGCTGCCTGGGCTGCGGACGTCGTACCCGCGACCGCTACGAGTACACAACTCACAAACACCATGCATCTACGCACGGAACCTCCTTTTTGGGGCGATGGGCTCGATGCCGCTACCTTCGCGCGGGATGCCCGCAGTCCGCTTGCAGTCCGCCTGCAGTCCGCCTACCGCCGGATCGCGGTGGCCCCACCTCGGCCTGCGGAACGCACGAATGCGGGCCCCTCCCGTGGAGGGCCCGCATCCTTTCCATGTCCTCTTCGACGGGCGGTCGGGCGGCCAGGGCCGGCGACGGTCAGAAGATGTTCATGGCGATGCCGTTCGTCAATGAGGTCGTGCTCTGGACCCCGTCGATCTTGATCGGATTGCCGGAGACGTGTCTCACGAAGATCCGCATGATGAAGGTCCGGGTTCCGCAGGTCGGGTCGATCGGCACGCCGGTGAGGGCGAAGTTCGCGACGTAGTGGTGGGCGTCGTCGCGAATCGTCTTGCGCGAGGTTGCGGTGCTCGTCGTGCGGCAGGTGTGGGCGGTCGGGTCGAGTTGGATGAACTCGAAACGCACGTCGACCACCGCATTCGTCCCGCGCGGCTGCTCGTACGCGTCGATGGCGCTCTTGCATGACGCGGTGCCCGTGTAGCAGGTGGTCAGTTCCAGCGTCGCCAGCGCCTGAGCCGAGGTCGCATTGGCGGCGGCGTTCCATTTGTGCACGGGGGTGCCGTCGTCGTAGAACACCCAGGCCGTAGACGTACCGGCGCCGACGTAAGTGCAGGTGCTCGACGTGCCGGTGCTGCTACACGCCGGGTTCTGCCACCACCGCGCACCCACCTGGTTGGTGTCGCTCACCTCCAGCCAGGTGTCTGTCGCGACGGCGGTCAGGTAGTAGCCGTCGAGCGAGGTGGAGGCCGTGTACCCGTACATGCCGCAGGTGTAGGTGCCCGCCGATGGCGCGGTGAAGAGCAGGTCGGCGTAGATCGGCAGGTGCCCAGGCTTGGCGTAATAGGTGGTGTCCGAGCCCTCGTGGTTTCGCGAGGACGTTGACGTGGTGCCGACGACTGCGCCGGCTGGGTTCACACACTTCAGGGTGTTGTTCATCGACACGATCTGCTGCACGCTGCTGGTCGCCTGGAGGCGTCCGCGCACGTGCCGGGATTCACCGGCCGCGAGGGTGACCGTCCTGCTCAGCAGACGCTCCTCGACCCGTGAGTGGAAACTGTTCGCGCTGGTCAGCGTCACCCGGGTCACGGGCCCGTCGTCGGCATGCGCGACTGTCGCCGCGGACATGACGACTGACAGAACAGTCAAGACCAGGCTGAGGATCTTCCGCACGTATCGGCTCCTGCCAGTTGATGGGCGAGTCCGACCACTGTCACGTGACGCGCTTGCAAAACCCCTGCACTCGTCCGCCTCGGCTCGCAAATCGACCTCGACTAGGCCTTCCGCCAACGCGCGGTGTTCGGGTCTGACTGTTGCGGCGGGCGATGGCCGTTGACGACCGCGGCCTGGCCGGATTCTGCTGCGTGTTCGGCGTCGTCTGATCCTACGGCGACTGCGGACTGCGGTTTCTTGCCTGTGACGACGGGCTATTCGCGCTGTCGGCGTCGTTGCGCCTCGCATCGGCCAACGTTTGCGCTGATGGTGGCAGCAACGGCTGCTGCACTGCTGTATCGATGATTGCGGCCTCAATACGCAGGCCGATCCCTGCCAGGACAAGGAGGCCCGCAATGACATACGTTTCGGCATGCCCGGAGTCGCTCGCCATCGTGAGCACGCAGGCGAGGAAACCTCCAGCTATTGCCATGGTTCCAAGTACACGCTTGCTGGCAGCTCGCCGAGATCGAAGGTCCACAGGGCGACCGTACCCGGAGACTTCGCTTTTCACCCTCGCCTGCGCCATCACCTGCGCCATCACCTGCTGGCGCCGACTCGACCACTACCATCGTTCTACCTGAACGTCGGGTGACACCAGCAGCCCTGCCCGGCTACTCCTTCACCGACTTACGAGTTGCCCCATCTAGCCTCGCCCGGATCTCGGCGAGGGCGTGCGATGCGCGGGCCTCGACGAGCCGGTACCCGGCCCGGTGAGCGAGGTCGATGGCGAGCGTGGCTCGGGCCTGGGCTTCGTCGAGGACGTCGAGGTTCAGCAGCGCCATGGCCGAGCCGCGCAACGCGTCAGCCTCACACCAGCGGAAGCTGGTCGAGCGCGCCACCTGCAGGGCTCGGTGGTGATGGTCTGCGGCTTCGGCGGGCAGGCCCAACCGCAGACAGACATCACCGAGGGCGTTGAGCGCCCACGCTTCGGTACCGCGGTCACTGATCTTCCTGGTCAGTTCGACTGCCGACCGGGCGTCGTCGAGGGTTTGCTCCGATGGGCCGGTCTGGCAGTGCAGCAGCGCACGGCCGGACAGCGCGGTCGCTTCGCCGTAGTGATACCCGAGTTCACGGTTGGCGGCCAGCGCCCGGGCGTAGAACTCCTCGGCCGTGTCCGGGTTGCCGAGGTCACGGTGCACGTTCCCTAGATCCACGAGCAGGACGGCGACGCTGAAGCGGGCGCCCTGCTGTTCCCCCAGTTCCAGCGCCCGGCCGAAGTGATCCAGCGCTTGGTCCAGCAGGCCCAACTGCCAATAGGCGAAGCCGAGATTCGCCAGCGTCATGGCGCTCCCGGCGCCATTGCCCAACTTGTGTTGAAGGTCCAGTGATTCCAGCCCGCAGTCGATCGACGCGTGGGGGTTACCGAGGCGCTGGTGCACCGCACTGAGATTGTTCAGCACGGCGGCGCGGCCTTCGTGCCAGCCGTCGGCTGCGTTCCGCCGTAGTGCACTGTCGAGATGGTCATGTGCCTCGACGTAGTGGCCCATGTTGACGTAGGCGAGCGCGATGCTCTGGTGCATCGCAGCTTGCGCCCGTTCGTCGCCCGCGCCGTGCGCGGCTTCCAGCCCCAACGAGGCCATCTCCACCCATTCCGTCCGGTGACCGCGCTGGTGGAAATAGGCGCGGAGGGCGTCGGCGATGTGCCATGCCAGCGGTCGTGGACCTCGCGCCGCTGCCTGACCGACCGCGGCGGCGAGAGTCGGCCACTCGGCGTCGAGCCAGGCGAGCGCACTGTCGTTGTCCGGGAAGCTGATCCCGCTCTCCACCTTCCTCGGCAGCCGCAGAAAGTGAGGAATGAGCTGCCTGCCCGCCGCGTCAGCCGTGTGCAGGTAATGGTCCAGGACGAGTCCGCGAGCGTGTTCGAGCTCGACAGCGGTGTCTTCTACCAGCGCCCGGCCGACCGCATACCTTCGGAGCAGGTCGTGGAGCCGGAAGCGCCCACGTGTGTATTGCTCGATCAGGTGTGCCGCGGCCAGTGCCTTTATCAGTCGGTCAGTCCGAGCCGGGGGCAGCCCGGCGGCCACGCTCGCCGGCAGCGCAGTGAAGGTCGGTCCCGGCAGCAGCCCGAGGCGACGGAAGAGCAGGCGATGGTCCGCCGGAAGCGCCCAGTAGGACGAGGCGAACGCTCTCGTGACAGCACTTTCCTCGGCGCCGTCCACGGTGAACCCGGCCAACCGGTCGCCGTCGGAGAGTTCCTGCACCAACCCGGTGATCTCCGCCTTCGGGACAGCGACGATGTTGGCCACCGCGATCCGCAGTGCGAGCGGCAGGTGACCGCAGAGATCCGCCAGCCTTCCGGCTGCGGCTGCTTCGGTGGCGACCTGGTCGACGCCGAGCGCGGCCTCCAGCAGCCGGCGAGAGTCGGCGGCGGTGAGCACGGACAGCGACAGTGTCTGCGCGCCGGTGCGGGCGATCAGCTCTCCGAGCCGCTGCCTACTGGTGAGGATGACCGTGCCCGCCGACGGGATCAGCGCGTACACCTGAGCGGCGTCGCGCACGTTGTCCAGCACCAGCAGGACGCGTTGGCCGGCCAGCAGTGAGCGGAACAGGGCGGCCCGGCCCGCCGCATCCGCCGGGATCAGCCGGTGATCGACACCGAGGCTGCTGAGCAACTGGAGGAGTGCGGCGGACTCGCTGAGCGGGTCGTGCTCGGCGTCGAAGCCACGGAGGTCGAGGTAGAGCTGCCCACCCGGGAACCTCTCCCGGTGGCGGTGGGCCCAGTGGAGGGCGAGCGCCGTCTTGCCGACGCCGGCGGTGCCACTGATCACCCAGATCTTCAAGCCCGACGCGGATTCCAATCCGGTGTCGAGCCGGGCGAGTTCTTCTGCGCGTCCGGCGAACCCGTGGGCGGCGGGCGGTAACTGCGCCGGTCGTACCGAATCGGGTGGTGATGTGTCGATGGGTCTCGCGGCCGGATCCAGAGCCGGGTCCGCGCGCAGGATCGCGGATTCCAACCGCACCAGTTTTGGTGCCGGATCGAGGCCGAGGTCGCCGGCCAGTCGCTTCCGCAGCGTGCGATAGACGTCGAGCGCGGCGGCGGTGCGGCCGTCGCGGTGCAGGGCCAGCATGAGTTGGCCCACGAACCGCTGCCGCAGCGGGTGGTCGGTCACGAGCCGGGTGAGCTCGGCGAGCAGTCGCCGGCCGTCGCCCAGCCGCAGTTGGGCGTCCAGGCGGTCCTCCAGGGCGGTCCATCGGGCTTCATCGAGGTGACCGCACAGGCGTTCGGCGACTTCGGTGGACGCCACGCCTGCGAGTGCCTCGCCATGCCAGAGGGCGAGCGCCTGGTCGAACAGCTCGACCGCGCGCTCGTCGTCCGACGAGCGGGCCGCGAGAATCAGGTCCGTGAACCGATGCGCGTCGATCACGAGCGGATCCACGTGTATGACGTAGCCTGCTCCCCGGCCGACGATGGCGGGCCCGTCGCCGACCTGCCGAAGCGCCGCACGTAGCCGGGATACGAGCGTCTGGATCGAGGCTCGTGCGGACGCCGGCACATCCTCGCCCCAGACGAGGTCGACCAGCCGGTTCAGCGGCACCATTCGGTTGGGTTCCAGCAGCAGGACCGCGAGCACCAGGCGCTGCTTGCGCGAACCGAGATCGACCTGTTTCCCGCCCGCCCATGCCTCGACTGTGCCCAGGATCCGAAACTCCACGATCCCAACCCCCCGATTGTTCGCCGTTGTGCCGCGATCGACGAGATCGACCTGGCATTGGACGCGCTGCAGGTTGCGATCCGGCGCGGGCGCTTCAACGTCCCACCAGCCGAATACGAGGCGTTACGCGCGATGACCCAACCCCCGCGCCGTCGTCGCGTGTTCGATCATGCGGTTTGGACGGTGAAGGCCAGCGTCGCCGAGCAGATGACCAACATGGCCGTCGCGTTCAGGAACAGGTTGCGACCGAAATCGCGGGCGCGGACGTGCGCCGAGACCGCCACCGCGAAGTAGCAGACCAGCGCCGCAGACACGAGCACCGCCAACGGCGGAACCCAGATCCCGACGATGAGCCCAGCCGCTGCGGCAGCCTTGAGCGGGGGGAGAAACTTCCAGAAGCGTTCGGGGAACCGGACGTCGGTCAAACATTGCCGAATGAAGGCGACCGGCTTTACGCATAGCAGCGCGTCGCAGAGCTGGATCACTGCCAACAAGGCCAGCGGCCACCAGGGTTTCACCATCTCGAAGGACTCCTCAGGTGAAGGGGTCACGATCAACCACACTGGGCGTGAGTGGAGCCACACCATGCCGGACACCGGTGAGCCACCATCGTCTACGGCCCGTTCTCGACTTCTGCTGCCGTGCCAGTCAGCCACCCTGCCTCAGGGGAGAGGCTCAGCCCTCCTCCGTGTCCTGGCCTTCTCACGTGCCCGGCTGTCGTCGGGAGGCGGCAGCGGGTGGGGGGTGCGCGCCCGCGCCGAGGACGTGCTTGGCCACCGCGTCGGCGCAGGGGGTGTGCACGCGCCAGTGGAGGTAGCCGTCCGGGCGAATGAGCAACGCTGTGCCGGGCTTTGCTCGGTAGGCCCGGCGAAACGTCCCGTCGCGGTCGATGACCACCCGGCCGGAGAACGACGTCGACCGCGCGGGCGTGATCAAGCAGGTGCGCACCTCGTCGGGAAGAGCATCACAGTCGAGGCGGCCGGCGGCGGCGTCGCCGACGAGGAGCAGCGTCCATTGTGGCCCGCGCAGTAGGTCGAACAGCCGCAGCGGCTGCCCGGTTGCGGTATCGACGAGGCGGGCGTCGGGGGCCCGATCGCCGGGTCGGACGCGGCCGCCGGACAGCTCGTCGTCTGCCAGGGGCCCGTCGTGGTAGCCAATGTCGATCTGGGACACACGAGCGGTGAGCCTGCGGTTGATCGAGGGTCGGCTGAGTAGCGGCAGGAGCAGTCGTTGCACGGCGAACCGGACGAGTGGATTGCGGTTGGTGACCACGTCGAGGATGTTGGTGCTTTGCGCCAACGCACGACGGGCGACGGGAAGGCGTTCGGCCGGGTAGGTGTCGAGCAGGGTGTCGTCGTGGCCGTTGAGGCACGCGGCCAGCTTCCATCCCAGGTTGTAGGCGTCCTGGATGCCGGTGTTCATTCCCTGCCCTCCGGTGGGCGGGTGCACGTGCGCGGCGTCGCCGCCGAGCAGGACTCGGCCGCGGCGGTAGTCCTCGACCATGCGGACGTTGACCCGGAAGTTCGACAACCAGGTCGCGTCGGACAGGCGGACCTGCGGATGGCCGGTGCGTTCGTTCCATAGCCGCTGGAGGGCCTCCAGGGTGGGCTCGAGGTCGTCGTCGGCGGTGATGCTCGCGCCGATCTGCCACTGCCCGGTTCCAGGCAGGCCAGCCAGACCGAGGAATGACCCGTCCGTGCCGAGCCATGCGTGTGAGCGAACGGCTCCGTCGACTTCGGGGTGCCAACCGGGAACAGTGATGTCACCGAGCAGGTAGCGCTGCGTCTCGTCGGACGAGCCGGCGAACTCCAGGTCGAGTGTGCGGCGCACCATGCTGTGCGCGCCGTCACAGCCGACGAGGTAGCGGACGGTCAGATCCTCCCGGCCGCCGTCCGGTGTGGTCACCACGGCGCGCACCGCGTCGCTACCAGTGGTGAACGACTCAAGGCGGGTGTCGAACCGAATCGCGGAACCGAGTTCGTGCAGCCGCCGTGCGAGCAGCGTGGTGGTGCGCCACTGGGGAATCATCACGATGTTCGGGTACGGCAAGTCCGCGCGCGGCTCGGTGAGGCCGGCGGGTATCCGCGCAAGGCGTCGGCGATCGCGGTACAGGGTGATGTCCTGGCGCGACTGGCCGTGTCCCAGAACCGCGTCGACAACACCGAGATCGTCAAGCACCTCCAGGCTTCGAGGTTGCAGGCCCTTGCCTCGGGACTGACGAGGCAGTGCGGGCGCGGCCTCGATCAGCACCGCGCGAACTCCACGGCGGGCCAAATCGACAGCGAGGGTGAGCCCGGTCGGGCCGGCCCCGACGATCAACACATCGACGGCGGGCATCTGTCTCCTCCTTCTAGGCGATGAACCCCGGTAGCAGTCACGATGCCCAGCACGAGCGCAACAGCGACGGCAATCACGGGGCCCGCCCGCTGACGGGGCGCCCGAGTGGGACCTCAGACATGGGGAATCAGGTCTGGCAGTAGGTCGAACACCGCACGTCGACTGGCAGCGTCGAGCGGTGGGCGGATGGCGTTCGCCCCGATCAGGAGAAGATGCGGCAGCAAGGCGGCGGCACGCGCCCGGGTCGGGTCAGGCACAACGCGGTTCCAGAGGGTCTCGAGGAACGTGAGCCGTGCGCTGTCGACGCGTTCGACCACGCCACGCGCACCGTCGTTCCCGATCGCCCACGCCCGCAGCGCCCGATCCAGCTCGGCGTCGAACAGCTCGTCGAGCCGCGAGGGAAGGGCCCGCAGGGCGTCGACCGGATCCACGGTCGCGAGCTCGCCTGACAGCCCATCCAACACGGTGACCTGTCCCTGCTCGATATGAGTCAGCAACGCCGCGTGGTAGTCGGCGACCCCCGTGAAGTGGTGATGGAACGACCCCTTCGTCAGGCCGAGGCGGGCGGCCAGACGGTCGATCCGCAGACCCACCGGCCCCTCGTCGGTCAATACCGAGACACCCTCGCCGAGCCAGAGATCACGTGTTCCCATCAATCGAGCATACCATACGGTATGGTATGCAGTCTTGAGGATCACGTACCCAAGGCAGCGGGGAGGGACACGGACCCGCGCTCGTAGGGCGTGATGTCGATGCTCGTGACGAGGCCGTCGTGGACGCCGATCCGGATCAATGCGAATGGGTGCCCACCAGGAGCGATCACCGCTCCTGGGTGACCCTCAACGAGGACCGGGGCGGCGGCGGCGATGCGGTCCACGAACGCCCTGGTCTCCTCCGCAACCGCCCAGGCGCCCCGGACGACAGGCGCGGTGCCGGCCGCGAGGAATCCGAGGTCGGCCGTACGGACGACGTCAGGCGCCAGGAGCGTGACGAGCCGCGCGATGTCGCCGCCACGCGCCGCGGCGAGGAACGCGTCGATGATCTCCATCTGGTGGGCGGATCCCGGCAGGTCGATCGCACGAGCGTCCCTGAGCCGGATCCGCGCTCGACTCGCGAGCTTCTTCGCCGCGGCCACCGTCGTGTCGAGCACGGGTCCGATCTCGTCGAACGGGACGGCGAAGAGGTCATGCAGCACGTAGGCCACCCGCTGCGGAGGAGACAGCTCGTCGAGCACGACCAGCAGTGCCCGGGAGACGTCCTCACGACGGACGAACGCCTCGTCGGCCGCGAGCTGCTCGCCGGGGATGTCGTCGGCCGTGAGCGGGACCTCACGCCGGCGATGGCGGGCGCGAAGCTGGTCAAGGCACAGGCGTGCCGTCACCGTGGTGAGCCAGCCCTCGGGGTTGGTCAGTTGCGCCGGGTCGGCCGACCGCGCGCGCAGCCAGGCGGCCTGCACCGCGTCTTCGGCATCGTTGTGCGAGCCGACGATGCGATAGGCCAACGACATCAGTCGGGCCCTCGATGCCTCGAAGTGTTCGACGAGTTCCACGTCTGGTCACCTTTCCTGCGTGCCGGGCGTCAGTAGGGGCGAGAGACCACAACCTGATGAACCCACGCACGTGGAGGCACCTATGAGTTTACCGATTGCTCGATCGCGCCGGCGCGCGTCATGATCGCCGTACTGGAGGGAGTCCTGGTCGTCGCGACCATCCTTTGCGCCCTCGCCAACGCCATCGAGGTGACCGCCAAGGTGATCAAGGCCGACTTCGTGGTGCGCAACTGCGCCGAGGTCGGGCTGTCCGCGCGGTGGATCCCCTACCTCGCGCTGGTCGAGGGGGCCGGCGTCGTGGGTCTGGTGCTCGGCCTTCTCGGCGTACGTCCCTTCGGATTGGCCGCAGCCCTCGGCCTCGTCCTGTTCTTCGTCGGCGCGCTCCTGGCTCACGCCCGCGCGCGGGTGTTCCACAACATCGCGTTTCCCGCGGTCTTCCTCGTCTTCGCCGTCGCCGCCGTGGGGCATTTCGCGTCGACGAGCGCCTGATCAATCGCCGATCGGCGTTTGCGGTGCAGGGGCTGAGGGTCCGTGTGCCGGGGCCACCGAGCCGTGCCGCCGAAGGAGATGAGGCGGCTGCACACCCCTGCCCATGACGCGCGTCGCCCCGGGTCATGACGCCGCCGAACAGACGGACCACAGTGGCGTTCACGGGATCCTCTTCTCGCCGTTGCCGGATTGGACGAGTCGGAAGAAGAGCCGGGCGGCGCTCCGCTGCGCTGCCCGTTGCAGGCGCGCGGCCACCCGATGGTCCGGGTCTGGCGTGCCACCAGTGGCCAGGCGCGGGAAGAGGGCTTCGGCGTTGGTGCGGTTGACCGCTCGCAGTTGCCCGAGTTCGAGGCAGGTGTCGATTCCGTTGGCGAAGTACTGCCCGGCCGGGATGGGCGCGAAGGGCCAGTCGCTGCCGAAAAGCACACGCCCGGGTCGGGCGAAGGCAAGCAGGGTGGGCAGGGCGGCCGGGCTCGAGGACAGGGCGGTGTCAAAGTAGAAGGTGCGGAAGTCGTCCAGGATGTCCAGCGGGCTGCGTGCGGTGTCGGCGGCGATGGCCAGGGCCATGCGGTGTGAGGCATAGGGCAGAAAGCCTCCGGCGTGGCTGAGGACGAACCGGATTCTGGGGTATCGCCGGAGGACGCCGGTTCGGACGACGAGGTAGGCCGCTCGGGTGGTGTCGAGCAGGAAGTCGGCGGCGAACGGTGGGATGCCGTCGATGGCTGGTCCGGGCAGGTCAGCGGGGTGGACGAAGACGACGGCGGCGCGCTCGTCCAGGGTCTGCCACAGTGCATCCTGGTCGGGGCCACCGAGGTAGTCGCCGTTGCTGTTGGCGAGCAGAGTGACGCCGTCGGCGCGTAGTTCGTCGAGGACGCGACGGGCCTCGGTGGTGGCGGCCGCGGTGTGGGGCATCGGCAGGGTGGCGAAGTACCCGAATCGGGTTGGATGCTCGGCGGCCAGCCCCGCTGCGTAGTCGTTGAGCTGCCGCGCAAGGTCGCCGGCTTCGGTCGGGCTGGTGAGGAAGCTGGTGCCGGGGGTCGAGACGGACAGCAGGGCCACGGCGGTGCCGAGCAGGTCCATCTGGTCCAGCGCGGACTCGGGTGTCCAGGTGGGCAGCGCCCGACCGCCCGCCGCTGCGATGCCGGCCTCAGCGAGCAGGGCGCGGTAGAAGGGCGGCAGGATGTGCTGATGGACGTCGATCCTGGCTAACTGGCCGGTCATGCTGTGGTTCCTCTCGACGCGCTAGACATCCCCCACCACCGCTGACCTCAGCTAGGGCTTGGCTTGGTCATGGGAAGCCCCTGGGGCCATCCGGAGGGCCGCCTCGTAGACCAGCCGCGCGTGCAGCTCGAACATCGCCGCGAGATCGACGGCATCGCCGTGGATCTCGCGCTGCAGGAACAGTCCGTCGGCCCCGGCCAGGGCGTACGTCACGACGGTCCGGACGTCCCCCGGATCGAGGTCCGGCAGCAGCGTCTCGATCATCTCGATGAACTTCTGTCGGGCGACCTCGCGGACCTGGAGAAACACGGCCCGCCCTCGGGGCTCCTCGGGCCGCCGCTCCAAGGCGAGCATGAGACCCAGGCGCAGGAAGTCGGGGGCGTTGACAAGCGACGCGGCCACCGCCGCACCGACGGCGACGAAACGCTGCAGCGGCGTACCGGTTTCCTCGCCGGGCAGGTCGACGGCCGCCAGCCAGGTCTCGAAGCTGCGCTCGATCACTGCGGCGAGCAGGTCGTCCTTGTCCTTGAAATGCCAGTAGATCGAGCTCGCGGGCAACCCGCAGCGGGCACTCACCGCCGCGATCGAGGTCCCCTCATACCCGCGTTCACTCGCGATCTGCACGGCGGCGTCGAGGATGCGTTGCCGCGACTCCACGCCGTTGGCACGCTTCCTGCGCGTTGCCCGTGTCCCTGTCATTCCGCACACCTCTCGCCTCACCGCGACCTTGACGATGCCGGGGCCACGAATCTACCGTAACGATCACTCTAATTGTAGTGAGCACTACAGGATCCGCCGGCAACTCCCACCCTGGACAGTCCTCGGCGGGGGAGGTGGTCGTGGCTGTCACAAGACGGGATGAAGCTTCGTCCAGTGCGTGTGGTGAGACCACGGTGGAAAGGCAGGAGCCGGGCATAGGCCGGCACAACGGACGCGGCCCGGTCCGAAAAACGGCGTGCCCTACCACCTGTTGCGCCACCCCGGGGTCCACTCGCAACCAACCGCATCGACCGAGAACGAGGATCATGACCAAGCTCCGTCAATTCCAATGGCAGGACGACTCCCCCAGCTCCAGCCGAAGGCTGGCCCTGAGCGCCGTACTCACCCTGGCAATGGTCGGGTGCGAGAAACCGTCGAATAAGGACTCCCCGTCCCCGCCCGCTTCCAACACTCCGGCAGCCACCGGCGGCGCCAGCACCGGCGCGGCGTTGGCCGGAACCCGCAGCACCATGACCGAGAATCTCAAGGTTGAGGTGGTCGGCCTCAACCGCGTCAAGGGCAAGCACCTCATCGCCCAGATCCGCCTGTCCAACACCGGCACCGAGAAGCGCCTGTCCTGGCCCGGCGAGATGGGCGACCACACCCGCCCGCTCGGCGAGATCACATGGGCCTCCGGCATTGGCGTCCTCGACGCCCAGGCCCGGACCTGGCTCCTGCCCTACAAACCCGCCAGCTCCCCCTGCCTGTGCAGCGCGGTGGACCGCGACGTCCCCAGCCGCTTCATCCACCCTGGTCAGTCGATCAGCGTCTACGCGGTGCTGCCCGCACCGTCGGGCAACCCCGCGACAACAACCGTCGTCACCCCCGTGGGCCCACCGATGCTCAACGTGCCCATCAGCGACGACGCTCCGGCCGGCGACTTCCCCGACCCCGATGCCGAACCCGTCACCCCCGTCACCCGCCGCCTCATCCTCCCCTCCGAGTCCCTGGACAAGTCCGAGGAAACCGCCGACGACGGCAAGGACCTACAGGTCAACCTCTCCGCCGACGTACTGTTCGCGGTGGACAAGGCCACCCTCACCCCCAAAGCCAGGTCGGTCATGGCCCGCACGGCGACGCTCATCGACGCCTCGCCCGCCACGGTGGTGACGGTGGCGGGCCACGCCGACTCCTCCGGCACCGACGCCATCAACAACCCACTGTCGCTGCGCCGCGCCCAGGCCGTACAACACGCCCTGTCGGCCCTGCTGACCAGGAACGGGGTCCGCTTCCAGACCGAGGGGTACGGCTCACGCCGCCCGCTCTACAGCAACGACAGCGACGAGGGAAAACGCCGCAATCGCCGTGTCACGGTGACCTTCGCCAAGCCTCAACCCGCTGTCCAGGAACCGGTGACCACGACCACCACCGGCTCGACCGACCTGACCGGCAGCGCCCAGGCCGACGGTCAGCCCATCGCGATGGAGGTCACCGGCCTGCGCCGGCTACCCGGAGGCCTCGGCCTGCTCACCTACAAGATCACCAATAAGGGCTCGTCCGAGGCCTGGTTCAGAGACCTGCACCATGCTCAGGACTGGGAGGCGTACAAATACCAGGCCGCCAGCAACGTCCGCCTGACCGACCTCGCGGCCCGCCGCCAGTACCGGCCAGGCCGCCTCGAGGTTCCCACCGACGGCGGCGTGGACTCCTACTGCGCATGCACAGCCGTCTCCGGCGTCCGCATCAACACCGAAAAGTTCGCACCAGGCCAGACCCGCGAGTTCTGGACCCTCTTCGCCCTACCCGACACCACCGACACCCTCAGAGTCAAGATCGGCCCGTTCCGCGACCTCGACGTCCCCACTCAGTAACGGCATCCCGCGCTGCCCGCCCACGTCAACCCATCAGGGCACTCACCCTGTTGACCATCAGGAAGAACCTCGTGAATCTCGACGCGTCCTGTCCGGACTGGTCGCTGCGGTGCTCGCCGCCGTCAGCGTGCGCCACGACGTCACCTCCACCATGACGACACCACTGCCGGGCCTTCCCCTCAGCGCACCGGGCCGGAGTGGCGCAGGCGGTACACCGTGCTGCGACTGATCGCCTCCTTGAAGCCGATGGCGGACCGGCCGGTGAGTACCGCACCGATCGGGGAGTCATCGGCTCGGGTGAACTGGGTGATCCCGTCCCGCCGACCGAGGCTGATGTTCTGCCAGACGTAACGGATCCGAAGCGGCCTCGGCGTCCGTCCGTTCAGAACGGCCGCGATCGCGTCCGCCGCGTACAGACCCATCGGAAGGCCGGTCTGGCAGGACATCCGGGTCTCGCCGCCGAGTGCGGGTGCCGCTGCGGCGTCACCGATCCCGTACACCTGCGGGTGCGACACCGATCGACAGGTCTCGTCGACGATCATCCGGCCACGGCCGTCGACGGCCAGACCGGCCCGATCGGCCAGCGCGGACACCCGGAAACCGGCCGTCCAGACGACGACCTCCGCGTCGAGATCTCGCCCGTCGTCGAGGCGCAGGCCTGCCGCCGAGACCGTCTCGACCCGCACACCCTGGTGGACGCCAATGCCCATCCTGTCGAACGCCCGGCCGAGGTGGCGCCGCGCGGGCGGAGACAGCCAACCACCGAGGTCGTCACTCGTCACCAGTTCGATCCGTAGCCCCGGATATGCCTCGGCAAGCTCGGTGGCGGCCTCGATGCCGGTCAGGCCACCGCCGACGACGGCAACGACATCGCCGGCCGAGGCACCGAGCAGATGCGACCGTAACCGCTGCGCCTGAGCCGCCTCCGCGATCGTGAACGCGTGCTGCCGTACCCCCGGCACGCTGCCAACGTCCGCGCCACTGCCCAGCGCGTACACCAAGGTGTCGTAACCGACCGTGTACGGCTCGGCGTCCAGTCGGACGAGCCTGGCGTCGACGTCGATGGCGGTGACCCGGGCCACGACGAGTTTCACGTCGGTGCCGTCCAGCATGGCTCGCAGCGGCCGGTCTCGCAGGGTCTGCCCTGCGGCGAGCTGGTGCAACCGGATTCGTTCCACGAATCGGTCGGTGGCGTTGATCAGCGTCACCTCGACGTCGGTGCGGCGCAGCCGGCGGGCGGCGCGCCTGGCGGCGCCGAGGCCCGCGTACCCGGCGCCGAGTACCACCAGGCGGTGAGTCATGGTCGTCTCCTTTGATATGCGCTGGTTGACGGGTGACGGAGCAGATTCGTGACCGTCTAGCGCCCTGAACGGTTCTGGCACGGATGTCGTGCGCCCAGGACAGCGCAACGTCGGGGCCCTACTCGTTACCTGTCGATCCAGCCGAGCTCAACTGCCTGCTCACGCATGACGTCTTCCATCACGGGTAGCGTCAGGAACGAGACGGCATACAGGACAGCGATGAGTCCGATCGGGACGATCCAAGCGCGAGGACGGCTTGCCCAGGAGCGAGGACGGATCCCCAACGGCCCGAAGCCACCCGGTCCAGCGTCGGCAGGGCGGGCCCGACGGAGCCGCGTCTCCGGAAGCCGGCGGTCGGCTGGCCTCAGCACCCACGAGGCGATCGCGCATGCACCGAACATCAGCGGCACCCCCCACGATTGAAGGCCGTCACCGACTGACAGGTGCGACGCCACGGCACCGGACCACAGGAAGAAGGCGCCCACGTACGCCCATTCCTTAAGCAGCCGGAGCCCGGGCGCGACGATCGCGACGGCCGCGCCGGCCTGCCACGCGCCGAGAATGTAGGCGAAGAAGTGCGGGTACCCCAGGTGGTGCAACTGCACTTCCACCCATTCGATCGTCAGCAGGTTCCACACCGATCCAGCAGCCAACTCGAGGGCGATTACCAACGTCGTGGTCCAGAAGGCGATGGGGCGGATCCGGCTCCAGTTCCAGCCGCTTCGTGTGACGGTAGCCGGCTTCTCGTCGGTCGCTTCCTGGAACTTTCTGGTCGCTTGAGTTCGCATCTCAGTCGCCTCGTCAAATCGGTCTGATGTGTCGGTGATTGCCAGGATCGCGCAATGGAGGTAGACCGCCGGGGCCGGAAGAAGCTGTCCACGCCGGCGGTGTGATCGGTGCCGTCGGGACGGGCCAGGGTTCCGGTCAGTTGCGATCGTCAGGACGGAGGGAAAGGCCACCGTCTCACTGCGCTTTGGGCCGGCTGGGTGGCTGATCGTCTCAGTGGTACGACAACAGGGCGCCTCGGAATGTGAGGCGACGCGCGAACCTCACAGTTCGGTGTGCTGTCTTGTCGAACCACGTGAGGGCAGACGCGACCAAGGGGAGTCGGCGACACCATGACCAGACCAACCGAGCCAGGACATGGCCGACCCGATCCGAGCCTGACCGCGGTCATGAACGAACGGCGTCAGCTGATCAATCTCGCCTACCGGCTCCTCGGCTCCCTGGCCGACGCCGAAGACGCCGTCCAGGAGACCTATGCCCGCTGGTACGCCATGTCCCACCAACAGCAGGAGGCGATCCAATCCCCCGGCGCCTGGTTGACCACGGTCGCCAGCCGGATCTGCCTCAACCTGCTCTCCTCGGCGCGGGTTAGGCGGGAGACCTACGTGGGCGAATGGATCCCCGAGCCGCTACCCGAACCCACAGAGTGGATCAGCGGACGGGCCGACGCCACCACCATCGACCCGGCCGACCGCATCACCCTCGACGAGTCGATCACCATGGCCTTCCTCGTCGTACTCGAATCGATGACCCCGGCCGAGCGCGTCGCGTTCATCCTGCACGACGTCTTCCGCTACTCCTTCGCGGAAGTCGGCGACATCGTCGGTCGTACCCCTGCGGCGTGCCGCCAGTTGGCCTCCTCGGCCCGTCGGCGCGTACGCGCAACACAGACCCCCGCGACCTCGACAGCCCCACGCGCCGACATCGTCAGGGATTTCAAACAGGCCTGGGAAGCCAAGGACATCAGCGCCCTCATCGGCCTTCTCGACCCCAACGCCACGGCAATCGCCGACGGCGGCGGCATTGTCGGCGCCGTGCTCCACCCGATCGAAGGCGCCGAGCAGATCGTCCGCTCCCTGATCCACCTCGAGGGAAGACTTCGAAACCTGACGATTCTGGAGCGTACGGTCAACGGCCAACCCGGCCTGATCGCCCAGCAGGACGGCGTCACCGTATCGGTGTACGCCTTCGACGTCGTCGGCGACCGGATCAAGCGCATCTGGGCGGTACGCCACCCCGACAAACTCCGGCCATGGACGGTGGGACGCCTGTAAGCGCTCCCCGCTTCGGCACGGCTTTGTCGACTGAGCACTGAGGAATCCCCATGTTGCGGAAAGTGATGACCTTGCCCAGTGGCAGGATTGCGAAATGGGCAATCGTGGCCGTCTGGGTCGCCCTGATGGTGCCGGCCTTCCTGCTGGCCGCCAACCTGGGCGATGTCGAGAAGAACGACAGTTCGGCCTGGCTGCCCAGCAACGCGGAGGCGACAAGGGTCCTCGACCAGGCAAAGAAGTTCCAGCCCGCCGAGACCCTGCCCGCGATCGTGATCTATGACCGGCCCGAGGGCGTCACCTCTGCGGACATGGCCAAGGCCCAAGCTGACGCCGAAGCCTTCCAGGGCATCGAAAAGGTCGTGGGGCAGCCACAGGGGCCGTCGAAGTCCCAGGATGGCAAGGCCATCCTGACAGTGGTGCAGGTCGACGACGGCAGTGAGGGCTGGGACGGTGCCCACGCGGTGGTCGGCGAAATGACCACGATAGGTCAACAGAGCGCCAACGGTCTCGGGTTCCACGTCACCGGGCCGGCCGGCTACGCATCCGACTCGATAACGGCCTTCAGCGGAGGAGGCGCCCTGGGGATGATCACGGCGTTGGTAGTGGTGGTCATCCTGCTGTTCACCTACCGCAGTCCACTGCTGCCACTGCTGCCGCTCCTGACCGCGGGCGGCGCCCTGGTCACGGCAGAAGCGGTGATCTACCTGCTGGCAAAGAACGCCGGACTCGTCGTCAACACGCAGACCAGCCTCATCCTGACCGTACTGGTGTTCGGCGCCGCCACCGACTACGCGCTACTGCTCATCTCCCGGTACCGGGAGGAGTTGCGGCGACACGAGGACCGGCACGACGCGATGGCGGAAGCCCTGTACCGCTCCGGTCCCGCGATCATCGCCAGCGCCGCGACCGTCGCCGTCAGCCTGCTGGTGCTGCTGCTGGCCACTCTCAACTCCACAAAAGGCCTCGGCCCGGCCTGTGCCATCGGTATCGTCGTCGGGCTACTTGCCATGCTCACCCTGATGCCGGCCCTCCTGGTCATCTGCGGCCGTTGGATCTTCTGGCCGGTGAAACCGTCGTACGGGTCGGTCGGAACGGCCAGGGACAGCATCTGGACGCGGATCGGCACCGCGATCTCCCGCCGCCCGCGGATCGTGTGGGTCGCCACCTCGCTCGTCCTCGGCGTCATGGCGATCGGGATGACGGGGCTCAAGGCCGATGGGATCCCGAGCAAGGGTCAGTTCACCAACGAGCCGCAGGCGGTCGTCGGCGAGGAGATCCAGTCCAGGCACTTTCCGGCCGGGTCCGGTGACCCCATCTACGTCGTGGCCAAGGCCGCCTCGGCCGAGCAGGTCGTCACCGCGCTGTCAGGCGTCCCAGGGATCACCGACGTCGCGGCACCGATGGTCAAGGATGGTGACGTCTTCGTTCTCGGGACGCCCGAGGACGCGCCCGGCAGCAAGGCCGCGATGCGCACAGTCGAGCAGGCCAGAGCCGCGGTCCACAAGATCGAGGGTGCTGATGCGCGGGTCGGAGGCAGCACGGCGATCGCACTCGATACACAACAGTCGGCAGCCCGCGACGCCAAAGTGATCATCCCCGTCGTACTGATCGTGGTCTTCCTCATCCTCGCACTGCTGCTACGGGCGATCGTCGCACCGCTGCTGCTCATGGCGACGGTGGTGCTGTCGCTCGGAGCGTCCCTCGGCGTGAGCGCGCTGGTGTTCAATCACGTGTTCGACTTCGCCGGGGCAGACGCGAACTTCCCACTCCTAGTGTTCGTGTTCCTGGTCGCCCTCGGCATCGACTACAACATCTTCCTGGTCAGCCGGGTACGGGAGGAGGCACAGGTACACGGCACCCGACAGGGTGCCCGGGCTGGGCTGTCCGCCACCGGCGGTGTGATCACCTCAGCGGGTCTGGTCCTGGCCGGTACCTTCGCGGCGCTGGGATCACTGCCCTTGGTGTTCGCGGCGCAACTGGGGTTCACTGTGGCGTTTGGCGTACTACTGGACACCATGATCGTCCGCTCGGTGCTGGTCACCGCACTAACAGTGGACGTTGATCGATGGATGTGGTGGCCCAGCGAACTGTTCACGCATCACGACGACCCCCGGCCGCCGGCGGGCACGCCGGAACCCGCTGTCCTGAGCGCACGCAGCTGACAACCGTCGGAACTGGGCCGTCCGGCGAGGGCTGGAACGGCCCAGTATGGCTGAAACCTGACCGCGTGGTTCCGGCTGAATTCGGTGGGTGACACGTTGACCGGGCCGGACGCAAACCGA
The DNA here is from genome assembly GCF_022230935.1 of Micromonospora hortensis. Classification (NCBI taxonomy): domain Bacteria; kingdom Bacillati; phylum Actinomycetota; class Actinomycetes; order Micromonosporales; family Micromonosporaceae; genus Micromonospora; species Micromonospora hortensis. The sequence continues at coordinate 641,947 of NZ_JAKKFE010000012.1, forward strand.
GGGGAACGCGCCCAGCGGACGAGCGGCGGCGGCCGAAGGGCGCACGCTTCCGCACCGATATCAGGCATGGACGCTCCTCCTCGACTGGTGCCTGGACAGGGGGGCAGCACCCGCCCGGGCCCCTGGGCGGCGCAGGTCTTCACGTGTCTCCAGGAGCGGTAGGCCCGCCGCGTACCGCCGAAAGAAGCTGGCGGTCGGGGTGTCGGCTGTCGCGACGGCCTCCGGGGCGCCCGCCGCGACCACCGCGCCCCCATCCGGACCGGCTCCCGGCCCCAGGTCGATCACCCAGTCCGCGGACGCGGCGACGGGGATGTCGTGTTCGGCCACGACGACGGTGTTGCCCGAGTCCAGCAACACGTCGAGCGCGTCCACCACACGCTGGATGTCGGACGGGTGCAGGCCCGAGACGGGCTCGTCGAGAACGACGAGACCAGCCTTGCGGCTCGCAGCACCGCGTTGGATGGCGGACGCCAGCTTCAGCCGCTGCGCCTCGCCGCCGGACAACTCTGTGGCGCTCTGCCCGAGTTGGAGATAGCCGAGCCCGACCTGGTTCAAAGCTCCCAGGGTTTCTGCGAGTTGTCGGGGCTCGGAGAACTGCTCCACGGCCTCGGCGACGGTGAGCTCCAGGACCTGATCGATGGCCAATCCCCGGTAGGTAACCTCCAACGCATCCGGCTTGTAGCGCCGGCCCTCGCACGCGTCGCACACCACCCACACGTCGGGTAGGAAATGCATGTCGACCAGTTTTCGGCCATAACCGGTGCAGGTTTCGCAGCGGCCACCGCCTGCGGTGTTGAAGCTGAACCAGGAGGCGTCGACCCCGCGTCCGCGCGCGATGTCGGTCTCGGCGAACAGTTTGCGGACGATGTCGAACGCCTTGCTGTAGGTCGCCGGGTTGGATCTCGGCGTCCGCCCGAGCGGTTCCTGATCGACGACGGCGACCCAGCTGAATCCCTCGACGCCGGTCACCTCCCGCACCGCGTCGGTCGCCGTTCCGTCCAGGGCGGCCCCCACGCTCGCCCCGAGCGCGGCGAGGAGGCTGCTCTTGCCGCTGCCGCTCACGCCGGTCAGGCAGGTGAGCCGACCGGCGGGGAACCTCACCAGGCTCGCGGTCACGTTGTGCGCACGCAGGCCGTGCAGCTCCACCCAGTCGGTGTCGTCCCCGGCCGGGCGGCGGGTCCGATGCAGCCGCGGCCCTTCGCCGGCCAGATAGCGCCCGGTCAGCGACGTGGGATGAGCGGCTACGTCGGCGGGAGGCCCGGACACGAGGATCTCACCGCCGAATCGGCCGGCGCCCGGCCCCATGTCGATCACCCAATCGGCTCGGGCGATCAGCTCCGGGTCGTGCTCGACGAGGAGTACGGTGTTGCCGGCCTCGCGCAGCTCCAGGGCGATGTCGAGCAGGTGCGCCTTGTCCGCCGGATGCAGCCCGGTGCCGGGCTCGTCCAGGACGAAGATGATGCCGCTCAGTTCGGTGCTGAGCTGCGCGGCGAGTCGGGTGCGCTGCAACTCACCCCCGGACAGTGTCGCTGCGCTCCGGGACAGTTGGAGATGGGCCAGGCCGAGCCGGTCAAGGATTCCGAGCCTGCGGCCGAGGTCCTGCAGCAGCGGTTCGCCCACCTCACGCTGCCGGGCGTCCAGCTCATCCGCGACGCGTTTAGCCCAGTCGCGTACCTCCCGCACCTCCACCTCGAGCAGGTCGGGGTAGGTCAGTCCGCCGAGCCGCACGGACCGGGCCACCTCGTCGTATCCGCTGCCGCCGCAGGTGCCGCAGGGCTGCTTGCGCATGTACGGCAGGTAGCGCTGCTTGGCGCTGGACGTCTGGGCGTTCACGAACACCCGCTCCACCTCGGCGAGAGCGCCCCGTAGTGGCTGGCTCGAGGTGTAGGTCACCTGGGCCCGCTCATTCCTGTTCGTCATGTCGACGGTCGCCTCGATCTTCTCGTCACCTGTGCCATACAGCACGCAGTAACGGAACTCCTCGGGCAGCGACTGCCACGACCGGCCGAGGTCGACGCCCCGCTTCTCGGCAAGCGCCGGGACGAACACGTGTTCCCCCGACCGCCATTTCGCGTACCAGGGCGAGGCCCCCTCGAAGAGCGGAAGCTCCGGGTGGGTGATGACCAGGTCCTCCTGCGCCTGCCAGCGCCCGCCCACCCCGTGGCAGTCCGCACAGCTCCCCTCCGGCGTGTTGCGGTCGAAGTGAGCGGTCGTCAGATGCTCGTTTCCAATCCCCGCCGCCGGGTCTGCGCCGATCCCTGGAAGGCGCGAGTACAGCAGCCCCAGGTGCCCGTCGATGCCGGTGATCGTTGCGACGGTGGAACGGGGGTTACGGTTCAGGCGGCGTTGGTCGACAGCGAGCGTCGCGCCGAGGCCCAAAATGCGGTCGACCTTCGGCCGGTTGCGCTGCGTTATGTACTGCCGTACGAAGGGCGAAAGCCCTTCCAGATACCGTAGCTGGGCTTCGTTGTGCAGGGTGTCGATGGCCAGCGAGGTCTTGCCGCTGCCGCTCACTCCGGTGAAGGCGACGAGCTGTCCTTTGGGAATGCTGACGGACACGTCCCGCAGATTGTTGGTACGAGCCCCCACCACGTCGATGGTGTCGCGTCCCATCCTTGCGACGCCCGATCCGATTTCAGTCAACCTTCGTCCACCCTCTCGCCCACGAGGCAGGGCATGGGCGCGCAGCCCCTGCCTCTGCCCCGGCCCCTGCCCCTGCCCCTGCCCCTGCCCCTGCCCCTGCCCCTGCCGAGCAAACCGAACACGCGCTTCACCGCAGGTCGCCGTCCAGGGGACCTGCGTGGATGCCTCACCGCTCTCTCATGACGTGGCTGGTCCCGATCCGGCCACTGCTGGGGGATCAGGGCTGGGACAGCGCAGTGAGCTTCGCGACGTCGGGCGCGTAGGCGGCCATCCAGTGCGGTTGCAGCCGGTAGTAGACGACGTCGTTGTCCCAGTCGAAGAGCTCCTCGCCATAGAAGTCCTTGAGGTACGCGAGCAGGTCCGGCCAGTCCTCCGCCGGCTCGCCGTCGTGGGGGTTGAGGATCTCGGCCCTTCCGTGCGTGAACACGCCCAGGTCCTCACCGCGCATGTGCGCGGCGCTCACGGCGGGCCGCGCCGAGAGGTGGCGCGCCTTGGCCGAGTCGCGCGCCGTACCGAAGAGCCACTTGCCGTGCAGAAAGTGCCCATCGACACCACTGATCCGCGGCTCGCCCTTCGCCGTCACTGTGGACAGGGCGAGGGTGCACATGCCACCGAGGACGTGGGTGAGCTGCTGCGCGGTCAAGGTGCGCTCGGTGCTGATGATCGAGCGGAGGTGCGAGGTGGAACGGGACAGGGAGGCATCAAGGAGAGCCTGAAGCCCTGTGATTTCTTCCGAAGTTTCGCGCACGAAGGTCCTTATCTGTTCGTATCTATCCGAGTTTCCGGTTTACGCCGCACCATCGGCGTCGACCAGCAACCCATGCTCGACCCAAAACCTGACACCTTGTGTCTTGATTTCTTCATCGGTTTCGCGCACACCACGTGAACGGCACACCCGAACTGACGACACTCGCAGGAAGTCCTGCCGGTCGACCTACCCACGTCGGCAGACCCGAGGCCCCGACGACGGCTCGCCGGGCGCGAGTGAGATGCGTCCGCCGCGGGGGTCGATCTGAGTGTCGCGGGCCACCTCGACGTCGACGACGTGGCAATGGGTCACACCGGCGTCATGCGCTGGAACGTCCGCGGCAAATGAATGGTCTCCAAAGGACATCACCCATGAGTCACTCATCGACGACGCGACCTTCGAGCAGGCCCAAGCGATACTGCAACGACGCGGACGGGGAACTGGCGGACAACACGTCCGGCAGCGCACCCGCAACCCGTCGGCCCAGTGGTTGTCACCAGCGAGGCTAGGTGGAGAGGTCAACGGACATCTTGCGGTGCCGGTGCGGCTGACCTTCACTTGCCAGCCGAGCGCGGCAGAAGCCGGATCCTCACTATGCGACGCCGGGGGTGGGGACACCGGTCCGAACCGCCTCGATGAAGCCATCAGGTGGCAGGTAGCGATGCTCTTCAACGTAGTGGCCGATCAGCACCGGTGCAGCGAAGTTCGTCCCGTCCATTCCGGTGAGCCAGATCTCGCCATTCCCGCGCGCAACATCGGGAGCTTCGTAGAGCAAAATGTCGGCCCGAATCACGCGCAGAGGCTCGACCGCTGCCTCGCAGAACTGGCAGTAGTGATACCCACGCATGAGCCGCACTGGTCTGGCACCGAGCCTCACCAAGCGATCTCGAACGTCTCGGGGGCAGGCTCCTGCAGTAAAGGACATGCTCGAATCCAGCCAACCAATGGCAATGGCGTCCGGGGCGCCCGGGTAGTAGTCATAGGGCGCCAGGTCCGGGATGTACGTCACGCGTCGATCATCGCAATCAGGCACGGGCCGCGCGAACAAACAAAACGACGGTGCGGGCCGCCTGGAGGCGGCCCGCACCGTTACCGAACGCCGGGCCGTGTTACGCCCGTCTGCCGGAATGCTGGCGGATGGGAGTTCCCGGCCTACAGGTCGGCCTTCGTCACGCGGGAAGATTCGTACGTCGTGGAGGCCTGCGGGAGGCCCGGCACGGTGGAGACGTCCTTGACCAGCATGCCGGTCTTGGCGTCAATGGTCAGCACCTCGCTGCCCTCGCCGCCGAACACCTCGGGGCCGGCGGTGATCGTCAGCGTGGCCTTGCCGTGGGTGGTCGAGTTCTTGACGCTGACCGCGTCGATGGTGGACAGCAGACGCAGCACACCGACCCGGACCTGCGTGTTGCCGTCGCCAGCGGACAGCGCTTGGGTGCTGTACGTCCACAGGGCGTTGTCGAAGTGCCGCTGTACGGCCTGGGGGCTGTACGGCTTCGGCTTGGCGTTGCCGCCCTTCTGCTTGATGATCACCTGAGCGGCCGCCTGCTGCTTGTCCCACGCCGCCTTTTGCGCTGCGGGGTCGAGGCCCACCAGCGGATCCTTGGCTGCCTTGAGCATCTGGGTCCGGCCGTCGGCTGGGCTGCTGTCCGCCGCGGCGACGGCTGCCTTGAGGAGCGGAGCGTAGCCGCCGTCCGTCATCTGGTCCTGGTGACGGGCGATCGCACGCTTGATGTCCCTCACGCTGTTGCCCGTATAGATCGCGTGACCGTCGGTGTACAGCGTGTAGACGACCTGCATGGTCTTGGTGCCGTGGACCTGCGTCGCCTTCACCAGCCACGCGTCGCCCGCCGCCGGGGTGACCGTCTTGATGGACCCGGCCAGGGTCATCAGCGGCGCGCGCTCGGCCGACCCGTCGACAGTGGTCGAGCCCGAGGTGGCGGCCGACGGATCCTTGCCGGCCTCCATGCCCCCGGTCGCCGGCGAGTTGAGCACCACAGCGACGACTGCCGCCGCGGCGGCAACCCCCACCCCGGCGCCGATGCCCAATCGGCCCGCGATACCAATCCGGCGGCGGCGTTGAAGCGCCGGGCTGGATTCGTGGTCCCGCGTGGTTGTCGTCGTTTTCATGGTTGAAGTCGCCTCCATAGTCGTGTCCGCCGCTGATATCGCGCCCAGCAGCCGCACGGTTCCGGGGTCGGCCATAGCCGCCCGCAGCACCGCCCGCGCCCGCTGATACGCCTCCGGGCGTAGTGGTTCTGCGCTGCCCAACGCACCGACCAGATCGAGCTCGTCGGTCATCGGTGTCTCTCCTTCGCGCTGTTGCGGTCCTTCAGAAGCGCGGACACCCCCGGGGCGTCGCGCAATGCCGTCCTGGCTTGGCTCAGCAGCCGCCGCGCGGTGCCGGCCGGTATGCCGAGTGCCCGCGCGGCGTCGGCTGCGGTCAGGTCCTCCCAGGCGACGAGCCTCAGGACCTCCCGCTCTTCGGGTTTGAGCCGCGTCAGGGCCGACCGGAGCACCGCCCGGGCGTCCACGCCGAGGTCCACCGCCGACCACGGATCCCATCCAGTAGCCACGTCCGGCACGTCCGCGACCAGGTCCTCGGCGGGCCGGGACCGCCAGTAGCGCCGCAAGCGATTCAATGCCACCCCGTACAGCCACGGTCGCGCATCGTTGTACGACCGGTCGTACGATCGCCGCGACTCGAACGCCGCAACCCAAACCTCGCCCAGGAGGTCCTCAGCCGCATCCCGCCCCGCCCGGCGAACGAGGTACGAACCGACGGCGGCCTCATGACGCTCGACCACCTCTACGAAGGCGTCGACATCGCCATCCAGCGACCGGCCTATCAAATCCGCATCCGAAGCCATGGCCCTCCTCGGCAAAGTCCGCGCTTCACCCTGACATTGCCGATCAGGCGGCGAAGTGTTCAGGCCCCGAGGTCCGCCGGCAAGCGGCCGCCCAATAGCGACCTCTCGGCGGCATGAGCGGCTGCGGCGCGGTCAGCGTCGGGGCCAAGCGTGGCGCCCAGGCCAGGGCCGAGGGCCGCGCCCTACCGCCGTGACCTGCGCGCACTCCCCTGCCAGGATGCATAGGGCACTGTCAACTGCTGCCCGTGGCTCCGAAGCACTCCGTTGTCTCAGTCGGCTTCGGATTCACCGAAAGGGTCTCCCGGCAGGCATCATCATCGTGTGAACGCCCGCCGAACGATCGTCATGGTTGATGACCTGCGTTCGTTTGCGGATGGCCGTATCGCCGAGGTGGCCCGCACCAGCGACGCCGGGGTTGAACTCCTCGGTCGGTACCGGGACCGGCGCTTGGATGAACTGTGGCTGGACCATGACCTCGGCGGGGACGACACGATCTGGCCGGTCGTGGAGGTCCTGGAACGGGCGGCCTTCGACAAACGCCCCCTTGACGTCGGTGTCATCAACGTCCACTCCGCCAACCCGGCCGGCGCCGCGAAGGTCGCCCTGGTCCTAAGACGCTGGGGGTATTACGTCCGTGTCACGTCGGGCTCAACCGAGGTCGGCTATTTCGACGGCCAAGCAGTGAACCGCTCAGCTCCTGGTTGATTCCTGCGAGGCCCCGATCATCCGCAACAGGGTGCCGCCGTCATGCATCGGTGGAGTCTAGACATGGACAAGGCACGCGACCACCGCGAACATCCGCCCATCGGCTACATGTTTCATTGACCTGCGACCGTGGCCCGGCCAGGCTTCGGTCGAGGCGCCCGGGCTGTCGCTCTCATTTCGGCTGCCCACGCTGGTCGTGTGGCTCTCATTTGGCCTGCGCGGCCCGGGCGTCGTCCCCAGGGCGGGGAGAGGCTCAAGAGGGGTTTGATCGGCTCGAAGTAGCGTTGCCCTCCCGGCTCGACAACCCAGGTGGATCGAGCATCGGAGGACGCGTTGAGTGTCACGTCAGATCGTGTGGTCATCGGTATGGACCCGCACAAGCGCTACGCGCCTACTTCGACCGGAAGAAGACCACCGGCAAGACGTCGATGGAAGCGATGCGGGCGGGAGGACAACGGGAACGACAACTGGCTCCAGCGTGACCGACTCGCATCCCCAAGCCGGCTCTTCGGAGAAGTCACTTCCTGGACCCGCCGAGACCCGGGATAGAACTCTCCTCCCGGCGGTGTCTTGACACACAGGGGAGCCAGATCAGTACACCGGTATGGACCTGCTGGCTTAAAGCGCAGCGGTCGGCTGAGGCCGTCGGATGAACTGTCTGTCGCGGGCGGTCACCGAAGCCGTTGGGCTGGCCGCTCGGAGGACGACATCGAGGACCAGGTCTGGATCCGCTACGTAGGCGCCGCTGGCCCATGCGGCATTCGCCTCGATCACGGCCCAGTGGCCATCGACCAGTCCTACGTCTACGACGATGGCGGAGGGCAACGTGTGCCCATATCCGGCGATGAGATCGGCGCCGAAGGCTAGCGCGTCTGGCGACGGAGGGCCGAGGTGCAACCGGCCGTGCGCGGCGTACTGGCTGCCTGTGTAGACAGCAGCGTCGAGCACGTGTAGCCGGTACTCGGCGGTGAAGTCGACGATGTCGCTGACGAGCACTGGAGTCCGCCGGTCGACAGCATCCGGGCCGGGCAGGCGGGAACCATCGGTGTAGATCATCGCCGGGATGTTCTTGTCGTTGGGCGACTTGATGAACGCCGGTCGACGGAGTTCGTAGGCCTCGCCGATGGCGACCATGGTGATCTCGCGGCCGGTGAGTTCACGAGGAAGGCTAGTCAGCCAGCCAGGTTCCGCCTCCAGGGGCGCGATCCCGAGCACCGGTGCGACGACGTCGGCGAAGCTCGGTCCCGCGTGAAGGTGATCAGCACGCAACCCGGCGGGTACTTCGAAGGTGTGCAGCTGGACGGTGCGTAGTCCGCGTCGATGAGCGGCGTCGCGCAAGCTCTGAGCCGAGGCTGTCAGGCGCGGCGGCAGGACGAGTGTCACGGCCGATGATCCTGCCTGAATACACCGTCGCAGTTACAGCGGTTTGCTGCTCGTCGGCGACCTCGACGATGAAGACGCAGAGATATCCTCTCGAGCACCTGTTGGAGGAGGCGTCAATGGGATTGTCTGGCAGGGATTGCCCTGACTGTGGTCGGCGCGTGAGCAAGCCGTTCGAGAAGACCATCACCGGCCGGCAAGTTTGCCCGGACTGCGCGAACGCCCTGTTTATGGGCTCGGCCGCTGGCACGATCACCGGCAACGTCGGTTCCGGATACGGAGTGTGGGCGATGCTCATGCGAAAGATCCGACATTCCGACTGACCCCGATTGCTGAGAGCATCGCATCATGGGCATCGCCGGATTCCGCTCGAACATGCGTAGCCTGATCGGGCTGGCGGCCGTCTGCCTAGCCGTCGCGGCGGTCATCAGCGTCGCCCCGAACCCTGCTGTACCTGAACGCGACTGGCGACCACCAGCTGGCTATGTCCTGGCCGACACGGTCTCGCTCGACGACGAGCACACGTTACGGCTCTGGACCGGGCCGTCCGGCTGGTATGTCGAGAGCATGCTGTCCGGTCGGCACCAGGCAGCCGTCGGAGCAGGCAGTGGCGGCGACCAGTCCAGCGTGAGTGAGGTCCTCAATGGGCTAGTGGGCCAGTTGTCCCTTGCTGGCGCGACGGCCGTCGCGGTCGGGTCGCCTACACCTGTGCGCGCCCGGGTTCACTCCGGAGTGTTCCTCGTCTCTACGTCGGTGATCCGATCGACCGATCGGGCAGTTCCGGTGACGCCACTCGACGTCAACGGAAAACCCCTCGCTCCGGGGACTCTCGTAGAGGTCGCCGGCCGCGGCTGATCCCTACGATCCAAAAGTTCAGCACTCGTAGCCCAACGGATGGTGATCATGGGCTGGGCTGAGGCACTCAGTTGGTGGGTTCGTGGGGCAGGTACCAGCCGCCGAGTGCCTGTCGTAGTCCGCACAAGAAGATGCTCGCCGCGATCGATGTCGCGATCGCGATGAGCAGACCCCCGTACCACCGGTCCCGCGGGTCGCGGCCGATCGAGTCCGCCGGGGGCGGAACTGCGGGCTGCCTGCCAGTGTTTGGTTGGCGCCAGCACTGCTCCCGCAGCCACATCGGTCGATCGGGCAGCACGCTCACGATCGCCGCGCCATGTCAGCGGAAGATCCGTGCACCGATCGTGACGACGATCCGTTGGTCCCCAACGCCGCAGCCGGACTGGACTACGCCAATTGGCCGGACAAGCCTGCGTAGCATGTTCCGCCATGCACCGCATGGTCATCAGGCCACGCGTCCAGATTCCGGTCCTAGTCGTGATCTTCGCTGTATGGACCCTGCTGGGCGTCACGTATTTCACCTCCGGGGACGTACTGGCCGAGCGCGACTCGTTCGGCATCGTGCTGGGATGCCTCCTCGTCACGAGCGGCCTGGCCGGAATCTGGCGAGCTCTTCGACTCGGCGTGGTAATCGGCGGAGAGGGTGTCCGTGTCCGCGGCTTCGACAGCCGTGACCAGGTCACACCCTGGAGCGCGATCCAGTCGGTCGACTGCGAACAGATCGACATACGGGCAGGCTTGCCGCTCTACGCTCCCGTCCTCCACCTCGGCGACGACGCCATGCCTCTCTCAGCGCTCGGCTCATACTCACGGCAGGACGCCGAGCGCAAGGCCGCACAGCTGCGGAGCCTCAAAGCCAGCGCCGCGCGTTCCTGACCGAGACGCAGAGGCGGGCGCCCGACCAGCGGCATGAGAGTGCGCTTTGGGTCAGCCCTGTGGGCGCCGATCGCGTACCTTGCAGGCATGCCAGTGGCATCCGCCGACGTGCTGCAAGCTGCGGTCGCTACCCCGCCAAATCGTCGCCTCGCAACGATTGCATTCTCCCTAGCGCTGGTCGCCGTAGGGCTGGTCGGCGGCTTCGGGGCGGCCAAGCTTGCCGACGATCCGAACACCGCCAAGCCGGAGCTGCTCGTTGGGACGGTCACCTGGTCGAACGACCAGACCAGGTCCATCGCCTTTGAGGAAGACGGGGCCTTACAGGGCCCTCTCGATGGCGACACGATCTACTCAGTAATCGCCGAAAGCTGGCAGGACGTTAGCGGGACACTGCACAACGACGGTACCTATCCAACCTGCCTGGCCGGCGACAAGGACGACCCCGTCTCAGAGGACCGGCACCGAATCGAGCTTGAGGTCCTACACCGGGACACGGGCGATCAGCCACAGCACATCGTCGTCCACGTCCACTGCCTCGATTGATGGCATGAGCCGGGCCTGCGCTTCTGGCTTAACCTCGGCCACGAGACCGGCCCAGAGTGATCGTTTGGTGACACCCACTCAGTTCGACATGAGCGGACGCCGCTCGACTGACGACCGGGAGCAAACGGGCCGACCTCTTCGGGTCCGCCGAAGAGGTCTCTAGGCTGAAGGGCCCGCTCAGGGCGTTGCGGGTGGGATCTGCGCCTCGAATGACGGAACTGCGGCGGAGTCCAGCAAGCTCACCCGCAACGCTCCACATCGATCTGCAGCATGCCTGCAGACGTGGCCTTAGGCGAACCGAGACGCCGGCCGAGGCCAGCCATCCCGGAACGACACGCCTGACCACTTCGACCTCTACTGGGAGGTCACGCCGCACCGCTCGACCTCCATCACCGGAGGTCAAGGCCCCTCCTCTCTCCGGCATCGGTGAGCACGCCGCGGCCAGGAAGAGCACGAAGGGCCGCAGGCCGGCCCGGGACGACCCGCGCAGCTCAGCCGGGTTGAGCGCGGCTCGGCACCAGGACGCCTGACCGCGTGGTGGAGTTGCGATGATGTTGCGGTCAACCGCGCGGCGCTCGGTCCGCAGGAGCGTCGAGACGCCGACCTGCACGGCTCGGGGGTGCGGGGATGGTGCCGTCAGCACGAGTCGTGCCCGCCGCAGTCGCAGCCGCAGCCTTGGATGTGCGGCGGTGGAGCGTGAGAGTCATGACGAGCACGACCAGCGCTCCGACGATCAGCCCGAGGATCGCGCTGGCCACCGTGTTGACGAGCCAGCCGACGAGCCCGCCGAGAACACCCGTGGCGTCGTGGGCGGCGACCTCCACGTGGTGCACGGCCTCGTACAGGAAGTGCAGGTTCAGCTCGTTCGTGCCGAGCAGCAGGATGTGCCCGCCCACCCACAGCATCGCCGCGGTGCCGACTACCGTCAGCACGGTGAGGACCACCGGCATCGCCCTCACCAGACCGCGGCCGAACGTCGCGACGGCGCCGGAACGTTGCGACAGGCGCAGCCCGGCGTCGTCCATCTTCACGATCAGGGCCACCACGCCGTACACCAGGACGGTTATGACGACGGCGACGACAGCCAGGATCGCCAGGCGGGACCAGAACGCCTCATCGATCACCTCGTTAAGGCTGATGACCATGATCTCCGCCGAGAGGATCAGGTCGGTTCGTACCGCCCCAGACACCAGTGTCGTCTCGTCCTGCACCTTCTCCTCGCCCGCGCCGGCGGCACCGTGATGGGCGACCTTGGCCCACACCTTCTCCGCGCCTTCATAACAGAGGTAGGCGCCGCCGAGCATGAGGATCGGAGTGAGCAGCCAAGGCACGAACTGACTGAGCAGCAGCACCGCCGGCAGGATGATGAAGAACTTGTTGCGCAGCGACCCCACGGCAATGCGCTTGATAATCGGCAACTCGCGCTCGGCCGCCAGGCTCCGCACGTACTGCGGCGTGACGGCAGCATCGTCGACGACGACACCCGCAGCCTTGGCGCCGGCCTTCGCGGCGGCCGCCCCGATGTCATCGATCGACGCGGCAGCGGCACGGGCCAGCACCGCCACGTCATCCAGCAGGGCTACGAGTCCACCAGCCAAGGGAGGGTCCTTCCAGGGTTGCGCAGAATTCGAACTGGCCCATTCTCGCTCAGGTCCCCGCGCGCGGCATGTCACCGCCCCGTCATGTCAACCGATGCGTGGTCTACGTGGTGAGCCGTCTCCGTGTCGTCAACAAGCAGCGGCGCGCCTGTTGCGGCGCTGCTCCAGCAACGTGGCGCGACCCGGCCTATCCCGGTCACGACGACTGGGCGATGCTCGGCGCCGGCGCATGCGGGGCGAGCCCGGTGCATGTCGAGGCGACGCCGATCCGCTTCGACGTCGCCCGCTCACAGACGAGGTTCTGCGGGAGGTGGAGGCGCAGCTTGGACGCAAGCTACCCGCTGCGTACATCGACCTGGCCCAGCGACACAACGGCGGGGTGTTGGCCCGTGACGCCCACCCCTCGCCCAGCCGAACCTCGTGGTCCGCAGACTATGTGGCTGTGTACAGACTGGCGGCCACCGGTCGGACTGCTTCATTCAGCCTGTGCGGCGAACTCGGGAACGCGTTCTGGATAGCGGAGTGGGGCTACCCCGACATCGGCCTCTACATCGCAGACTGCCCCTCAGCGGGCCACGACATGATCGCCCTCGACTACCGATTCCCCGGCGAGCCGACAGTCGTACACGTCGACCAGGAGTGGAACTACCAGATCACGGTCATCGCCCCCGACCTCGAGACGTTCCTAGGCGGCCTCGTCGACGAAAGCGGGTTTGATGGAGACGATTGATCGCCCGCTCGGCACCGGGCCGAGGCGCTAACGGATGGTGAAGGTCAGCGGGTTCGAGATGCCGAGGCCGCCGTGGGAATCGTGGACCCGCACGGTGAAGGTGGACGACGTGCCGGCCGACAGGGCCGTCTGGAACTGGTAGCGCTGTCCGCTGTCGGTCGGCGTCACGGCCAGCCGGGTTGCGCCGAGGTAAAGCTCCACCCGGCTGACGAGGTCACCGGGATCGGTGTCGGCGACGTCGGCGACCAGCGTGACGGTCGTCGGCTCGAGGAAGTAGGTCTGCCCGCCGGGGGTGCTCAACGCCACCGCCGGCGGGTGGTTGGTGCCGGTGGACGCCGGCGTCACCACCGTGACCAGCAACGGTGGCGCAGCGCCAGGCAGCGACTGGTCGGTGCCGGCCGAGACGTACAGCACGAAGGTGGTGCTGGTGCCGGGCTCCCCGATCGGTGGTGTCCACAGCGCCTCGAACCGGTCACCGGCCGTCCTCACCCCCCGGGCCACCGTGACGCCGTCCACCCGGAACGACACCGAGGTGATGCTGTGTCCGCCTCCCACGGTCGCGGTCGCCGCCAGCGGGACGGTTCCCGGCGTGGTGTACACCGCGCCGGCGGTCGGGCTGAGCCAGGTGACGATCGCCGGGTAGTCAGCGACCGGCGGTGTGGCCGTCCGGGTCGGCGTCACGCTGGGCAGGACGCCGCCGGTGCACGTGACGCCGTTGAGCGTGAACGACGCCGGTATGGGGTTGCTGCCCGACCAGACGCCAACGAAACCGATGTTCGCGGAGCCATTGGTGCCCAGGGTCGCGTTCCAGCCCAGATTGGTCGCGCTGACCTGCTGGCCCGCCTGCGCCCAGGTGGCGCTCCAGGTTTGCGTGAGCCGCTGGTCGACTGCAGGGAACGCGAACCGCAGCGTCCACCCGTTGACTAGGTCACCCACGTTGGTGACCGCGATGTCGGCGTGGAAGCCACCGGTCCATTGGCTGGTGACGACGTAGTTCACCCGACACCCGGCCGCCGCGTTCGCCGCACTGGCGTGTGAGATCGCGGCCATCATCGCGACCATGGCAACAGCGATGGCGGCCACAGCAGTCAGCGACTTCCGCATCGCACACCTCGCCGTAGAAAGATGAACGTCAATGAATATGTCGACTGTCCTGCTGCTCCGCCTTCCTGTCAAGGCACGCACGGCAGTCCTGCCGCCCGCAGGACAACGGACAGCCCGCCCATAGCTGATCGGTAGCGGCCACAGCGCCGAGCAGGCAGAAGAGTGGATAGCGCAGCTTCCTGCTCAACGGCAGCCAGACAGCATTCACGTTGGGCCGGCGCGCCTAACCCGCGTTTCAGCAGATCAGGCCCTCTGGCTCTTGCCAGATTCGCCGAAGAGGTCTTCAGGCTGAAGGGCCTGGTCAGGGCGCTGCCCGTGGGATCGATGCCTCAGACGAGGGAACTGCGGCGAACGCTGGCGAGCTCACCCCGCAACGCTTCACATCGATCTGCGGCAAACGCGCAGACGTAGCCGTAGGCGAACCGAGACGCCGGCCGACACCAGCCATCCCGGGTGCAGCAACACCGGACCACCTCGACCTCTACTGATAGGTCACGCCGCACCGGTTGACCGCATCACCACAGGTCGAGGTCCTCGCCGCTCTTCCGTGAGGTTCGTCAAGTACGCCGAACGGCCGCCCGTCTTGGGTGCGCCAGATGTGGGCGGGTACTGGACGCGGTTCATGCTGCCCAACTGAGCCGGGTGCTCTCAGTTCGCCGGGATGCCGGCCCGGTGCGCCAGCAGGCCCGCCTGGGTGCGGTTGTCGCAGCCGAGCTTCTCCAACAGTCGGGAGACGTACCCCTTGACCGTCGCCTCGGAGAGGTGCAGTCGTCGGGCGATCTGCTGGTTGGAGCGGCCGGCGCCGAGACAGCCGAGGACCTCGACCTCCCGGGTTGTGAGCGTGGCGACCAGTTCGCGGACCCGTTCTCCGTCGTGCCGGCTCGCCACCAGCCGCTGGGTCGCGGTCGGGGACAGCACCGTGTGCCCGGCGGCGGCGACCCGTACCAAGTTGACGAGATCCTCCGGCGCCGTCGACTTGAGCAGGAAACCGACGGCACCCGCCCGCATCGCCCGAAGCACGTACTCGTCGAGGTCGAACGTGGTCAGCGCGACGATCCTCGGCGGCGCCGAGGCCCGGGTGAGGTGCTCGATGGCGGTGAGCCCGTCGACGTCCGGCATCCGCAGGTCCATCAGGACCAGGTTCGGCCGGTACCGGGTAACCGCCTCCACGGCCTCTGCGCCGTCGTACGCCTCGCCGACGACCTCGACGTCCGGGGCTGCTTCGAGAATCGTCCGCAGGTAGGCGCAGACCATCCGTTCGTCGTCGACGAGCAGGATCCGGATCATCGCGTGGCGGTGGTCGGCACGTGCCCGGGCAGGGTGGCCCGCACCGCGAAGCCGCCCTCCGGGGTCACCGCCGCGGCCAGGGTGCCGCCCAGCACGTCGACCCGACTCCGAAGGCCAGCCAGGCCGGAGCCTCCGCCGGCGGCGGCGAGGTCCGGGTCGGGGGCACGGCCGGGCCGGTCGTTGGTCACGGTCGCGCGGACCAGATCCGGCTGGTAGCGGATCAACACGGTCACCTGCGAGCCCGGCGCGTGCTTGTGGACGTTCGTCAGGGATTCCTGTACCACTCGAAAGAGGGTGCGCCGCACGGCCGGTGCCAGTGCTGACGGGTCACCCTCCTCGTCGAGACGGACCGGCAGACCGACCGCGCGCGAGTCGGTCACGAGATCGTTCAGGTCGCCCTCCGCAGCCCGGTCCTCCGCTGCGACGCGGGTTGTCGGTGAGTCGCCATGCCTCAGCACACCGACCAGGTCGCGCAGCTCGGCCAGCGCCTGGCAGCCCGTCGTCCGCAGCTCTTCGGCGGCGCTGCGAACAGCGGGATCCGTCGCGCTGGTGCCCAGCGCCCCCGCGTGCAGCACCATCAGGTTGATCCGGTGGGTCACCACGTCGTGCATCTCGCCGGCGATCCGGAGCCGCTCGTCGCTACGGGCCTGCTCGGCAAGGAGCAGCCGCTCCCGCTCGGCGCGTTCGGCGCGGTCGAGCAGCTCCGCGACGAGCCGGCGGCGGGCACTCACGTAGAGGCCGAGCAGGGCCGAGATGGCCAGCAGTCCGGGCCCGCTGAACGGGTCGTCAACCGTCCAGAGCCGCGCGCCGAGCAGCCAGCACACCCCGAGCACCGCGATCACCGCCCAGGACCGCCGACGGTCGCGTCCGTAGACGATCAGCGCGTACGGCGCGAGGAAGACCGCCGACGCTGGCACCAGCAGGCTGACGCCGGCAATAACCAGGGCCATCGAGTACGGCCGGCGTCGGCGCAGCAGCAGGGTGGCCGCCGCGCCGACCTGCGCCGCCGCGCAGACCCAGACCGGGGCCGGGAGATGCCTCGTACCGGCGCTCGGGAAAGCGACCTCACGGGCCACGCCGGCCGCCGCCGCGAGGACGACCAGCAGCACGTCGACGGCGAGTGGCGGCACCTTTCGGCGGTCCACCGCGCTCATGCGTTGCAGGTTAGCCGGGCTGGCCCGGATCGGCGCGGCGAGCGGCATGAGTACCAACGAAGGGACCGGAGAACGCGACGAAGGAAGGTTGCGGAGGCGACCTCCGGGCCTGTCCCGACCGGGTACGACTGCGGTGGCATTGCCGGATGGCACACTCGACCGATCCCGTGGCGCAACCGGCTGGGCCCCACCGCATCGACGAACTTGACGCGCTGCGTGGGCTCGCGCTCCTCGGCATCGTCATGTTCAACATCGTCCAGATGACCCACCTGACCCGGGTTTCCGGACCGGCCGGTGAGCACCTCGGCGCGTACGTCTGGGAGCTGCTCTTCGTACAACGGCCTTTCCCGATCTTCTCGCTGCTCTTCGGGATCAGCTTCTCGCTTTTCCTGCGTACGGCGGCTCGACGCACCGATCGCCCCCGGCTGGTGCTGCTGCGCCGGCTGCTCTGGCTGGGCCTCTTCGGCGCGCTGCACACCCTGATCCAGCCCGGCGAAGTGCTGAAGTTCTACGCCGTGTTCGGGCTGGTCGTGCTCCTGCCGGCGTCGTACCTGTCCCGCCGCTGGGCGCTCGGGCTGGGCATCGTGTTGACCCTCGCCGCCGCGCTGACATTCAACGGTCTCTTCATCATCCCGGGCCTCTTCCTGCTCGGCCTGGCAATCGCGGAGTACGACATCCCGGACACGCTGCCGTCGCGGGGCCGGCAACTCGCGGTCGCACTCGCCGTCGCGGTGCCGGTCGCCGCGGTGACTGGGTGGTTGCAGTTCCGGGCTGGAGTCGGCCCAACCGCCAACTACCGGATCCTGCCGGCCGGGCTCGCCTTCGCCTTCCTCTTCACCGTCGGGTTCCTGCTGCTGATGCGAACCGCCCTGCGACGCCCGCTCGGCGCGCTGCTATCGCCGCTCGGTCGGGTGGCGCTCACCAACTACGTCGCCGCGTCGTTCCTGATCGTGACCGGTGATGCGCTGCTCGACATCGGCTCCCGATCCTCCTACGGCGCTGTGGTCGGACTGGGCTTGGCGATCGGGGTCGTGCAGGCGATTTTCAGCGTGCTCTGGCCGCGGTCCTTCCGGTACGGCCCGCTCGAATGGCTCTGGCGGTGTCTCACCTGGTGGCAGCGGGAGCCGATCCGCCGCGCCTGACTCGCCGCGCTTGATGAGCTGTCAGCCATCAGCCGACGCTGGCGGTGCGGGCAAGTAGGTACATGTCGTGCGAGCCGTCCGCATGACGGGCCTCGCTGCGGTTCGTACCCGCGGCGGCGGTGAAGCCGGCGTGCCGCGCCACCCGGCAGGGCGCGACGTTTGTCGTCGAGTGCGTCAGCTCGACGCGGTCCGCGGGACGAAGGTTATTGCACGGCCCTCACCGAGCACCACATCCCATTGCCGAGCGCTGGTCACGGCCATTGGCCCGACGCTGCGTCAACCGTTCCCACCAGCGCCTGCGGCCAACATCGTCCGGTAACCGTCGAACGTTCGGTCGGCGAACCGCTCGTTGATGCGAAACGCGCAGCCGTCATCGCCAACGCATCTCGCGGCCATGGAACGCTCGGCCCGCTGCCTCCCAGTGACACAGCCGTACAGCATCGTGCCGCCACGCGACTGACGCTGCCCGTGCTGCTGTCGGTCCGACAGCAGCACGGGCGGAATAACGGGAGCCACAGAACGCTCAGCCACGACAATCGCCCCCGATCGAGACAGGCTCGGTCGAGGGCGTCGCTGAGATCAGATTTGCGTGGTCAAGCGCGCTCGACCACCAGTACGCGATACACAGCATGGATGCTGAGATTTTGTGTCCGAGGGGGGACTTGAACCCCCACACCCTATACGGGTACTAGCACCTCAAGCTAGCGCGTCTGCCATTCCGCCACCCGGACCTACTCGTTCAGCCTACCTCGCCGACCAGATGATCTTCCATCCGGTAGCCAGCACAGCGGGCCGCACGGGGAGTTACTGTACACGCCGCTCGTGGATCATGCACATCGCCTTCCGGCGCCTCTCCCCCGTCGCTTCCGCCACTGCTCAAGCCGTCTCAAAACACCCGCACCGACACGCTGTCGGAGCGTGTCCGGGTAGCGTCCGGCGGCCCTCTGACGGCAGCATTGCCACGTGTCCCATCCCTCCCCCCTGGCAGCCACCCAGCACCGAGCCCTCGCCCTGCGCGCCGCGGGCGACCTCAGCGCCGCCCGGCAACTGCTCGCGGAGGCCGTCGAATCCGCTCCCCCGCCGTACGGTGACGACCATCCCGAGGTGCTGCACACCGCGCACCTGCTGGCACGGCTGCACCGGGAGGGGGACGACCCGCTCGCCGCCCGCCGGGTGTTGGAGGAGGCGTTCGCGGCGGGCGAGCGCCGCTGGGAGCACTCCGATCCGCTGATGCTCGCGCTCGCCTTCGAGCTCGCCGAGGTGGCGGAGGAGCTCGGCAACCGGCACGAGGCCCGCCGCAACTACACCCGCGTCGCCACCGCCGGGCCCGCCGCACTGGGGGAGAACCACCCGGCGGTACGCGCAGCCCGCGACTACCTCGGCCCACCTCCGTCGACGCCGGGCGAGCAGCACCCCACGCCGACGCCCGGTCCGGCCCCGGTCGACCCGGTGGCCGAGCCGGGCACCCGGTCGGCGCTTGCCGGCCCGACCCTGTCGCTGGCGACCCTCGCGGCGATGCGGCCCTCCGCCGGTGGCCCGCCGCCCGCCGTCTCGCCCTGGGCGCCGCAACCGCCGGCCGCGTCTCCACAAACTTCTCCAGCGGTACGCGCGCCAGCCACACCCACGCCACCCCGCGACGTCACGCCGGCACCGGTCCCAGCCCCTCGGGCGACGCCCGTTCAGCCGGCAGCTTCCTCGATCGCGCCAGCGCCGCCCGACCCACTGACGGCAGCACCCCGACCTGCGACGGCGCCCCGCCCGCGCGCCGACGCGCCACGGCCGGCGATTGCGATGCCACCCCGTCAACGCCTCGACGAGCCAGCGTCTGGACCGCCTCGGCCGATGCCCCGGCCGAGGGCTGAAGACCCGCCGACGACGGCCGGGCAGCGGTCACCAGACCGACCGCCGTCCGGGCCGACCGTGGCACCACGTCAGCGGGTTGGTGGTCACGCCACCCCGCCGGTGGTCGACGTGCCGCCTCCACCGTCGACACCGACCGCCCCGGCGTCGACCGCCCCGCCGGCGACACCGGCGGTGGTGGCA
Organism: Micromonospora hortensis; assembly: GCF_022230935.1. NCBI lineage: Bacteria > Bacillati > Actinomycetota > Actinomycetes > Micromonosporales > Micromonosporaceae > Micromonospora > Micromonospora hortensis. The sequence continues at coordinate 661,622 of NZ_JAKKFE010000012.1, forward strand.
CCTCGCTGGGACGACCCCACCATCCGGGTACGGCAGATCGAGCCGCTACTCGCCGAGGAGGCCGCCCGAGCCGCCGACCGGCCAACCGCGCCAAGTGAATCGCACAACGTGTCCGGCGTCGAGGCGACATCATCGGGCCGACCCTCCTCGGCCGTTGGCCACCCCGGGCCGGCGTACCCGGTGAGCGGGCCACCGGCCCAGCCCATCAGCGCCCCGCCGATGACCCCGCCTCCGATCTCCGCGCCCCCCAGCCAGCCGTACCCGGTCTCCGGACCACCGGCCCAGCCGTACCCGGTCTCCGGACCACCCGGCTACGGCCAACCCGTCTCCGCACCACCCGGGCACACCTACCCGGTGTCCGCGCCGCCTGGTTTCGGGCCGCCCGTCTCCGGGCCGCCCTACGGAGCACCCGTCTCCGCGCCTCCGGTGAGCGCACCACCCCTGCCGCCCTGGGGGTTGACCGCACCGCCCTGGAGCAGCAGCGCCCCACCGCAGCCGCTGCCCACTCCAGGTGCCGACTCCCCCACCCAGACCACTACGGCTGCCCAGGCCGCCACCACCGAGCAGGCCCCGGCGGCTGGGCACACCACGATGGACGTGGGCGGTACCGGCACGATGGGTGACTCTGGCTTGGGCATCCTCGACGCCCCGGTAGTGCCGACTCAGCGGGCTCCTGGCGCGCTGTCCGACCAGACAGTGGTGTTGCCGTCCGTACCGGCGCAGGGCGGCCCGGCCGAGGTCCAGACCAGCCTGGGCTGGCCCGCCGCCTCGCAGACCAACCCCACCGCCGCGCAGACGAACCCCACCGCCGCACAAACGCACCTCACGGCTGCCCAGGCGAACGCGAGCATCGCCGAGGCGGGCCCCGTTGACGCGCAGCCGAGCCCCGCTGCGCAGCCAGCCTGGCCCCCGCGCGTCGGCGCCGACCCGGCGCTGGCGCCGCCAGCCGCGCCGCCACCGGTCCAGCAGTACCACCACCAGCCGGCCCAGACGCTGTACCCAACCCCGGCGCCCCAGACGTCGTACCCGACCCAGGGTCAGCACCAGGCGCCGTACCCGGGCCAGCAGTACCACCCGGTGCCGGACGCGTACCGGCCGGCGTACGCCGATGACGGTGGGTCGACGGGCCGCAACCGGGCGGCGCTGATCGGCGCGGTCGTGGCGGCCGGGGTGGCCGTCGTGGCGGTGGCGGGCCTGGGTGCGGTGATGCTGTCCCGCGACGATCCGCCGCCGACCGGAACCGCGCCGACGGGGGCGGCACCGACGGCGGTCGGGCTGCCGCCGGGCGACCTGAAGCTGCGCGACGATTCGGCCACGATCACGTTGACCTGGACGGACCCGACCGGCGGCGCGGTGCCGTTCATGGTCGCCGCCGGCAGGGCCGGGCAGGCCCTGGGTGTGATGGCCACCGTGGACCCGGGCCGGACCAGCTACACCGTCAACGGGTTGAACTCCCGAGTGGATCACTGTTTCACCGTGTTGGCTGTCTACTCCACTGACAGCTTTGCGACTTCCGGGCAGGTTTGCACCGCGCGGGAGCGCGAAGCCACGTCGAGCGGGGAGCCTTCCGGCCGGGCGTCGCCGCGCTGAGTCGAGCCGAAACCGCGCCGCGTCGAGCGCGAACCGGGCTGAGCTGGACGTCCACAACGCACACTCTCGGTATCCACAGGGGTGACGGTGCGGGTTCCCCCGCCACCACCAGCGCCATATGATGGCACCCGGCTCAGGGGAGGGGTCGCCGGAAGGCGCGCCACCTGCCACGACTCAGGGGAGGCAGCCGGCTGTGGCCAGCATCGACGACGCCGTACAGACCGAGGCCCCCCGCTCCCGGTCCCGGCTGCGCGGCGGGCTGGTGACCGTCGGCACGGTGGCCGCGCTGTTGGCCGCCATGGGGCTGACCGTCCTCGGGTTGGGCGCTGCGGACAACGCGGTGGCCAACTACGACGCGAGTTCCTGGCTGTGGAGCGCGGCGCGCAGCGAGCTGGCCCGGGTCAACGGGGTCACCGCCCGGGTGGACACCCGCACCGAGATCCCCGGGGCCCGGCAGCACCCGATGCAGATCACCCAGACCGACCGGCTGCTGATCCTGCGGGACCTGCAGACCGGGCAGGTCAGCTCCCTGGACCTGGCCACCCTCCAGCTCAGCGCGACCACCCGGACCACCCCCGGCCTGGGCGTCAGTGTGGCCCTGCACGAGGACGCGGCGTTCGTCGTCGACGCCGTGCAGGGCATCGTCCGGCAGCTCGACCCGCGATCGTTGACCCCGGTGGGTGAGCCGGTGCGCTATCCGCCGGGCATCACCGGCGGCACCTTCGACGGCAAGGGTCGACTCTGGATCGCGGTGCCCAGCCAGGGCACGGTCTCGGCGATCACCGCCGCCAAGCTGCCGTCCACGCCGGCGTCGGCAGCGCCCGCGGGTGCCGGGCTCAGCCCGCAGCGGGTCGAGTCGTACGACGTCGCCGACGCCAGCCACGAGCTGGTGGTCTCCACCCTGGACGACGGGGTGGCGGTGCTCGACCGGACGGCCGGGAAGCTGGTGCGGGTGCAGCACGGTGAGGTGCACCCGACGCCGCTGACGCTGTCCGGTCCGGCGGCGCTGCCCGCGCGCACCAGCGGCCCACGGGTGCCGGTCACGGTGACCGCCGACCGGCGGGTGCTGTTGGTGGGTGACGGTGGGCAGGAGAGCGGGTTCACCGTGCCGGGTGAGGGGGATCGGCTCAGCCCGGCGGTGGCCTGGGCGAACCGGTTCTACTGCGCCGACGAGGCCACCGGCACCATCTACTCCTTCGACGCGGCGGGTCAGCTTGTCGAGACCATTCGCGGGCGGGCCAACGGGCCGCTGGAGCTGGAGGTCCGGGAGAACCACCTGTTCATCAACTCCCCCGACTCGGCGACCGCCCGGGTGGTGGACGACAAGCATCAGGTGCGCGAGGTCAACAAGTACGCCAACGACGTGCTCGGTGGCGACCCGCCGCCGGTTCCCCCGCCGCCGCCCCCGCCGAAGAAGCCGCGGGTGGGTAAGCCGAGCGCGCCGCGCAGCGTCACCGCAGCCGCCGGCAACGCCCAGGCGCGGGTGAGTTGGCGCCCGGCCGCCGCCAACGGGGCCGAGATCATCAAGTACGTGGTGGAGGGTGCCGGCCAACGTGTGCAGGTGGGCGCGAACCAGCGTGCGGTGGAGGTCAAGGGTTTGACCAACGGTGAGACGTACCGGTTCGCTGTGCACGCCGTCAACGCCAAGGGCGACGGCCCGCCGCGCAACAGCAACCCGGTGACGCCGACCGCGGCGGTGCCCGACCCACCCGCGAGCGTCACCGCCCAAGAGCGGCCGGACGGTACGGTGCTGGTCAAGTGGCCGGCGGCGAACGGGCAGGGCAACACCATCGCGAGGTACGCGGTGACGGCCAGTTCGGCAGGGACGAACGCTCCGGCCGGCGAGTCGACGAAGACGGAGCTGGTGGTGCCCGCCGGTGAGTTGGAGTTCGGCACCCAGTACGCGTTCACGGTGGTGGCGGTCAACAGCAAGGGCGCCGGGTCGGCGGCGTCCCCGGTCAGCAACACCGTGGTGCCCTTCGCGGCGCCCGGTCGGCCGCTCAACCTGCGCGCCGGGACCGTCGCCAACCAGCCGGGCGCGGTGACGGTGCAGTGGGCGCCGGCCGAGGCCAACGGTCGGCCGGTGACGAAGTACCTGGTGGACGTCGGTGGGCGGGTCAGCGAGGTGACCGACACCCGCACGACAGTCAGCGGGCTGGGCAACGGCCAGAACGTCACGGTGAAGGTGAAGGCGGTCAACGAGGCGGGGCCGGGCCCGGAGGCCACCGCCACCGCCCGCACTGTGGCCGAGCCACGGGTCACGGTGACCGGCTCGTCGTCGACGGCCACCGGGGCGACTGTCACGTTCACAGTGGACGCCGGTGGCGGTCAGGCCACCTGCACGCTGACCACGACGGGCGAGCCGGCGAAGGCCGGGGCGTGCTCCAGCATCACGATGACGGGCCTGACGCCGGGCACCAACTACACGTTCACGGTGACGGCGAGCAACGCCGCCGGCAAGGGCACCGCCAAGAAGGCGCAGGCAACCCAGGCGCAGTACGGGATCGCGACCTGCCGCAACGGCGCGTCCGGGCCCGAGTCGACCTACTGTGACCGGGACCGGGATGGCCGCAACGGCAACGAGATCTTCTCGGTAGCCCGACAGGACAACGACAAGCAGGTGGGTTGGGCGAAGCCCGGCAGCCGGCTACAGGCGTACTGCAAGAAGTCGGGCGAAGAGGTGTACGCCTACATCTACAACAACGAGAAGCGCAGCACCTGGTGGGTGCAGGTCAACTACGGGGGGAAGAAGAACTACATCCCCTGGGCCTGGCTCAACCTGGAGGGCGGCGACACCATCAACGTCCTGCCCACCTGCTGAGGACACCAGGCGAGGAGCACCACCGACCGTGAACACCCACGAGCCGCTCACCCAGCCGGAGGTGCAGGGCTTCGCCGCCCTGGCCGCCCGGCTGGCCGAGAACGTCAACGCGGTGGTGCTCGGCAAGCCGCAGGTGGTGCGGCTGGCGCTGACCGCGCTCTTCGCCCAGGGTCACGTGCTGTTGGAGGACGTGCCCGGGGTCGGTAAGACGACCCTGGCCCGGGCCATCGCCGCCACTGTCAAGGGTGAGTGGCGGCGCATCCAGTTCACACCCGACCTGCTCCCCTCGGACGTGTCCGGCGTGACGATCTTCAACCAGGCGACGCGGGACTTCGAGTTCCATCCGGGGCCGGTCTTCGCCAACATCGTCATCGCCGACGAGATCAACCGGGCGTCGCCGAAGACCCAGTCGGCGCTGCTGGAGGTGATGGAGGAGCGCACTGTCACTGTGGACGGAGTCCGGCACCCGGTGCCGTCGCCGTTCCTGGTGGTCGCCACGCAGAACCCGGTGGAGATGGATGGCACCTACCGGCTGCCCGAGGCGCAGTTGGACCGGTTCCTGGTGAAGCTCTCCGTCGGGTACCCGGACGAGGCAGTCGAGGTCGAGGTGCTGCGCGGCGCGACGGTGCGGTCCCCCGAGGCGCTCGCCCCGGTCACCGACACCGCCACCGTCGGCGAGATGGTCCGGATGGCCCGCCGGGTGCACATCGCCGAGCCGCTCTACGCGTACGCGGTCCGGTTGGCAGCGGCCACCCGCACCCACCCCCAGGTACGCGTCGGGGTCAGCCCCCGGGGCGTTATCGCGTTGACCCGCGCGGCGTGCGCGTACGCGCTGATCGACGGGCGGGGCTGGATCATGCCGGAGGATCTGAAGGCGCTCGTCGAGGCGGTGTTCGCGCACCGGCTGCTGCTCACCCCGGACGCCCAGGTGCGCGGGATGACCCCTGCGGAGGTGCTGCGTCAGGCCGTCGCCTCGGTGCCGGTGCCGCTGCCGTCGGGGCAACCCGCTCCGGTGCAGGGCTGACCGGCAGCAGCGCGATGGGGATCACCGCCCGTGGGGTCGGGCTGCTCGTCGCCGCCGTGGTGCTGCTGGGGGTGGGTTTCCGGTTCGCGTACCCCGAGTTGACGTTGCTCGGCGCGGCGGCCGGCGCGGCCGTCGGCTACGCCGCGCTGGTCGCGGCCTGGCGGCCTCGGCTGACGGTGACCCGCCGCGCGGACCCGGACCGGGTGGCGCGCGGTGAGCCGGCGAGCATGACGTTGACGGTGCGCAACACCGGGCGGCTGCGCTCGGCGAACCTGCTGGCCGAGGACCGGTGCGGGCAGCGGACCGTGCCGGTGCCGGTGTTGCGCCTACGGCCCGGCCGGGACACCGAGGTCCGCTACGACGTGCCGACCGACCGTCGTGGGGTGGTGCCGGTGGGTCCGCTGCGGGTGACCCGGCGCGACCCGCTGGGGTTGGTGGCGCTGGCCCGCCCGTACGGCGCGGCGGTGCCGGTCTGGGTGCACCCCCGGATCCATCCGCTGACGGCGGTGCCCCGAGGCGCGGGGCGCAGCCTCGACGGCCGGGTGGACGGGGTCCCGCACGGGTCGATCACGTTCGACTCGCTGCGGGAGTACGTGGTCGGCGACGAGCTGCGCCGGGTGCACTGGCGCACCAGCGCCCGGGTGGGTGAGCTGATGGTGCGGGAGAACGTGGACACCAGCCTGCCGCGCCTGGTCGTCCTGCTGGACAACCGTGCCGCCGCGCACCCGCAGCGGGTCGGCGGGGTGGCGGAGTCGTTCGAGTCGGCCTGCGAGGCGGCGGCGTCGGTCGTCACCGCCGCGCACCGCGCCGACCTGCCGGTGCTGTTGCTGGTGGCCGCCACGGAACCGGCGGAGCCGACTAAGCCGGCGCAGCCGGCCGAGGTCACGGGCCCCGACGGCGAGGCCGACGGTCCTCTCGGGCCGCTGGACCGGCTCGCCGCCGCCGACCTGTCCGACGACGGTGACGCGGTGCGGGCGGCCACCACCCGGCTGCGGCAGGACCGACTCGGCGACACGTTGATCTTCCTGACCGGCCCGGGTGGCCGCGACGAGCTGGGGCACGTCGGGGCGCTGCGCGGGGCGTACCCGTCGGTGCTGGTCGCTGTGTTCGGCGCGGCCGAGCCGACGCCGCCGGGCACCGCCGGCCTGGTGGTCGTCGACGCGGCCGACGGCGCGCAGTTCGCCGCCGAGTGGGACGGGGTACGCCGGTGGTGACGGTCGCCGTGCGGGTGCTGCGGGCGGCGGTACTGCCGCTGGCGCTGATCGGGCTGACGGCGCTCGCCGGGGTGGTGCTCGGCCGGGTGTACGCCGGTGGCCTGCTGACCTTGCTGGTCGTCGGCGCGGCGGCGGGTTCGGTGCTGGTGAGCGTGGCCGCCCGGCGGCTGCCGTCCTGGCTGGTGGCGCCGGTGTCGGTGGCCGCGATGGCCGGCTGGACACTGTGGTCGCTGCGGCTGGCCGCCACCCGCGCCGAGTTGCCGGGCGGCCTGCTGGAGGTCACCGCGGACGCCGCCCGCAACGGCATTCCCCGGCTGCTCACCGCGATGATCCCGGTGGAGCCCACCCCGGACACGGTGCTGGTGCCGGTCGTCGCGGCGTGGCTGGCCGGGCTGACCGGCGCGGAGGTCGCGCTGCGCACCGGTCGGGTGCTGTTGGGTTACCTGCCGGCGGCGGGGCTCTACGCCGCCGCCCTCTACGTGGTCGGCCCGAACGCCGAACCGGCGCTGGGGTCGACGCTGGTGTTCGTCGCGGTCGCGGCCCTCGGCCTGGCCACCCCCACCCGCACCGCGCCCGGCGGCGGCGATCCGACCGCCGAGCTGACCCCCCGGGTACGCGCGGCGGTGCGACTGCGCCTGGCCACCAGCGCGGCGCTCGGGGTGGCGGTGGTGGTCGGCCTCGTCGCGTTGCTCGGCCCGGTCGTCGCGCAGCAGGTCGACGGCCGACCGGTGGACCCACGCCGGTACGTGGAGCCGCCGCAGGTGCAGACGCTCGACGAGAACCCGTTGATCCGGATCTCCGGCTGGGCGCTACACCCGGAGCAGAAGCTCCTCGACGTGAGCACGCAACGCCCCGACGCACCGCCCGCCGACGCCCCGCCCGAGGCTGACCCGGCGGCGGACACCACGCGCGGTGTGCGGATCCGCTTGGCGGTGCTCAGCGACTACGACGGGGTGACCTGGCGCGTCGGCGCGACGTACCGCAACGCCGGGCGGATCCTGCCGGCCGCGACCGCGGCCCGGGACAGCACAGTACAGACGGTCCGCCAGCAGATCAGCGTGGCCGAGTTGAGCGGCCGGCTGCTACCCGCCGTGGCGACGCCCCGGGAGGTCAGTGGGGCGCGGGTGGCGTACGACCCGGCAAGCGGGACGCTGATCCGGCCGGAGGGGCTGACGCCGGGGCTGCGGTACACGGTGACCTCCGCCGAGGAACGCCCCGATCAGAACCTGTTGGCCAGCGCGAACGTGCCCGCCGGCGACGAGGTGGCCCGGGTGCTGCGGGTCGCGGACGGGGTGCCCGATCCGATGCGCCGGCTGGCCACCCAGCTCGCCGAGGAGAACGGCGCTCCGTACGCGCGGGCGTCGGCGATCGAGCAGTTCCTGGCCGAGCACTACCGGGTGGCTGCGGACGCCCCGAGCGGGCACGCGTACCCGAATCTGGGTTTCTTCCTGTTCGGACCCCGCGACGGCGGCGGGCAGGAGGGCACCTCGGAGCAGTTCGCGGCGGCCTTCGCGGTCCTCGGCCGGCTCTCCGGGCTACCGACACGGGTGGTGGTGGGCTTCCGGACCAGCGGGCAGGGGCCGGTGCTGGCCGGTGACGCGCACGCCTGGCCGGAGGTGCTCTTCGACGGGCTGGGCTGGGTGGCGTTCGACCCGCTGCCCCGCCCCAACGACGAGCCGAGACCGGTGGAGGAGGATTTCCGCCCGACGCCGGAGGACCCACCGCCGTCGGAGGCGCCGGCACCGACCGCCGAGCCCAGCGCCTCACCGGAACCGGCGACCGCCGCCGACGCCCCACCCGGCCCGGACGGGGTCTCCACACCGGTGCTGGTCGCCGGCGGCAGCGGCGGCCTGCTGCTGGTGGTGGGCGCACTCCTGCTCACCCTGCTGGCGATGCGCCGCTCGCTGACCCGCAGCCGGCTCGTGCGGGGCGACCCCGGCCAGCGCATTGCCGGCGCCTGGCGGGAGGTCACCGACGCGCTCCGGCTGGCCGGGAGACCGGTCGGGGACGACCTGGCCGCCACCGAGATCGCCGGGCACGCCCGCCAGACCCTCGCCGACGCCCGCGCGGGCAGGTCCGGCAACGACCCGACCGCCGACCCGGAGCCCGTCGCGCCCACCGGCGGCACGGCGGCGGCAGACGCGTCCAGCCCGGCCGTCGACGAGTTGGCGGCCCTGCTCAATCAGGTGGGCTTCGCCCCCGGCGCCGCCACACCCGAGCAGGCGGCTCGCGCCGCCGAGGTCGCCACCGCCTACGTGGCCACCCTGCGCTCGGCCCGCCCCTGGTGGCGTCGCCTGCTCTGGTCGGTGCACCCCACTCCCCTGCGCCGCGCCCGCCGCTCCCCGCGCTGATCAAGAGCTTTGCGTCGACTGCGGGCCCACTTCTGACGCAAACCTCTTGATCACCGACGGCGAGGGCCGCCCGGGGGGGGGGGGGGGGGGGGGGGAAACCTGGTGGCCCCGCCCCCCCCACCGGGGGCCCAGGGGGGGGGGGACCGACATTCGGCGACAACCCCGCACTCTCCCACGACCCGCATTCCGGGGGCCCCGCGGCCCGCCCCCCCCCCCACGGCCGGGTTGGTGGGTCCCCCCGCGACAGCCCCCACGGGGGCTCCCTGCGGCGGCGGCGGCCGCGGGGGGCGGAGTGTGGGGTGG